>NZ_JBFAYT010000013.1:0-186439 GCF_040681455.1 Kribbella sp. NPDC051770 | reverse complement strand
TACTGCGACCGGGAGGTCGTGGGAGAGTAGGACGTCGCCGGACATTCACACTGTTAAGGGCCACCCCACACCGGGGTGGCCCTTAACATTTCCCCCTCTGCACTTCTCCTTTCACCGAGCTCGCCAGACCTGCCAAGGCGCGTATCCGGTCCTCCGCAACCAGTGCTCCGTGTAGACGACCTTCTCTGCCGTAACTGCCACCAACGGCCCCGCCGGCGGCTCCTCCAGCGAGCGCCCGCGCTCGACGTGATCCGACTGCCACCGGTACGCCTGCCAGTACTGATCGAACTCAGCGTCCCCAGGCATCAACACCTGAGCCCTGCCGAACACCTGCGCACCCCGGCTGCTCGCCTGTCCCACCAACGGAGCGAAGATCCCCACCGACACCCGAGGGTCCGTCGCCAGATTCCGCATCTTCGGCGACTGCGGCGCCGCGGTGAACAACAGCGTGAAGTCCAGGTGGTAGTACCGGACTGGCGTAGCCAACGGGCCGTCTTCACCGCTGGTCGCCAGCACACACATGTTCTGGCTGCTCCACAGGTTCAAGATCCGTTCCGACAGCACGTCGTACTCGAGTCGTTTCGTCGGAGCGGTTCCAGTCAACCACGGGTTCGTCAGGGGCATGCCGGATTCTCTCAACCCTGCGGGTGCGAGGATCTGCGGATGCAGCAGAGTGCGTCGTACCCCGATGGTCTCGATCCCGAGGAGCTCGAGTTCCAGCAGCTCTACGGTCCGTGGCACGTCTCGTCTCCGCAGGATGCCGCGCGGCTGCTCGACGGCTATCCCTCCGACTGGTGGATCGCCGGCGGTTGGGCGATCGAGGCGTTCACCGGCGTACGACGTCCGCACGAAGACGTCGACGTGTCCCTCTGGCGCAAAGATGTTGAGCTGCTCCGCGAGCACCTCAAAGGTGAGTGGCACCTGTGGTCCAACGCCGGAGGCCGCCTCAGCCCGCTCACCGACCGGCGCCCTGAGCCTCCGGACGACGCAGACCAGATCTGGCTTCGCCGGCACGCTCTCGCTCCGTGGGAGTACGACCTGGTCGTGAATCCCGACCGAGACGGCCGCTGGATCTTCCGCCGCGACCCGTCTCTCGACTTCGCCCTGGACGAGATCACCTGGATCGCGTCCGACGGCCTGCGGTACATCACCCCCGAGATGGCCCTCGCCTACAAGGCCCGCCTCAACCGCCCCAAGGACGAGCAGGACCTGGCCGCGGCCCTGCCCCTCCTCACGTCCACTCAGCGCACCTGGCTGGCCGGCATGATCAACCATCTCCACCCAGGCCACGCCTGGCTCTCCCGCATCACCGCCTGACTACGGCCACCCCAGGCGATGCGTAGCTCTCTCTCGCATCACCGTCTGACTACAGCCGCCCAGGCCGAGCCGGCGTGACAACCCGCAGTTGCAGCATCGCTGCGAACCGAGTCTCCGGATCCGCTAGATCGAGATCCGCAACCTCCGCCAGCCGCCGCAGCCGGTACCGAAACGTGTTCGGATGCACGTACACGGTCGCGGCCGCTGCGATGACATCCCCAAACGCGTCCAGCCAGGCCCGCAGCGTCTCCACCAAGTTGGTGTTGTGCTCCCGGTCGTACGCAACCAACCGAGCAATCGGCCCCGTCGGCTGATCACCGCGAGCCTCGATCAGATCCCGCAGCTCCAGCAACAACGTCTCCACATGCACATCCGCCAACCGCGCAACCCGCTGAGCCCCCGTCCGAAGCACCCGAAGCGCCCGATCAGCGCCGGCCCGAGCATGCGGAAGCCGACCCGTCTCCCGTACCACCGGACCAACCCCCACAGTGACGGTCACCCGATCCCCGATCCGGTCCAGGAAGTCCTTGGCGATCCGTACCGCCCGCTCCTCCCCGTCCTCACGATCGGCCCGAACCGGCAACAACCCGTACGCGACATCCCCCACCAGAGCCGCCGCCGACCGCGGATGCACGGCCCCCAAGTGCATAGCGAACGCGTCAGCCAACCGCTGCCGCTCAGTAGCCAGTCCCGCCTCACCCACCAACGACTCCTGACCAGCCCCCACCGAAGCATCGCCACTGAACGCCTCCCGAGCCCGGTCCCGCGGGGCCTTCGGTGGAGCCACCACCTCCCGAGCCTGACCGCGTTGCGCCTTCGGGACAGCCGACGCCCGCGCCCCATCGCGCCGAGCCTTCGCGACAGCCCCTTGCCGTTCATGCCCGGCACCGTCCTCAGCCGTGCGCCGTACCTGCACAGCCAAAGCCAGCACCACCACCGGCTGGTCAGCCAGCCCAAGACGATCAAGCGCATCCCGCGCCCCGGCCCCACCCTCCAGCGCCGTACTGACCAGATCGGCGCGAAGCCGCCGTTCCACATCCGCGCCGGCCCGAATCCGAAGCATGTGCAGCGCCACCAACTTGGCCGCGTCGCACAGCGCCTGAGTCCGTTCGTCAGTCAACGGATCCCGAACGGCCGCCCAGATCGACCCGAGAATCTCGTCCCCCGCCCGAACCGCAACAGCAACCCGAGGAATCGTGAACTCAGTCGCGGTGATCGGCAACGGCGGCACATGCACCGGCCGATCGGTCCGATGCAGCTCCCGAAAGATCCCCAGCTCAGCCAGCAACCGCGAGTACCGCTGAGGCACCTGCCGCCCCAGCACCGTCTCGACCCGCGCGGTATCAGCCTCGTCCTGCCGCCCAGAGAACGCGAGTACCCGAGAGTTCCGATCCTCGATCGTCACCGGAGCATCCAGCAACGCCGCGGTCGCATTCGCCAACGCGAACAGATCTCCGGACGGCATCCCACCCAAGGTCTCCGGCTCGGCAACCCCCACATCCCCCTCAGCCAGCAGCGACCGCAACAACACCGCCAACTGATCCCAAGAAGCCCCCCGAGTCAGCCCCAGC
Source organism: Kribbella sp. NPDC051770 (assembly GCF_040681455.1). Lineage (NCBI taxonomy): Bacteria > Bacillati > Actinomycetota > Actinomycetes > Propionibacteriales > Kribbellaceae > Kribbella > Kribbella sp. NPDC051770. The sequence continues at coordinate 183,551 of NZ_JBFAYT010000013.1, read as the reverse complement.
AACGCCACCCCGGACTCAGCAACCGCCGCACCGACATCCGCATCCCGAGTCACCGGCGCCCGCACCACCAACCCAGCAGCCTGCTGTCGCCCCAAATCCCGCAACGCCCAAGCGATCGCCTCCGGCTCCTGCAGCCCAACCCCCAACACCAACGCATTCGAAGGCAACACAGGTTCGTCGACGGGATCATGAATCACCACCCCACCGATCTCCACCGGCCGGTCAGCGTCCCCGTCCACCAGCTCAAGCAACGTGGCGCCCAAATCGTCCAGCACCCGCCCAAGACTCGCCCGAGGCCGATTAGTCACGGAACGCATCACCTCCCTGACCCTAAATCCCAACTCCCCACCCTAGTTCGTCCCACCCAACAACTTCACCCCCTGCTTTCGTCGCCCCGGACAACCGGCGCCGTGCCCGCCGTCGGTGGTGTGCGCTGCTGACCGGACGCCGACCGCCCGGCGCGATCGTCTGCGCCAACGACGAGACCGCGCTCGGCGTCCTGCCCGCGGCCAGCGATCGGGCGTGGTCGTCGCCCGCGGCCGGCTCGACGCGGTGGGGTTGCTGGGTGGGTTAGAGCTTCAGCCATTCGGTGTGGGTGGTTACCTCCGCTAGTTCTGCTTCCAGGGGGTCTATGCCTATGCCGGGGGTGGTGGGGACGGGGAGGTGGCCGTTGGTGAGGGTGAAGGGTGGGGTGATGTCGGTTTGGTAGTAGCGGGAGGAGGCTGAGGTGTCGCCGGGGAGGGTGAAGTTGGGGAGGGCTGCCAGTGCCAGGTTGGCGGCTCGGCCCAGGCCGGTTTCGAGCATGCCGCCGCACCAGACGGGGATGTTGTGGGACTGGCAGAGGTCGTGGATTCGGCGGGACTCGAGGTAGCCGCCTACTCGGCCGGGTTTGATGTTGATGATCGAGCAGGCTTTGAGGGTGATGGCTGCGGCGGCTGTCTGGGCTGAGGTGATGGATTCGTCCAGGCAGATGGGGGTTTTCAGGTGCTGGGCCAGTTGTGCGTGGCCGAGAATGTCGTCTTCGGGCAAGGGTTGTTCGATCAGGAGGAGGTTGTAGGGGTCCAGGCGGGCCAGGTGGCGGGTGTCGGCGACGGTGTAGGCCGTGTTGGCGTCTACCTGGAGGAGGATGTCGTCGCCGAAGCGGTTGCGGACGGCGGCTACCGGGTCGATGTCCCAGCCTGGTTGGATCTTGAGCTTGATGCGGAGGTAACCCTCGTCGAGGTAGTTGCCTACGGCGTCGAGTAGTTCTTCGGTGGAGTTCATGATGCCGACGGAGACGCCGCAGGGGACCTGGGTGTGGACGGCGCCCAGTTCGCGGGCGAGCGGGCGGCCTTCGGCGCGGAGCTCTGCGTCGAGGACGGCCGTTTCCAGGGCGGCTTTGGCCATGCGGTGGCCGTGGAACTTCTGGAGGGTCGGGGTGACGTCGACGGCGGTGAGGTGGTCGACGGACGCGAGGGCGGGGACGAAGAAGCGGCGGAGGACGTCGGCGGCTGCGTCGGCGTACTCGGAGGAGTACAAGGGGGCGGCCATGGCTACGCACTCGCCCCAGCCCTCGGCCTCGGTGGTGACGACTCGGACCAGGAGGGCGTCTCGGGTGGTCTCGGTGCCGAAGCTGGTGCGGAAGGGGGAGACGAGGGGGAGGGAGATTCGGCGGAGTTCTACTCCGGTGAGCTTCATCGGGTGAGGCCTCTCGCGGGGAGTTCGAGGACGTACCAACCGGTGCGGTCGAAGCCGATCACCTGGGCGCCGTCGGCCAGGAGGCCGCCGAGGACGTCGCGGAGGGCTGAGCGCCAGGACTTGGCTGCGGTCGGGTTGGTTCGGCGGAGGGATTCGATGTCCGGGGGGACGGCGACCAGGACGATGTTGCTAGTGAGGGGAGCGACACCTGGGCGCGGAGGATGCGCGGGGGCGCCCGGGACGGAGTGTGCGGCTGCACCGGCGACGGTGTGAACGGCTGCGCCGGCGACGGTGTGAGCGTTCGAGCCTGGGGCCGGGTGGTCGTTGGGGGCTCGGGTCAGGGCGATGGTGGCCTGTGGGTAGGACTGGATTGTCAGCGGTTGGGAGTGGGCGGTGGCCGCTTTGGTGACTGCGGGGGTGTCCAGGTCCCAGCGGACCAGGAGGCGGTCGGTGTCGTCGCCGTTGTTGATGCTGTCGTGCATGCCGCCGTAGAAGTTGGTCAGGTACTCGGCGGGGTGGGCGGCCAGCTTCACCAGGTTGAAGTAGGCGTTGCGGCGGATGAGTGGGTCGAAGGTCCAGGAGATCGCGGTGATTCCGCGTTCCAGCGCCCAGGCTCGTTGGTGGAGTTTGAGGGCGAAGCCGATGTTGCGGCCGCGGGCTGTGGTGGAGACGCCGGCTACGTGGCTGTGCATGGAGACCTCTGCCGGTGCCGCGAAGAAGCCGACGCAGGCGCCGACGAGTTCGGTGCCGTCGTAGGCGCCGGAGACGTAGTTGCCTGCTTTGGTGAGGGCGCGGAGGAGCTCGGTCGTGACCGGGGGGTTCTTCGGGTCGGGCCGCCAGATCGAGTCGTAGAGGTGGTAGACGGCGTCGAGCTCGGAGAGTTCGGTGAGGGCGCGGACCTGTACGCCGGCTGAGGTGGCGGCGGCCGCGGAGGCTTGGTCGGCTGCGCTCACCGCCGTGCTGGTTGGAGGGCTGACCAGGCCGCTCAGTGGGGTGCTCATGGGGTTTCCAGCAAGTCGGCGATCAGGGCTGTGAGCAACGAAGTGCGGGGGACGATCTCCGAGACCACCACGTGTTCGTCGTCGGCGTGGGCGCCGCCGCCTACCGCGCCCAGTCCGTCGAGGGTTGGGGTGCCGACGCCGGCGGTGAAGTTGCCGTCGGAGCCGCCGCCGACCGAGGTTTCGCGGAGGGGTGGTAGGCCTAGGGCGGTCGCTAGTTTGCCTGCCTGTTCGTAGAGGGCTTGGGACATCGTGCGCTCCAGGGGCGGACGGTTGGGGCCGCCGAGGATCTCGATCGTTGCTTCGGGGAGGACTGGTTTGAGGGCGTGCAGGGCGGTGTCGACGCGGAGTTGTTCGGCGACTGTGCGAGCCCGTACGTCGACCAGGAAGCTTCCGGAGGCCGGGACGGTGTTGCGGGTGGTGCCGGAAGTCAGTGCTGTCGGGGTGACGGTCGTGCCTAGGGCGGCGTCGCCCAGGGCGGCGATGGCGAGGATCTGGTAGGCGGCTTCGATGCTGGCGTTGACGCCGAGCTCTGGTTCCAGGCCGGCGTGGGCGGCTCGGCCGGTGATCCGGATCTCGTAGTTGGAGACGCCCTTGCGTTCGAGTTTCAGGGCGCCGTTGTCCGCGGATGCTTCCAGGACCAGAGCTGCCGCGCAGCCGGTGGCCTCGGCTTCGATCAGGGCGCGGGAGGACGGGGAGCCCAGCTCCTCGTCGCCGGTGACGAGGAGGGTGACTCCGTCGAGGGACGGCAACGCGGCCAGGGCGTGGAACGCCATCACCAGGCCGGTCTTCATGTCGAAGCTGCCGGGACCGCGGAGGATGCCGTCCTCGACGACGAACGGATGGGTGGCCAGGGAGCCGATCGGCCAGACCGTGTCGTGGTGGGCGAGGACGAGGACGCGCGATGGGCCGGCGCCGAAGCTCCAGCGCAGGTGCGTACACCCGTCCACCACCTCGTACGACGGTTCGCGGCCCAGGCATTCAGTGCCCAGGCGGGCGACTACGTCGGCGCTGCGGGCGACCGCTTCGAGGTCTGACGACGGGGACTCGCAGGTCACCAGGGTCTCGAGGTCCGCCAGCATCGCCGACAACGATGGGGTCGTCCGGGGGGACGGTGGCGTGGGGGAGGGAGCGTTCGCCGGGGAGGGCGGGCTCGAGGACGACGAGGGGCGCGGGGACGAGGGGCGCGGGGACGAAGTCGGCGTCATCAGCTGACCTTCGGGGTGGCTCGGACGCCGAAGTGCATGTACTTCTCTCCGGTCGGGAGCGCGTAGAAAGTGATCGCCGACCAGATCAGTGAGCCGGGCTGGCGGACGACGAACAGGTCACCAGACGCGTCGGCCGGGCGCATCTCGAAGACCTGGGATGGCTCGGGCATCAGTTCGGCCAGCGGGCCGGTTGCCGTGAGGCGGACCTTCAGCTGGCCGTCCTCGACGAAGACCTCCTGTAGCGTGCTCGCTCGCTCGTACCGGCCGACGTGCCGGTGCGGGTCGATCTCGGGCGTCTCGGACAAGGGGGCCAACGGCAACGGCATGGTGACTCCGGCCAGGTCGCGGAAGATCTCGCGGTAGAGGTCTTCGTACAGGTCGCGGGTGTTGCCGCCGTTCGTGAGCAGCGTGACGGCCAGGCCCTGCTCGGGCAGCACGCGGAGGAACGCGGCCTGGCCGATCGTGTTGCCGTCGTGGCCGATCAGGCGGTGGCCGTCCCAGTCGAAGCGGATCCAGCCGAGGCCCCACGAGTCGCCGAGCGTGTGCTTGTCGGGGAGCTCGGCCTGCTTGTCGGCCATCGCCGTCACGGATGCAGAGCTGAGCACTCGCGTGCCATCCGGAGCGAGACCGTCGTTCAGGTGCAGGCGAGCGAAGGCCAGCGCCTCGGCGGCAGTCGACGTGATCAGCCCGGCCGGCCCGAGAGCCCGGGGTAGTCCCCACACCGGCGCCGGGACCAGTTCGTCCTCGCCGACGTGGCCGACGGCGGCGCGGTGCAGCAGCGCCTCCTCGGGCAACGTGACCGTACGACGCAAGCCGAGCGGCGTGAAGATCCGTTCCCGCAGCGCCGCGTCCCAGGTCTTGCCGGTGAGCTTCTCGATCACGCGGCCGGCCAGCGAGAAGCCGGAGTTGCAGTACGACCAGGTCGCGCCGAGCGGGTGGTTCTGGCCGACCTCGGCCAGCCCGTCGACGTACTTCTCCAGGCAGTCGTCGCCGCGGCCGGTGTCGGTGAACACGTCGCCGTCGATACCGCTCGTGTGGGTCAGCAGCTGGCGCATCGTCACCTGCTTGGCGACGTCCGGGTCGCCGAGCTGCAGCTCGGGCAGCACTTGGATCAGCGGCGCGTCCAGGTCGAGCAGCCCCTCGTCGACGAGCTGCAGCGCGAGCGTCGCCGTCCACACCTTCGACATCGAGCCGATCTGGAAGATCGAGTCCGTCGTCACCGCGACGCCGGTCTCCTTGTGCAGTACGCCGGTCGCCGCCTCCACCAGCTCGTCGTCCTGGCCGGGCCGCAGCCGCAGGATGCCGAGCGAGGCGCCGACGACCTTGTGCTTCGCCGCGAGAGTGGTCAGCCGTCGCTGCCAGTGCGCGGCATCGATCCGCGCTCGCTGCGGGCCGCGCGCGTCGCCGGCGTACTGCTCGACCCAGTTGGCGATGCGGTGGCCGAAGTCGATCCGGTGCGACGGGCGACCCTCGACGATGAACAGGTGGCTGGCTTCCGGATACAGCACGAGCTGGGTCGGCACGCCCTGCTCGCGCAGCGCGGTGTGCCACTGCTGGGCTTGGCCGATCGGGCAGCGCACGTCGGCGTCGCCGTGCAGGATCAGCGTCGGCGTCTTGACCTGGTCGACCTTGGTCAACGGGGACATCGCGCTGAAGTCGCCGGGGCCGTTCAGCTCGTAGACGCTGAGGTAGTGCGCGGCGTCCGACGTACCGCTCATGCTGGTCAGGTCGCTGACGACACCACCCGCGACGGCTGCGGCGAACCTGCTGTCGCGGCTGGTCAGGTAACAGGTCATGAAGCCGCCGTAGCTGTACCCGGCGATCGCGAGCCGCTCGGCGTCGGCGATGCCCTCGGCAACGAGCTGGTCGATCGGCTCGAGGAAGTCGTTGGCGTCCGAGGTGCCCCAGCCGCCGAGCACCGCGTTGTAGAACTCCTCGCCGTAGCCGTCGCTGCCGCGGGGGTTGAGCAGCAGGACGGTCCAGCCGTGGGCGGCGAGCTCCTGGTGGTAGAGGTGGGCTTCGTCAGCCACACCGTTCCACGCGTTGTGCGGCCCGCCGTGGACGTCGAGCAGCAGCGGCTGAGCGCCGGTCGCCGCAGGGTCGCGGACGATCCAGCCGTGCACCACAGTGCCGTCGGAGATCGTGAACTCGCGTTCCTCGCGGACGAAGGTCTCCACGTCTTCGAGTCCGTACGACGTCCGCTGCGTCACCGATCCGTCGGCCAGGTCGACCGTCACGATCTCGCCGTACGACGTCGCGGTGGTCAGCGCGGTCGCGGCGATGCCGCCGGCGACGGAGAGCCCGGAGACGTTCTGACCGGCCTCGCCCAGCACGCGACGCGGCGTACCGCCGGCGACCGGTACGGCGTACAGGTGGGTGCAGCCGCGGTCGCGGACGCAGAACAGGACGGTCTGGCCGTCGTCGATCAGGACCGGCAGCGCTCCCGGGTACGCCGGGCTGCCGGGCATCACGTTGCGGTCGAGCGGCGCCGACAGGTTCGCGACGTCGCCGGTGTCAAGGGTGAGGCGGAGCAGGCTGGCGTGCCCGACCGGGCCGGTGGTGTTGCCGACGATCAGGAGGGACTCGCCGTCGGACGTCCAGCGGACCGGGCCGGCCAGGCCGTCGCGTAGGCCGACTTGCTGCGGCTCGGCCTTCGCGTCGGTTGCGTCGAGGACGTACACCGGTGAGGTCGGGACGAGGTCGGTGTCCGGGGCGGTGCCTGCGCTGAAGGCGAGCTTGGTCCCGTCGGGGGACCAGTCGGGGTCGCCGGCGTGCCAGTCGCCTTCGGTCGCCTGACGGACCTGCTTCGTGTCGAGGTCGAGGAGGTGGACGTGCTTGCGGTACGTACGCAGCCAGCCGGCACCGTCGGCCTGGTAGTCGAGGCGTTCGGTGACGATCGGGGCATGGCCGCGGGTCTCGCGGGCCTCGTCGTCCTCGTCGGGGAGAGCCGCGGTGTCGACGGCGGCGCTGAAGGCGATGCGCGTGCCGTCAGGGCTCCAGCGTGGGGCGCCGGCGCCGAGCGGGAGCGTGGTGAGCTGCTCGGGCTCGCCGCCGGCGGCCGGGAGCACCCAGAGCTGCGCCGGGCCGTCCTTGGCGCGGAGGAAGGCGAGCTGCGTGCCGTCCGGGGACCAGGTCGGTGAGGTGTCGCTGTCGCCGCGGGTCAGCTGCTTCGGCTCGCCGTCGGTGATCCGCCACAGGTTGCGCAGGGTGCGATCGGCCGCCTGGTCGGTTGTCCGGAGGACGTAGACGAGCTGGCTGCCGTCGGGGGAGAGCGCTGGCTGCTCGGGGACGGTCAGCTCGGGCAGGTCGTCGATGCGCAGGCGTCGGGTCACAGGGAGTCCTCCTTGGCTACGGAACCGGCGGCGACCGGCTGCAGGGCGCCGGCCACGTGGTGGCAGGCGGCGCGATGACGTCGGCGGTCGGCGTCAGTCGTGGGGTCAATCGTCAGGCAGTGCTCGCGGTCGGCGAGCACGAACGGCCCGATCGGGCATCGCGGGTGGAACCGGCAACCGGCCGGTGGGTGGTGCGGGTCAGCCGGCTCGGCGTCGGCGACGACCTGCGCGGCGCGCTCGGCAACGGCCTGAGCCGCCGGGTCGGCGAGCAACTGGTCCACCGGGTCGAGCAGCGAGGTCGAGCCCCGCCGGGGCGCGGCGGCCAGCAACTCCTTCGTGTACGGGTGTTGCGGGTCGGCGAGCACCTCCGCGGCCGGGCCGAACTCGACGATGCGGCCCAGGTACATCACCGCGATGAAGTCGCTCACGTAGCGCACGACCGCGAGGTTGTGGGAGATGAACAGCATCGACAGCCGCAGCTCGCGCTGCAGTGAGCGGACCAGGTTCAGCACGGTGCCCTGGATGGACACGTCGAGCGCCGAGGTGATCTCGTCGGCGATGATCACGTCCGGCTGACCGGCCAGCGCCCGCGCGATCGCGACTCGTTGCCGTTGGCCACCGGACAGGGCGCCCGGGTACGACTGGGCGCGCTCGGCGTCGAGCCCGACCAGCTCGAGCAGCCGGGCCACCTCGGGGCGTCGTGGTGGACCTGAACGGGGCACCGCCTCCGCGATCGAGTCGCCGATCGTCATCCGCGGATCCAGCGACGAGTACGGATCCTGGAAGACCAGCTGCAGCGGCCGTCGTTCGCGCGGCCGCCGCCGCAGCGGCGCGCCGTCGAGCAGGATCTGCCCCGACGTCAGGTCCGCGAGACCGACCGCGGCCCGGGCGAGCGTCGACTTGCCCGATCCGGACTCACCGACCAGCCCGACCACCTGGCCGGACGGAACGCACAGATCGACCGCGTCGACAGCGGTCAGTGCGCGGCGGCCGGCGCCGTACCGCACTGTCACTTGGTCGAACCTCAACTCACTCATCGTTGCCCCGTCCGAATCGACTCGATCGTCAACACTGCTTGGCCTTGCGGGTTCCAGCAGGCGACTCGGTGGTTTGTGCCTGCCAGTTCAGGGTCCTGCTCGGAACAGGCCCTCACAAGGAACTCACACCGACCTTTGTAGGCACATCCGGCCGGAAAGGCTGACGGCTCAACAGGTTTGCCGGGGATGACCGCGAGCGGTTCGTCGAGCGGCGTGTCCAGATCCGGTACGGCGGCCAGCAGCGCCCGTGTGTAGGGATGCCGAGCCCCAGTCGCCAGCTCCGCGGCGGGCAGATCCTCGACGATGCGTCCGGCGTACATCACCAGCACCCGGTCGCAGACCTGCGCGACGACGGTGATGTCGTGGCTGATCAGCAGCACCGCGACCTCGTCGGTCTCGCGGATCGTCTCCAGCAGCCGCAGCACCTGACGCTGGACCGTCACGTCGAGAGCGGTCGTCGGCTCGTCGGCGACGATCAGCGCCGGCGCGCCCATCAGACCCATCCCGATCATCGCCCGCTGCCGCATCCCGCCGGAGAACTCGTGCGGGTACTGCCTCGCCCGCCGTTCCGCCGCGGGCACTCGCACCGCACGCAACCGATCGACCGCTCGCGCCATCGCCGCGCGCCGGCTCAACCCCTGGTGCTCCCGAGCCCCTTCAGCAAGCTGTACGCCGATCCGCTTGGTCGGGTTGAACGACGTCATCGGGTCCTGGAACACCATCGCGAACGACGTCCCCAGCAGCCGTCGCCGGGTCGCTGCCGAGGCGCGGTCGGCCAGCCGGCCGAGCAGCGGCGCCCCGAGGAAGGACAGCTCCGCAGCCGAGACCTGCCCGGGGGACTCGATCAGCCCCGCCACGGCGAGCGCCGTGAGGCTCTTCCCGGAGCCGGATTCGCCCACCACACCGACGATCTCGCCCTTGCCGATCGTGAAGCTGACACCGCGCACCGGCGTGATCGGGCCCGGAAAACTGACCCGCAGATCCTTCACGACCAGCACGGCATCGTCGTCCACAGGCGCTGCAGGAACGGTTTCGGGCAGCCGGGATCGCACCCGAGGACCGAGCACCACCGGCACTCCGAGCCCCTTCGCCACCGCCTCGCCGAACAGGTTGAACGCCAGCCCCGCGATCACCACAGCGACGCCAGGCGCGAGCGCGGCAGCCGGATGCACGTAGATCCCGTTCAGCGACTCGCCCATCAGCCGCCCCCAGTCGTACGCCGGTGGCTGCACGCCGAGCCCGAGGAACGACAGCCCCGCGAAGGCGAGCAGCACGCCGCCCGCGCCGATCGTCGCGTTGACCACCAACGGCTCGGCGACGTTCGGCAGGATGTGCCGCAGCAGGATCCGGAACCGCCCAACGCCCGCGATCCGCGCCGCGGCGACGAAGTCCCGCTCGGCAACGCCCGCAACGAGGGTCTGTGTCAGCCGAGCGAAAGCAGGCGCCCCCGCCAGCCCGATCGCGAGCACCGCCCCCTTCGCCCCGACACCGAAGATCACCGCGAAGAACAGCGCGAGCAGCAGTCCCGGGAACGCGACGGCGATGTTGACGAGGGCAGTCGTCAACCGCCCGAAGCGACGCCCCAGCAGCACCGGAGCCGTGCCGAGCAGGAGCCCGGCGAACACGCCAAGAGCCGTAGCCAGCAGCGCGAGCAGGATCGACGTACGGGAGGCGACCAGGACTCGGTAGAAGATGTCGCGCCCGAGGCTGTCGGTGCCCAGCCAGTGCTGGGAGGAGGTGCCTTCCAGCAGGTGCTCGGTGTCGATCGCTGAGGCCTGGTCGGACCAGAGCACCGGCGCGAGCACTGCGAGCAGGAGGACCGCCAGCAAGAGCAGACCGGCACCGGCGCCGACCGGCGTACGGAGTACTGCGATCCAGCGGGTACGGCGGGCCATCAGCTCTCCCGGATCGTCGAGCGCGGGTCCAGCAGGGCAAGGGCTACGTCGACGGCCAGGTTCACCAGCAGTACGCCGACGCCGTAGACGAGCACCACGCCCTGCACGAGCGGGTAGTCCTTGGCGAGGATCGACGACACGATCGTGCTGCCGAGGCCCGGCCAGCCGAAGACGTTCTCGACCAGGACCGTGCCGGCGACCATGCCGCCGAGCAGGAGGCCGCCGAGGGTGATGGTGGCGGTGACGGCGTTGGGGAGGGCGTGCCGGAGGTAGATCGCGACCGGTCGGAGGCGCTTGGCGCGCGCTGTCCTCAGATAGTCGGTCTGGAGTACGGCGAGCAGCTCGACGCGGCAGATGCGAGCCAGCACCGCAGCCGGACCGATGGCGAGCGACAGGACCGGCAGCACGTACGACGTGACGCCGCCGCGCCCGGCCACCGGGAACCAGTGGAGCTGCACGGCGAACACGTAGACGAGCCCGACCGCGAGCAGGAACTCGGGGATCGCGGCGAGCACGACCGAGGTCGACGTGAACGTGAGCTCGGCCTTCGGGCGGCGGCCGGCGCGGGTGAGCACGCCCATCGCCAGGCCGAGCGGGAGCGCGATCAGGACGGCGACGAGGAACGCCGCGACGGCCAGGACAACGGTTGCGGGGAGCCGGTCGCGGATCACGTCGGAGACCGGCAGGCCGGTGGTGATCGACATACCGAGGTTGCCGGTGAAGAGGTGCTGGAGGAAGTGCAGGTACTGCGTCCACAGCGGGTCGTTGAGGCCGAGGGACTCGCGCTGGGCGTCGACCACGCTCTTGGCGGCGGCCGGCCCGAGCGCTGCTCGGACCGGGTCGCCGGGGATGAGGTGGATCATCAGGAAGGCGGCGCTGAGCAGGGCCAGCACCGAGACGACCAGGCGGAGACCGCGGCGGAGCGCGAACCGCAGCCACGGATGGAGCTCGAGGGCGGACGAGGCCGGGGAGCCCGAAGCCGAGCCACCAGGCGACGCCGGGACCACTGGGGCCGTCACCGCATCACCCCAGGACCCGGATCGAGCTCGGCACGACACTGCCCTGTGCCATCTCGAACGTCGCGTTCTTCCCGAAGACCGGCACCGTCGTGTTCACAAACGGCACCAGGTTGACCTGCTCGAACAGCGCTCGCTCACCAGCCGCCCAGTCCTCGCACCCGTCCGTTCCAGCGGTCTTGGAGGCCTTGGCGACAGCAGCGTCGTATCCGGCGTTCTTGATCGACGAGAAGTTGCTCCCGTTCGGCGGGCCCGTCCCGGACAGGAAGCTGACCAGCTGGCTCGGCAGCGACACCGTCAGCGGGATCAGCCCCGCGTGCCACGTCCCCTGCCCAGCAAGGACGACAGTGCTGATCTCAGCAGTCGACACAGCCTTGAGCGACACATCGACGCCCAGCTCGGTCCACGCCTTCTGCAGCAGCTCAGCGGCCGACTGCATCGTCGGGCCGAGCGTGGTCGGGTAGTAGAAGACCAGCGACAGCTTGCTCCCGCCCTTCTCCCGGACACCACCAGCACCCGCCTTCCAGCCCGCCGCGTCGAGTGCAGCCTTCGCTGCGTCCAGGTCGTGGCCCGGCAGGTTGCCGGTGATGGTGTCGACCTTGCACGGCCCCATGCCTGGAGCAACCAAGTCCGTCGGCGCAGCACCGGTCCCGCTGGTCACCACCTTGCCCAGCTGGGTCAGGTCGAGGCCCTGCGTCAGCGCACGCCGTACGGCGAGATCCGCGGTCGGCAGCCCGGCCTTCTGGTTGAACCAGAGCTGGCCGAGCGGCGCACCGACCTCGCGTTTGAACAGCTGCTGGGCAGCCAGCCGCTGCTTGTCCGGTCCGGCGATGGCGACGATGTTCACCTGACCGGCAGCGAGCAGGTTGGCCGCGGTGGTCTCGTTGGCGACGACCTTGATCGTCACCTTCTCCGGTACGCCGGTCTGGTCGGCCTTGAAGTCACCCGGTCCCCAGGCGTAGTCCTTGCGCCGCGTCAGCGTGTAGTGGTCACCAGGCACGGCCTCGCTGACCGTGTAGAGCCCGGTACCGTCGGAGCCCTGCTTGAGGATGCTGCGGTCCTTCATCCCCTTGGCACAGACGATGTGCAGCCCGCCGACGTTGCGGGTCAGGAACGCGTCCGGCGCCGCCGCGGTCACGGTCACCGTCCCGGCCGCGTCGTCAGCGACAGCCTTGGCGCCTGCCGGTACGAAGACGCCGATCCGGGTGGACTTGTTGGCCGGGTCACCGACGAAGTTGATGTTCTCCGCGACCGTACTGGCGGTCAGCGGGGTGCCGTCGGAGCAGGTGATCCCCTTGCGCAGCGTGTACTTCGCCGAGGTCGTCGTGCCTTCCCACTTCTCCGCCAGCCCCGCCACCGGGTTGCCGTCCGGACCGATGTTCAGCAGCGCGTCGTACAGGAACCAGTCGACCTGCATGGTGACCGACAGCGAGGTGAACTGCGGGTCGAGGTTGCCGGGGTCGCCGCTGACAGCCATCGTCAGCGGCTGACCGGCGACGGGCTGACCGGCTGTGGTGGGCGAGCCGCTGGAGCTGCAGGCCGACAGAGCCAGTACGCCGGCCACCAGGACTGTGAGTGCGGATCTCATGTCGCCTCCGAAGGTCAGGCGCGGCGCAGGGCGCGGCCGCTGTGCAGGTAGAGGGCGCGACCGGTGCCGTCGTCGCCGAGGAAGACGTGCGGGGTGTGCAGGCCGTTCTCCGCCTTGACCGCGATCAGGCTGTGCTCGTCGCGACCGACCAGCTCCACCGGCTCCGGCGCCGGACCGAGCTCGGCGAAGATCCCCTTCGGCACCTGGTCGAGCCAGAGCCGGCCCTCCTCGTCCTGGCGGACGGTGAGGTCCAGCGCGTCACAGGTGTAGGTCCCGAGGAACCGGCTGGCGTCGACGGCGACAGCGGCGGCCGGGGGAGTGGGCATCGCGGGCAGGTCGAGCCCGGCGAGCTCCTTGGCCACGTGGCTGAACACCGCGCGGTACGCCTCGATCACGTCGCCGCCGTTGGTCAGCAACGCGATGGCCAGCCCATGCTCCGGTACGACGCGCAGGAACGCGCTCTGGCCGATGGTGCCGCCGTCGTGCCCGATCACCGTCGTACCGGCCCAGTCGAACAGCTCCCAGCCGAGCCCCCAGGAGTCGCCCATCATCCCGAGCGCAGGCAGCTTCACCTGCGGCTCCTGCATGGCTGCGACGCTCGCAGCACTCAGCACGCCGTCCCTGCCGCCCTCGAGGTGCAGCTGAGCGAACGCGAGCAGGTCCCGCGGGCTCATCGCCAGCATCGCTCCAGCAGCAGCCATCGACCGCGTCAGCGCCCAGACCGGTGCAGGAACCGGCGCCTCACTCGGCGCCGGCCGCAGGTGCCCGATGGCGGCCCGGTGCAGGATCGCCTCGTACGGGTCGCTCGCCGCATGCGCCAGACCGAGTGGCGTGAACAGCTGCTCCCGCAGTACGGCGTCGTACGGCTTGCCGCTTACCACCTCAACCAGGCGGCCCAGGACCGCGAAGCCGGCGTTGTTGTACGAGAACATCTCGCCCGGCCCGAACAGCTGGCTGACCTCGGCCAGAGTGCCCAGGTACTTCTCCACCGCGTCGTCGCCCTTGCCGGTGTCGTTGAAGATGTCGCCCTCGAACCCGGCCGTGTGGCTGAGCAGCTGGCGAGTGGTGATCTTCGCCGCCGCCCCGTCGTCGCCCAGCACGAACTCGGGCAGGTAGGTGCGCACCGGCACGTCCAGGTCGACGTCGCCGGAGTCGACCAGCTGCATCACCAGCGTGGTCGTCCACACCTTGGTGATCGACCCGATCTGGAACACGGAGTCGGCGGTCGCCTCGACGGCAGTCGCCTTGCTGAGCAGCCCGGCAGCGTGGTCCACCACCTCACCGCCGTACAGGACGCCGACAGCGGCGCCGGGGACCTCGTGCTCGGCCAGCAGCGCCGGCAACTGGTCGTGCAGCCACGTCTCGATCTCAGTCAGGGTCGCCATGCGCCGACGCTAGGACGCCCGGGAGCGCGCGTATTCGTCGTGGCCGACGACTGCCCGGGCCGATTTCGTCCGCCGGGACGAAGCAGCCGGACGGTACGCTGCGCGGGAACATCGGAAGAGGACTTACTCTTGAGGGTGTTATGACCTCTTCCGGCCGTCGTACGGTCTACCTCGATCACGCTGCGACGACTCCGATGCTGCCCGCGGCGATCGAGGCGATGGCCTCGCACCTCGGGCGCACCGGCAACGCCTCGTCGCTGCACGGATCGGGGCGGGCGGCGCGGCGGACCGTCGAGGAGTCCCGGGAGACGATCGCGGAGGCGCTCGGCGCGCTGCCGAGCGAGGTGGTGTTCACCTCCGGCGGCACCGAGGCGGACAACCTCGCGCTCAAGGGCCTGTGGTGGGCGCGGCTCAAGCAGGAGCCGCGCCGGCGGCGCGTCCTGCTCAGCGGCGTCGAGCACCACGCCGTGCTGGACCCAGCGGTCTGGCTGGCGGAGCACGAGGGCGCCGAGCTGACCTGGCTGCCTGTCGACACGCTCGGCCGGGTGCGGCCCGACGACGTCCGGGCCGCGATCGAGCAGGACCCGGCGACGGTGTCCTTCGTCACGCTGATGATGGCCAACAACGAGGTCGGCACGCTGCAGCCGATCCAGGAGGTCGCGGCGATCGCCGCGGAGTACGGCATCCCGGTGCACACCGACGCCGTCCAGGCGGTCGGCGAGGTCCCGGTGGACTTCGCGGCGCTCGGCGTCGACGCGATGACCGTGTCCGCGCACAAGATCGGCGGCCCGTACGGGATCGGCGCGCTGGTGGTCCACAAGGAGACCCAGCTGGTGCCGATCGTGCACGGCGGCGGTCAGGAGCGCGACGTCAGGTCCGGCACGCTGGACACCCCGGCGACCGCCGGGTTCGCCGTCGCGGCCGCGCACGCCGTCAAGCACCAGGCCGACGAGTCGCAGCGCCTGATCGCGCTGCGCGACCGGCTCATCGCGGGCATCACCAGCACCGTCCCGGGCGCGCTGCTGTCCGGCGACCCGCTCGGCCGTTTGCCCGGTAACGCACACTTGTCGTTCAAGGACTGCGAAGGCGACTCGCTGCTGCTCCTGCTGGACGCCCGGGGGATCGAGGTCTCCACCGGGTCGGCCTGCAACGCGGGCGTCGCCGAGCCCAGCCACGTGCTGCTCGCGATGGGGTACGACGACCAGCGCGCTCGCGGCTCCTTGCGCTTCACCCTCGGGCACACGTCCAGCCAGGCCGACGTGGACGCCGTACTGGACACCATCGGGCCTGTCGTGGAGCGGGCGATGTCCGCCGGTCTGCAGAACGTGGGAAGGAACAGCTGATGCGGGTACTCGCAGCCATGTCCGGCGGGGTCGACTCCGCCGTCGCGGCGGCGCGGATGGCCGAGGCCGGGCACGAGGTGGTCGGTGTGCACCTGGCGCTCAGCCGCAACCCGCAGTCGTACCGGACCGGCGCCCGCGGCTGCTGCACGGTCGAGGACTCCCGCGACGCCCGCCGGGCCGCCGACGTGATCGGCATCCCGTTCTACGTCTGGGACCTGGCCGAGCGCTTCCACGCCGACGTGGTCGAGGACTTCGTCGCCGAGTACGCCGCCGGCCGCACGCCGAACCCCTGCCTGCGCTGCAACGAGAAGGTCAAGTTCAGCGCGGTCCTGGAGCGGGCGCTGGCGCTCGACTTCGACGCGGTCGCGACCGGCCACTACGCGCAGATCGTCGAGACCGCTTCCGGCCGCGAGCTGCACCGCGCGGTCGACCACGCCAAGGACCAGTCGTACGTGCTCGGCGTGCTCACCCAGGAGCAGCTGCAGCACGCGTTCTTCCCGCTCGGTGACACGGTCAAGACCGAGATCCGGGCCGAGGCCGAGCGGCGCGGGCTGTCGGTGGCGGCCAAGCCGGACAGCCACGACATCTGCTTCATTGCCGACGGCAACACGCCGGGGTTCCTGGCCGACAAGCTCGGCGCGGCTCCCGGCGACATCGTCGACAGCAGCGGGACCAAGCTCGGCGAGCACAGCGGCACCCACGGCTTCACCGTCGGGCAGCGCAAGGGCCTGCGGATCGGTACGCCGGCTGCCGACGGCAAGCCGCGCTTCGTGCTCGACATCAGCCCGGTCGACCGCACGGTCACGGTCGGCTCCCGCGAGGAGCTCGCCGTGGAGAGCCTGGTCGCCTCCAAGCCGCGCTGGTGCGGCCCGGCGCCTGACGACGTGCTGAGCGTCAAGGCGCAGCTGCGAGCGCACGGCGACGAGGTGGCAGTCACCGCTCGGCTCGACGGCGACCAGGTGCACGTGACCTTCGACGAGCCGACCGCTGCCGTCGCACCGGGCCAGGCCGTCGTCCTGTACGACGGCACGCGCGTCATCGGCTCCGCCACGATCGACTCGGTCCAGCGCGCCACCGTCAACGTATGACGACCACAGGTCTCGGCTCGCTGCCCGGGGACGACATCCGCGAGTGGACCAAGGTGGTGCTCGGCGCGGTCGACATCCCCTTCCTGCCGGAGCTGCCGGCGCGCCCGTACGGCGACATGCTCAGCCGGGCGGTCGCCGTACTGGCTGAGCTGTCGGCGGACCTCCAGCCGGCCGGCTGGAGGCTGACGGGTGGGTCGGACGCCCGGTCGAGCCTGGACCAGCGCCGGGCGCGGTCCGTGCTGGAGGAGGACCTGGACGTCCTGGAGGAGTACGCCGCCGGCTACACCGGGCCGCTGAAGCTCCAGTTCACCGGGCCGTGGACGCTGGCGGCCACTGTCGAGCTGCCGCGCGGCGACAAGGTGCTGGCCGACCACGGCGCTCGCCGGGACCTAGCTGACGCGCTGGCGCATGGGGTGAACGCCCAGGTGGCCGAGGTACGCCGCCGGGTGCCCGGTGTGGACCTGCTGGTGCAGCTGGACGAGCCGGCGCTCCCCGCCGTGCTGGCTGGAGCTGTGCCGACGGCCAGCGGTTGGAGCAAGCACCGCTCGGTCGACGGGCCGGGAGCTGTGGAGCTGCTGGCGCGTGTCGTCGAGGCTGCAGACCCAGCGACGACTCTGGTGCATTGCTGCGCGGCCCGGCCGCCTATCGAGGTGTTCACCAAGGCAGGAGCCGAGGGGGTAGCGGTGGACGTGTCGCTGCTCACAGAACCCGCCTGGGAGCAGATCGCCATCGCAGTGGAAGCCAAGACCACCCTGTACGCCGGACTGGTCGCCACCACCGGCCCGCTGCTCGACCCGGAGCAGACCGCCGCACCGCTGGTCAGGACGTGGCGCAACCTCGGGCTGGACCCGGAGCTGATGAAGCAGGTCGTCGTCACCCCAGCGTGCGGGCTCGCTGCCTCTGCGTCGCCGGCCGACGCCCGCGCCCGCCTGGACCTGCTGCGCGGCGTGGTCGACGCCATCGGCGAAGCCGCCGAGGCTTAGCGGCAAGAGCCCGAAAACGTCGGTGCCGGGCGGTAAGTTCTGCACATGAGCACGGAGATCCCGGAGACCGACGCCGCCGACCAGCCCCCCGCGCCGCCCGAGGTGCGCGAGCGGCACGCCGCGCTGAGCCGGGAGATCGAGGAGCACCGCTTCCGGTACTACATGTCCACCTCGACCATCTCCGACGCCGACTTCGACGCGCTGATGCACGAGCTGCAGGGCATCGAGGAGGAGTTCCCGGAGCTGCGCACGCCGGACTCGCCGACGCAGAAGGTCGGCGTACCGATCTCGACCCTGTTCGCGCCGGTGACCCACCCGATGCGGATGGAGAGCCTGGGCAACGCGTTCTCGGCCGAGCAGATGGAGGCCTGGGCCAAGCGGCTCGAGCGTGAGGTCACCGTCCAGCAGATCCACGACAGCGGCTTCATGTGCGAGCTGAAGGTCGACGGGCTGGCCCTCGACCTGGTCTACAGGAACGGCCGCCTGGACAGCGGCGCCACCCGCGGCGACGGCACCACCGGCGAGGACGTCACGCTGAACGTGCGCACGATCGACAGCATCCCGGAGGTGCTCGACACCGACGACCCGCCGGAGTTCCTGGAGGTCCGCGGTGAGGTCTACTTCCGGGTCGAGGACTTCGAGCAGCTGAACGCGAAGCTCGTCGAGGCCGGCAAGGACCCGTTCTCGAACCCGCGCAACAGCGCGGCCGGCTCGCTGCGGCAGAAGGACCCGCGGGTCTCCGGCCAGCGCCCGCTGCGCTTCGTCGTGCACGGTCTGGGTCGCGTCGACGGTCATCACATCGCCCGCCTGTCGGAGGCGTACGAGCAGCTCAAGGCGTGGGGGCTCCCGGTCAGCGACCGCGCCCGGCGCGTCGAGACGCTGGCCGAGGTCAACGAGTTCATCGCGTACTACGGGGAGAACCGGCATTCGGTCGACCACGAGATCGACGGCGTCGTGGTGAAGGTGGACGAGGTCGACCTGCAGCGCGCGCTGGGCTCCACGTCGAGCGCGCCGCGCTGGGCGATCGCGTACAAGTACCCGCCCGAAGAGGTCACCACCAAGCTGCTCTCGATCGAGGTGAACGTCGGGCGGACCGGCCGCGTCACGCCGTACGGGGTGATGGAGCCGGTGCGGGTGGCCGGCTCGACGGTCGAGTTCGCGACCCTGCACAACGCGCAGGAGGTCGAGCGCAAGGGCGTCTGGATCGGCGACACCGTCGTGCTGCGCAAGGCCGGTGACGTGATCCCGGAGATCCTCGGACCGGTGATCGACCTTCGGCCCAAGGAGGCGTACCCGTTCCGGATGCCGACCGAGTGCCCGTCCTGCGGGACGACGCTGCGGCCGATGAAGGAGGGCGACATCGACATCCGGTGCCCGAACGCCCAGTCCTGCCCGGCGCAGCTGCGGGAGCGGTTGTTCCACCTGGCCGGGCGGTCGGCGTTCGACATCGAGGTGCTCGGGTTCAAGGCCGCCGACGCGCTGATCGGCAGCGGGCTGATCACCGACGAGGGTGACCTGTTCACGCTCACCGAGGAGGCGCTGGCGCGCAGCCCGTTCTTCACCACCAAGGCCGGCGCGCTGTCGGCGAACGCGCAGAAGCTGCTTGCGAACCTCGAGGCGGCCAAGACGCAGCAGCTGTCCCGCGGCCTGGTCGCGTTGTCGATCCGGCACGTCGGCCCGACCGCGGCCGCCGCGCTCGCGGCGGCGTACGACGACATCGACGCGGTCGAGGCGGCCAGCGAGGAGGAGCTGTCCGAGATCGAGGGCGTCGGGCCGACCATCGCGCACGCGGTGATCGAGTGGTTCCAGGTCGACTGGCACCAGGAGATCGTGCGGAAGTGGAAGGCCGCCGGGGTCGAGATGCGCCAGGAGCGGACCGGGCCGGCCGTCGAGCAGACGCTGACCGGGCTGTCGGTCGTGGTGACCGGTACGGTCGAGGGATTCAGCCGGGACGAGGCGACCGAGGCGATCGTGTCCCGTGGTGGCAAGGTCGCCGGGTCGGTGTCGAAGAAGACCTCGTTCGTGGTGGTCGGCGACTCGCCGGGCTCGAAGTACGACAAGGCGGTTCAGCTCGGGGTACCGGTGCTGGACGCGGCCGGGTTCCAGGTGCTGATCGAGTCGGGCGCCGAGGCGGCGGCCGAGGTGGCGACCACCCCGGAGCCGTAGCTCGTCCGGCTCGGCGGGCAGATCTGGCCTAGCTCGGTACGGCGATTCCGCTTGGTACGAAGCATTTTCCGATCGATGGATCCGTGGCGGGACCTGGCCCGTCGGACTGTTAACTTTGCACGTCGACACGTGGGTCACTAAGGAGCGAATATGACTACGCCGCCACAAGGACCGTGGGGTCCTGGGCAGCCGGGGGGCCAGCCGGGCGGGCAGCAAGGGGGAAACCAGGGGCAAGGTGGCTGGGGACAACAGCAGCCGCCCCAGGGCGGTGGTGGCTGGGGACAGCGTCCGCCGCAGCAGGGGCAGCAGCCTCAGCCTCCGCAGGGTCAGCCGCCCCAGCAGGGTCAGCCTCCGCAGCAGGGCGGTTGGGGTCAGCAGCCCGGCCAGCAGCCTCAGCAGCAGCCGGGTCAGGCTCCGCAGCAGGGTTGGGGCCAGCAGCAGAGCGGTGGCGGCTACCAGCAGCAGCCTTGGAGCCAGCAGAAGCCGCAGCAGCAGGGCTGGCACCAGCAGCAGGGCGGCCAGCAGCCGTGGCAGCCGAACGGCCCGGGTGGTTCCGGTGGCGGCAAGGACAAGATGCCGCTGTACATCGGCGGCGGCATCGTCGGCATCCTGGTGATCGGCCTGCTCGTTTTCGTCGGCATCAAGGCGCTCGGTGGCGACGACGACCCGGTGACGCAGCCGACCACGACCACCTCGCAGCCGACCGACGGCCCGAACCCGACCGGCGACCCGACCGACGCGCCGCCGGCCGGTCAGCTCGGTGAGGCGACCGGTCAGGCCAAGGCCGCGACCGACAAGCTGCAGAACGACGGGTACCAGTGCAGCGACCTGTTCAACGGGGCGCAGGGTGCGCACCGGGGCTGCTTCAAGATCGACGGTGCGACCGAGGCCGAGACGGTCTTCCAGTTCCAGTCCGACGGCACGATCATCGCGGTGCTGATCAAGTCGTCGAACGACGACAACGTCAACAACGCGGGCGTCACCTTCGACGCCGCGCTGCAGGCGCTCGGCAACGACACCTTCGGCGGTTCCGAGGTGGCCAAGGTCCAGCAGGCCGTGAAGAACGGACAGAAGACGCAGAAGGTCGGCAGCACCTGGGGCGAGTTCTCGCTGCGCAACAACGGCGACACCATCCAGGTCGGCGGCAAGAAGTCCGGCGCGGACGAGCTCGACCTGCCGCGCAAGGAGTTCCAGACCACCCAGGCGTCGATGGTCGCCGAGCTGAAGGCCAAGAAGTACGACTGCAAGACCGGTCTGACCTGCCGCAAGACGCTCGGCAAGTACGGGTCGCTGTCGGTGCTCGGCTTCGGTTCGCAGGGCGGCGGGCTGCGCTCGTTCCAGATGCGCGCCTCGGGTGACATCGAGGACGTGAAGGCCGGCGGTACGGCGGTGTTCGCCGACGGGCTCGCCGTGCTGAAGGGCCCGGACGTCGCGGCGCTGAAGGCGTTCGTCGACGCCCGCAACGACGGCAAGTCGTACACTGCGTACGTGTCCGGCTGGCGGGTGGAGATCCTCTCCGACGCCGACGACTCCTACGGGTCGCGGTCGGTCGAGTTCTCGTACGAGTCGTTCTACGTCTGAGGAACCAGGTGAAGTTCGAGCCGGAGAAGCGTGAGTCGCGGGCGGTGGCCAAGCCACCGCCCGAGGCGCTGCAGCGCATCGACGGCGGCGGCGCCTGGGGGCCGACCCAGTTCGAGCTCCCGCCGGCCGACGGCAAGAACCTCACCGCGATCCTGATCACCGCGCTGGCCTGCGGACTCGTCGTCCTGGCCATCGTCGGGCTCGGGGCACTGGCGTACTTCGAACTGCGCTGATCCCGTACTGACAAAGCCTCCTCACACCTGCTGGTGTGGGGAGGCTTTGTGCTGTCTGTCGGTCAGGTCAGGCCGTGGCGTGAATGGTGACGGCGAGGTTGGCCAGGTAGCTCAGCCGGGCGACCTCGGAGCCGAGGAACTCCGGACCACCGCGGCGGCCGATCACCAGCACCCGGCGGTCGGACTCCAGCGGCGCGGCGACCAGCACCGACTCGACCAGGCCCTTGTGGTCCGGCGCGGCCAGCGTCGTCGCCTTCTCCAGCGGCAGCCACTGCCCGACCAGGTCACCGAACTCCGGCGTCGCGCTGGTCTCGAGCGCGACCTTGACCTCGCCGCCGGTACCGTCCAGCAGCGCGGCCCAGTCGGCGTGCAGCACCGAGGGCGCCTGCTCGACCAGGATGTCGATCGCCTCGGTCGGGGCCGAGGTCATCTGCTCGACGGCCTCCAGGTCCATGTGCAGACCGCCGCCGGCGCCGTACCGGGAGAACCAGATCACCTCGACGCCCTCGACGCTGTTGCAGGCCGAGACCAGACGGTCGGGCAGGACGCCGGGCGGCAGGTCGACCACGATGTCGTCGACGGCGGTGCCGTTCTCACGGCGGTGCTCGACGATCTCGATCGCGTGGATGTCGGCGTCGACCTCACCGAGAGCGGTCGCGACGGTACCGAGCGAACCGGGACGGTCCGGGATGATCAGTCGTAACAGGAACACCGAACGATCATCTCCCAGCCCAAGAACACGCAAGTCACGCCCTGTCGCGGCCAATGTTACAGAGCGGCACAAAGGGACACGCCCGAGGTGCTGATCCGATCGTCGGCACCGGGTTGTCCACAGCATCCGGCAGCAGGCAACACGGCCGTCACAACGGACCTCTAGGATGGCTCAACGAGTCTCTTTTCGGCTCGATCAGCGACCGAACACATTGGATGCCCTTCATGCCATCGATCACCCGCGAAGAAGTCGCGCACCTCGCGCGACTGGCGCGGATCGAGCTCTCCGACGACGAGCTCGACCACCTCGCACCTCAGCTCGACCAGATCATCGCTCTGGTCGGGCAGGTCAGCGAGGTGGCCGCGGACGACATCCCGCCGACCTCGCACGCCCTGCCGCTCACCAACGTGATGCGCGCGGACGTGAACGTGCCGTGCCTGACGCCGGAGCAGGCCCTGTCCGGCGCGCCGGCCGCGGAGGAGCAGCGTTTCCGGGTGCCGCGGATCCTGGAGGAGGACTGATGGGTGACCTGACCCGCAAGACAGCCGCCGAGCTGTCGGAGCTGATGACGTCCGGCGAGGCCAGCGCGGTGGAGATCACCCAGGCGCACCTGGACCGGATCGCCGCCGTCGACGGTGCCGTGCACGCGTTCCTGCACGTCGACACCGAGGGCGCGCTGGCCCAGGCCGCGGCCGTCGACGGCAAGCGTGCCGCCGGCGAGAAGCTCGGCCCGCTGGCCGGCGTACCGCTGGCGCTGAAGGACGTGCTGACCCAGGACGGCGTCCCGACGACCGCCGGGTCGAAGATGCTCGAGGGCTGGAAGCCGCCGTACGACGCGACCGTCGTGCAGCGGCTGAAGGCGGCCGGTGTGGTCATCCTCGGCAAGACCAACATGGACGAGTTCGCGATGGGGTCCTCGACCGAGAACTCGGCGTACGGGACCACCCACAACCCGTGGGACCTGAACCGGATCCCCGGCGGCTCCGGCGGCGGTTCGTCGGCGGCCATCTCGGCGTACGAGGCACCGCTCGCGATCGGCACCGACACCGGTGGCTCGATCCGCCAGCCGGGTGCGTTCACCGGCACGGTCGGCGTCAAGCCGACGTACGGCGGCACCTCGCGGTACG
The DNA here is from genome assembly GCF_040681455.1 of Kribbella sp. NPDC051770. Lineage (NCBI taxonomy): Bacteria > Bacillati > Actinomycetota > Actinomycetes > Propionibacteriales > Kribbellaceae > Kribbella > Kribbella sp. NPDC051770. The sequence goes on along the minus strand of NZ_JBFAYT010000013.1, from coordinate 160,182 downwards.
GGCTGATCGCGCTCGCCTCCAGCCTGGACACGCCCGGCCCGTGCGCGCGGACGACGCTCGACGCGGCGCTGCTGCACGAGGTGATCGCCGGGTACGACCCGATGGACTCCACCTCGATCAACCAGCCGGTGCCGGCGGTCGTCGACGCGGCGCGTCGCGCCGACGTGGCCGGCCTACGGATCGGTGTCGTCAAGGAGCTCGGCGGCGAGGGGTACCAGCCGGGTGTCGAGGCCCGCTTCCACGAGGCGGTCGAGCTGCTGACCAAGCTCGGCGCCGAGGTGGTCGAGGTGTCCTGCCCGCACTTCCAGTACGCGCTCCCGGCGTACTACCTGATCCTGCCGAGCGAGGCCTCGTCCAACCTGGCCAAGTTCGACGCGATGCGGTACGGCCTGCGGGTCGGCGACGACGGCGAGAACAGCGCCGAGCGGGTGATGAACCTGACCCGTGAGGCCGGCTTCGGTGCCGAGGTCAAGCGCCGGATCATGCTCGGTACGCACGCGCTGTCCAGCGGTTACTACGACGCGTACTACGGCCAGGCGCAGAAGGTGCGGACGCTGATCGCGCGCGACTTCGAGAAGGCCTACGAGCAGGTCGACGTGCTGGTCTCGCCCGCGACGCCGACCACGGCGTTCGCGATCGGCGACCGGGTCAACGACCCGATCGCGATGTACAAGAACGACCTGTGCACGATCCCGTCGAACCTGGCCGGCAACGCGGCCGCGTCGTTCCCGTGCGGCCTGGCCGACGAGGACGGGATGCCGGTCGGCTTCCACGTGATGGCCCCGGTGATGCGCGACGAGCTGCTCTACCAGGTGGGTGGCGCGCTCGAGGCCGCCCTGGCCGACCAGTGGGGTGGCGTCCTGATGTCCAAGGCTCCGGAGCTGGAGGTGGCCCGATGACCGCGGCGGTTTTCGCGATCGAGGATGCGCTCGCGCAGTACGACCCGGTGCTCGGCCTTGAGGTGCACGTCGAGCTGAACACCAAGTCGAAGATGTTCTGCGGCTGCCCGACCGTGTTCGGCGCGCCGCCGAACACGCAGACCTGCCCGGTCTGCCTCGGCCTGCCCGGCGCGCTGCCGGTGGTCAACGCCAAGGCGGTCGAGGCGGCGATCAAGATCGGCCTGGCGCTGAACTGCGAGATCGCCGAGTGGTGCCGGTTCGCCCGGAAGAACTACTTCTACCCGGACATGCCGAAGAACTTCCAGACCTCGCAGTACGACGAGCCGATCGCGTTCAACGGCTGGACCGAGGTCGTCGTCGACGGCGAGACGTACCGGATCGAGATCGAGCGCGCGCACATGGAGGAGGACACCGGCAAGTCCACCCACGTGGGCGGCGCGACCGGCCGGATCCACGGCGCCTCGCACTCGCTGGTCGACTACAACCGGGCCGGCATCCCGCTGATCGAGATCGTCACCAAGACGATCGAGGTCCCGCCGGCCAAGGCCGCGGCGGTGGCGCGCGCGTACGTGAGCATGCTGCGCGACCTGCTGCTCGCGCTCGACGTGTCCGACGTCCGGATGGACCAGGGCTCGCTGCGCTGCGACGCGAACGTGTCGCTGAAGCCTTCGGGGTCTTCGGTGCTGGGGACCCGCACGGAGACCAAGAACGTGAACTCGTTCCGTTCGGTCGAGCGTGCGGTGACCTACGAGATCACCCGGCAGGCCGCCGTACTGGCGTCGGGCGAGAAGGTGCTGCAGGAGACCCGGCACTGGCACGAGGACACCGGCGTCACCACGTCGGGCCGGGAGAAGTCGGACGCCGACGACTACCGGTACTTCCCCGAGCCCGACCTCGTTCCGGTCGCGCCGTCGCGGGAGTGGGTCGAGGAGCTGCGGGCGACGCTGCCCGAGGCGCCGGCCACGCGGCGCGCGCGGTTGCAGGAGGAGTGGGGCTTCACCGACCTGGAGATGCGCGACGTCGTCAACGGCGGGGCGCTCGAGCTCGTGGTCGGGACGGTCGAGCTCGGGGTTTCGGCGGCTGCGGCGAAGAAGTGGTGGCTGGGTGAGCTGGCGCGCGCGGCCAACGAGTCCGGCAAGGACCTGCTCGACCTCGGCGTCACGCCGGTCGACGTGTCCAACGTCCAGGCCCGGGTCGACAAGGGCGAGCTGAACGACAAGCTCGCGCGTCAGGTGATCGACGGGCTGGTCAAGGGCGAGGGGACGATCGACGAGATCGTCGCCGCGCGTGGGCTGGCGCTGGTGTCGGACGACTCGGCGCTGATCGAGGCCATCGACCGCGCGATCGCGGCGAACCCTGACGTGGTCGAGAAGGTCAACTCCGGTAAGCCGGCTGCGGCGGGTGCGCTGATCGGCGCGGTGATGAAGGATCTGCGCGGCAAGGGTGACGCAGCGAAGGTCCGCGAGCTGCTGAACGCCAAGCTCGGGATCTGACCCGAGCGCTCCGGAGCCCGCGGCTGGGCTCCGGAGACCTGAGTAACGAACGATGAGCCCCGGGGGAGTCCGACCCGGGGCTCATCTGTTCGGTTGGCCTGCTGTTGTCAGGCGGCTTCCTGGTGGTGCAGGTCCGGGGGAGTGCTGAGCAGCTTCTGCGCCACGGCGACGTCGTTCGGCGCGCAGCGCACCTCGTACTCCGTCGGGCGCACCTCGCTCGCCGGGGCCTCGGGCCGGTTCCGCACCAGCGCCTTGAAGAAGCCGGTCAGCGCGCCCAGGATCGCGCCGTACACGAGACCCCAGAACACGACGACCAGCCCGGTCATGCTCGTCTCGGCGACCAGCGTCACGAACACGCCGAGCGCCAGCCCCAGCGCCGCACCGCTCAGCGCGCTGACCCCGCTCGCTTTCGCGACCTCACCCCCGCGTCTGTCGACCATCCGCAGGCCGGCGCCCGTGATCTCGAGCCCGGTCATCCCGTAGGCCCTCAGCTGCTCGACGGTCCGCACCGCGTCCGAGTAGTGCTCCGTCGACGTGATCACGCTGGATTCCAGTGGCGCCTGATGAGGCACGACGTCTCCCCTCCCTGAAGTGTGTGGTCCTTCCACTAGTACCAGGTGAGAGGTAATCGCATGCGTCGTCAGCGAGTAATCGTCAACCTCAGGATCCGGTCGTCCCCGTCCTGTACGTCGCCGCGCCCGTCGGTGTTCGACGTCGTCACCCACAACGACCCGTCCGGCGCCGCCTCGACGGTCCGCAGCCGCCCGTACCGGTTCGTGAAGAACGCGACCGGCTCGCCGGTCCGCTTGCCGTCGGCAACAGGAATCGCCCAGAGCCGCTCACCCCTGAGCCCCGCCATGAACACGTGCCCCTGCGCGAACGCGATCCCCGACGGCGACGCGTCATCGGTCCGCCACTGCGCGATCGGGTCCACCATCCCGTCCAGCCGGCTGACCCCCTCCGCGCCGGGCCACCCGTAGTTGGCGCCCGCGGTGATCGCGTTCAACTCGTCCCAGGTGTCCTGCCCGAACTCGGCGGCGTACAGCTGATTCTTGTCGAACGCGAGCCCTTGTACGTTGCGATGCCCCTTCGAGAACCAGACCCGCCCACCCGGATTCCCCGGCGCCGCCTTCCCGTCGGTGGTGATCCGCAGGATCTTCCCACCCAGCGAGTCGTCGTTCTGCGAGTTCGGCCGGTCACTACCGTCGCCGGTCCCGGCGTACAGGAAGCCGTCCGGCCCGAACCGCAACCGCCCACCGTTGTGCACGGCAGCCATCGGAATCCCTTCGAGAATCGCCTGCTGCCCTGACAGCCGGTTGCCTTGATAGGTCATCCGAGCGATCCGGTTGTCCTCACCCGTCGAGTAGTACACGTACACGTACGGCCGCGTCGGGTACTGCGGATCCACAGCAATCCCCAACAACCCGCCCTCGGACGAGGCATCGACCCCGTCGACCCGTCCCACCTCGGTCGCCGTGTTGCCGACGACCCGCTTCACCTTCCCGGAGTCCCGCTCGGTCACCAACGCCGACCGGTCCGGCAGAAACGCCAACCCCCAAGGCACCTCGATCCCGGTGGCAACCGTCCCCGCGACCTCCAACTTCACCGGCCCCTGCGGCGCACTACTCGTCGGCTGTCCAGTCGGCACCGGCGTACTCGACGGCGTAGTGCTGCTGCTCCCCGACGCCGAAGGCGAGGCCGCAGCCCCACCGTCGTCCCCGTCCGAGCACCCAACAGCCAACAACCCCACCGCCACCACCAGAGCCGCAGTACGCACGCCATCTCCTCCAGGTCGACAACCCTCCCACTATCCCGAAGTACCCCCGAAAACCCCGCGAAAGCCGCGCCGCCCCCGACTACCCTCACTCTTCATGCAGCCCAGGCCCCACGTCCCCGACGCCGGCCTGACGCCCAGAACCGTGTTCCTCTCCGGCCCAGCCGGCTCCGGCAAGACCACCGTGCTCCGCCTGAGCCACGCCGAGAAGCTCGCCGTCTGGGGCCGCACCGCCGCGATCGACTCCGACCAACTGTTCCTCATGGTCGACCCCGGCTGGGACCTCCCGTACGACGACGCCCGCGCCGCGCTCGTACTGCGCCAGTGCGCCCAACTCGCCGAGTCGTTCTTCGGTGCCGGCTACGAGAACGTCCTCATCGCCGGCAACGCGATCCATGACGCGGTCGACCTGAACCCGATCCTCCCCGAGCTGCTGCGGCTCGGTCGGGTCTTTCACGTCACGCTGGAGCCCACCGAAGAGGCGGTTCTCCGCCGTACGGCCAACGACCTCGACCGGTCGCCGGCTCACCTCATCAGCGAACTGCAGCACGCGCGAGCCAAGCGGTCGTCGTGGTCAGCACCCATCGACAACTCGACCCTCACTCCACTGGAGACCCTCCAGACGATCGCTCACCTGATCGACGCAGGCGAGGGCGAGATCCACGGCCGACTGACGGACGCTACCGATGGGCGTTGACGTGCTCCTCGTACGGCGCGGCAAGAAGCGCCCGATCCTCGTCGAAGAAGTCGTCGCCGACCCGCAGGACATCTTCAGCGAAGCCTGCGTCACCAGCTGCACACCGATGCTCGGGCGCGTGAAACCGTACGGCTCTCTGGTCCTCACGGCGGACGAGATGAGCCAGTTCATCAGCGAGGTCGAGGGAGTCGTCCGCGGCCTCGGTTCGACGGTCGACCGGCAGGTGTTCGACGATGTGCTGCGGGTGGCGCGGACATGCGCGGCAGACCGTGCGACCGAACTCCATCTCGAAGGAGACTGAGTTGAGCGTTCGTGGGCCAGCGGACTCCCGTCGACGTCGCGCTCTCGTGGAGCAGATCGAGGGCCCGAACGGCGAGCAGGCGGCACAAGCGCTGCTCGACCTGACCCATCACGTGGAAGACCGCGACTGGCTCCAGGGCTACCTGCTGAAGCTCACCTCCACCGCAGGCGATCCGAACCTCCGCGCCCTAGCGACCACCTGCCTAGGACACGTGGCACGCCTCGACGGCGCCGTACGCCCGAACGTCGTCGAGCGGCTCGTGCGCCTGCTGGACGATCCCGCGCTCGGCGGCATCGCCGAGGACGCCCTCGACGACATCCGCGCATTCACCGACTTCCGTACCGACAAGTCGCTGATGAACCACCGCGCAGCAGCAGGTATCCGACCATGGACCCCCACCGAGTGGAAGCAGCTCACCGCCGACCTGTGGACGGCGTACGGCGACCTCCAACACCCACGCCGCCGGTTCCCGATCACCGCCGTCCACAACGGGCCGCCCCAGCAGCTCCTCACCGACCTCGAACGCCTCGCTGCGATCCAGGACGACACCGACATCAACTGCGAAGTCTGCTTCCGCCTCCACCTCGAGCTGGAGCCCGCGCTGATCATCCAACTCTCCATGGTCGGCCAGTACGCCGTACTGACCCGCTCGCCCAACCGGGTCCTCACCACCGAGCAGGACTGCCACTCCACCGACGAGCTCACGACGTACCGAGCGATCACCTCAGCCGGCTACCGCCTACTCTCCACCGCCCATCTCGAAACAACCGTCGACCTGGCACTACCAGACCACGACGAAGTCACAGTCCACCAAGCCCTGTTCGAACAGGAGGAGTGATCACATGCGACTGACCGCCGTGGAGGTCGGGTTCTTCGAGGACCGCGAGGACGAGGAGATCCTCGACGTCGCGTTCACCGGGACCGACGAAGCCGGTGAACGGAGGTCGTTCTCGGTGCAGCGCTCGACGCACGAGCCGGACGAGCAGGACGTGCGGCTGGGGATGGATTCCTACTGTGTGTCGACCGAGCGCGGCTTCTCGGCGTACGGGTGCTTGTCGAGGGTGCGGCTCGGCGGGGGTGTGTTGACCTTGGAGTTCACGCCGGAGGATGCCGATGTGCTCGAGATCCCGCGGGTGGTGGAGATCGACCTGGCTGGATCGGCGGTCGACGAGGGCGAGGTGAGCCGTCTGTTGCGCGACGCCCTGGACTGGGGCTCTCCAAGCAAGCGCCCCGAACTGGTTCTCAGCGGTGGCAGGCCTCATTGAGTGAGCAGACGACGCGGACGTCGGTCACTATTCGAGTGGGTGACCATGAGATGAACAGTAAGCCTACAAAATTCCACTTCCACGTGGAAACCTGGGATTGGAACTCTGTCACCAACACTTGGACTGTCGGAAATACGATGCAACGCGTTCCTTTGGGGCTGAGATAATGAGAATTGAAATTCTCGAAATCGTGGATCCCTTGCAGGGGGTCGTGTCCTTCAGGTGTGGTTCCGGAACGGCTAACGGCTTCTGGAAGGGGTCACGCTCCGCCGAAGTGGCGGAATTCGACGTGGAAGTTGAGGTCCCTGAAGAGGTTGTGGAATGGGTGCCTAGCGCTTCAGCCTCCACATCCCTATCGGGCATCGTGGAAGATTCTTTCGCCGTGTTGGTTGTAGGAGAAGTTATCGCGTGCGGTAGTGATGATGATCCGGTCGTAGAGCTGAGAGTGGGAGCTGGTGTCATTCTGGCTGAGATTACTGATCGACGATCGGAGCTCTCCGTAGGCGATTTGATCTCATTCCGGACTCCCGAAATCCATCTCTATCCGTACGACGTATAGCCGGCTCTGACGGCAATAGTTGCCGTGGGTGGTTCAGGGGAGTTGGTCGAGGGCGTCGAGGGCTTGGCGCTCGAGGCGGATGCGTACGTGGGCGTAGAGGTGGCGGTGGAATGGCGGAGGTCGTGGAAGCGTATGCGACGGAGTCCGTCCCGGTGGAGGAGCGACTGGAAGGTGCAGGTCAGGTTGGTCTGATCGATCGGGCGGCCGGTTGGCTGCGATGAAAACGTAGGCTACCGATCCGCTGCTGAGGAGACGCGGCTTCGGACTCCTTCTTGCGGCTCCGGGGGACAACTCCGGAGCCGCAACTGGCCAGGATCACCTCGGCTGAATCAGCTTCCCCAGGTCGGACGTAGCGGGAAGTGGGCGTTGGCCTGGTCGTCGAGTTTTACCGCGAGGATTTGGTGGAGTTGGGTGTTGTTGCGTTCGAAACCTACTCGGCAGGCTGCTAGGTAGAGGCCCCAGATTTTGGCGGTGGGGTAGCCGACTTCGGATACTGCTTCATCCCAGTGGGATTCGAGGTTGGCTGACCAGCCTGCCAGCGTCAACGCGTAGTGCTCTCGGAGGTTTTCTTCGTGGCGGACTTCGAAGCCGGCGTCTTGGGCTTCGAGGATGATGCGACCGGAGCCGATCAGTTCGCCGTCGGGGAAGATGTAGCGGTCGATGAAGGCGCCGGTGGAGCGGAAGCGGTTGTCGGGGCGGGTGATGGTGTGGTTGAGGAGCCTGCCGCCTGGCTTCAAACGATCCAAGAGAAAAGAGAAGTAGGAAGGGTAGTTGCGGACGCCGATGTGTTCGGTGAGGCCGATGGAGCTGATGGCGTCGAAGTCTCGCTCTGCTACGTCTCTGTAGTCGAGGAAGCGGACTTCGGCGAGGTGTTCGAGGCCTTCTTTTTTGATGGCTTTGGTGGCCCATTCGGCTTGGGCGGCCGACAGGGTGACGCCCAGGGCTTGTACGCCGTACTCGCGGGCGGCGTGGCGGACCATGCCGCCCCAGCCGCAGCCGACGTCCAACAGGCGTTGGCCGGATTGAAGGTCCAGTTTGCGGGCGACCAGGTCGTACTTCTCGAACTGGGCTTCTTCCAAAGTAGAAGAGGCAGTGGGGTAGACGGCGCAGGTGTAGGTCATCGACGGGCCCAGAACGTACTCGTAGAACGTGTTCGAGACGTCGTAGTGGTGGTGGATCGCCGCCTTGTCTCGGGTTCGGGAGTGGCGGAGGCCTTCGAAGGTTCGGCGCCACTTTGGGAGGTGTTCTTGAGGGGGCGGCGGCGGGGGCTTGAGGTGGGACCAGCCGAGGCCTCGGACGATGCGCAGAGCTTCCGACGGGGTCGGGCGTTCGAAGTGGAGTTGGTTGAGCATCATGCGCATGAGCTCGTAGGGGTTGCCGGGGTGGACGCCGGTGATTTCCAGGTCGCCTTGGACGTAGGCGCGGACCAGGCCCAGGTCTCCGGGGGCGGTCAGGATGTAGGAGAGGCCGCGTTCCGTTGGGAGGTGCATGTGGATGGGGGAGTCGGACGGGCCGGTGGCGCTGCCGTCGTAGGCGGTGAAGCGGAAGGGGAGGCCTTCGGGGGCGACCGTGGTGAGGGCCTGGGCGATCGAGATCTGGGTGGCGAGGGTGGTCATCGGCGCGTTACCGCCTTTTCGTAGAGCCCGGTGAGGCGGGCGTCGGGGTCGTATTGGTTCTTCACCGCGGTGAGGGCCGGGACGTTGTAGAGGCGGTCGAAGGTGTCTCGGTCGTAGTAGGCGTCGGAGTACAAGGACTTGTGGCCGCCGAAGTCGGCGACGGCGGACTCGATACGGCGGTTGACGTCGCCGTCGGACGCGCCGGGCGCGATCGGCACGGTGCCCCAGAAGCCGACGTTGACGTAGGTGACGCCGGCGTCCAGGGGATACAGCGGCCAGGTGTCGGCGCCGCGCAACCTCAGAGGGCACAGCCAGACCGGGCGCATGCCGACTTCGGTGTCGAACCAGCGGAGGAAGTCGGCGAGGCGGTCCAGCGGGATCTCGACGTCCTGGACGACGCGCTCACGGTCCCCCAAACCGCGGCGGCGGTTCAGGCGGGCGGCGTAGCCGTGGCGGTTCTCGAAGCCGACGATGCGGTGGTAGACGTCGCTGCGGCGAAGCCTCGAAGGCCAGAGGCGGCGGATCCAGCGGTTCTGGGCGCCGAAGGCGGCCGAGCACCAGAACCAGTCGGTGTCCCAGCGCCACAGGTAGTCGTGGGCGGTGAGGAAATCCGTGGAGCGCTGCTGGAGCGAGCGGTAGTAGATCTGCTGGCCGGTGTAGTCGCTCGTCGGTACGGCGGCGTCGCTGTTGCGGCCGAGCGTCAGGTACGCCTCGGTCGGGCTGAAGGCGACGCCGTCGACGAAGTGCACGGGCTCGCCGTCGTACGTGCCCTCGGCAACAATCGAGCCAAGAGCCGGCGCCAGCGCGTCCAGCTCGACCCGCACGTGCCGCAGCGCGACGTACGGCGAGATGCGGTCGAGCTCGATCCGCAGGCGGGTGGCGTAGCCGAGCGAGCCGTACGAGTTCGGAAACGTGCGGAACAACGCTGCGTGCTCGCCGGTCGGGCGGGCCGTGACCACCTCGCCGGCGCCGGTCAGGATGTCGAGCTCGAGCACCGACTCGTGCGGCAGTCCCGCGCGGAACGACGACGACTCGATGCCGAGGCCGCTCACCGCGCCGCCGAGCGTGATGGTCTTCAGCTGAGGCACGACGAGAGGCGTCAGCCCGTACGGGAGCGTCGCGGCGACCAGGTCCTCGTACGTGCACATGCCCTGGACGTCGGCGGTGCGCGCCTCGGGATCGACCGAGAGGACGCCGGTCAGGCCGGAGACGTCCAGGCCGGGAGTCTCGACGGCCGTTCGGGGGCGGAAGAGGTTGGAGCTGCGCTTGGCCAGGCGGACCGGCTCCCCGGGGGGAATGCGCTGGTAGGACGCTCGGAGACGTCCGACCGCCTGATCGTGTTCCACAGTCGAGGTCGAACCCGATGTCGAAGGCACCTTGTCAGAGTACGACGACGTTCGAACAACGGGCAGGAGAATTTTTTGCAACCGGATGTCGAGACGCCGCAACCCGCTCCGACGTCGCCCCTGACACGAGGAGGAACAGATGATCGATCTGAGGCCGGCCGGACGGGCGCTGAACGCGGTCGTGGCGGGGATCACCGACAGCGACCTGAGCGCGGCGACGCCGTGCGACGAGTACTCGGTGGCGGAGCTGCTGGTGCACGTCGACGAGGCGGCGCGCGGGTTCGGGGGAGTGGACGGGGAGCCGCTCACGCCTGGTGCGGACCGCTGGCGGGAGACGCTGAAGCACCGCGTCGAGCAAGTCGGTACGGCGTGGGCCGCGCCGCAGGCGTGGGAGGGGTCGTCCGAGCTCGCCGGGCTCGGCCTCAGCAACGCCGAGTGGGGCCGGATCGCGCTCACCGAGCTGGTCGTGCACGGCTGGGACCTGGCGCGGGCGACCGGGCAGGAGCTCGTGCTGCCGGAGGAGACCGTACGGGCGTGCTACGAGCACGTCGCGACGTTTCTGGACGAGCCGCCGGTACCGGAGCTGTGGGGTACGCCGGTGAAGGTGGACGAGCGGGCCGCGCTGCTCGACCGTCTCGTGGGGATCACCGGACGGTCGCCGCGTGTCGGTGGGGGCGAGTAGGTTCGGCCTATGGCTGATTCGGTGATCACATGGCTCCCGTGGGAGGACCCGGACGGGTTCCTCGGCGGGCTTCCGCAGCGGGTTGAGGCGACGTACTACGCCGGTGGCGAGTTGCCGCCCGAGGCCGACCAGGTGGAGTTCTACGTGCCCAGCTACATGGGCAGCTCCCAGGTGGTCGAGGTGATCGCGCAGATGCCGAACCTGAAGGTCGTGCAGACCCAGACGGCCGGGTTCGAGAACGTGCTGCCGTTCCTGCCGGACGGCGTGACGCTGTGCAACGCGCGCGGGGTGCACGACGCGTCGACGGCGGAGCTGGCGGTCGGGCTGATCCTGGCGTCGTACCGGCGGATCCCGCTGGCGGTCGCGAACCAGCAGCAGGGGATCTGGCCGGCCGATGCGGGGATCGACGACTCGCTGGCCGATCGGACCGTGCTGATCCTCGGGTACGGGTCGATCGGGGAGGCGCTGGAGCGGCGGCTGGCCGGGTTCGAGTGCGACGTCATCCGGGTGGCGCGGCGGGCGCGGGAGGGTGTGCACCCGATCAGTGAGCTGCCGGAGTTGTTGCCGAAGGCGGACGTGGTCGTGCTGCTGACGCCGGCGACGGAGGAGACGAAGGGGCTGGTCGATGCCGCGTTCATCGATCGGATGAAGGACGGGGCGTTGCTGGTCAACGTCGCGCGCGGGGTCGTGGTGAACACCGACGACCTGGTGGCCGCGCTGAACAGCAAGCGGATCCGGGCCGCGCTGGACGTGACCGATCCGGAGCCGTTGCCGGCGGGACATCCGTTGTGGTCGGCGCCGAACGTGCTGATCATCCCGCATCGGGGCGGGGCGTCGACGGCGTTTCCGCCGCGGGTGGCGCGGCTGGTGAAGGCTCAGCTCGACCGGTACGTGAAGAACGAACCCTTGATCAACGTGGTGGCGGGGCCGCCGCGGTAACTGGCGGCGGCCGAACGCCGCGACACAACCGAACTGGAGGACGAGGATGTCCGAGGCCGTACTGCTGATCGGGACCAAGAAGGGGCTCTGGATCGGGCGCAGCGACGCCGACCGGCGGCTCTGGACGCTCGACGGGCCGCACTTCGAGATGCAGGGCATCTACTCCGTCGGGGTCGACACCCGCGGCGACCGGCCGCGGCTGTTCGCGGGCGGGACGAGCGAGCACTGGGGCCCGGCCGTCTTCCACTCCGACGACCTCGGGCAGACCTGGGCCGAGCCGCCGGAGGGTTCGATCGGCTTCCCGAAGGACGCCGACGCCTCGGTCGAGCGGGTCTGGCAGATCCAGCCGGCCCCGGCCGACCAGCCGGGCGTCGTGTACGCCGGTGCGCAGCCGAGCTCGCTGTGGAAGTCGACCGACGGCGGCGTCACCTTCGAGCTCGTCCGCGCCCTCTGGGACCACCCGCACCGCAAGGACTGGGGCGCCGGTTTCGGCGGCCAGGCGATCCACACCGTGCTCCCGCATCCGACCGATCCCGCGCGGGTCAGCGTCGCGATGTCGACCGGCGGCGTCTACCAGACCGCCGACGGCGGGCAGACCTGGGCGCCGGCCAACCACGGCATCAAGGCGTACTTCATGCCCGACCCGGACCCGGAGTTCGGCCAGTGCGTGCACAAGCTCGCCGGGCACCCGGCGATGCCGGAGCGGATGTTCGCCCAGAACCACCACGGCGTCTACCGCTCCGACGACGGCGGCGCGATCTGGAAGTCGATCGCCGACGGGCTGCCCTCGGACTTCGGCTTCCCGATCGCCGTCCACCCGCACGAGCCGGAGACCGTCTACGTCTTCCCGTTGGTGGCCGACGGCAACCGGATCCCGACCGACGCCAAGTGCCGCGTCTACCGGTCCCGCGATGCCGGCGCGACCTGGGAGCCGCTGACCAAGGGCCTGCCCGACGTCCCGTCGTACGCGCCGGTGCTCAGGGACGCGCTCTGCACCGACACCGGTACGCCGGCCGGCGTCTACGTCGGTACGCGCGACGGCTGCGTCTACGCGAGCGCCGACGCGGGCGACAGCTGGACCGAGGTTGCCCGGCACCTGCCCGACGTACTGAGCGTTCGCGCGGCCGTGCTGTGACGGTCCGGGTGAAGCTGCCGACGGTGCTGCAGGCGTTCGCCGGTGGCAACGAGAAGGTGGCGATCGAGGCGACGACGGTCGGCGAGGCGTTCGCGCAGCTCGAGCGCGAGCACCCGGCGCTTCGACGCCGGCTGACCGACGAGCAGGGCGCGCTGCGCCGGCACGTCAACGTGTACCTGGGCAACGACAACATCCGCGACCTCGACGGCCTCGACACGCAGCTGCCCGACGACGCCGAACTGCTGGTGCTGCCGAGCGTGGCGGGCGGCTGACGAAAGGGACTGTTGCTGAGGAGAACCAACCGCTAGCGTCACCGCATGACTGGGCACGTGATCCTGCTGACCGGTTCGCCCGGCGCGGGCAAGACGACCGTGGCCGCGCTCGTCGCGACCGACGCCGCCAAGCCGGCCGCGCACCTGACCACCGACCTGTACTACCGGGCGATCAAGACCGGTTTCGTCGCGCCGTACATGCCGGGAGCCCAGAAGCAGAACGAGGTGGTCGTCGACGCGATCGTCGCCACCGCCTCGACGTACGCCCGCGGGGGGTACGACATCGTCGTCGACGGCGTGATCGGCCCGTGGTTCCTGAAGCCGTTCCGGGCGGTCGCGGACCAGCTGCCGGTCTCGTACGTCGTGCTGCGGCCCGACCTGGAGACGACGCTGCAGCGGGCCCGGGACCGCGCCGACACCGAGCTCAAGGACGTCGAGGCGATCACCGGCCTGTACGACGCGTTCAAGGACCTCGGCGAGTACGAGAAGCACGTCATCGACACCACCACGCTGGACGCCGAGCAGACCGCCGCGGCGGTCCGCGAAGCGGTCGCGTCCGGGCGGTTCCGGCTGGGCTGAAGCCCCTGCGCGTCAAGGGTTCTGCAGCAAGCTGCAAGAGTGCCGAGTCGGGATCGCCAGGAGCCCTAGGCTGGCGCGATGGGAATCTTCTCGCGGACCAAGCGCCGTCCGCAGACCGACGGGCTGATCCTCGACCGCACCTGGGCCGACCGGGAGCTGGACGTCGCGGTCGCGGCCGTCGAGGCGGGCGACCTGGACACCGCGCTGGCCGGGTTCAAGGCGCAGACCGGGGACCGGCGAGCGGTCTGGAACGGCGGACTGTCGGAGGCGGCCAAGGGCCGGTCGGAGCAGCTCGAGGCGCGGCTGGAGGAGGTCGGCGGCAAGGACCCCGAGCTGCTGCTGTGGCTGGCGCAGACGCTGGTGCTCGAAGGCTGGGAGGTGCGGACCGGCCGCAGGGCCAAGGACGTGTCGGAGCAGCAGGCCGAGACCTTCCACCGGATCCTGCGGACCGCGCACGAGGTGGTCGAGCTGGCGATCGACGTCGCTCCGGACGACCCGACGCCGTGGACGGTCTACCAGTGGGTGGCGATCGGGCTCGGAGCCAACCTGGACACGCACGAGGCGTTGTTCCAGGAGGCGATCGCGCGGCACCCCGCCAGCTACGCCGCGCACGGCAACAAGGTGCACGCGATCGCCCCGAAGTGGTACGGCACCAGCGTCGAGGACATGCTCGCGTTCGGGGCGGAGACGGCGGACAAGGCGGCGCCGGGGAGCGTGCTGGGCGGCGTACTGGCCAAGGCGGTGACCGAGGCGCGGCTGCACGTGTTCAGCTTCACCGATGCGGGCGCGGTGAAGAAGATCGCGGCGGCGACAAAGCTGGCCAACACCTGGGCCGATCCGTTGATCGCGGCGCGCGAGAAGTGGCTGCAGCCAGGCCGTACGCCGGAGGCGCCCGACCTGGACGCCCACAACTACTACGCCTACCTGCTGAAGAACCACCGCGACGCCGGGCGGGCGTCGGCCGACGCGATGTTCAACCGGGTCGGCACGCTGCCCTGGGCCTACAGCGGCGACCCGCTGGAGGCGTTCGCGGAGGAGTACCGGCGCTGACGACAGGCATACAGTCAGGGGCATGACTGACATCAAGCCGCGGAGTCGTACGGTCACCGACGGGCTGGAGGCCACGGCCTCGCGCGGGATGCTGCGCGCGGTCGGGATGGGTGACGACGACTGGGCCAAGCCGCAGATCGGCGTCGCGTCCAGCTGGAACGAGATCACCCCGTGCAACCTGTCGCTGGACCGGCTCGCGAAGGCGGTCAAGGACGGGGTGCACGCCGCGAGTGGCTACCCGCTGGAGTTCGGCACGATCAGCGTCTCCGACGGGATCTCGATGGGTCACGTCGGGATGCACTACTCGCTGGTCAGCCGGGAGATCATCGCGGACTCGGTCGAGACCGTGATGGAGGCCGAGCGGCTGGACGGCTCGGTGCTGCTCGCGGGCTGCGACAAGTCGCTGCCGGGGATGCTGATGGCCGCCGCGCGGCTCGACCTGGCCAGCGTCTTCCTGTACGCCGGGTCGATCATGCCCGGCCGGCTCGGCGACAAGGACGTGACGATCATCGACGCGTTCGAGGCCGTCGGCGCCTGCGCGCGCGGGCTGATCAGCCGCGAGCAGGTGGACGCCGTCGAGCGCGCGATCTGCCCCGGCGAGGGCGCCTGCGGCGGGATGTACACCGCGAACACGATGGCCTCGGCGGCCGAGGCGCTCGGAATGTCGCTGCCGGGCTCGGCCGCGCCGCCCGCGGTGGACCGGCGCCGCGACGGGTTCGCCCGCAAGTCCGGCGAGGCGGTGGTCGGTCTGCTCGAGAAGGGCATCACCGCCCGCCAGATCCTCACCAAGGAGGCGTTCGAGAACGCGATCGCCGTGGTGATGGCGCTCGGCGGCTCGACGAACGCCGTACTGCACCTGCTCGCGATCGCCCGCGAGGCCGGCGTCGCGCTCACCCTCGACGACTTCAACCGGGTCGGCGACAAGGTCCCGCACCTGGGCGACCTGAAGCCGTTCGGCGCGTACGTGATGACCGACGTCGACCGGGTCGGCGGGATCCCGGTGGTGATGCGGGCGCTGCTCGACGCCGGTCTGCTGCACGGCGACTGCCTGACCGTCACCGGCAAGACGATGGCCGAGAACCTGGCCGAGATCGCGCCGCCGGACGTCGACGGGACGATCATCCGGGCGATCGACCGGCCGATCCACGGCACCGGCGGGATCACCATCCTGCGCGGCTCGCTGGCGCCCGAGGGCGCGGTGGTGAAGAGCGCCGGGTTCGACTCCGACGTGTTCGAGGGCACCGCGCGGGTCTTCGACGGTGAGCGTGGCGCGATGGACGCGGTCGAGGACGGCACCCTCCAGGCCGGTGACGTGGTGGTGATCCGGTACGAGGGGCCGAAGGGCGGTCCCGGGATGCGCGAGATGCTCGCCGTCACCGGCGCGATCAAGGGCGCCGGCCTCGGCAAGGACGTGCTGCTGCTGACCGACGGCCGCTTCTCCGGCGGTACGACGGGACTCTGCGTCGGCCACGTCGCCCCGGAGGCCGTCGACGGTGGACCGATCGCCTTCGTCCGCGACGGCGACCGGATCACCCTCGACGTGCGTAACCGGACCCTGGAGCTGCACGTTGAAGCTGACGAGCTGGAGCGGCGCAAGGTGGGCTGGTCACCGAAGGAGCCCGCGATCACCCGCGGTGTACTCGGCAAGTACGTCCGCCTGGTCGGCTCCGCCTCGGAAGGCGCTGTCTGTATCTAGGACAGTCATCTCAGGAAATGAGACAACTCAGCGGGGAACTTGACCAGATCGCCGCCGGTCGGCGACTGTTACCTGCATGCGATCGATTCTCCTCGTACTTGTGCGGCGCGCCGACTGACGCGACCACCGAGTCGAGCGCGCCCCTTCAGCCAACCCGGCAGAAGGGGCCTTTTTATTGGCACCGTTGTTGCCAGGGCGACTATCTGGGACCCAGAAGCCCTGGCCGAAGGCCAGACGAGCGAGGATGGATCGGTCGCGAGCAAGCCAACATCGTGACTGGACAAGGGAAGGCACTCATGAGTGAGCAGCTGACCGGGGCACAGGCTCTGATCCGCGCACTGGAACACGCCGGGGTGGACACCGTCTTCGGCATTCCGGGCGGCGCGATCCTCCCGGCGTACGACCCGATGCTCGACTCGACCCAGATCCGCCACATCCTGGTACGTCACGAGCAGGGCGCCGGGCACGCGGCCCAGGGCTACGCGTCGACCACCGGCAAGGTCGGCGTCTGCATGGCGACCTCGGGCCCGGGGGCGACCAACCTGGTCACCCCGATCGCCGACGCCTACATGGACTCGGTCCCGATGGTGGCGATCACCGGCCAGGTGGCCAGCGCCTCGATCGGCACCGACGCGTTCCAGGAAGCCGACATCCGCGGCATCACGATGCCGATCACCAAGCACAACTTCCTGGTCAACGACCCGAACGACATCGCCTCGACGATCGCCGAGGCGTTCCACATCGCCGCCACCGGCCGGCCCGGCCCGGTCCTGGTCGACGTCACCAAGGACGCGATGCAGGCCACCGTGGACTTCCAGTGGCCGACCGAGCTGTCGCTGCCCGGCTACCGCCCGGTGACCCGCCCGCACCCCAAGCAGGTGCGCGAGGCGGCCCGGCTGATCGCGGCCGCCGAGAAGCCGGTCCTGTACGTCGGCGGCGGCGTGATCCGGGCCAAGGCCTCGGCCGAGCTGAAGGAGCTCGCCGAGCTGCTCGGCATCCCCGTGGTCACCACGCTGATGGCCCGCGGCGCCCTGCCCGACACGCACGAGCTGCACTTCGGGATGCCGGGCATGCACGGCTCGGTCTCGGCGGTCGGCGCGCTGCAGCGCTCGGACCTGCTGATCGCGCTCGGCGCCCGTTTCGACGACCGGGTGACCGGCAAGCTGTCGTCGTTCGCGCCGGAGGCCAAGGTCATCCACGCCGACATCGACCCGGCCGAGATCGGCAAGAACCGGGCCGCCGACGTGCCGATCGTGGGCGACTGCAAGGAGGTGATCGGCGACCTGATCGGCGCGCTGAAGGCCGAGATCGCCAGCAACGGCAAGACCCCGGACTACACCGCCTGGCGGAACCTGCTCGACTCGGTGAAGGCCAAGTACCCGGTCGGGTACGACGAGCCCGACGACGGCACGCTCTCCCCGCAGTACGTGATCCAGCGGATCGGCCAGATCGCCGGGCCGGACGCGGTCTACACCAGCGGCGTCGGCCAGCACCAGATGTGGGCGGCGCACTACCTGCCGTTCGAGAAGCCGCTGAACTGGCTGAACTCCGGCGGCCTCGGCACCATGGGCTACTCGGTGCCGGCCGCGATGGGCGCCAAGGTGGCCCGGCCGGACGCCACCGTCTGGGCGATCGACGGCGACGGCTGCTTCCAGATGACCAACCAGGAGCTGGTCACCTGCGCACTGGAGGGCATCCCGATCAAGGTTGCCGTGATCAACAACCAGTCGCTGGGCATGGTCCGGCAGTGGCAGACGCTGTTCTACGACAAGCGCTACTCCAACACCGACCTGCACTCGGCCCGGATCCCGGACTTCGCCAAGCTGGCCGAGGCGATGGGCGGGGTCGGTCTGCGCTGCTCCGACCGCGACTCCGTCGACGCCACCATCGAGAAGGCGATGGCGGTCACCGACGCGCCGGTGGTGGTCGACTTCGTCGTGCACCGCGACGCGATGGTCTGGCCGATGGTTGCCGCCGGCACCAGCAACGACGACATCCAGATCGCCCGCGACATGGCCCCGAACTGGGACTCGGAGGAGCTGTAATGAGCAAGCACACGCTGAGCATCCTGGTCGAGAACAAGCACGGTGTGCTGGCCCGGATCGCGGCGCTGATCTCGCGCCGCGGCTTCAACATCGACTCGCTCGCGGTCGGCCCGACCGAGCACCCGGAGATCTCCCGGATGACGATCGCGGTCAGCGTCGAGGAGCAGCCGCTGGAGCAGATCACCAAGCAGCTGAACAAGCTGGTGAACGTGATCAAGATCGTCGAGCTGGAGCCGACCCAGACCGTGCAGCGCGAGCTGGTGCTGGTCAAGGTCAAGGCCGACACCCTGACCCGCGGGCAGGTGCTGGAGACCGTCCAGCTCTTCCGTGCGAAAGTGGTGGACGTGGCCCCGGACGCGATCACCATCGAGGCGACCGGCAACCCCGAGAAGCTCGAGGCGATGATGCGGGTGCTGGAGCCGTTCGGCGTCCGCGAGCTGGTCCAGTCCGGCATGGTCGCGATCGGCCGCGGTGGCCGGTCCATCTCCGACCGCTCGCTGCGCCCGGTCCCGGTCCCGCCGCCGCACGTGGCCGACGGCGCCCCGGCGCTGCAGGCCCGCCCGGCCGCTCAGATGGCGACTTCCAGCCATCCAGTTCCTGGACCTCCGCCGGGCCACCGCCCTGCTGTCCGGTGACAATCGAACTGAAAAACAAACATTTCAGAGGAGAGAAGTAGAAGTGGCAGCAGAGATGTTCTACGACGACAACGCCGACCTGTCGGTGATCCAGGGCAAGCACGTGGCCGTCCTCGGCTACGGCTCCCAGGGCCACGCCCACGCGCTGTCGCTGCGCGACTCCGGCGTCGACGTCCGGGTCGGCCTGCCGGAAGGCTCCAAGAGCCGCGCCAAGGCCGAGGCCCAGGGTCTGCGCGTCGTCTCGCCGGCCGAGGCCTGTGAGGAGGCCGACGTGATCGTCGTGCTGGCGCCGGACCCGGCCCAGCGGGCGCTCTACAAGGAGGCCATCGAGCCGAACCTGGTCGACGGCGACGCGCTCGTCTTCGGCCACGGCTTCAACATCCGGTTCGGCTACATCAAGCCCCCGGCCGGTGTCGACGTCTTCATGGTCGCCCCGAAGGGCCCGGGTCACCTGGTCCGTCGCGAGTACTCCGAGGGCCGGGGCGTCCCGGTCCTGGTCGCCGTCGAGCAGGACGCGACCGGCAAGGCGTGGGACCTCGCGCTGGCCTACGCCAAGGGCATCGGCGGCCTGCGCGCCGGCGGCATCAAGACCACCTTCACCGAGGAGACCGAGACCGACCTGTTCGGTGAGCAGGCCGTCCTCTGCGGTGGTGTCTCGGCGCTGGTCCAGGCCGGGTTCGAGACGCTGACCGAGGCCGGCTACCAGCCGGAGGTCGCGTACTTCGAGTGCCTGCACGAGCTCAAGCTGATCGTCGACCTGATGTACGAGGGCGGCATCGCCAAGCAGCGCTGGTCGGTCTCCGACACCGCCGAGTACGGCGACTACGTCTCCGGCCCGCGGATCATCGACGCGTCGGTGAAGGCCCGGATGAAGGACGTGCTGAACGACATCGTCGACGGCACCTTCGCCGACCGCTTCATCACCGACCAGGACGCCGGCGCGCCGGAGTTCGCCGCATTCCGCAAGGCCAGCGAGGCGCACCCGATCGAGGCCGTCGGCAAGGACCTGCGGGCGCTGATGGCGTGGGTCAAGTCGCACGACGCCGACGACTACGTCGAGGGCACCGCGGCGCGCTGATCCAGCCGTACGCCGTACCGGACGCCCGGGTCACGTTGAGTGACCCGGGCGTCCGTCCGTTCTGACAGAATCGGGACTGGACCGGACAGGGGAGGGCAGGCGATGGGTGAGCAGGGCCGCCGCGAGCTGCCGCGCCCGCCGCGCCGGGTCCCGAGCTGGGCGGCGGAGAACGCACCCGAGCCGAGTGGTCCCCGGACGACGATCGAGCCGCGCCGCCGCGCGGCCGTCGCCGCGGCCGGCGGCGCCGGCGGCGACGAGCTGCCACCCAGGTTCCGGCCTCGTTTTGTGCTTCCTCTGGTGGTGTTCGTGCTCGTGCTCGGCGCGGCCGCCGGGTGGCTGGTGCGGGCCGACAGCTTGAGCCTCGACACCAAGGACGTGCAGGAAGCCGTCGGCCCCGCCGTCGTACGGGTCCTGGCGACCACCTGCGAAGGCACCGGGCAGGCGTCCGGCGTCCTGCTGCCGGGCGGGTTGGTGCTGACCGCGGCGTCGGCGATCCGGTCGCCGATCTCGGTGGCGGTGCTGCTGCAGGACGGCGCGGTCCGGCGGGCGACGGTGAACGGGAGCACCTCGGACGGCGTCGCCCTGCTGTCGATGGCCGGGCCGGTGGACAAGCCGACGGCCGGTGTCGAGCAGGAGGTGCCCGACCCGAAGGCCGAACGGGCGGTGGTTGCCTACGACCTGGGCGGCGAGCAGGTGGTGGTCCCGGCCGGTACCGCGGAGCAGCCGAGGGAGCTCGCCGGGGTGGTGGACGCGGGTGCGCTCGGTGCGCCCGTGGTCGACCGGAAGGGCCGGCTGATCGGGGTGTTCACCGGCGACACCGTTGCCGCCGGCAAGATCGTTCCGACCGCGGCGTTGCCGTTCGCGCGAAACGTCACCGGTCTGTTCCCGGAGCCGGTCAAGACCTGCCAGTCCCGCGGGCCGCAGACGCCGGTCGAGCCCGATCTCGCGGTGGCGAACACGCCGCTGGCGGGGGAGGTGAGCACCGCGCTCGGTGAGTACCTCGACGCGCTCAACCAGCACGACTTCACGGCGATGCAGACCACCTACTCGACCCGGCTGCGCAGCCGCAGCTCGGCGAAGGTCGACGCGAGCAAGCACGGTACGTCGTACGCGTTCGGTGCGGTGATCGACAAGGTCGCGGCGTCGGGGGCGGCCAGCGACGCGGATGCCGACATGATGTTCACGGTGCTGTTCTCGCCGACCAGCACGCAGGCGAACGGGCAGACCTGCGCGCAGCTGCGGATCCGGTACCACCTGGTCCGTGAGCAGCAGCGGTTGCGGATCGACGGCGCTCAGACGCTGGCCAACCGTTCAGGGTGTGACACCGACTGAGCGTCACCCTCGGCGTTTGGTAGCATCGATTTCAGCGGGCACAGCGCGGTGCTCTGATCTTTTCGAGCCCCCTACCGCTTCCAGCAGGAGTTGTCTGTCATGACTGACGCCACCCGACCCGTCGTCCTGATCGCCGAAGAGCTGTCTCCCGCCACCGTCGAGGCCCTCGGGCCGGACTTCGAGATCCGGCACGCCAACGGTGCCGACCGCGCCGAGCTGATCCCCGCGATCGCCGACGTGGACGCGATCCTGATCCGCAGCGCCACCAAGGTCGACGCCGAGGCCCTGGCCGCGGCCAAGAGGCTCAAGGTCGTCGCCCGCGCCGGTGTCGGCCTCGACAACGTCGACGTCAAGGCCGCCACCCAGGCCGGGGTGATGGTCGTGAACGCGCCGACCTCGAACATCGTGTCCGCCGCCGAGCTCGCGGTCGCGCTGCTGCTGGCCGCGGCCCGCCGGGTCCCGGCCGCCGACCAGTCGCTGAAGAACGGCGAGTGGAAGCGCAGCAAGTACTCCGGGGTCGAGCTGTTCGAGAAGACCGTCGGCATCGTCGGCCTGGGCAAGATCGGCGTCCTGGTCGCGCAGCGGCTGGCCGCCTTCGGCATGAACGTGATCGCCTACGACCCGTACGTGCAGGCCGGTCGCGCCGCGCAGATGGGCGTCCGGCTCGCCTCGCTCGACGAGCTGCTGGCCGCGTCCGACTTCATCTCCGTGCACCTGCCGAAGACGCCGGAGACGATCGGCCTGATCGGTGACGAGCAGCTGCACAAGGTCAAGCCCGAGGTGATCATCGTCAACGCCGCCCGCGGCGGCATCGTCGACGAGCAGGCGCTGTACTCCGCGCTCAAGGAGGGCCGGGTCGCGGCCGCCGGGCTGGACGTGTTCGCCAAGGAGCCCTGCACCGACTCGCCGCTGTTCGAGTTCGAGAACGTCGTGGCCACCCCGCACCTGGGCGCGTCCACCGACGAGGCGCAGGAGAAGGCCGGGATCGCGGTCGCCAAGTCCGTCCGCCTCGCGCTGTCCGGCGAGCTGGTCCCGGACGCGGTCAACGTCCAGGGCGGCGTCATCGCCGAGGAGGTCCGCCCGGGCATCCAGCTGACCGAGAAGCTGGGCCGGATCTTCACCGCGCTGGCCGGCGGCGTCGCGCAGCAGCTCGACGTCGAGGTCCGCGGCGAGATCACCCAGTACGACGTGAAGGTGCTCGAGCTGGCGGCGCTGAAGGGTGTCTTCGCCGACGTCGTCGAGGACAACGTGTCGTACGTGAACGCACCGCTGCTGGCCGCCGAGCGGGGCCTCGAGGTCCGGCTCGTCACCGACCACGACAGCCCGGAGCACCGCAACCTGATCACCCTGCGCGGCACGCTGGCCGACGGCGGGCAGGTGTCGGTCTCCGGCACGCTGGTCGGCGTCAAGCAGTCCGAGCGGCTGGTCGAGATCGACGGGTTCGACCTGGAGATCGAGCTGTCCGCGCACCTGGCGTTCCTCAGCTACGAGGACCGCCCGGGCATCGTCGGTGCGGTCGGCCGGATCCTCGGTGAGTCCGACATCAACATCGCGGGCATGCAGGTCAGCCGGGACCGCAAGGGCGGCAAGGCGCTGGTCGCGCTGAGCGTCGACTCCTCGATCCCGCCGGCCAAGCTGGACGACATCGCGTCCGCCGTACAGGCCGACACGGCGCGGACGGTGGACCTGGAGGCCTGAGCAGGACTGTGACACTCCTGGGGGAGCACTGACCCCAGGAGACCGTCACACTGGAAAGGCAGGACCGGCCTGCCGCCCGCAGGCGCATGGCGGCCGGCCAGGGCCCGAGCCCCTCCCACCCGGGAGGCGTGGCTCGGGCCCACCTGTTTGTCTACCGCCTGGTTGCCAGCAGTACGGCAGCGTCCGGCGCCACCATCACCTCTACCGTCGTGAACCTGCTGTCCATCAGCCACTCCTGCCGAAGAGTGTCGACTCTGCCTTCGTACATCGGCGGCCATACCGCCGACGGAGTGAAGTCGTCCAGTACGACGAACCCGCCGGGCTCGACGACCTCCGCGACCACGTCCCGCGCGGACAGCTTGGCCTCGCGCGCGTCGACGAACAGCAGCGAGAACGGGCCGCGCTCGATCAGCGCGGTCCAGTCGGCCTCGACGACCTCGATCCGCTCGTCGGCGGCGAACAGCTCGGCCACCGCCTTGGCCAGCTCGGGATCACTCTCGGCGGTGACGATCTTGGTGCCCTCGGCTACGCCGCTGCGCAGCCAGGCCGAGCCGACGCCGCAGCCGGTGCCGAGCTCGCCGACCGTACCGGTACGCGACGCCGCCAGCGTCGCGAGCAGCCGGCCGGTCTCGTTGCGGGTCGAGGACACGAAACCGCGCCGGCCGGACAGGCTGAGGGCCGCCGACACCAGCGGCGGCAGTTCTGGAGGAGCGCTCACCGGTTGAGAGTTGCACAGCTTCGGTCCAGCACTGTCACTGGTATCTCACATTTCGGGACAGAGTGCCCGCATTGTGGTGAAATAGTCGGACGTCAGAGTAAATTCTGAGACACCCTGCCGCCCGCAATCCCCTTTTCCGGGAGGAGCAGCATGTACGACATGTACCCAGCCAACTGGCCCGCGATCGACGGCCGCGAGCGCAAGGCGGCCCGGCGTCGCCGGCCACGCGCGTCGAGCGAGACCGCGGCCGAGGCCAGAGCTGTCCAAGAAGCCATGAACCGCCGCGACAACGGGGGAGAACCCAAGAAGTGAGCACTCAGAAGAACTTCACGCTGGCCGTCGTCGGTGGCGACGGGATCGGCCCCGAGGTGACCGCCGAGGCACTCAAGGTGCTCGACGCGGTCAGCGCGGTGCACGGCGTGACGTTCGAGCGGACCGAGTACGACCTGGGCGCGAAGCGCTGGCACGCGACCGGCGAGACGCTGCCGGACACCGAGCTGGAGGCGATCCGTCAGCACGACGCGATCCTGCTCGGTGCGGTCGGTGACCCGACCGTGCCGTCCGGCGTACTCGAGCGTGGTCTGCTGCTCAAGCTGCGGTTCGCCCTCGACCACTACGTGAACCTGCGCCCGTCGAAGATCTACCCGTCGGTGGGTTCGCCGCTGGCCAGCCCGGGCGAGGTCGACTTCGTCGTCGTCCGCGAGGGCACCGAGGGCCCGTACGTCGGCAACGGCGGCGCCCTGCGGGTCGGGACGCCGGCCGAGATCGCCACCGAGGTCTCCGTCAACACGGCGTACGGCGTGGAGCGGGTCGTCCGGGACGCGTTCGCGCGGGCCCAGGCCCGGCCGCGCAAGAAGCTCACGCTGGTGCACAAGAACAACGTGCTGGTGCACGCCGGGCACCTGTGGAAGCGGACCGTCGACGCGGTCGCGACCGAGTTCCCGGACATCACCGTCGACTACCTGCACGTGGACGCGGCGACCATCTTCCTGGTCACCGACCCGGCCCGGTTCGACGTGATCGTCACCGACAACCTGTTCGGCGACATCATCACCGACCTGGCGGCCGCGATCAGCGGCGGTATCGGGCTGGCCGCGAGCGGCAACATCAACCCGGACAAGACCGCGCCGAGCATGTTCGAGCCGGTGCACGGCTCCGCGCCGGACATCGCCGGCCAGCAGAAGGCCGACCCGACCGCGGCGATCCTGTCCGCGGCGCTGCTCTGCGACCACCTCGGGCTGACCGAGGCCGCGGCGGCGATCGAGGCCGCGGTGACCGCGGACATCGAGGAGCGCACCGCCGGCGGGACCCGGTCCACCGCGGAGATCGGTGACGCGATCGCCAAGCGCGCGGCCGGGTGATGAGATGTCTTCGCTCGACTGCCGGACAGCACGCTCCGGCGGTCGGGTGGGCGCTGTCTGCGGCGCTCGCCTGACCACTGCATCGAGAGGTACGGTGCGCTCATGAGCGCCGATCTGCAGTTCTCCGTTGAGCCCAACACCCAACCGGCCAGCGACGACCAGCGCGCCTCGATCCTGGCGAACCCGGGATTCGGGCAGTACTTCACCGACCACATGGCGATCGCCACCTGGAACCGGGAAAACGGCTGGCACGACGCGAGGATCACCGCCTTCGGGCCGCTGGAGCTGTCTCCGGCGACCTCGGTGTTCCACTACGCCCAGACCATCTTCGAGGGGATGAAGGCCTACCGGCACCCCGACGACTCGATCCACACCTTCCGCCCGGACGCGAACGCGGCCCGGTTCAACCGCTCCGCGAAGCGCCTCGCGCTGCCGGAGCTGCCGGAGGCGGCGTTCCTCGACTCGCTGACCAAGCTGGTCGAGATCGACAAGGCGTGGGTTCCGGGCGGCGGCGAGACCTCGCTGTACCTGCGGCCGTTCATGTTCGGCTCGGACCCGTTCCTCGGCGTCCGCCCGTCCGCGCAGGTCACGTACTGCGTGATCGCGTCCCCGGCCGGCTCGTACTTCGCCAAGGGCGTCAAGCCGGTCCGGATCTGGCTCAGCGAGGAGTACACCCGCGCGGCCCCCGGCGGGACCGGCGCGGCCAAGACCGGTGGCAACTACGCCTCGTCGCTGCTGGCCCAGGCCGAGGCGATCGAGCAGGGCTGTGACCAGGTCGCGTTCCTGGACGCGGTCGAGAAGAAGTGGGTCGAAGAGCTCGGCGGGATGAACCTGTACTTCGTGCTCGACGACGGCTCCGTGGTCACCCCCGAGCTGTCCGGCACGATCCTCGAGGGCGTCACCCGGGACTCGATCCTGAAGCTGGTCACCGACCTCGGGCACACCGTCACCGAGCGGAAGATCTCGATCGACGAGTGGCGCGACGGTGCCGCGTCGGGGCGGATCAGCGAGGTGTTCGCCTGCGGTACGGCGGCCGTGATCACCCCGGTCGCGTCGCTGAAGTGGAACGGCGGCGAGGTCCAGGTCGCCGACGGCAACGGTGGCCCGGTCACCGCGGCGGTCCGCAGCGCGCTGCTCGACCTGCAGTACGGGCGCACCAAGGACACCCACGGCTGGATGACCCGGATCTGCTGACCGGTTTCACAGAATTCCTTCAGGTCGGTTCGGTAGGGTCGCGGCCATGAGCGACCTACCGGACGACGTCGAGCGGTACTACGCGGAACTCGCCCGGGTGCGGGAGTGGGAAGACGACACCCGGGCGGCGTTTCGCGCCTCGGTCGAGCTGATCCGCGACCTGGACCGGGGCACGGCGGCGCGCACGTTCGGCGCCAAGGCCGACGCCGACGGGACCGACCGCCTGTTCGAGGCGGTCTGGCACGAGCGCGAGTGGGTCGTCGTCCGCGAGCTGCACGTCAGCGAGGACGGCACCATCACCCGGTACTGGTGGCAGCGGCTCGAGGACGAGCAGGGTGCGCTGACCGACCAGGCCCTCGACCGCGACGAGTGGGGCCTGCGGGCCCTGGATCGCGACGACTTCTACACCGCCTGGGACACCCCAGAATGGTCGCTCACCGCGTGAAACCTGGACTGCGGCGCACGCCGTAGTACTGCACGCCGTACTGGATGTTCGCTTTTCGAGACATTCCGGCCTGGTCACGACCTGCTGTGGCAGACTGAAAAATGTCATGAAGAACTTCCGGGTCATTATTGGCTAGGCGCGCTCAGCAGCAGTACCTGAGCGCGCAGACCTCT
This sequence comes from Kribbella sp. NPDC051770, assembly GCF_040681455.1. Taxonomy (NCBI): domain Bacteria; kingdom Bacillati; phylum Actinomycetota; class Actinomycetes; order Propionibacteriales; family Kribbellaceae; genus Kribbella; species Kribbella sp. NPDC051770. The sequence continues at coordinate 133,200 of NZ_JBFAYT010000013.1, read as the reverse complement.
CGCACCTTGCGGGAGGTTTTTTGTTTGCCTGATGCCCCCATCCACCGGAAGGCGACCCCCGTGAGCAGACCCGACGAGTTCCACGTCTACGACACCACCCTGCGCGACGGTGCGCAGCAGGAGGGTCTGGCGCTGTCCGTGGCCGACAAGATCGCCATCGCGCAGCACCTGGACGACTTGGGCGTCGGTTTCATCGAGGGCGGCTGGCCGGGCGCGGTCCCCAAGGACACCGAGTTCTTCGCGCGGGCCCGCACCGAGCTGCACCTGCGGCACGCGACGTTCGCGGCCTTCGGTGCCACCTGCAAGCCGGGCGCGGCCGCGGCCGACGACCCGCAGGTCGCCGCGCTCCGCGACTCCGGTGCCGGGGTCGTCACGTTGGTTGCCAAGAGCCACGACGCGCACGTCGAGCGGGCGCTGCGCACGACGCTCGACGAGAACCTGCGGATGGTCGCCGACACCGTGAAGCACCTGCGCGAGCACGGGCAGCGGGTGTTCCTCGACACCGAGCACTTCTTCGACGGCTACAAGGCCAACAAGGCTTACGCGCTGGAGGTGGTCCGGGTCGCGGCCGAGGCCGGCGCCGACGTGGTCGCGCTCTGCGACACCAACGGCGGCTCGCTGCCGCGGGAGCTGCAGGACGTCGTACGGGAGGTGCTGGAGACGACCGGGGCGCGGCTCGGCATCCACGCCCACAACGACGGTGGGTGCGCGGTGGCGAACTCGATCGCGGCGGTGGAGGCCGGGGCGACGCACGTGCAGGGCACCGTCAACGGGTACGGCGAACGCACCGGCAACGCCGACCTGCTCGCCGTGGTCGCGAACCTGGAGCTGAAGCGCGGGATGGAACTGCTGCCGCCGGGCAAGCTGGCCGAGTCGTTCCGGATCGCGCACGCGATCGCCGAGGTCACCAACGTGCCGATGTCGGCCCGGCAGCCGTACGTCGGGCTGTCGGCGTTCGCGCACAAGGCCGGGCTGCACGCGAGCGCGATCAAGGTCGACCCGGATCTCTACCAGCACACGGATCCGGCGCTGGTCGGCAACGACATGCGGATGCTCGTCTCGGAGATGGCCGGGCGGGCCAGCGTGGAGCTGAAGGGCCGCGAGCTCGGCTTCGACCTCGGCAACGACAAGGAGCTGGTCGGGCGGGTGACCGAGCGGGTGAAGGAGATGGAGGCCCGCGGGTACACGTTCGAGTCGGCGGACGCGTCGTTCGAGCTGCTGCTCACCGAGGAGGTGACCGGCGAGCGGGCGAGCTTCTTCGACGTCGAGTCGTGGCGGGTGATCACCGAGTCGCGCGCCGAGGGCGAGGCGGTGTCCGAGGCGACGGTGAAGCTGGTCGCGGGTGGCGACCGCGAGGTGGTGACCGGTGAGGGCAACGGGCCGGTCAACGCGCTCGACCACGCGCTGCGGGCGGCGATCGAGCGCGCGTACCCGGTGGTGAACAAGTTCGACCTGGTGGACTACAAGGTGCGGATCCTCGACCAGGGGCACGGGACCGACGCGGTGATCAGAGTCCTCATCCAGACCGCCGACGGCGAGGGCTCGTGGGTCACCGTCGGAGTCGGCCACAACATCGTCGAGGCGTCCTGGGAGGCGCTGGTCGACGGGGTCACGTTCGGTTTGCTGCGCCACAAGGAGGTAGTGCGATGACTGCTGTCGTTTCCGCTCCCGAGTACGCCGGGCCGGAGCTGGTCGAGCGCCCGATGACCGTCTTCACCGCGCAGATCGTCGAGACGACGGGACTGCTCGCGCGGATCGCCGTGCTGCTCAACCCGTACGACGTGCGCACGATCAGCCTGTGCCTGGAGCGCTGCGAGCTGCGGATCGTTGTCGAGGGCAATGGGTTCGACGCCGGCCGGGTGGCGGCCCGGCTCGACAAGGTGGTCGGTGTGCTGGACGTCAGCTACAGCTGAGTCGGCGCGTTCTGCGACTCCAGCAGGTCGAGGGCTAGTGCGGCGGTCCAGCTGAAGGTCTGGGCGCCGCGCGGCGAGCCGTCGTACGGGTCGACGTACTCGGCGAAGCCGGTGCGGCCTGCCAGCGCGAGGAGGTCGTCTTTCAGGTGGTCGGCGTCTGGGTGGGCGCCGACTGCTTGGAGCCCGCGGTGGACGAGCCAGGCGGTGTTGAACCAGCTGGGGCCGCGCCAGTAGCGCTTGCGCTCGAAGGCGGGGCCGGTGAGGTCGTAGCTGGGGACCAGATGGACCTGTCCGAGCTTGAAGTGGTCGCTGCGGGCGGTGGCCAGCAGGTCGGCGGCCTGGGGGAGACCGGGGACGATCAGGGGGATCAGCCCGGAGATCGTGCGCGCCGGCACCAGGTCGGTGTGCAGGTCCCGGGCGTGAAACAGATCCTCTGAGAAGAGCTGTCCCAGGGCATGGGTCAGTTCTTCTGCTGCCTTCAGATGGTGGGCGGGGTCCAGGCCGAGGTATTCCGCGATGTCGGCGAGGGCGTGCTCCGAGGTGATGAGCAGCGCGTTGAACGCCGGGTCCTCCAGGGCGAACTCGAACGGCGTGGTCGCGTCGTCGTACTGGTGATCACGGTACGTCGCCGCGAGCTGGACATAGCGGGCGTAGTCGAGGTCCGTGGGGCGGTCGGTCGGGTTGGCGTGGTTGGTGTCCTGGCGCGTGAAGGAGTCCAGCGGCGCGGGAGTGACCCGCGCCAGCGCGTCGTCCCAGGCCGGGCTGTTGTCCATGCCGGACTCCCACGGGTGCACGATCGCGACCAGGCCGTGGCCGCCGAGGTCGCGGCGGGTGCGGAGATAGGTGTGCCAGGCAACGAGCTTCGGGTAGACGCGCGGCAGGAAGTTCCGGCGTACGGACTCGGCCTCGTCGGCCTGGTGGGTCAGCCAGGCCGCCAGTGCGTGGACCGGCGGCTGGATGATGCCCGACGTCTCGACGCCGCCGACCGTGGTGGCCTGCCAGAAGTCGGGACCGGGGAAGTACGCGTCGCGGGCGACGGCGGGGGAGAAGCTGATGTGCGGGATCCGGCCGTCGGACCACTGCGAGCCGAGCAGGGACTCCAGCTCGACCTGGGCGCGACGGGGTGACAGGTGCCGCAGGCCGATCGCGATGAAGGCCGAGTCCCAGCTCCACTGGTGCGGGTACAGCGATCGCGACGGGACCGTCGAGTGCCCGATCCAGTTGCCCAGCAGCACCCGCTCAGCAGCTTGACGCAAACTCACACGTACCGCCTGACCACCGACGGGATGGAGCGCACGGCCTCGACCGGGTCGCCGGTCAGGCGGCACTCGACGGCCAGGTAGCGGTCGTAGCCGATGGCATCGAGCGCACCGAGGAACGCGGCCCAGTCGAGGTGGCCGGCGCCGGGCTGGAAGCGGTTGGAGTCGCTCAGCTGGACGTGACCGACGTACGGCGCCTGGGCAACGATCGAGGCGGACGGGTCGGTCTCCTCGATGTTCATGTGGTAGCTGTCGATGCCGATCCGCACGCTGTCCAGGCCGACCGCCTGGATCAGCTCGGCGGCCTGGTCGAGGCGGTTGACCATGTGGTCCTCGTACCGGTTCAGCGGCTCCAGAAACAGCTCGACGCCCGCGGCCGCGGCGTGCTCGCCGAGCTCACGCAGGCCGTCGAGCAGCACCTCGCGGTCACCGGCCTCGTCGCGCGGCGGCTCGAACGGAGGCAGCCGGCGCGAGAACATCCCGTACGACGCCGGCGTCTGCGCGCCGAGCCCGCCGAGCTCGGCGATCACGGTCAGCTCGTCCTTCATCTGCACGATCGCGTCGGCGCGCTGAACGGCGTCGAAGGCGCCGAAGAAGTGCAGCATGTCGACACAGACCGTCGGCATCACGACCCCCTCGGCCTGCGCCTTCTGCAGCTCCGGCAGCCGGTCGCGGAAGCTGCGGTCGCCCTTACCGCGCAGCTCGATGCCGTCGTACCCGGCGGCGGTGGCGAACTCCCACTTCTCCGGCAACGTCGCCCCCGGCAACAGTTGCTCCTGGCATGCGATCTTCATCAGAACTCCAGTACTACTTGCAGGGCGTCACCGGGACGCGTGTCGAGCAGGACGTAGGCGTCGGCGGCGGCTTCGACGGGGACGCGGTGGGTGATCAGCGGCTCGGGGTCGACCGCGCCGCGGCCGACCAGCTCGAGGAAGCCGCGTTGGAGGCGGTCGACGGACCACCGGTTGGCCAGCTCAGGTGGGACGCCACCGATCTGCGAGCTGATCAGCTCGACGCGGTTGTGGTGGAACTCCTCGCCGAGGCGCAGGCCGGTGCCGTCGCCCTGGTAGAAGCCGGAGGCAACCACGCGCCCGCCGACACCGACCGAGCGGATGGCCTCGTGGAGGGCGGGGTAGACACCGGACAGTTCGATGGCGGTGTCCACCGGATGGATCTGCTCCGCAGCTGTGCCGGGGGCGAAGGAAGCAACAGCGCCGTATCTCAGGGACTCCTCGCGGCGGGCTTCGACGGCGTCGATGGTGACTACTTGTGCGCCGGAAAGTGTGGCGAGGCGAGTGGCCAGGAGGCCGATCACGCCTTGGCCGTAGATGGCCACCACGTCGCCGAGGGTGATGCGGGCCGAGAGGATCGCGTTGTAGGCGATGGCGCCGACTCGGGTGAAGGAGGCTGCCGCGAGGGAGACGCCGGTGGGAAGTTGGTGGCCGGTGAGTTTGTCGGCGGGGAGGACTGCTTCGCTGCGGTGGCCCCAGATGCCCCAGACCTGGTCGCCGACCGACAGCCCGGCGACGTCGTCGGCGACCTCGGTGACCTCGCCCGACTCCGAGTAGCCCCAGCCGACGACCGGGAAGGCGACGCCCGCCTCGGCGTCGCGGAAGATTCGTGCGTCGGCGTCCCAGGTCCGGGTCAGGTACGGGTTCGTGCCCCGGTACGCCGTGAGCTCGGTGCCGGCCGAGATGCCCGAGTACGCCGTACGGACCCGGACGTGACCGGGCGGGAGCGGTGGCGGGTCGAAGTCGACCACCTCGGCCACCCGGGGAGCGGAGAACTGCACGACGCGAGCCACGGAAACCTCCAGAGCGACGGACTTAGGTCTTGTCAAAATACAATAGTCCTGATGTTATGCGTAAGTCAGCTCCCTCAGGAGGATAGATGTCACGCTTCATCAGGGCGCTCTCCGTGGCGACGGCGCTCCTGCTGCTGAGTTCGTGCGGGAACGACTCCACCGCCGGCGACGAGCGCAGCATCACCGTGTGGTCGCTCGAGAACGTGTCCGGGCGGCTGGAGACCACCCGGGCGATCTTCGAGAAGTTCACCGCCGAGACCGGGATCCAGGTGAAGCTGGTCGGTGTCGACGAGCCGCAGCTGAGCCAGCTGGTGATGTCCGCCGCGGCCGCCGGCAAGCTCCCGGACGTGATCGGCGCGGTCCCGCTGGCCGCGATCCAGCAGCTGTCCAGCAACGGTCTGCTCAATCCCGACGCGGCCGGCAAGGTCGTCGACCAGCTCGGGCCGAAGACCTTCGACCAGCGCGCGCTCGACCTGACCCGCGACGGCGACCGGCAGCTCGCCGTACCGTCGGACAGCTGGACGCAGCTGCTCTACTACCGCAAGGACCTGTTCGCGCAGGCCGGGCTGGCCGAGCCCACGTCGTACGCCGCGATCGAGAAGGCGGCGCAGACGCTGAACCAGGGCGGCACCGAGGGCATCTCGATCGCCACCGACCCGGCCGACCCGTTCACCCAGCAGAGCTTCGAGTACTTCGGCCTCGCCAACAACTGCCAGCTGGTCGATGCCCAGGGCAAGATCACGCTGGACAGTCCGCCCTGTCAGGGGGCGTTCCGCTTCTACGGCGACCTGGCGACCAAGTACTCCGCCGCAGGCACGCAGACCGTCGACTCCACGCGAGCGTCGTACTTCGCGGGCAAGTCGGCGATGGTGGTCTGGTCCTCGTTCCTGCTCGACGAGCTGGCCGGGCTGCGCGAGGACGCGCTGCCGAGCTGCGAGCCGTGCGCGAAGGACAAGGGCTGGCTGGCCCGCAACACCGGTGTCGTCACCGCGGTCCAGGGCCCGGACGGCGCCGAGCCCGCGCAGTTCGGCGAGGTGACCGGCTGGACGGTGACGAAGACCGCGAAGGCGGATGCGTCGGAGCAGCTCGTCGAGTACATGCTCGACCAGGGCTACCAGGACTGGTTCGGGATGGCAGCCGAGGGCAAGTTCCCGGTCCGGCACGGGACGGCGGCCGACCCGGACAAGTTCGACCAAGCGTGGGACAAGGCCGACATCGGCGTCGACACCCGCAAGCCGCTGGCCGCGATCTACCCGGCGCCGGTGATCGCCGAGCTGCGCGGTGGGATCGGCAAGATGCAGCGCTGGGGGATCACGCAGGGACAGGGCGCGCTGGTCGGCGCCACGCTCGGCGAGCTTCCGGTGCCGAAGGCAATCAGTGCGCTGGCCAGTGGGCAGGTCGATGCCGACGAAGCCGCGCAGCAGGCGACCGACGACGTCGCCGCGATCCAGGACTCGCTCGGGTGAGGCGGAGATGACAACTGTGACCGAAGCGCGCCGGGCGCGGAAGAACCCGCTCCGACGGGAGGAGAACCGGGCCGGCCTGACGCTGGTCTCACCGACCCTCGTGATCGTTCTCGTGGTCGTCGTACTCCCGATCCTCTGGACGATCATGCTGGCGTTCCAGAACGTCCGCCTGGTCGACATCCAGAGCCAGGGCCTGTGGGGCCACTGGACGCTGCGCAACCTCGAACGCGTCTTCAGCTCACCCGGTTTCTGGTCGTCGCTGTGGACCACCGTGGTCTACACGGTCGGTTCGACGCTCGGCTCGATCGTGGTCGGCCTGGTCGCCGCGCTCGCGCTGCGCAAGCCGTTCCGCGGCCGGGCCCTGATCCGCGGCGCGATGCTGCTCCCGTACGTCGCTCCGGTGGTCGCCGTCGCGTTCGTCTGGCAGGTGCTGCTCAGCCCCGACCTCGGCGTCGTGAACCACGTCGGCGTCGAGTGGCTCGGCTGGGACCGCCCGATCGCTTTCCTGACCCAGCGCTCGTACGACGTACTCGGTGTCCCGGTCCCGATGGCGCTGTTCACGGTGATCGCCTTCGAGACCTGGCGCTACTTCCCGTTCGCGTTCCTGTTCCTGATCGCCCGGATGCAGGCGGTGCCGCCGGTGCTCGAGGAGGCGGCAGTGGTCGACGGGACGACGCCGTGGCAGCGGTTCCGGTTCATCCTGCTGCCGCAGCTGATGCCGGTGGTCGCGCTGCTCGCGGTGCTGCGGTTCATCTTCACGTTCAACAAGTTCGACGACGTGTACCTGCTCACCGGCGGCGGCGCGGGGACCGACGTGGTCGCGGTCCGGGTGTACCGGTTCCTGACCGCGCGCTTCGACGTCGGACTGGCGTCGGCGCAGGCGGTCGTACTGGCCGTCGTACTGATCGTGCTGCTGGGCCTGTACTTCAGGTTCTTCGGACGCAAGGTGCAGGAGGACCAGGCATGACCAGGGACGCGTTCCAGATCAAGTTCTTCGGGATCATGCGCTGGGTGGTGATCGCGGCGCTGGTGATCGCGACGCTGTTCCCCTTCTACTACATGGTCCTGCTGTCGGTGAAGCCGATCGACGCGCTGCTGCTCGACCCCGGGCGGATCTGGGTGTCGGCCAAGGAGTTCAGCCTGGACTCCTACCGGTCGGTGCTGACCTCGGTCGAGAACGGCGGCCAGGGCTTCCCGCTGATGCTGCGCAACTCGGCGATCGTCTCGATCGGCGCGATGCTGCTCACGTTGCTGGTCGCGATCCCGGGCGCGTACGCCGTCAGCCGGCTGCGCTTCACCGGGCACCGCAAGGTGAGCGCGCTGTTCCTCGGTGTCTACCTGTTCCCGGCGACGCTGCTCGCGGTGCCGCTGTTCGTGATGTTCGCGAAGGCCGGCCTGCAGGGCAGCCTGGTCGGGCTGATCATCGTGTACATCGCCCAGACCGTGCCGGTCGCGATCTACATGCTGCGCAGCTACTTCAGCACCGTGCCGATCAGCATCGAGGAGGCGGCGGCACTGGACGGGTTGTCCCGGTTCCAGATCCTGCGCAAGGTGGTGCTGCCGCTGGCGGCGCCGTCGGTGATGGCGACCGCCCTGTACGTTTTCATGATCGCGTGGAACGAGTTCCTGTTCGCGCTGCTGTTCCTGGCCGCCGAGCCGGCCCACTGGACGGTCTCGCTCGGGCTGCAGCAGCTGGCGAACGGCGTGGAGGTGCCGAAGACCGTGCTGATGGCAGGATCCGTCGTACTGACACTGCCGGTGGTACTGATGTTCTACGGCGCCGAACGGTTGCTGACGGAAGGGCTGACGAGTGGGGCAGACAAGGGCTGACGCGACGACGTCCGCGGGACGGCTGCTGCACCTCGTCCGGACCGGCCAGGCCGGGACCCGTGGCGAGCTGCAGGAGCTGTCCGGCCTGTCGCGCTCGACGCTGGGCCAGCGGCTGGAGCCGCTGCTCGGCAACGGCTGGCTGGTCGAGGCAGGTTCGACGGCCTCGACCGGTGGCCGGCCGCCGACGGTGCTGCGGTTCGACGAGCAGCATGCCGTCGTACTGGCGGCTGACCTGGACACGCGGCATGCGCGCGCTGCGTTGATGGACCTGGCCGGCGGTGTGCTGGCTGAGCACTCCGGCGAGCTGGTGATTGCCGACGGCCCCGGCGTCGTGCTCGACACGCTGGCCGACTGGTTCGACGACCTGCTGGTGGAGGCCGGGCGGACGGTCGGCGAGCTGGCCGGGATCGGGGTGTCCGTGCCGGGGCCGGTGGAGTTCGACACCGGGCTGGTGATCCGGCCGCCGATCATGCCGGGCTGGGACGAGTACCCGATCCGCGAGCACCTGCACCGCCAGTACGGCGTACCGGTGTTCGTCGACAACGATGCGAACGCGATGGCGCTCGGCGAGCACTCCGCCGGGTACGCCGACAGCCCGGCGTTCGTGCTGGTGAAGGTGTCGACCGGGATCGGCGCGGGGGTCGTGATCGGGGACAGCGTGTTCCGCGGGATCGACGGCGGCGCCGGCGACATCGGGCACGTAAGAGTGCGGGACGCGGGTGACACCAAGTGCCAGTGCGGGTCGATCGGGTGTCTCGCGGCGGTCGCCAGCGGAGGGGCGATCGCGGCGGCGCTGACCGAGCTGGGCGTTCCGGCGCGGTCGGGGGCCGACGTCCGGGTGTTGCTGCAGTCGGGGCAGCCGGACGCGTTGCGGCTCGCCCGCGACGCCGGGCGGCGGGTCGGCGAGGTGCTGGCGACCGTGGTGAGTCTGATCAATCCGGGTGTGTTGATGATCGCAGGAGATCTCGCGCACACCGACTTCGTTGCCGGGGTGCACGAGGTGCTCTACCAGACGACGTTGCCGCGGGCCACGCGTCATCTGACCGTCGCGACCGGGCAGCTGGCCGACCACGCGGCGCTGGACGGGATGGCCCGGCTGGTGGTCAGCGAGGTGTACTCGCCGGCCGCGATCGACGCCCGGCTCGCCTGACCGGTCGCGAGGACTGGTCACTGGATGAGACGCCGTCTCGCGCGGGAGTAACGTGGTCCAGTGGCCGGGCGAGCTGGAGGAGGATGCGGGTGGCGGATCGGTTGAGGTTCGCCGTACTCGGTCCCGTCCGGGCCTGGCGGGGAGACGGCGAGCTGCGGCTCGGAGCGCCTCAGCAGCAGGCGGTGCTGTCGGCGCTGCTGCTGCGTGAAGGGGTGGCGGCGTCGCCGGCGGAGCTGATCGACACGCTGTGGGAGCACGACGTACCGGCGTCGGCTGAGCAGGTGCTCCGGACGTACGTGTACCGGCTGCGCAAGGCGCTCGGGCCGGTCGACGGCGAGCCCGCGATCGTGTCGGTGGGCAGCGGGTACCTGATCCGGACCGGCGCGGAGAACCTCGATCTCGCGGCGTTTCGGGAGGGCGTGCGGGCTGCGCAGGAGATGGCGAGCGCCGGTGAGTTGGTCGGCGCGGTGGCCCGGTACGACGAGGCGCTCGCGTTGTGGCACGGGACACCGCTGGCCGGTGTGCCGGGGGAGTCGGTGGCCGCGCAGCGGCGGCATCTGGAGCTGCAGCGGCTGGGTGCGGTCGAGGCGAAGGTGGTCGCGCAGATCGACCTCGGTGACCACGCCGACGCTGAGGCGGTGCTGACTGAGCTGATCCGGCAGTTCCCGTTGAACGAGCGGTTCCGGGAGCTGCTGATGCTGTCGCTGTACCGGCACGGGCGGCAGTCGGACGCGCTGGCGCTGTACCGGACGTCGCAGGAGCTGCTGTCGGAGGAGCTCGGCGTCGATCCCGGGCACGGGCTGCGGACGATGCAGGAGCGGATCCTGCGCGCGGACCCGACGCTGCTGCCGGGGGAGAAGCCGCGGCAACCTGAAAAACGCCGTGAGCAAGCTGTACCGGTGCCTGCTCAACTGCCGGCGGATCTGCGCGGGTTCACCGGGCGGACGGACGAGCTGGCTGCGGCCGACGAACTGCTCGCTGTGGACGGCGCGGTGGTGATCACCGGGATGGCCGGCGTCGGCAAGACCGCGTTCGCCGTGCACTGGGCGCACCGGATCGCCGACCGCTACCCCGACGGCCAGATCTACCTGAACTTCCGCGGCTTCGACGCCGCCCGACCGCCGCTGACCGCCGAGGAGGCGCTCGGCGCGGTCTTCGACTCGCTCGGCGTCCGCCCGGAGCGGGTGCCCGCCGACCCGGACCGGCAGGCGGCGTACCTGCGCAGTCTGGTGGCCGGGCGGCGGATGCTGTTCGTGCTCGACAACGTCCGCGACATCGAGCAGATCCGGCCGGTGCTGCCCGGCGGCGACAGCTTCGTGATCGTGACGAGCCGGCACCAGCTGCGCGCCCTCGCGGTCACCGAAGGCGCTGCACTGATCGAGCTCGACGTGCTGCCCGCCGCCGACGCGGTCTGCCTGCTCGCCCGCCGGATCGGCAGCGAGCGCGGTGTCGAGGACCTGGCCGCGATGGAGGCGATCGTCGACTGGTGCGGACGGCTGCCGCTGGCGATCGCGGTCATCGCGGCCCGCGTCGCCGTCACCTCGCACAGCGACCTGGTCGAGATCCTCACCCAGCTGCGCGCGGAGGGCAGTCCGTTCGACGCGCTCACCGAGGTGGACGCGGTCGTCGATGTCCGCTCGGTGTTCTCCTGGTCGCTCAAGGCGCTCTCGCCGAAGGCCACCGACCTGTTCCGGCTGCTCGCGCTGACCCGCTCGCTGACCTGGGACGAGCACACCGCCGCGAGCCTGACCGGCCTGCCGATCACCGTCGTACGCCGTACGCTCGCCGAGCTGCTCTCGGCCAACCTGATTGCGGCGTACGGGCCGGGCAGCTACACGTTCCACGACCTGACCCGCCTGTACGCGACCGAGCTGGCCGAGGCGCTGCCGCAGGAGGAGCGCCGCGCCGCGATCCACCGGCTGCTCGACCACTACGTGCTCAGCGGCCAGAACGCGGAGGCCCGGCTCAACCCGACCCGGCGCCCGATCGAGCCGCTGACGCCGTGCCCGGGCGCCGTCGTACGGGAGTTCAATCGGCACGACGACGCGTGGGCCTGGTTCGCCACGCACCGCGAAGCGCTGCAGTCGGCGCAGGCGCTCGCGCTGGAGGAAGGGCTGGACGAGTACGTCTGGCGGGTGTCGTGGCTGCTGCAGACCTACCTCGCCCGGGTCGGTCACTGGCGTCAGGCGCTCGCGCTGGAGAAGACGGCGCTGATCGCCCTCGAGCGCCTGGATGCGCCGCAGCTGGTGGCCCGGACGTTGAACAGCATCGGCCGGTTGTACAGCGAGATCGCCGAGAACGACGCCGCCCTGGAGCACCTGAACCGCGCGGTCGACCTGTTCCTGAACGAGGCCGACGACCCCGAGGGCGCGGCGAGCACGTCGATCAACCTCGGCAGCCTGCTCGCCGACCTCGGCCGCAACGAGGAGTCGATCCGCGCCAACGAGCGCGTCCTGGAGCTGACCACCAACGAGACGCTCTGCTCGAAGGCGCTGAACGGGCTCGGGATCGTGCACGTCCAGCGCGGCGAGTACCGGCAGGCGCTCGAGCTGAGCGCCGCGGCGGTGCGGCGGTCCCGCACGGCCGGCGACCGTTACAGCGAGGGCAAGGCCTACAGCTGCCTGGGTACTGCGCACCACGAGCTGGGCCAGTACGCCGACGCGGTGCGCTGCCTGCGCCGTTCGGTCGAGCTGTTCCAGGCCATCGGCGACGACGTCAACCGGGCGGACAGCCTGTGGCACCTCGGCGACTCGCTGCTGGCCGCAGGCGACGAGAGCTCGGCTCGCGACGCCTGGACGATCTCCGCGGAGATCCTGGCCCGGGTCGATCCGGCGGCGGCCGAGCCGGTGCGAGAACGGCTGCTCAGGCTGCCGGTCACGTCGAGCTGACCAAGCGCTGCCCGGCCAGGTAGACGGAGTCGACGCTCAGGTCCTCGTTCAGGACGACCAGGTCGGCGTGGTTGCCGACGGCAAGCGAGCCGCAGCCGTCGAGGCGGTAGTGGCGGGCGGCGTTGGTGGCGACCAGGGCGGTTGCCTGCGGCACCGTCAGGTGCAGCGTCCGGACGGCGTACGCGAGGGCGTCGGAGAGGAAGTGGACGGAGCCGGCGAGCGTGTCGGTGCCGTGCAGGCGGGCGACGTGGTCGCGGACGGTGACGCGGCGGTCGGCGTACTGGTAGTCGCCGTCGCCGAGACCGGTCGCGGCCATCGCGTCGGTGACCAGGATGCTGCGGTCGAGGCCTGCGGTGCGGAGCGCGACGGTGAGGGCCTCGGGGGAGAGGTGGGTGCCGTCGGCAATGAGTTCGCAGGCGACCCGGTCGTCGAGCAGGGCGACACCGACCGGTCCCGGTCGGCGGTGGGTCATGGCCGGCATCGCGTTGAAGAGGTGGGTGGCGGTGCGGGCGCCGGCGGCGAAGGCCTGGCGGGTGCAGGTGCCGTCGTCGTCGGTGTGGCCGACGGCGAAGGTGAGCTCGGGGTGGTTGGCGATCAGGTCGATTGCGCCGGGGAGCTCGGGGGCGATGGTCATCGAAGTCGCCAGGCCGCCGGCGGCCTCGATCAGTTTCTTGTACACGTCCTCGTCGGGGTGGAGGAGCGCGGAGGCGGTCTGGGCGCCGCGGCGGTGCGGGGAGAGGAAGGGGCCTTCGAAGTGGATGGCGCGGATGTTCGGGGCGTTCGCGGCGGCGATCGCGGAGGCGGCGGCGAGCATGCGGTCGAGCTGCATGGTCGCCACCGAGGCGAAGAGCGTGGTGGTGCCGCTGAGCAGGTGGGCTCGCGCGGCTTGGCGGACGTCGTCGGGGTTGCCGGAGTACAGCGCGGCGCCGCCGGCGCCGTGGCAGTGGGTGTCGACGAAGCCGGGAAGCAGCCAGCGACCGGCCAGATCGATGACTTCTCCTCGGGGTTCACACAGACCGAGAGAGGTGACGACACCTCTCTCGATCTGTACCGAACCCATTTGGGTGTTGAGGAAAGTGATCATCGGCCCAGCAGGCGGCGGGCCGCTGCTTCGGCGCAGACCCTGGCGCTGCCGAAGGTCTGGATCCAGGCGGCGAAGGCCGAGTAGTCGGTGCCGGGGACGCCCATGTCGACGACGACCGCGTCGGGGTGCTGGGTCTGCAGCTCGGCGATCAGCTTCTCCTGCCAGGGGAAGCGGTGCGCGCCGCGAACGAGCAGGACCACCTGGCTGTCGTCGCCGTACTCCGACCGAAACTCGCCGACGCTCGCCTTGGCCATCCCGGGGCCGTTGTAGGTCTGCCCCGACAGACCGATGCTCTCGACAACCTTCCCGGCGTCGCGCAGCAGTTGCTCGACGCCCCAACCCGACGACCCGGCGGCGGGGGAGTGGGTCGGCTCCAGCCGGATCACCAGGGCGGCGTCGCTGCGGATCACCGGGTCGCCGTGGACGACGGCGACCTGCTCCGCGAGCCGCTCGCCGAGCGCGTTGTCCCGCAGCGCGACGTCGGCCTTCGGCCGCGTCCCGAGCCGCGCGAGCCGTTCGTTCGCGCTCTGCAACCGCTCCAGCGGCAGCCGCCCGCTCTCCACTGCCTCGACCAGCGCCCGCGCCGCGATCTCCACGTCGTCCAGGAACGCCCACGAGCCCAGGCACAACGCGTCGGCGCCTGCCTCGATCGCCCGTACGGCGGCCTCCGGCAGCGGCGCGACGTCGGCGATCCCGTACATCTCGAGCGCGTCGGTGATCACCACCCCGTCGTACCCGAGCTCGCCCCGCAGGATGTCGGTGAGCAGCACCTTGCTGATCGTCGCCGGGACGTCGTCGACCTGCGGGACCAGGTCGTGCGACACCATGATGCTGTCCACCCCGGCCGCGATCGCGGCCCGGAACGGATCGAGGTAGCTGTCCAGCAGCTCCTCGCGCGACACGTCGACGAGCGGCGTCGCGAGGTGCGCGTCGGTGCCGCTCAGCCCGTGGCCCGGGTAGTGCTTGGCACACGCGCTCACCCCGGCGGCCTGCAGACCCTCGACCCACGCGGCCGAGTGCCGGCTGACCAGGTCGCGATCGGCGCCGAAGCAGCGGATCCCGTTCGGGCTCAGCGGGTTCACGGCCGTGTCGACCGCGGGCGCGAGGTCCCAGTCGACGCCGGCGTCGACCAGCGACAGCCCGATCTGGAACGCCGCCTGCCGGGTCAGCTCGACGTCGTCGATCTCGCCGAGCGCCCGGTTGCCCGGCATCGAGAAGCCGCCGAGGTTCTCCAGCCGGTTGACGTCACCGCCCTCCTCGTCGATCGAGAGCAGCACGTGGTCGCGCAGCGCGTGCAGCTGCCCGGCCAGGTCGCGGAACTGGTCGCCGTCGACGATGTCGCGGCCGAAGATCACGAACCCGCCGAGACCGGCCTCGATCCGGGGCGGCACCCAGTTCGGGACCCGGGGCCGGCCGAGGGCGGGGAACAGGACGCCGTACGCGAGCCGCTCGAGCTCTGAGCTCATCAGTTTCTCCTTGAGGGGTTTCAGCCTTTGACCGCGCCGCTGGTCATGCCGCCGACCAGCCGGCGCTGGACCAGCAGGAAGACGACCAGGACCGGCAGCGAGAAGATCGCCGACGCCGCGATGGTGGCGCCGTTGTCGATACCGTCGGAGGTCTGGAACGAGACCAGCCAGACCGGCAGCGTGTAGTTGCTCTGCGACTTCAGGAACACGTAGGCGAACAGGTAGTCGTCCCAGGCGCTGATGAAGGCGAAGATCGAGGTGGCCACGATGCCCGGCGCCAGCAGCGGCAGCTGGATGTGCCAGAACGCGCCGAACCGGCCGCAGCCGTCGACCAGCGCGGCCTCCTCCAGCTCCAGCGGGATACCGGCCACGAACCCGCGCAGCGTCCAGATCGTGAACGGCAGCACGAAGGTCATGTAGGTGATGATCAGGCCGGGCACGAAGTCGATCGCGCCGACCGAGCGCAGCATCAGGTAGAGCGGGATCACCATCGCCGAGCCCGGCACCATCTGGACCAGGACCAGCCCGACCAGGAACGCGCGGCGGCCGAGGAACCGGAACCGGGCCAGCGCGATCGAGGCGCCGAGGGCAACGACCAGGGCGATCAGGACGGTCGAGACCGACACGAGCAACGAGTTCCGGACGTAGTGCAGGAACGAGCCGTGCGTCAGCGCGGTGCTGAAGTTCTCGAAGCTGATCGGCCACGGGACGAATTCCGGCGTCGCCGACAGGATCCGGCCAGGTTGTTTGAGCGCGGTCGCGAACATCCAGTAGACCGGGAAGATCACGATCAGCGAGACCACGACCGCGATGAGGTTCGGCACCGTGCGCTTGTTCATGCGGTCACCTCACCGGACGCGAACAGGCGCCGGACGTAGAGCACCGCCAGTATGGCGAGCAGTACGACGGTGATGATCGCGATCGCGGCACCGCCGCCGTAGTCGTTGCGGGTGAACGCCTCCAGGTACGAGTAGACGCCGAGCGTCGTCGTACCGCCGTCGGGGCCGCCCTGCGTGAGCACCCAGAACGGGGTGAACGAGTTCACCGACCAGATCACCTCGAGCAGCACCAGGACGCCGAGCACCGGGCCGAGGATCGGCAGCGTCACGTGCCGCGCGGTCGCCCAGCGGCCGGCGCCGTCCAGGCCGGAGGCCTCGTACAGGTCGTCGGGGATCTGGCCCATCGCGGCGTACAGGGTGAGGGCGACGAACGGCAGGCCCTTCCAGACGATCAGCGCGATGATCAGGAACAGCGCCTGGCCGGGTGACGAGAACCAGTCGTGCGCCGAGAAGTCGCCGAACACCTGCAGCTGCGTGATCACCCAGTTCAGCACGCCGTACTGCGGCTCGAACAGCCAGCGCCAGATCATCGACGCCGACACCATCGGCATCGCCCAGACCAGCACCAGGCAGACCGACAGCATCACGCGCGCCCAGTTCGAGACCAGGCGCAGCAGCGACGCGAGCAGGAAGCCGATCACCATCAGGCTGACCACGCAGCCGACGCTGACCACCAGCGTGCGCAGCAGCACGTGCCAGAAGTCGGCGTCGCCGAGGACCCGGGTGAAGTTGCCGAGGCCAACAAATGGCGCCTCGCCGGTGAACAGCGACCGCGGCCCGAAGTCCTGCACCGACAACCAGACCAGCCGGACCAGCGGGTACCCGAGCACGGCCGCGAAGGCGAGCACGGCCGGCCCGACCAGCCCGTACGGCGTGAAGCGCGCGAGCCGGCCGGCCCGGACCGCCGCGCCCGTGCGCTGCAGCGCGGGCGTTGCGGTGGCCGGCTCCTGCGTGAGCGAGGTCATCAGCCGCGACCGTCAGCGCGGACCGGACAGCGCGTTGAACGCCTCGGTCGCGTGCTTGTCGTACTCCTGCGCGGCGCTCGCGATGTCGGCGCCCTTCGCGATCTTGGCGAAGAACTGCTCGTTGTAGCTCTCGGTCTCCAGCGTCGCCTCACCCGGCGTGGCCGGCAGCGCCCGGCTGACCGTCGCGGCCTGCGTGCCGAGCTTCAGGATGTCCGGGATGTCGCCGGTCGGCAGGAAGTCCGGGACGACCGGGAGCTGGTGGATGGTCTTGGTCATCGTCTGCTGGAAGGTCTTGCCGGTGATCGCCTTCAGCCAGTCGACGGCGACGTCCTTGTTCGGGCTCTTGGCCGCGATGCCGATCGTCGAGCCGGCCACGATCACCGGGAGCGGCTCGTTCGGCTGGTAGCCCGGCATGATGAAGTAGCCGGCGTCGGCCGCGGTCTTCGCGTTCTTCTCCGCGACCGCACCCGGCTCCCAGGCCTTCACGTAGATCATCGCGGCCTTGCTGTCGGCGAAGATCTGGTCCTGGTCGGGGCTGTCGGTGTTGGCGCCGATCGACGACGGGGTCGAGCAGGCGTTCTGGAACTTCCTCCACTCGGCCAGACCGGCCTGGTTCTCGGCGCTGCTCATCGTCGCGGTCCACTTGCCGTTGTCCTCGGTGGCGATCGCGCCGCCCTTGCCGAACAGGAACGGCATCCCGGCGAACCAGTACTGACCGGGCATGTAGAAGGCGGAGAAGTTCGGTGTCTTGTGCGCCTGGGCGAGCTTGCCGCAGGCATCGATCAGCTCGTCGACGGTCGCCGGCGGCTTGGCGATGCCGGCCGCGGCGAACATCTTCTTGCTGTACATGACGACCTTCGTCCCGCCGTACAGGGGAGTGGCGTAGAGCTTGTCCTGGTACGTCGAGGGGCCGGCGAGCCCGGCCAGCCACTTGTCCGACGACTCGAAGCCGGCCTTGTCGCCGGTGAGATCGGCGAGCGCACCGGACGCGGTCAGCAGCGGGGTCTGGGTGTTGCCCATCTCGACGATGTCGGGCGGGTTGTCCGAGGCCAGCGCCGTGGTCAGCTTGGTGACGATGTTGTCCCACTGCTGCACCTCGACCTTGACGGTCACGTCGGGATGCTTCTCGTGGAACTGCTTCGTGACGTCGTCGATGATCTTGTTGTCGCCCGGGCCGCCGGTCATCATCCAGACCGTCAGCTCGTTCGTCGGCCCCGAGCTCTTGGCGTCACCGCCCCCGCAGGCGGCCAGACTGGTCAGGGCGATCGAGACCGCGGCGGCGAGGCCGGCCGTCTTCCAACGCTTCATGGTTGTTCCTTTCACTGGTGGCGGGCCACGCCGATCGCGGTGTGGTAACCGCTCAGGGCCGCGGCGGTCGCGCCCAGCAGGCCGCCGGAGTCCCCGAGCACAGACCGGCGCAGAGCGGTGCGCACGCCGACCGTTTCGTACGTCGTACTGCCGACCGCGTCGAGCACGGTGTCGGTGAACGCGGCCGAGAAGCCGCCGGTGAACACGACCGTCTGTGGCTCGTAGGCCAGGGCGACGATCGAGACCAGGTGCAGCAGCGCCTCGTGGACGTCGTCGAGCAACGCGGGGAAGCGTGCCGGGTCGGCGAACACCTCGTCGGCTTTCGTGACTTGGTGGCCCTGCTGCTGCGCGAGGTTGAGCAGGCCCGCACCGGAGAGCAGGTCGCGAAGGCGTTCCGGGCGACCCGGGAGCCGGAGCCGGCCGAACTCACCGAGCAGGCCTTCCGGTCCGGCGACGACCTGCCCGTCGAACGCGACCGCCGAGCCGAGACCGGTGCCGAGGCTGAGCAGGACGACGGTCTGGTCGCGCGGCAGCTCGCCGTAGTGCAGCTCGCCGAGCAGCGCGAGGTTGGAGTCGTTGTCGATGATCGTCGGGACCTTGAGCTCGTCGGCGACCGTCTCGACGAACGTCGTACCGAGGATCTGCGGGAGGTTGAACGCGCCGACGACCCGGTCCTTGGTCGCGGCGACCACACCGGGCAGCCCGATCGCGACCGAGGTCAGCGGCACGCCGTCGCCGTGCTGCTCGACCAGGTCGAGGACGCGGGCGGCGATCCACTGGGCCAGCTCGACGGCACCCAGGTCGCGCGGGGTCTCGTCGCGGCGGCGGACGACATCGGTGCCGAGGGCGTCGGCGAGGACGGTCCGGCAGTAGGTGCCGCCGAGGTCGATCCCCGCGACCAGGCCGGCCCGCGGGTTGAAACCGAGGGCAGCGGCCTGGCGGCCGGGTCCGTCGCGGACGATCTTGTGCTGCTCCAGCACCAGCCCGTCGGCGAGCAGGTCGTCGACGATCCGGGCGACGGTGGCCCAGCTCAGGCCGGTCTGCTCGACCAGTTGGCGACGGTCGATCCCGGCGCCGGACAGCACCGCGGCGATGATCGCGCCGCGGTTGGCCGACCGGGTCCCGGCGCTGCCTCGTACCAGCTTCGTCATTTATTCTCACGGTGAATAGAATTGGTTGAGCTGTGAGGTTAGCGCTGCCTGGTAACCGCTGTCCAGGGGTTACAGACTTCTGTATGCATTCTGGTTGTGCAGGCTGAACTGATCAGTTTGGACTGATGGTTTAGGTTGGGCGGTGTGGAGATCTCCGAGAGTTCGGTGCGGGCGGCGAGCGAGGTGCGGGTCGTTTTCGGGCGGTTGCACCGTCGGTTGCGGGAGCTCGCGGACGCCGAGGACCTGACGCCGTCACAGTCGTCGGTGCTGGTGCGTTTGGACAAGGACGGGCCCGCGACAGCGAGCGCGCTGGCTGCTGCCGAGCGGGTCAGGCCGCAGTCGATGGCGGCGACGGTTGGGGTGCTGCTGGAGCTGGGGATGGTGACGCGGGCGCCTGACGAGGCGGACAAGCGGCGACAGGTGCTGTCGCTGACTGCTGCTGGGGTCGAGCGGTTGCAGGGTGGGCGGCGAGTGCGGCAGGAGTGGCTGGCCGCGGCGCTGGAGGAGCGGTGCACTGAGGAGCAGCGGGTTGCTCTGATTGCTGCTCTGGGTCTGCTGGACGAGGTGACGCAGGCTTGACCGCTTCTGTGGTTGAAGCTCCTGAGAAGTTTCGGCGGACGTTGGTGCCGCCGATGCTGCTCGGGTCGATCCTCAATCCGATCAACTCGTCGATGCTCGCGGTCGCGCTGGTGCCGATCGGCGCAGCGTTCGGGGTCGGGCCGGCGGACACCGCATGGCTGGTGACCGGGCTCTACCTCGCGACCGCCGTCGGCCAGCCGGTGATGGGCCGCCTGGTCGACCGGTACGGACCGCGCCCGCTCTACCTGATCGGTACGGCGCTCGTCGGCATCGCCGGGCTGCTCGGCGCGTTCGCGCCGACGCTCGGGGTGCTGATCGTCTCGCGCGTGCTGCTCGGCTTCGGCACGTCAGCGGCGTACCCGGCGTCGATGTCGCTCATCCGCAGCGAGGCCGACCGCACGGGGATGGACAGCCCGACGGGTGTGCTGAGCGCGCTGTCGATCGCCAACCAGGTGATCGCGGTGATCGGTCCGACGCTTGGTGGGTTGCTGATCGGGCTGGGTGGGTGGCACTTGATCTTCACGGTGAATGTGCCGCTGTCGCTGGCTTGCGTGGTCCTGGGCACGATCTGGTTGCCGCGAACAACTGGTCGCTCTCCTGGTGGAAAGCTTGATCTGGCAGGGATCGTGCTGTTCGCCGCGATGCTGGTCAGCTTCATGGGTTTTCTGATGCGCCCCAGCCTGTCCGCCCTCTGGCTGATCGGTGTAGCTGTTGCCGTGGGCATCGGCTTCACCTGGCGCGAGCTCCGGGCGCCCGACCCCTTCATCGACCTGCGGGTGCTCGGCGGCAACGGGCCGCTGCTGGCGACGTACGGGCGTCAGATCTGCAGCTTCGTGGTCTCCTACTCGTTCCTCTACGGCTTCACCCAGTGGCTCGAAGAAGGCCGCTCGCTGAGCGCACCGACAGCCGGTCTCGTCCTGCTCCCGATGTCGCTCGCCGCGGTCGCGATCACCGCGATCACCGGCCGGCGCTCCGCCGTCCGCGGCAAGCTCGTCGCCGGAAGCATCACTCTCCTGATCGCCGTCGCCGCGCTCCACCTGGCCGGCAGCGGCAGCCCGCTCTGGCTGCTCGTCGTCCTCGGCGTGCTCGCCGGTTTCCCCCAAGGACTCAACGGCCTCGCCAACCAGAACGCCCTGTACCACCAGGCCGACCCGGCCCGGATGGGCTCGTCCGCGGGCCTGCTCCGCACCTGCACCTACCTCGGCGCCCTCACCGCGGCCGCCGCGAACGCGTCGTTCTTCTCCGACGGCGCGACCACCACCGGACTGCACGAACTGTCCTGGTTCCTGCTCGGCGTCGGCGTCCTGCTGCTCGTCCTCACCGTGCTCGACCGCTCCCTGTCCCGAATCAAGTGAAAGGTCTCCCACCCGTGGCTCTCACCACCCTCGACCCGAACACCGCCCTGGTCGTCATCGACCTCCAGAACGCGGTCGCCGCCCTCCCCGTCGCACCGCACTCCGCCGCCGACGTGATCGCCCGGACGGCGGAACTCGCCGAAGCCTTCCGCGCTCACAAGCTCCCCGTCGTCCTCGTCCGAGTCAGCGCCGCCCCCGGCGAGTGGACCCCCGGCCGCACCGAATCTCCCCGCCGCGCCGCCACCCCAGTCGAGAACGGCGACCACATCGTCCCCGCCCTGTCCGGCCACCCCGACGACATCCTCGTCACCAAACGCAACTGGGGCGCCTTCTACGGCACGGATCTCGACCTCCACCTCCGCCGCCGAGGCATCACCCAGATCGTCCTCACCGGCATCGCCACCAGCATCGGCGTCGACACCACCGCCCGAGAAGCCCACGCCCACGGCTACCACGTCACCCTGGCCACCGACGCCATGTCCGACCTGTCGGAGCAGGGCCACACCTTCACCCTGAGCACGATCTTCCCCCGCCTGGGCGAGTCGGGCACCACCGCCGAAGTCCTCGACCTGCTCGAGAACCTCGACGCGTAGCAGGCCGCTGCCGTTGCCCGACGCCTGAGACCGGAACCCGTGGGTACCGGGGGCGGATGACCGAGACGATTCTGTTCGACATCGACGGCACGCTGGTCGACACCAACTACCACCACTCGGTGGCGTGGTTCCGGGCCTTTCGGCGGTTCGGGGTGACGGTGCCGGTGTGGCGGACCCATCGGGCGATCGGGATGGGCGGTGATCGGCTGGTCGCCGCTGTCGCCGGCGACGACGTCGAGAAGCGCCACGGTGACGAGGTCCGGGACGCTTGGAAGCAGGAGTTCGACCCGATGCTGCCGGAGGTGCGGCTCTTCGACGGCGCGCGGGAGGCGCTGGTCGCGGCGAAGGACCGGGGGTGGCGCGTGGTGCTGGCGAGCTCCGGCGCTCGCGAGCACATCGAGCACTACGTCGTCGAGCTGCTGGACTTCGAGGGGCTCGGCGGTGATCGGTGGATCACCGGGGAGGATGCGTCCGGGACGAAGCCCGATCCAGAGCTGCTCGAGGTCGCGCTCGAAGGATCGGACGGGCCGGCGGTGATGATCGGCGACTCCGTCTGGGACTGCGAGGCGGCCGCGCGGATCGGCGTACCGGCGGTGGCGTTGAGGACCGGTGGGAGCGGCGCCGGCGAACTGTTGTCCGCCGGCGCCGCTCAGGTCCACGAAGGTTTGCGGGAGCTGGTATCCGCCTACTCCACGCTGCCGTGGGCTAGTCCCAAGTGAGGCCTGAGGCTGACTGGTACTCGATGACTCGGGTTTCGAAGAAGTTCTTCTCCTTCTTCAGGTCCATCACCTCGGACATCCAGCCGAACGGGTTGCGGGTTTCACCGAAGATGGGGGTGAGGCCGATCTGTTCGGCGCGGCGGTCGGTGATGAAGTGCATGTACTGCTCGCACAGGTCGGCGGTCAGGCCGAGCATGCCGTTGGGCATGGTGGAGCGGCCGTAGGCGACCTCCAGGTTGCAGGCTTCGGTGAGCATCTGGCGGACCTCGGCCTGGAACTCCGGTGTCCACAGGTGCGGGTTCTCCTGCTTGATCTGGTTGATGCAGTCGATGCCGAAGTTCAGGTGGATCGACTCGTCGCGCAGGATGTACTGGTACTGCTCGGCGATGCCGACCATCTTGTTGCGGCGGCCCAGCGACAGGATCTGCGCGAAACCGGTGTAGAACCACATGCCCTCGAAGACCACGTAGAAGGCGATCAGGTCGCGCAGGAAGTCGGTGTCGGCCTCCGGCGTACCGGTGCGGAAATTGCCGTCCTCCAGGTGCCGGGTGTACTTCAGCGCCCAGGCGTCCTTGTCGGAGATCGACGGGACCTCGCGGTACATGTTGAACAGCTCGCCCTCGTCGAGACCGAGCGAGGTGCAGATGTACTGGAAGGTGTGCGTGTGCACGGCCTCCTCGAACGCCTGCCGGAGCAGGTACTGGCGGCACTCGGGGTTGGTCAGCTGGCGGTAGACCGCGAGCACGATGTTGTTCGCGACCAGGGACTCCGCGGTGGCGAAGAACCCGAGGTTGCGCTTCAGCATCAGGCGCTCGTCCTCGGTCAGGCCGTCCTTGGCCCCCGTTTTACGCTGCCACAGCGCGATGTCGGCCTGCATGGAGACCTCGGTCGGCATCCAGTGGTTGTTGCAGGCGGCAAGGTACTTGTCCCAGGCCCACTGGTACTTGAGCGGGAGCAGCTGGTTGACGTCGGCGCGCGCGTTGATCATCGCCTTGTCGGCGACCTCGACACGGGACGCTCCGACGGAGATCTCACCGAGTCCGGTGGAAGTCGTGGTCACTGGCAGGCCTCGCAGTCGGGGTCGTCGATCTTGCAGATGGCAGGTGCGTCGAGCAGCGTGTCGTCCATGGGAACTTCAGGTGCGGGACTCGGAGCAGGCGTGACCGGTACTGCATTCAAACGACCATCTGTGCCTTGCAGTGTCGACTTCTCCACATGCGTCGCCGACTGCGAGCGCAGGTAGTACGTCGTCTTCAGCCCGTACCGCCACGCACCCCGGTACAGCTCGTCGAGCGCCTTGCCGGACGGCGCGGACATGTACAGGTTCAGCGACTGCGCCTGGTCGATCCACTTCTGCCGGCGCGACGCCGCCTTCACCAGCCACAGCGGGTCGATCTCGAACGCGGTCGCGTACAGCTCGCGCAGGTCCGCGGGGATCCGCTCGATCTGCGCCAGTACGCCGTCGTGGTACTTGAGGTCGGAGACCATCACCTGGTCCCACAGCCCGCGCGCCTTCAGGTCGGCGACCAGGTACGGGTTGGCGACGGTGAACTCACCGGACATGTTCGACTTCACGAACAGGTTGCTGTACGTCGGCTCGATCGACTGGCTGACCCCACAGATGTTGGAGATCGTCGCGGTCGGCGCGATCGCCAGCACGTTGGAGTTGCGCATGCCGTCCTTCAGCACCTTCGCGCGCAGCGCCTCCCAGTCGAGCGTCCGCCCGGTGTCGACCTGCAGGTCGCCCTGCCGGGCCGAGCGCAGCAGCTCGAGCGAGTCGATCGGCAGCACACCCTGGCTCCACAGCGAACCGGCGTACGTCTGGTACGTCCCGCGCTCGGCGGCCAGATCTGTCGACGCCTCGATCGCGTGGTAGCTGATCGCCTCCATCGAGACGTCGGCGAACTCGACCGCGGCGTCCGAGGAGTACGGGATGCGGAGCGCGAACAGCGCGTCGGCGAAGCCCATCAGGCCGAGTCCGACCGGGCGGTGCCGCTGGTTCGCGCGCTCGGACTCCGGCGTCGTGTAGAAGTTGACGTCGATCACGTTGTCGAGCATCCGGACCGCGGTCTTCACCGTGTCGCGGAGCAGTTCGGCGTCCAGACCGGTGTCGGTCAGGTGGGCGACCAGGTTGACCGAGCCGAGGTTGCAGACGGCGGTCTCGTCGACGGTCGTGTTCAGGGTGATCTCGGTGCACAGGTTCGACGAGTGCACGACGCCGTCGTGCTGCTGCGGGGAGCGCAGGTTGCAGGCGTCCTTGAAGGTGATCCACGGGTGCCCGGTCTCGAACAGCACGGTCAGCATCCGGCGCCACAGGTCGACGGCCTTGACCCGGCGGAAGACCCGGATCTCGCCGCGATCGGCGGCGGCCTCGTAGGCCTCGTACGCCGTGGCGAAGGCCGCGCCGTACAGGTCGTGCAGGTCCGGCACCTCGTCGGGCGAGAACAGCGTCCAGTCGCCGCCGGCCTCGACCCGCTGCAGGAACAGGTCGGGTACCCAGTTCGCGGTGTTCATGTCGTGGGTACGGCGGCGCTCGTCACCGGTGTTCTTGCGCAGGTCGAGGAACTCCTCGATGTCCATGTGCCAGGTCTCGAGGTACGCGCAGACCGCACCCTTGCGCTTACCGCCCTGGTTGACCGCGACCGCCGTGTCGTTGGCGATCTTCAGGAACGGGACGACGCCCTGGGACTCGCCGTTGGTGCCGCGGATCTTGGCGCCGATGCCGCGGACCGGGGTCCAGTCGTTGCCCAGGCCGCCGGAGTACTTCGCGAGCAGCGCGTTGTTGCGGATGCCGGCGAAGATGCCGGACAGGTCGTCGTCGACCGTGGTCAGGAAGCAGGACGACAGCTGCGGCCGGGTGGTGCCGGAGTTGAACAGGGTCGGCGTCGAGGACATGAAGCGGAACGAGCTGAGCAGCTCGTAGAACTGCAGCGCCCGGGCCTCCCGGTCGTCCTCCTTGAGTGCCATACCCATCGCGACCCGCAGGTAGAACGCCTGCGGCAGCTCGAAGCGGACCTTGTCGATGTGCAGCAGGTACCGGTCGTAGAGGGTCTGCAGGCCGAGGAACGCGAAGTCCAGGTCGCGCTCGGGCCGGATCGCCGCGGCCAGCCGCTCCAGGTCGAACGTGGCCAGCTCGGGGTCGAGCAGCCCGGCGTCGATCCCGGTCGCGATGTAGCGCGGGAAGTACTCGGCGTACGCCGTGCTCATGTCGGCCTGGCTGGCCTGCCGGGGCTCGCCGTGCACGCGGCCGAGCGTCTCGCGGCGGATCTGGTCGAGCAGCAGCCGGGCCGCGGCCTGGCTGTACTGCGGCTCGGTCTCGACGTACGACCGGGCGGCCATCACCAGGGCCAGCTCGACCTCGTGCTGGGCGATGCCGTCGTAGCAGGAGCCGAGCGTCTCGTTCAGGATCTGCTCGGGGTCGACCGCGTCCAGCCCGGCGGCCGCCTCGGCGATCACCAGCCGGAGGCGGGCGACGTCCAGTGGCGCAGTGTCACCGTCGATGCCACGGACAGTGATGACCGGGGTCTCGGCGGCACCGGCCGCGTCGGCAGGCGTGCGCGCTTTGGTGCGCTCCTCGCGGTACAGCACGTAGGCGCGGGCGACCTGGTGCTCGCCGGCGCGCATCAGGGCGAGCTCGACCTGGTCCTGGATGTCCTCGACCTGGACGCTGCGGCGGACGTCGCCGCGCGTGGTGAGCGCGGTGACGACGCGGTCGGTCAGGTCGGTGACGAGGTCGCGGACGCGGTGGCTGGCGCCGGCCTCGGCGCCCTCGACGGCCAGGAAGGCCTTGCTCATCGCGACCGCGATCTTGGTCGGGTCGAAGGTGGTGCTGGTGCCGTCGCGGCGGACGACGGTCAGCTGGGACGCCGCAGCACCGGGCGCGAGGCCCGCCGCGGTCGGCGACGAAGACGAAACGATGGTCACAGGCGCTCTCTCCACGCGAGTTCCGAAGGACCACGACCTGCGGGAGAGCGCGTGACGAGCGGCAGTACGGCGAGTACGACTGCCTGCACGCCCACCGACCCACCCACGAGGTCTCGGACCGACGCGTACCGGCGGTACGCGTACCGGTGGCAGGTACTCGGACTCGCGGACGACCTGTCCGCTCACCGTTGCGGGGCAGCTCCGGACTCGCACCGGATTCCCCTGTTGCCTCCGCCCGGCCGCGCAACGTCGCGTCGCCCGGGCAGAACCACCAGCACGCAGAACACTAGCGGTAGACCCCGACATGTTGTGCTTCGACGCGCCGGGTGGCGCACATCTAGTGGTTTCAGGCGGCCAGTGCATGCAGGTCCTGAAGCGTCATGATCTCCGAGCCGTGGTGAATCAGCTCGCGGTTGAGCCGCAGTACGACGTGACCGAAGGGCTCTGAGGCATCCAGCTCGGAGGCCTGGCTGAGGCCGACCGTCATCACCTGGTCCTCCTCCAGACCGGCGATCGACTCCTGCCAGGCGTTCACCCAGTGGGTCAGCCAGGCGACCGCGTCCCGGGCGTTGCCGTGCAGGGTGATGTCGGTGCGGCCCTGGAGCTTCTCGCCGAAGGTCCACTCCCAGCGCTCGAAGAAGGTCTCGGTCAGGTGCGCGATCAGCCAGGCGATCGTGCGCGGGCCGCGGTGGTTCGGCTCGTTCGGCCACTGGGCGACCCACTCGCCGGAGCCGAGCGCGCGGTAGCGGCCGGCGTACCGGCGGCGGACGACGGTGAGGGCCTCCGCGCTCGGTCGCCAGAAGTACTCGTCGTCGGTCAGTGCCGCCAGTCGCGCGGCCAGCACCATCCAGCTGAAACCGAGCTGGCCGCGCACCATCGCCATCGCCGACGGTCGTTCCAGGATGTCCCAGTCGAACGGTTCCGGCATCACAGATCCTCACGCTCCCCGAAGTCCCCGCGGTTTGTCCTTGCTTCGAACATGTGTTCGAATTGTGGTCGAGGAGAGGTCACGAAGTCAATCAGCACAGCGTGTCGGTGCTGGCGCTGATGGTCGTCGACTGCTATTGCAAAGTGTTCGGGGAGATGGTGCGGAGTGAGACCGGTTCGTGACTACTCAGCGTGTCCGACAGGAGTAGAGTCACGCTGGGTGAGCAGGGCTGGGGGAACGCTCTCGGGACGGTCCGGGGGCGCGGCCGCTGCGCGGACAAGGTGCCGAGGGGGCAGCTCGTGACGTCAGGACGGCGAAGGTGAGCCTCAGTGGGGACGTCTGGACCTGGGCCTGGAGAGACTGGGAGAACGACGACCGGGTCAGGCGACAGAAGGAGAAGCCCGTGGGGCTGAACGCGGACGAGCTGGCGCAGGTGGCGGCCAACGAGGCCGACTGGGACGCGCGAGCACCACTGCACGCGGCGAGCGCGTTCTACGAGCGCCCGGCCGACTTCTGGTTCGCCGACTATGAGTGGGCCGACCTGGGCGAGCTCAACGGCCGCGACGTCGTGCACCTGCAGTGTCACCTGGGGACCGAGACGATCGCGTTCGCCCGCCGGGGCGCGAAGACGTTCGGGCTCGACCTGTCCGGGCGGTCGCTCGACGCGGCCCGGCGGCTCGCGCGCGAGGCCGGCGTCGGCATCGAGTACGTGCAGTCCAACGTGTACGACGCGGAGGAGGCCTTCGGCGGTCGCCGGTTCGATGTCGTCTACACCGGCAAGGGCGCCCTCTGCTACCTGCCCGACCTGGCGAAGTGGGCCGACGTGGTCAGCGGGCTGCTGAAGCCGGGTGGGTTCGTGTACGTCGTGGAGTTTCATCCGCTGCTCAACGCGCTCCGGCCGGTGGGGTTGCCGGGAGAGTCCGACGAGTTGGTGCTGCGGAACGACTATCTGGAAGGCCGGGGTGCGATCGCGCACGACTCGACGGTCACCTACACCGGCGACGAGGTGCCGGGGCGGAACACGAGCTACGAGTGGATGCACGGACTGGGCGAGCTGGTGACGACGCTGTCCGCTGCCGGGTTCCGGATCGACAGCCTGCGCGAGTCCGAGGTCCTGCAGTGGCCGCGCTGGTCGTCGATGGTCCAGACGCCCGAAGGCTGGTGGCGACTGCCGGACGATCAGCCACGCATTCCTCTGCTGTTCGCGCTGAAGGCTACGAAGGTCTGAGAGGAGAGCGGCCGGGCGTCAGGTCGGCAGCAGCTCGTCGCACAGGGCGACAAGCTGTTCGCGCAACGGGCGGGCGCGGGTGGCGAACGCGCGTTGGGCGGCGGCGTACTCGGCCTTGCCCGCGGGTGTTTCGATCGGGACCGGGGTGTAGCCGAGCGGCGCCAGGTCGTACGGCGACGCTCGCATGTCGAGGGTGCGGATGTCCTTGGCGAGCTCGAAGCAGGACAGCAGGAGCGTGCTCGGGGTGAACGGCGCGAGCTTGGTGGCCCACTTGTAGAGGTCCATGTTCGCGTGCAGGCAGCCGCCCTGCTCGAGCGCGGGCTGGAGCTCGCGGGTCGGTTGGAGCGCGTTGAGCGGGCGGGCCGGTTCGGTGAAGAAGCGGAAGGCGTCGAAGTGCGAGCAGCCGATCTTGTGCGACTCGACGACCTGGTCGGTGCCCTCGGCCCCTAGTCGCAGCGGCCACTTCTCGTGCCGGACCTCGCCGGGCTGCAGCCGGTAGACCATCGCCCACTCGTGCAGCCCGAAGCAGCCGAACTGCGGCTGGCGGTCCAGCGTCGCGGCGAGCAGGCGGCGGATCCAGGTGATGCTGTCGGCCCGGCGCTCGATCTCGGCCGGGTCCAGGCGCGCGGCGCCGTCGGCGTACAGGTAGCCCTTGCGACCCTCGTACGCCGAACCGCCGAGCAGCGTGACGCCGGGGCCGGGGTGCCAGACGCGGAGCTGGTTCGGGCGGGTGGGGTAGTAGGTGAAGAGGAAGTCCTCGACCGGGTGCGCCTCACGACGCTGCCGGCGCGCGAGGTGACCGGCGACGAGTTGGTCGACGCGCTCGGCGTGGGCGGCGGCGAGTGGTTCCCACTCGGTGGGGGAGAGAAGAACGGTCACAGCGCGAGTGAGAACGCGTACAGGTTGACGCCTTCCCGGGGGATCCAGTCCCGTTCGGGGACGCGGGTGAAGCCGAGGCGTTCGTAGAGGCGGTGCGCCTGCTTCATGTACTCGGCGCTGCACAGGACGACGTGGGTGAAGCCGAGCTCGCGGGAGCGGTCGATGCAGTGCTTGGTGAGCGCCGTACCGACGCCCAGGCCGCGGGCCTTCGCGGAGACGCCGAGCATCCGGAACTCGCCCTCGTGCGGCTGGCCGATCTCGCCGTAGAACGAGCCGGGCAAGCAGTACGTGACGGTGCCGAGCAGGTCGTCACCGGCGGCGGCCACCCACAGCTCGGCGCGTTCGGCGCGGTCCGCGGCCCCGCGCAGCACGTCGACGTAGTCGGAGTTCGGCGGGATGAAGCCGTCGTTCGCGTAGGCCTCGACGGTGAGGTCGCCGACGGCGGCGTACTCGGCGGGCTCGGCCAGGCGGATCGTGAACGCGGTGGTGGCTTCGGAGGTCACCCGACAACTGTCTCACCACAGGCTGGGGACAGGAAAAAGAGAACGAAGGGAAAGAGAGCGAGCGGGTTGCCGGATCGGAGACTGCGCGCAGGCGGCGGTAGGCTCGGGCCGTTCAATCCCCCCGACCGAAGGCCGGCCGTGCGTATCGCCAGATTCTCCGTCGACGACGAACCGAAGTACGGGCTCGTCGAGACCGACGACCCCGAAGGGCTCGTCGGTACCGTCGCCGTGCTCGACTCGGACCCGCTGTACCGCCCGGTCCAGCTGACCGGTGAGGTGCTGCAGCTGGCCGACGTCCGGCTGCTGGCCCCGGTGATCCCGCGCAGCAAGGTGGTCTGCGTCGGGCGCAACTACGCCGACCACGCCGCCGAGCTGGGCAACGACGTCCCGGCCGAGCCGATGATCTTCCTGAAGCCGAACACCTCGGTGATCGGCCCGCGCGACGGCATCGTCTACCCCGAGCAGACCAACAACCTGCACTTCGAGGGCGAGCTGGCGATCGTGATCGGCCGGATCTGCCGCGACCTGCCCCGCGAGCGCGCCGAGGAGGTCATCTTCGGCTACACGATCGCCAACGACGTGACCGCGCGCGACCTGCAGAAGACCGACGGTCAGTGGGCCCGGGCCAAGGGCTACGACACGTTCTGCCCGCTCGGCCCCTGGATCCAGACCGACCTGGACGTCTCCGACGTACGGGTCGGCACGGAGCTGAACGGCGAGCCGAAGCAGGACGGCCGGACCTCGCAGTTCATCTTCGACATCCCGGAGGTGCTGGCCTACATCACCTCCTTCACCACGCTGCTGCCCGGCGACGTGGTGCTCACCGGCACCCCCGCGGGTGTCGGCCCGATGCTGCCCGGCGACGAGGTCGCGGTCAGCGTCGAAGGAATCGGAACTCTGACGAACAAGGTGATCGTGCGTGACTGACCAGGCTGCTCCGACCGACGACGTCCTCGGCGATCTGGAACCGGCCCAGGTGCGGGTGCGGTTCCCACCGTCGCCGACCGGGTTGCTCACGGTGGGCAACATCCGCAGCGCGCTGTTCAACTGGGCGTTCGCGCGGCACTACGGCGGCAAGATGGTGCTTCGCCTGGAAGACACCGACGTCGCCCGCAACACCGAAGAGGGCTACCGCTACACGTACGAATCGCTGACGTGGCTCGGCCTGACCTGGGACGAGGGCCCGCAGGTCGGTGGGGAGTACGGGCCGTACCTGCAGTCCGAGCGGATGGACATCTACGCCGACGTCGTGGGCAAGCTGCTGCAGGCCGGCAAGGCGTACCACTGCTACTGCTCCCAGGAGGAGCTGGACCAGCGTCGTGAGGCGGCTCGCTCGGCCGGTCAGCACAGTGGGTACGACGGGCACTGCCGCACGCTCACCGAGGAGCAGGTGAAGGCGTACGTGGACGAAGGCCGCCGGCCCGTCGTCCGGCTGCGGATGCCGGACCGCCCGATCACGTTCACCGACCTGGTGCGCGGAGAGATCACCTTCCTGCCGGAGAACTTGGGCGACTACGTGCTCGTCCGGGCCAACGGTCATCCGCTCTATCCGCTGGTCAATCCGGTCGACGACGCGCTGATGCAGATCACCCACGTGCTGCGTGGTGAGGATCTCCTCTCCTCGACGCCGCGGCAGATCGCCCTGTACGAGGCGCTGGCCGAGATCGGCATCGGCTCCGGCCGGACGCCGCGGTTCGGGCACCTGCCGTTCGTGATGGGCGAGGGCAACAAGAAGCTGTCCAAGCGCGACCCGGGCGCCGGCCTCGGCGAGTACATGGAGCGCGGCTTCCTGCCCGAGGGTCTGCTGAACTACCTGGCCCTGCTCGGCTGGTCGATCGCCGAGGACCGCGACGTGTTCACGATGGCCGAGATGATCGAGGCCTTCGACATCCGCAAGGTGAACTCGAACGCGGCCCGCTTCGACCCGAAGAAGTGCGAGGCGATCAACGCCTCGCACATGCGGCTGCTGGAGCCGGCCGAGTTCGGCCGCCGGGTGGTGCCGTTCCTGGCCAAGGCCGGGGTGCTGCCGGCCGAGCCGACCGAGGAGCAGCAGCAGCTGCTGACCGCCGCCGTACCGCTGGTGCAGGAGCGGATGAACTCGCTGTCGGAGTCGGTCGACATGCTCGGCTTCCTGTTCGTCGCCGACGAGGCGTTCAAGGTCGACGCCGACGCTGCCGGCAAGGTGCTGACCGGTGACGCCGGAGCCGTGCTGGAGGCCTCGGTGAAGGCGCTGTCGAACCTGTCCGACTGGAGCACCGAGGCGATCGAGGCCGCGCTGCGCGCCTCGCTGATCGAGGGTCTCGGGCTGAAGCCGAAGAACGCGTTCGGCCCGGTCCGGGTGGCGATCTCCGGCCGCCGGATCTCGCCGCCGCTGTTCGAGTCGCTGGAGCTGCTCGGCCGCGACAAGGCGCTGCACCGGCTCGAGCACGCCCGCACCCTGCTCCCGGCGGAGTGAGCTGATGCCGTACGACGCGACGCCGCGTCCCGGGTCCACCGCGGACCCCCGGGACGCGGGGCCGCAGCCGTACCACCGGCTGCTGCGCAACCCGGTCACGGCCGGCTGGACCGTGGTGCTCGGCGCGTTCGCGGTCCTGGCCGGGTGGATGTTCCTCAGCCTGCTGATCCAGGTGGTCGGCTTCGCGATCCGCAAGGATCCCGAAGGGACGATCTCCTGGTTCGGGCTGCTGACCACGAACCTCACGCTGATCGTGCTGATCCCGCTGACGATGCTCGTCGCGACCCGGCTGAACAAGCAGACGCCGGGGCTGCTGTCGTCGGTGGTCGGCCGGATCCGGTGGCGGCCGATGCTGTGGTTCGGGCTGGCCGCCGTGGTGGTCGAGCTGGTGATGCTCGGTGTGATCAAGGTCGGCGGGGTCGAGCTGCTCAGTGGCGACGGCAAGGGCGCGGCCGCCGATGCGGCCGGCGTGATCGCCGTCGTACTGCTCACGTCGTCGCTGCAGGCCGCGGGGGAGGAGTACTTCTTCCGCGGGTACCTGCTGCAGGCCGTCGGTGCGTTCGTGCGGAGCTCGGTGGTCGCCGTGGTGGTGACGACCGTGCTGTTCACGATGGCGCACGGTGTGTGGCCGTGGGAGAGCCCGGCGCTGTTCCTGGACCGTTTCGCCTTCGGGCTGGTCGCGGGCTTCCTCGCCGTACGGACCGGTGGGCTGGAGGCGTCGATCGCGGCGCACGCGGCCAACAACGTGGTGACGTTCATCTACGCCGCGCTGACCAACAGCGTGAACGCCAGCCTGAACGCCTCGGACGCGGGCTGGGGGCTGGTGGCGGTGGACATCTCGAAGTTCGTGCTGTTCGGTGTCGTGGCCGTGCTGCTGGCGCGGAGGCAGGACCTGGCGACCACCTGCGACCTGCCGCTGGTGCACGCGCCGGTGATCGGCGGACCGGGCAAGAGACTGGTGTGACACGAGTGACATCTGGTTCAGCGGGGACTCGTTTTGGTGTCTGGGCCCGGACTTCGGTATGCTCTCTGAGCCGGGTGATGAGGGCGGAAACGAACTCAGAAAACCGGTGAAATGCCTTTGGGGTATGGGGTAATTGGCAGCCCGTCTGATTCTGGTTCAGTTAGTCTAGGTTCGAGTCCTAGTACCCCAGCGAGCGATTGGACCCGGCCGATGAAAATCGGTAGAGTCCTTCCTCGTTGCCAGATCCGCAAGGATCACGCAACAACCCTCTGGCCCCGTTGTGTAGCGGCCTAGCACGCCGCCCTCTCAAGGCGGTAGCGCGGGTTCGAATCCCGTCGGGGCTACCAGAGAAAGAGCGCCTCTCACCTCAGGGTGAGAGGCGCTTCTGGTTTCTCGGGCCCGCCGGCTTCTCGGACCCGCTGGTTTCTCGAGGCCTGTTTTCTCGCGCCCGGTTTCTCAGGGGGTCGCGAGGTTGGGTGGAGTCGTCGGGCTCGTCGAGCCGGCCAGCTCCCGGCGTACGGCGAGACCGCCGAGCACGAAGACCCCGCCCCACAGCAGCGCGACGACACCGAGCCAGGTCGCGATCGTCACCGCACCCGCGCCCGGGTTGGCCGCGAACAGGATGCCGATCAGGATCGACAGCGCCGCACTCAGCAGCAACAGCCAGCGCGGTGTCGCCAGGTTGCTGCCGAAGGCCCCGAACACCTCGAACAGACCGCGGACGATCAACCAGATCCCGAGGATCCAGGTCAGCGTCACCGCGGTCGTCGCCGGGCTGAAGATCGCGAAGAACGCCGCGACCAGCGCGATCACGCCCATCACGATCAGCCAGACCCGACCCTGGGCCTGCGGCTGGAAGGCCTGGGCCAGCGAGCCGATGCCGTCCATCAGCGCCCAGAAGCCCCACAGCAGGGCCAGGGCGATCGCCGTCGAGAGCGGCCACACGATGGCCAGGATCCCGAACACGATGCCGACCGCGCCGCGCGCCACCAGCATCTTCCATCCGACCGAGAGCCAGTCACGCTCCATACCGACCTCCCAGGGCCGGCCCGGGACGGGCCGCAACCCGTCTTCATCGTGATCCCGCGGGCGGGGGATCGACAAGGGTTGTGGTCCAGTCGCAAGAAAAGCAGAAGGCCTGACCGCTGGGGTGTGCGGTCAGGCCTTCTGTCGGTACGGCGGTTACTCGGAAGCGCGGCGCAGTGCTTCGGAGAGGCGTTCGGCGGCCGCCATCACGGCCGGGGCGTGCATCCGGCCGGGCTGGCGGGACAGCCGCTCGATCGGGCCGGAGACCGACACGGCCGCGATCACCTTGCCGGAGGGGGAGCGGACCGGCGCGGACACCGACGCGACGCCCTGCTCGCGCTCGCCGACCGAGTGCGCCCAGCCACGACGCCGTACGCCGGCCAGGGCCGCGGCGTTGAAGGTCGCGTTGTGGAGGCCGCGGTGCATCCGCTCCGGGTCTTCCCAGGCCAGCAGTATTTGGGCGGCCGACCCGGCGGCCATGGTCAGCTGGCTGCCGACCGGGACGGTGTCGCGCAGACCGGACGGACGCTCGGCGGCCGCGACGCACACCCGGTACTCGCCCTGGCGGCGGAACAGCTGCGCGGACTCACCGGTGATGTCGCGGAGGCGGGCCAGCACCGGGCCGGCGGTCGCCAGCAGGCGGTCCTCGCCGGCGGCGGAGGCGAGCTCGC
Organism: Kribbella sp. NPDC051770; assembly: GCF_040681455.1. Taxonomy (NCBI): domain Bacteria; kingdom Bacillati; phylum Actinomycetota; class Actinomycetes; order Propionibacteriales; family Kribbellaceae; genus Kribbella; species Kribbella sp. NPDC051770. The sequence continues at coordinate 98,253 of NZ_JBFAYT010000013.1, read as the reverse complement.
TCAGGCGCGGCCCGAGCACGAAGCGGCCCTGCATGTCGCGCCCGACCAGCCGGTGGTGCTCGAGCGCGACGGCCAGCCGGTGCGCCGTCGGGCGGGCCAGCCCCGTCGCCGCCACGAGTCCGGCCAGGGTCGCCGGCCCGGACTCGAGTGCGGACAGAACGAGAGCTGCTTTGTCGAGAACGCCGACTCCGCTAGAGTTGTCCATGAGACGATATTGCCGTCTCGAATCGTGGAACGCAAGTCGCGTGAGCGCCTCATCTCGGCGCACTGTGAGCCAAAGCGCACCTCAGTACACCACCCGAAGGAGAAGTCTGATGGGCAGGACGTTGTCGGAAAAGGTCTGGGACGCACATGTCGTGCGTCACGCCGACGGGGAACCCGACCTCCTCTACATCGACCTCCACCTGGTCCACGAGGTGACCAGCCCGCAGGCCTTCGACGGACTCCGGCTGGCCAACCGCCCGGTCCGGCGGCCGGACCTGACGATCGCGACCGAGGACCACAACGTCCCGACGTACGACGTGGACAAGCCGATCGCCGACCCGGTCTCGCGCACGCAGGTCGACACGCTGCGCAAGAACGCCGAGGAGTTCGGGATCCGGATCCACACCCTCGGCGACCCCGACCAGGGGGTCGTGCACGTGATCGGCCCGCAGCTCGGCCTGACCCAGCCCGGGATGACCGTGGTCTGCGGTGACAGCCACACCTCGACGCACGGCGCGTTCGGTGCGATCGCGTTCGGGATCGGCACCAGCGAGGTCGAGCACGTGCTCGCCACCCAGACGCTGATGCAGGCCCGGCCGAAGACGATGGCAGTCACCGTCGACGGCGTACTGCCGGACGGCGTCTCGGCCAAGGACCTGGTGCTCGCGCTGATCGCGCAGGTCGGCACCGGCGGCGGCCAGGGCTACATCGTCGAGTACCGCGGCGAGGCGATCCGCGCGCTGAGCATGGAAGCCCGGATGACGATCTGCAACATGTCGATCGAGTGGGGCGCCAAGGCCGGCATGATCGCGCCGGACGAGACGACGTACGCGTACTTGCAGGACAAGCCGCACGCGCCGCAGGGCGTCGACTGGGAAGCCGCGGTCGAGTACTGGAACAGCCTGGCCACCGACGAGGATGCGACGTTCGACCGTGAGGTCGTGCTGCGCGCCGAGGACATCGCGCCGTTCGTCACCTGGGGCACCAACCCGGGCCAGGGGCTGCCGCTGTCGGCCAACGTGCCGTCGCCGTCGGACTTCGACAGCGAGAACGACCGGGTCGCGGCTGAGCGGGCGCTGGAGTACATGGGCCTGACCGCCGGTACGCCGCTGCGTGAGATCCAGGTCGACACCGTCTTCCTGGGCTCGTGCACCAACGGCCGGATCGAGGACCTGCGCGCGGCGGCCGGCGTACTGGCCGGGCGGAAGGTTGCCGAGGGCACCCGGATGCTCGTCGTACCGGGGTCGGGGCGGGTTCGCCTGCAGGCCGAGGCCGAGGGCCTGGACACGATCTTCAAGGACGCCGGCGCCGAGTGGCGCGGCGCGGGCTGCTCGATGTGCCTGGGCATGAATCCGGACCAGCTGGCCCCGGGCGAGCGCAGTGCGTCGACGTCGAACCGCAACTTCGAAGGCCGGCAGGGCAAGGGCGGGCGCACCCACCTGGTCTCCCCGCTGGTCGCCGCCGCCACCGCCGTCACCGGAACCCTCGCTGCCCCGGCCGACCTGCCGCCGGTCGAGGTCGCCGTACCCGAGAACGTCTGAGGACAAAGGAATCATGGACGCCTTCACCCAGCACATCGGCACCGCGGCCCCGCTGCGCCGCAGCAACGTCGACACCGACCAGATCATCCCCGCCGTCTACCTGAAGCGGGTCACCCGCACCGGCTTCGAGGACGGGCTGTTCGCTGCCTGGCGCAACGACCCTGCCTTCGTCCTGAACCAGCCGGAGTACGAGGGAGTCTCGGTGCTTGTCGCCGGCCCCGACTTCGGGACCGGGTCCTCGCGTGAGCACGCGGTCTGGGCGCTGCTCGACTACGGCTTCCGGGTCGTCGTCTCGTCGCGCTTCGGCGACATCTTCCGGGGCAACTCGGGCAAGGCGGGCCTGCTCGCCGCTCTCGTCACCGAGGAGGTCGTCGAGGAGCTGTGGTCGACGATCGAGGCCGATCCGGGGACCAAGGTGACGGTGGACCTCGAGGCCAAGACGATCTCGGCAGGCGCGCTGTCGGCGCCGTTCGAGATCGACGACTACACGCGCTACCGGCTGCTCAACGGGCTGGACGATGTCGGCATCACGCTGTCGCACGCGGACGCGATCGAGGCGTACGAGGCGACGCGGCCGAGCTTCAAGCCGGCGACGCTGCCTGCCAAGGCTTGAGTTCGTAGCGGGCTCTTCTTCGGGGCCGGTGGACAGGGGATCTCTCCTGTTCGCCGGCCCATTTTGCTGCGCGGTCGGGCCTCTTGAGATTTAGTCATGATCTGTGACTATAATCTTTGGTGACCAATCGTCGCGCTCGAGAGGGAGAGATCATGACTGAGATCCACGGGATGACGGCGGCGGCGCTGCGCCGGTGGCGGTGGCGCCGCGCGGCGACCGTGGCGGGAACGGGAGCGGCCCGGTACGCCAAGATCGGTGATTCGATCAGCGCCGGCCAAGGGCTGCAGCCGAGCACCCAGTCGCCGCCCGTGGTGATGGCGGGGATGCTGGCTGCCCAGGGGTTCCCGGTCCGCGGCGCGTCCGTGATCATGAACCCGCGCACGCGGACGGCGGATTCGCGCCTGGCGTTCAGGGGTGCCTGGTCCGAGCTCGACCAGGATGCGCTGACCACCTATGCGGCGTCGCGCACGGCGGGCGACTCGATCGAGTTCACCGCGTCGATCGGGGACGCCGGCGACTACCGGGCTCGGGTGATCCACGGCGCCGACTCGCGGCCGTTCCGGATCGGCGTCGACGGCGGCGAAGCTGTCCTGGTCACCCCTCGCGGAGGCGTCGGTCCAATGGCGACCGAGATCCCGCTGCAGGGGCTCGCGGCTGGAGAGCACCGCGTGACGGTGACGGTCGCCGGTGATGCGGGCGTGCTCCAGGTGGGCAGTATCGGGATCGAGGCCTCGGCCGGCATCGCGGTCGGTGACTTCGGCATCTCGATGTCGACGACCGAGGACTGGGTGGCCGGCGGTGCGCCGTACTCGGCACTGCGGCACGTCGTGGCCTGGGCTCCGGATCTCGCGATCATCGCGTTGATGACCAACGACGCTCACGGTCTCGCGGTCCCGCCGGATCGGTACGCCGCCAACCTGCGCGCGATGGTCGATGCGCTGGTCGGCGACTGCGACGTCGTACTCGAGGTGCAGATCCCCGGGGATCCCGCGTTGGTGGACCTCGATCCGTATCGCAAGGCCGTGTACGCCGTGGCGGACGAGACCGGCGTACCGGTTCTGGATCTCTTCGACCGGTGGGGCGATTTCGGCGCGGCCCGCGACGCGGGGCTGATGAACGACATGTTCCATCCCAACGCGACCGGCGCCGCCGACATCGCGGCGGCCGAGCTCGCAGTGGTGACGGCCTGAAGATGACTGTCACCTCTGATGACCATCGTTTGAACCGGCTCGTCTTCGGGGTCGCTGTCTCGCCGGAGCGCGCACCGGAACGACTGCGAGCGGTGGCGGCCGCGGCCGACCAAGGCGGACTCGATCTCGTCGGCGTCCAGGACCTTCCGTTCGTCGCAAGCAACCTGGACGCGCTCGCCGTGATCGCCGATCTGATCCCGCGGACCGAGCACGTGCACTTCTTCCCCGACGTGGCGAACCTGCCCCTGCGCCCCGCACCGATGCTGGCACGGGCCGCGAGCTCGCTGAGCACCCTGTCGGGCGGACGCTTCCAGCTCGGCCTGGGCGCCGGTGGGCTGTGGGACGGCATCGCCTCGATGGGCGTCGAACGACGAACCGCTGCTCAGGCCCTCGCGGCCCAGGAAGAGGCGATCGCGCTGATGCGGCAACTGTGGCACGACGATGCGTCGGTGACCTCGCCCGGCCCGTGGTATCCGGTCGAAGGCATGGCGGGCCAGGCTCCCGACCCCGCCGGCGTGGAGATCTGGCTCGGCGCCATGGGCCCGCGAAGCCTGGAGCTGACCGGTCGAGTCGCGGACGGCTGGGCCGCGCCGATCGCGCCGTACTTTCCTTACGAACGCTGGACCGAGGGCCATCGAACGATCGACCGCAGCGCGATCGCGGCCGGGCGAAAGCCGTCCGAGGTCCGCAGAATCGCCCAACTGGTCGGCACGATCACACCCGACGCCGGCAGCAGCACCCTGCGCGGGTCGGAGCCGATCCGCACCGATGTCCAGGGTTGGGTCGACGTCATCACTCGGCTCGCCGAGGAGGGGTCGTTCAACGGGTTCGTGATGATGCCGGAGGGAGACACGGTGGAGCAGACTCGTCGGTACGCCGAGGAGGTTGCCGCGGGGGTCCGGGCTCGCTTCTTGGCTTGAGTGTTCGTGCCTGCATGCTGGGTAGCGTGCAGGCGTGACCAGGTGGACCATTCATGGTGAGCGAGTCGTCGATGCCTCACGGCGGCTGACGTTGAGTGTGGCTTCGGTGGAGTTGCCGGACGGCGTGACGTTCGAGCAGTACGTGCTGCGGATCCCGAAGGCCGCGATCGTGGCGGTGCTGGATGGGCGTGGCGGCGTGCTGATGATGCGGCGGCATCGGTTCATCATCGATCGGTGGGTTTGGGAGTTGCCCGGCGGCTACGTCGATCCGAATGAGGACCCGGCCGTCACGGCAAGCCGCGAGGTCGAGGAGGAGACCGGGTGGCGACCGCGTGATGTCGAGTACCTGATGTCGGCACAGCCGAACGTGGGGATCGCTGATGCGGAGAACCTCATCTACGTCGCGCGCGGCGCCGACTACGTTGGCGAGCCGACTGACGTCAACGAAGCTGCAGAAGTCGCGTGGATTCCGTTGGCGTCCGTGCTGGAGCGGATCGCGAACGGGGAGATCATCGGAGCCTCGTCGCAGTTGGCGTTGCTGCGGCTGATGATCGAAGGGCCGCGCTGATCGGCGGCTGACGTTGCCTGCGAAGGCTTGGTACGGCTTCCCAGCGGCTGAGTTGGGCGCCTCAGCCGCTGTCTTTCTCAATGGGAGCGGTGGTCCGCCAGGGATGGTCGAGAAGTGCTTTCCAAGCGAGATGCCAGGGGAAGAGGTGAATGTACTTCTCGCCGGTGCCGGGCTCGTGCTGCTTGTAGACGTCGTCGCCGACGAGCATCGTGACACCCCAGCTCGACAACCGCTCCATCGCCTGTTGCACCGCCGGAAAACTGATCTGCGCGTAGTTGGAGAAGGGCATCGCCACGACAGGCTGTCGCTTCCCCACTGCCTCCACGAGCAGCCCGAGGGGGAGGGTGTCAGAGATCCCGGCGGCCCATTTGGCGAGGCTGTTGCAGGTGATGGGTGCGACGATCATCGCGTCGGCGGGCGGGAGGACGTCCGGGGCGTCCGGCTCCTTGTAAGCGCTCCGCACCGCGTGCCCGGTCTTGGCTGCCAAGGCATCGCAGTCGATGAAGGGCCGGCCGTTGGGGGAGGCGATCACGCACACATCCCAGCCGTCCGCCTGCGCGAGGTCGACCAGCTTGCCCACGTCCGTGGCGGCGGGGGAACCAGTCACCAGGGCATAGAGAACCGGCCGGCGGGTTTCACTCATGTGTCCGTACCTCTCCGCTCAGACACGAACGCCGCACCACGCGGCGAACCTCGCAAGAGAGGCGGACGTTCGCTGATCGCTGATGGCGAGTGACTGTACGGTCTCGTGAACCTGAGGGTGATACCGCGTCAACTGTTGCGTCCTACGGGACGAGAGAGTGTGGTTCGGCAGCGACTTCAGGTCCGTGCAGGGCGCGGTTCGACAACAGAGTCACCATCTTCACGCACCTCGATGGTTCCTGTGCAAGGCGGACCCCGGCAGATCTGGGACACCCGCGTCGGTCTGCCGAGGTCGTCGAGAGCGGTGTCAGTTGAGGAGAGTGGGCAACCAAGCCGGCAACAGCACGCCTGCTGAGCGCGCCAGCGCGCACTCCAAGCGGGCGCTAGCACGCGTGCTCAGCGCGCCAGCGCTGCACTTGAAGCGCGGTAGCGCGCACTTGAAGCGGGCGAAGCACGCGCACAGGCGGGCGCTAGCCCGCAACTGAACAAAGGGCGGGTGGGAGCAGGCACCGTAGTGAGCGCCAGCGAACGGAGGAGCCCGCGTGGGATGGAAACCTCCGGGTGATAACTCTGGTGTTACCCTTGCCAGGTTGTTCGGACAAGGCTGCGAGATCTAGGAGGTGAGGCGCTGATGACCAGTGACCCCTCCAGACATACCGATCTCGCTCGGCCTCGAGGCAACTAGTTCCTCTTCCTGGTCAGCTGCCCCTGCGTGAAAAGCCGGGGTTGTTGTGGTGCGCGGTGGGTGAGCCGCGGGGGTCGGGCAGACGTCGTAGGTATCCGTCTGCTGCTTCTTTGGAGGACTCATGTCCGACCTGCGTCTGCGCACTCTTCGGGCCTTCGGCCGTACGCCGTCTCTGCGGGCTGCTGCTCGCCGGTACGCCGGGGGGCTGGCTGCGCCTGCTCCTGAGGCGATCGAGCCGGCGCCGGAGCACCCGGGGCACAGCAAGCCCAAGGGGCATTCGGTTGTGGACAGCGCGATCTACTGCGACGGGCGGCGGGTGGCGTCGCCGGAGTCGCTGGCTGACACGTACCAGGTGCTGCACGAGGCGCCGCGCAGCTTGGCTTGGATCGGGTTGTACCGGCCGGACCGGCGCGAGTTGATGTCGCTGGCGCAGGAGTTCGATCTGCACGAGCTGGCGATCGAGGACGCGATTCAGGCGCACCAGCGGCCGAAGCTGGAGCGGTACGGCGACACGTTGTTCGTCGTACTGAAGGCGGCGCGGTACCGGGACGCGACCGAGGAGGTCGAGTTCGGCGAGGTGCACGTGTTCGTGGGGCCGGACTTCGTGGTGACGGTCCGGCACGCGGAGGCGCCGAACCTGGCCGCCGTACGGCGCCGGGTGGAGCGCGATCCGGAGCTGCTGCGGCAGGGGACCGAGGCGGTGCTCTACGCGATCATGGACAAGGTCGTCGACGGGTACGCGCCGGTGGTGGCGGGGCTGGAGAACGACATCGACGAGATCGAGACCGAGGTGTTCCGCGGCGACCCGAAGGTGTCGCGGCGCATCTACGAGCTGTCGCGTGAGGTGATCGAGTTCCAGCGCGCGACCCGGCCGCTGATCGGGATGCTGGACTCGTTGCGGGCCGGGTTCGACAAGTACGGCGTGGACCAGGAGCTGCAGCGGTCGCTGCGCGACGTCGCCGACCACGTGACGCAGGTGGTGGAGCGGGTGGACGGTTTCCGTGAGCTGCTGCGCGACATCCTGACCGTGAACGCGACGCTGGTGGCGCAGCAGCAGAACGAGGAGATGAAGTCCCTGACGGTGGCCAGCAACGCGCAGAACGAAGAGGTGAAGCGGATCTCCGCGTGGGCGGCGATCCTGTTCGCGCCGACGCTGATCGGGACCGTGTACGGGATGAACTTCGACGTGATGCCGGAGCTGCACTGGCAGTGGGGCTACCCGTTCGCGATCGGCCTGATGGCGTTGGTCTGCGGCAGCCTGCACCAGGTCTTCAAGCGCCGCGGCTGGCTCTGACCCGTACGCCGGTGTGGTGGTTGGGCACCGGTCCTCGACGGACTCGGAGACTTCTGGAGGCTGAGATGTTGTTGTTCCTGCGCCGGCGGCTGATCCTGTGGGCCGTGCTCGCGATCGCCGTACCGCTGGTGGAGTGGCTGCTGGGCAAGGTCAGCGCGACGTTGCGGGAACGCAAGGGCGACAGCGCCGTCACCAGAGGGCTCGACACGGCCCGGTCGGGGCTGCGGTCGTTGCGCGGAAAGCGTCGCTAGACGGCTCCGGGCGGGTTGTGGCCGGGGTCACCGTTGGTCGCCGGATCGTTGCTCAGAAGGGAATCCGGGGGCCCGAAAGGGGCGTTCGGGGGCCAAATCGGGGGCAAATCGCCCAAAACAAGGCCGAATTGCCGCGTTGGTGTTTGTGAACGGCGTGTTGAGTCCATAACGTTCCTGTGAGATCGAGCGCTGTGCTCGACGCCATCGTTCACGGAGGGAAGACAGTGAACAAGAGCCAGTTGGTCGAAGCGCTCGCAGTGCACTTCGACGGAAATCGCCGTTCGGCCCAGCACGCCCTGGAGTCGGTGATCGACACCGTCCAGCGCGAGCTGACCAAGAAGGGCGGCAAGGTCGCCATCACCGGGTTCGGTGCCTTCGAGGCCATCGAGCGCGGTGCCCGCATGGTCCGCAACCCGCGGACCGGCGAGACCAAGCGGGCCAAGAAGACCGTGGTTCCGAAGTTCCGCGCGGGTGCGGAGCTGAAGGCCGTGGTCTCCGGCGCGAAGAAGATGCCGAAGCTGGTGGCCCCGAAGCCGGCCGCGACCGCCACCAAGGCGGCTGCTCCGGCCAAGAAGGCCGCTCCGGCCAAGAAGGCTCCGGCCAAGGCCGTCGCGACCAAGACCGCCGCGAAGAAGGCGCCGGCCAAGGCCGCCGCCACCAAGACGGTCGCCAAGAAGGCCCCGGCGAAGAAGGCCCCGGCCACCAAGACCGTTGCCAAGAAGGCCCCGGTCAAGAAGGCCACCGTCGCGAAGAAGGCGCCGGCCAAGAAGGCCCCGGCCAAGAAGGCTCCGGCGAAGCGCGCTTCGGCCCGCTGACCTTCGGCACTGCGGCACCGCTGTACCAGCGAAGGCCGGTCTCCCCACTCCAGGGGCGACCGGCCTTCGCCGTGTCCGGACAGCGCAGTGCCGTGTCCCGAGCACGCGAGTGGCGAGAAGATGTCGTCGGCAACGTCCCGGTGCTCTAGCGTGGAGCCATGCAGGCGACAGTGAGCCGTTACGACGACGCGTCCAGGTCCGGTGCGGTGCTGACCGACACCGGTGTCGAGCTGCCGTTCAGCGCCGACGAGCTGGCCGGTACGCCGGTCCGCTTCCTGCGCGTCGGTCAGCGGGTGCGGGTCGAGACCAGCGGGTCAGGCCACGGGATCGCGATCACCGCAGTCCACTTCATCACCTTGCACTAACAGGCGAGACCCTCGGAGCCCGTCGCAGCACCGAGAACGATCGACAGTACGTCGGCCGTGTGCGGCCCGACGCCGAGCTGGATCGCGTCGGCGAGATCCGCGGCGGTGTCGACGTCGCGGCGTACCGAGGGAATCGGGAGCGCGAGCGGGACGGCGCCAGACGCCTGGTGGGCCAGGGCGGAGCCGACGCCGAAGCGCGGGTCGAGGGCGACGCCGGGTGCGGCGGCCAGCATCGTCGTACCGGTGCCGGGTTGGTCGATGACGAAGGAGCGGTCGGCGACGCAGGCGGCGAGGGCGGCGGTCAGCTCGTCGGGGCGGAGCGCGGGAAGGTCGGCCGAGAGTGCGGCGACGCCGGCACCAAAGAACTCGGCGGCCGCGATCGCTGCGCCGTGCGTGAGTGCTTCGTTGAGACCACCGAGCGAAGGATGGGTGGGGGAGGCCGGAAGATCCGGTACGACGCGCGCGCCCGCCGCGGTGACGTCCGCGGCGACCTGGGGGTCGTCGGTGACGACCAGCACCGCGCGCACCAGCGGGGACGCGAGCGCGGCCGTGGTGGTGTCCGCCGCGAAGGCGCGGGCAAGCTCCGGACGGTGCTGAGGGTAGGCCGCAGCGAGCCGGCTCTTCGCGATCGCCGTACGCTTCACCGGGATCACCAGGATCCAGGGAGCGACCTGTACGTCTTCCATCAGGCAGGATTCTCCCATGACGTACGGCGACAACCAGCAGGAGGCAGCAGTGAACAGCCCGGCACCCGATCCCCGCCCGCGCCGCGGGTTCTGGTTCGGGCTGGTGGTGGCGCTGGTCAAGCCGTTCATGCTGGTCTTCACCAAGCCCGACTTCCGCGGCCGCGAGAACATGCCGCGCACCGGTGGCGTGGTGTTCGTGACGAACCACATCTCGCACTTCGACCCGTTCGTGCTCGGGTTCTACATCTGGGAGTGCCGGCGGATCCCGCGGCTGCTCGGCAAGGCGTCGCTGTTCAAGCTGCCGATCGCCGGGCGGATCATCACCGCGGCCGGGCAGATCCCGGTCTACCGCGAGTCCGCGCAGGCGGCCGACGCGTTCCGGGACGCGGTCGCTGCGGTCGAGCGCGGTGAGTGCGTCGGCGTCTACCCCGAGGGCACGATCACGCGCGACCCGGATCTGTGGCCGATGACCGGTAAGACCGGTGCCGCCCGGATCGCGCTGATGACCGGCTGCCCGGTGATCCCGATCGCGAACTGGGGCGCGCAGGAGGTCTTCCAGTCGTACGGCAACAAGCTGCGGGTCCGGCTGCTGCCGCGCAAGACGATGCTGGTCAAGGCCGGGCCGCCGGTCGACCTGGACGCGTTCCGGGGCCGCGAGATCACCAACGAGCTGTTGCACGAGGCAACCGAGGTGATCATGAAGACGGTCGCCGCCGGTCTGGGTGAGCTGCGTGGGGAGACCCCGCCGAAGGAATTGTTCGACCTCCGCAAGTCCAAGGATGAGGAGAACGGATGACCAAGGTCGCGGTGTTCGGGGCGGGTTCCTGGGGTACGGCGTTCGCGACCGTGCTCGCGCAGGCGGGGAACCAGGTGTCGGTGTGGGGGCGCCGGGAGTCGTTGTGCGAGGCGATCAACAGCCGGCACGAGAACCCGGACTACCTGCCGGGGCTGCGGTTGCCCGACGCGATCACCGCGACCCACGACCCGGCCGCCGCGGCCGACGGTGCCGAGGCGATCGTGCTCGCCGTGCCGAGCCAGTCGTTGCGCGACAACCTGCGCGACTGGGCCGGGGTGCTGCCGCCCGCCGTACCGCTGGTCAGTCTGATGAAGGGCGTCGAGGTCGGTACGACGAAGCGGATGTCGGAGGTGATCGCCGAGCTGACCGGCGCCGGGCCGGAGCGGATCGCGGTCGTCTCGGGGCCGAACCTCGCGCGGGAGATCGCCGAGGGTCAGCCGGCCGCGGCGGTCGTCGCGTGCGCGGACGAAGGGACGGCGACGCGGCTGCAGAAGCTGTGCCACTCGCCGGTCTTCCGGCCGTACACGAACAACGACGTCGTCGGCTGCGAGCTCGGGGGCGCGACGAAGAACGTGATCGCGCTGGCCGTCGGGATGGCGGTCGGACTCGGGTTCGGCGACAACGCGCGGGCTTCGGTGATCACGCGCGGGCTGGCGGAGACCGCGCGGCTCGGCGGGGCGCTGGGTGCTGACGAGCACACGTTCTCGGGGTTGGCGGGGCTCGGCGATCTGGTGGCGACCTGCTCGTCGCCGCTGTCGCGGAACCGGACGTTCGGGGAGAAGCTCGGGCAGGGGATGACCGTCGCGGAGATCGCGGGGGCGACCCGTCAGGTCGCCGAGGGCGTGAAGTCGTGCTCGTCGATCACCGAGCTGGCGCATCACCACGATGTGGAGATGCCGATCGCCGAGCACGTGACCAAGGTCGTCGCGGGGGAGATGACGCCGAAGGACATGCTGTTCAGCCTGGTCTCGCGGTCGGCGAAGTCGGAGCGCTGGGGGTGATCCCGGACGGCTTCGTCCGGACCACGATCGATCGGGAGGGCGAGGCCGGGGAGGCTTGGCTGGCTGAGTTGCCTGGGGTTGTCGACGAGCTGTTGGCGCGGTGGGGTTGTGTTGCCGATGGCGAGGTCGGTTACGGCGGCGTCGGGCTGGTTGTGCCGGTACGGCGTACTGACGGCGCTGCAGTGCTGAAGGTCTCGTTCCCCCAAGCGGAGAACAGGTTCGAGCCGGAGGCGTTCGCGCTGTGGAGAGGGCGGGGCGCGGTCCTGCTCCGCGAGCGGGATGACGCGCGGTTCGCGATGCTGTTGGAGCGCGCGGGGCCGGAGCAACTGGCGGATCTCGAGGACGGGGACGAGATCGCCGAGGTGGCGGGGAGGTTGAGTCGCCGGCTGGCGGTTCCGGGGCCGCGGGGGTGGCCGCGGTTGGAGGAGCAGGTCGACGGCTGGGTGCGGGAGCTTCGTGCTGGGGCGGCGGCGTACCCGGAGGTGCTGCCGGGCGCGGTGGTGGATGCGGCGGTTGCTGTCGTGGAGGAGATCGGGCGCTGTCAGCCGGAGCTGGTCGTGCACGGGGATCTGCATCCGCGGAACATTCTGCGGAGCGAGCGGGAGGACTGGCTCGCGATCGACCCGAAGGGGTGGGTCGGGGATCCGGCGTACGACGGGAGCATGCTGTTCCGGTCGCGGCTGCGGGTGTTGCTGGGGGCGGACGACGCGGTGCAGGCGTTGCGGCGGGAGCTGGAGGTGTTCGCCGAGGCCGCGGAGGTCGATGCCGAGCGGGTGCGGGAGTGGGCGCGGTTTCAGCTGGTGCGGGGTGTGTACTGGGGGCGGCGGCACGGGTTCCGGTTCGCGCGGCGGGGGCCGGAGCTGGAGCGGGCGATGGCGTTCGTGGATCAGCTCGCCGTCAGGTGGTGAGGGTCTCCTGGAGGACGAGCGCGGCGGCGCCGTGGAGGGCGCCTTGGGCGCCGGCCGTGGAGGCTACGACCCGCAGCTCGGTGGTGGCCAGGGGCAACGATCTGGCGTAGACGGTCTCGCGGATGCCGGCCAGCAGGCTGTCGCCGGCGAGGGAGAGCGAGCCGCCGACGACGATCACCGAGGGGTTGAGCAGGCTGACCGCGGTGGCGAGGACGGAGCCGATCTGACGGCCGGCCTCGCGGACGAGTTGAGTTGCAGTGGGGTTGCCGGAGCGGACCAGGTCGACGACATCGCGGCTTGAACTCGCAGCGGTGTTGGCTGCCGACAGAGCAGCAGCGATCGCGGTGCCGGAAGCAACTGCTTCCAAGCAGCCCGTGTTGCCGCAGCGGCAGAGGTCGGTCCTGCCGGGGGTCTGGACGTGGCCGATGTCGCCCGCCGCACCCTGCGCGCCGCGGTGCAGGCGGCCGCCGCTGATGACTCCGGCGCCGATACCGGTGGCGACCTTCACGAACAGCAGGTGCTCGACGTCGGGGTGGGCGGTGGTGTGCTCGCCGAGGGCCATGATGTTCACGTCGTTGTCGACGAGCACCGGGCCGGGGAGGTCGGCAGACAGATGCGCGACGACGTCGTACGAGTCCCAGCCGGGCATGATCGGCGGGTGGTTCGGGCGCCCGGTGCGGTGGTCGACGGGACCGGGCAGGCCGACGCCGGTGCCGGCCAGGTCGGCGGGGGAGCGGCCCGCGGCGGCGAGCATCGCGAGGCCCTCGCGGACGATCGCGCCGAGCACCACCTCGGGACCTTCGGCGATGTTCAGCGGCAGCGTGCGGCTGTCGATCATCGTGCCGGTCAGGTCGGTCAGGGCGATCGAGAGATGCGTCGCGCCGACGTCCGCGGCCAGGACCAAGCGCGCCAACGGGTTGAAGCGGAAGCGAGCCGGCGGACGGCCACCGGTCGACGCGGCTTCACCCGACGGTACGACGAGCCCGCTGGCCAGCAGCGCCTCGATCCTGCCGGTCACCGTCGATCGCGCCAGGCCGCTCAGGTCGATCAGCTCGGCGCGCGTCCGCGGCCGGCCGTCGAGCAGCAACCGCAGCAGCGGACCCGCCTCGCCGGCGGTGGTGCCGAGGTCGCTCATCGGGGTGCTCGCACTTTCGTCGGCCGTCGCTGGACTTTTGCTTGACAGGGTTCAAAAGTGTCACATAGCGTCCCGAGCGTGTCCACAGACAAGCTGAAGGTCGGAATCGTCGGTGGTGGCTTCATGGGCCGGGTGCACGGCCGGTCCGCGCTGGTCGGTGGTGCGCGGGTGGTCGGTGCGATCGGCTCGACGCCGGACCGCGCGAAGGCCGCGGCCGAGGCGACCGGTGCCGACGAGGGTTTCGCGACCCTCGACGACCTGCTGGCCGCGGACATCGACCTCGTCCACGTCTGTACGCCGAACAGCACACACCTCCCGGTGACCCTGAAGGCGCTCGAGGTGGGCAAGCACGTCATCTGCGAGAAGCCGCTGGCCACCAACGTGCAGGACGCCGCCGGTCTGGTCGCGGCCGCGCAGGAGGCCGGGCTGGTCGCCACCGTGCCGTTCGTCTACCGCTACCACCCGATGGTCCGCGAGCTGCGGACGCGAGTGGCGGCCGGTGACGCCGGGATCATCACCAGCCTGCACGGCAGCTACCTGCAGGACTGGCTGGCCGGCGCCGACGACGACAACTGGCGCGTCGACGACGCGGCCGGCGGCCCGTCGCGGACGTTCGCCGACATCGGCTCGCACTGGTGCGATCTGACCGAGTTCGTCACCGGTGACCGGATCTCCCAGGTCAGCGCGCAGACCCGGACGGTCAGGTCGCAGCGTGGTGGCGTGGACGTCAAGACCGAGGACCTGGCGACGGCCCAGTTCCGCACCGAGGCCGGCGTCGTCGGCACGGTCGTGGTCAGCCAGGTCGCCGCCGGCCGCAAGAACCGGCTCTACCTGGAGGTCTCCGGGACCGAGTCCAGCTACGGCTTCGACCAGGAGGACCCGGACCGCCTCTGGGTGGGCCACCGAGCGGCCAGCCAGCTGCTCACCCGCGACCCCGACACGTTGAGCCCGCCGGCGGCCCGCGTGAACCGGCTGCCCGCCGGTCACGCCCAGGGCTACCAGGACGCGTTCGACTCGTTCGTCGCGGACACCTACGCGGCCGTGCGCGGTGGCGATCGTCCGGACGGACTTCCGGACTTCGCCGCCGGCGCACGGTCTGCCCGCTTGGTCGACGCCGTGCTGCGGTCGGCCGCCGCCGACTCCGCGTGGGTCGACGTCGACGCCTGAGTACGCCGTACAAGATCACTTCCAGCTGAGGAGCACCGCGGATGCCACGCCCGATCACCCTGTTCACCGGCCAGTGGGCCGACCTGCCGTTCGAGGAGGTCTGCGAGTTCGCCTCGTCGGCCGGGTACGACGGCGTCGAGATCGCCTGCTCCGGTGACCACTTCGACGTCCAGCAGGCGATCGACGACCCGAACTACGTCCAGACCCGCAAGGACATCCTGGACAAGTACAACCTGAAGGTCTGGGCGATCTCGAACCACCTGGTCGGCCAGGCGGTCTGCGACGACCCGATCGACTTCCGGCACCAGGCGATCGTGCCGGGCCGGGTCTGGGGCGACGGCGACGCCGAGGGCGTCCGGCAGCGCGCGGCCGACGACCTGAAGAACACCGCCCGGGCGGCCCGGCTGCTCGGTGTCGACACGGTGATCGGCTTCACCGGTTCGTCGATCTGGCAGTACGTCGCGATGTTCCCGCCGGTCCCGGCCGAGCGGATCGACGCCGGCTACCAGGACTTCGCCGACCGCTGGAACCCGATCCTCGACGTGTTCGACGCCGAGGGCGTCCGGTTCGCGCACGAGGTGCACCCGTCGGAGATCGCCTACGACTACTGGACGACGACGCTGGCCCTGGAGGCGATCGGGCACCGCGAGGCGTTCGGCCTGAACTGGGACCCGTCGCACATGGTCTGGCAGGACATCGACCCGGTCGCGTTCCTGTGGGACTTCAAGGACCGGATCTACCACGTCGACTGCAAGGACACCCGGATGCGGGTCGGCGGCGGCCGCAACGGCCGGCTCGGCTCGCACCTGCCGTGGGGCGACCCGCGGCGCGGCTGGGACTTCTACTCCACCGGCCACGGCGACGTGAACTGGGAGGACTGCTTCCGGGTCCTCAACTCGATCGGGTACGCCGGGCCGATCTCGGTGGAGTGGGAGGACGCCGGGATGGAGCGGAAGGTGGGGGCGGCGGAGGCTGTGAACGTGATTCGGAACCTGGCGTTCGACAAGCCGGAAGCTGCCTTCGACGCGGCGTTCGCCACGGACAAGTAGTCAGTCCGCCACCGCCACGGCGAATTGTGCAGGTGGCGGTGGCAACTACTTGAAGTGGTTGGCGGCGGTGGTTGGCGGGCGGTGCGTTGTAGGGGCTAGCGGGAGTCGCGGCCGGCGGCGAAGCCCAGGGCGAGCTGGATCGTCGCCAGGGCCGCGAACACGATCAGCGTCGTGTCCCACCCACCCGTGTGCTCGGTGATGAACCCTGCGGCCACCGGACCACCGGCGGCCAGCAGGTACCCGACGGACTGAGCCATACCCGACAGCTGCGTCGTCTCGTGGTGGCTGCGACCGCGGATGCTGATCAGCGACAGCGCGGCGACCAGCGCAGCGCCTTGCCCGAGCCCAGCCAGTACGACCCACAGCAGCGCCAGGTCGGGCAGCAGCAGGAGCCCCAACAGCGCGGTGAGGATCGGCACGCTCGCGGCGATCGTGCCCGGGCGCTGGTCGGTCGGGTGCCGCATCAGCCACGGGATGCTCAGGCCGCCGATCAGCCCGAACACCTGGAACAGGAAGATGTGCACGCCCGCGGTCTTCTCCGAGATCCCGGTCGAGATCTCGATCGTCGGCAGCCAGTTCACCAGCAGGTAGAAACTGGTCGACTGCAGGCCCATGAAGAACGTGACCAGCCAAGCCATCGGCTGCCGCCAGACGCTGACCGGGGGATTCTCGTCGTCCGTCGCGGGCGCAGCGGGGACCGGCGCCGGTGAGATCGTCCGCGGCAGCCACACCAGCGCGACCAGCACGGCGAGCCCGCCCCAGACCGCGAGCGCGAGCCGCCACCCGGCCGCGTTGGCGATCGGTACGGCGACCAGCGACGCCACCGCGGCGCCGCCAGTGATGAACGCGGTGTAGATCCCGGTCGCGCGCGAGACGTTGGCGGCGTAGTCGCGCTTCAGGATGACCGGGACGAGCACGTTGCCGACGGCGATCGCCGCGCCGACCACGACGGTTCCGATCCAGAGACCGGCCAGACCCGTGTACGGGCGGGCCGCCGTACCGACGGCCAGGACGAGCAGGGAGACGAAGACCGTCCGCTCCATCCCGAAGCGGCGCGACAGCAGGTGCACGAGCGGGGAGGCGAACGCGAACGCCAGCAGGGGCAGCGTGCCGAGCAGACCGAGCACGCCCTCACCGAGGTGCAGGTCGACGCCGATCCGGGGGAGCACCGGGCCGACCGCGGTGAGCGCCGGGCGCAGGCTCAGGGCCACGACGAAGGCGGTCGCGGTGATCGCTGGTGAGTACTGCCGGACGGCCGGCGCGGCGGACTGAGCCACTGGTGCTTCCCTCATCCCTGTAGATGTCCTACATTTACACACTATGTCATTGATTCGGCAGGTTCCGCTGGTGATCCAGGTCTCGGAACAGTTCCGCGGGCGGATCGAGTCCGGCGAGTGGCCGCGCGGTGAGCGGATTCCCGGCGAGCACCAGCTCGCCACGGAGCTCGGCGTCAGCCGGGGGACCGTGCGGGAGGCGCTGCGCTCACTGAGCCTGACCGGGCTGCTGGAGCCGCGGGTCGGCGACGGCACCTACGTGCGCGCGACCGACGAGATCGGCGGCGTGCTGCTGCGCGACGAGATCACGTCGCTCGACCACGTCTTCGACGCCCGGGCCGGGATCGAGGCGGCCGCGGCCCGGCTGGCCGCGCAGCGCCCGAGCGCCGACGGGATCAAGACGCTGATCGCGGCGCTCGAGGCCCGCGACGCCGCCCACGACGCGAGCGACCTCGCGGCCTTCGTGGCCGCGGACACCGCGTTCCACCGGGGCATCGTCGAGGCGTCGGGGAACCCGGTGCTGGTGCGCCTGTACGCCGCGATGGGCGGTCTGCTGAGCGAGTCGATCGAGCAGAGCGCGGCGTTCCCCGAGCACCCGCAGCTGCGCGCGGCGCACCTCGACGTGTTCGAGGCGATCACGAACGGCGACCCGGACGCGGCCGCGCGCGCGTCGTACGGGTTGATCGAGACGGTGAAGCAGGGCGCCTAGGCGGCGTCGGGGACTTTGCGGCGAGGTGCGAGGACCGGCGCGAACAGCGCGAGGCCGGTCGCCAGCACGGTGACCACGATGAACGACAGCGTCAGGCTGCTGGCCTGCGCGATCCCACCGATGATCGACGGCGCGACCAGGCCGGACGCGTACGTGACGGTCGCGACGCCGGCGATCGCCTGGCTCGGGTTGGGTCCGGACTTGCCCGCGGCCGCGAAGGCGAGCGGGACCACGACCGCGATGCCGAGGCCGAGCAGGCCGAAGCCGGTCATCGCGACGACCGGGTGCGGAGCCAGTACGACGAGTACGCCGCCGAGCGTCGCGATCACGCCGCTGACCCGGACCGTCGGGACCGCGCCGAACCGGTCGACCACCGCGTCGCCGACCAGCCGCGCGATCGCCATCGTCAGCGCGAAACCGGTCGTCGCGCCGGCCGCGACCCCGGCCGAGGTGGTGAGCACGTCCTCCAGGTAGACCGCCGACCAGTCCAGGCTCGCGCCCTCGGCGAAGACCGCGCAGAAACCGACCGCGCCGATCAGCAGCGCCGACTTCGGCGGCAGTGCGAACCGCGGCGGCGCTTCCTCCTCCTCGGTCGGGCGCAGGTTGAGCACGTACTGGCAGGCGATCGCGCCGAGGACCGTCAGGACGCCGGCCATCACCAGGTGGTGCAGCTGCGCGTTCACGTCGAGGTGGGCGGCGACCGTGCCGATCCCGGACCCGATCAGCGCGCCGACGCTCCACATCCCGTGCAGGCCGGACATGATCGACTTCTCCAGCCGGTGCTCGACCTCGACGCCGAGCGCGTTCATCGCGACGTCGGCCATGCCCGCGGTCGCGCCGTACACGAGCAGTGCGCCGCAGAGGGCGGGCAGGTTCGGCGCGAGCGAGGGCAGGATCAGCGCGAGCGTCCAGAGCGCGAGGAGCCCGCGCAACGCCGTACGGGAACCGAAGCGGTGACTGACCCGGGCGGCCAGCGGCATCGCGAGCGCCGCACCGAGCGCGGGGAACGCGAGCGCGAGACCGAGCTGGCCGGGGCTGACGCCGGCGTGGTCCTGGATCCACGGCACCCGGGTCGCGAACGAGCCGGTCACCGAGCCGTGCACGCAGAACACGACGGCCACCGCGACGCGGGCCCGCCGTACCTCATCGATCATCACAGGGGGAAGTCCATATCAACAGGCGGAATGTTTGAACGCACAGGAAGAAATGTTAGATTCGACGGCGTGAAGAGTGCCGAGCGTCAGCGAGTCATCGTAGAACGGCTGCAGGGCTCGGCCCGGATCGCAGTGGCCGAACTGGTCGAGCTGACCGGTGCCTCGGACATGACCGTGCGCCGCGACCTCGACTACCTGGCCGCGCAGGGCGTGCTCAAACGCGTCCACGGCGGCGCCGTCTCGGCGATGCCGGCCGGACTCGAACCGCCGTTCGCCGCGCGTTCGACGGCGGCGGTCAAGGCCAAGCAGGCGATCGCCGCGGCGGCCGTCGACCAGCTGCGTGACGGCGACTCGATCGTGCTCGACAGCGGTACGACGGCGCTCGAGGTCGCGCGGCTGCTGCGCGGCCGGACGATGACGGTGATGCCGTTGTCGCTGCAGGTCGCCCAGGAGCTCGTCGACAACCCGCGCATCCGGCTGCTGCTGCCCGGCGGCGAACCGCGCAAGGGCGAGCAGGCGCTGGTCGGCCCGCTGACGCTGGCCTCGCTGCGCGCGCTGCGCTTCGACGTCGCGGTGCTCAGCCCGTGCGCGTTCAGCCTGGAGGCGGGGCTCACGGCGTACGACCTGGGGGACGCCGAGGTGAAGCTGCAGGCGCTCGCCGTGGCGACCCGTTCGATCGCGCTGGTGGACGGCGCGAAGTGGGACCGCGCGGCGCTGGCCTACGTCTGCGCCGCCGACCGTCCCGACCTGATCATCACCGACCCGTCGGCCCCGCAGGACGAGCGGGCCGCGCTGGCCGAGCGCGGCGTCCTCGTCCAGGTGGCCGGCTCAGCTGTGGAGGACGTTCTGTGAGCACGATCGTCGCCGCGCCGCCGCGAGCGGCCCGGATCGCGACCTGGGTGTACTTCGGCATCAACGGTTTCGCCATCGGGCTGTGGGTGGTGCACATCCCGAACATCGAGCACGCGACCGGGATCACGCACAGCACGCTCGGCCTGCTGTTGCTCGTGCTCGGTGGTGCTGCGTTCCTGGGGATGCAGGTGGCCGGGCCACTCGCTGATCGGGTCGGGCAGCGTCGGCTGGTGCCTGCGTCGGCGGCGTTGCTGGGGGTGTCGCTGTTCGGGCCGGGGCTGACTGACTCTTGGTGGACGCTTGGGCTGACGCTGATGCTGCTTGGCTTCGCGAACGGGTCGCTGGATGTGGGGATGAACGCGCACGCCGTCGTCGTCGAGCGGGCTTACCCGCGACCGATCATGGCGGCGTTCCACGCGATGTGGTCGATCGGTGGGGCGATCGCCGCGCTGATCGGGGCGATGACGTTGCGGGCCGGCGTACCGACCGAGGTGACGTTGGGGGCTTGTGGGGTGCTGCTGGTCGTCGTGTCGCTGGCGACGAGCCGGTACCTGATCGAGGCTGAGGTGCCGGAGTCCCATGAGGAAGCGCCCTCGAGCAAGCCGCCGGCGAAGTTGGTGTGGGCGTTGGGTGGGCTGGCTTTCGGGCTGATGCTGGCGGAGGGGGTTGCGAACGACTGGGCTGCGTTGCAGTTCCGGGATGTGCTGGGGACTTCGACCAGTACGGCGGCGTACGCGTACGGCGCGTTCGCGGTGGCGATGACGGTCGGGCGGTTCGCGACGGACCGGGTTGCCGCGGTGATCGGTGCGATGGCGATCGTGCGGTACGGCGCTGCGCTGGCTGCTGTCGGATTGACCGTGGTGATTCTGAGCCCGTGGGTGGTTGTTGGACTGATCGGCTGGGCGATGTTCGGGCTCGGGTTGGCCGGGGGAGTGCCGCAGCTGTTCACGGCGGCGGGGAACCTGGATCCGCGGGCCTCGGGGGCGTTGATGGCGAAGGTTGTTGGGCTTGGGTACGTCGGGTTGCTGGCCGGGCCGGCGTTGATCGGTGGGTTGGCGCACTTCATGCCGCTGAACATCGCGTTCATCTTGCCTGCGGTGCTGTGCGTGCTGACGGTGATCGGAGCGCCGGTGTTGCGGGCCAGGAAGCCCTGAGCCCCGCCCGCCGTCGCCCTGCCCCACCGCCTCACCCGCTCCCCGGCTCACCCGCTCCCCGCCTCACCGGCTCCCCGCCCCGCAGGGGCGGGCGGGCTAGGCCTTGAGCGCTTGCTCCAAGTCGGCCCACAAGTCGTTCGGGTGCTCGATGCCGACCGACATGCGGATCAGGTCGACGGGGATCGTCGGGACCTCCGCGGGCCAGCGGCGGCGGCGTTCGAGCATGGACTCGACGCCGCCGAGGCTGGTGGCGTGGACCCACAGCTTCGTGGACTGGCAGACGCGCTGAGCCAGCTCGGCGTCGCCGCCGAGCTCGACGGCGAGGATCGCGCCGAAGCCCGACATCTGCGCCTTGGCGCGGGCGTGCCCGGGGTCGTCGGTGAGGCCGGGGTAGCGGACGCGGCTGACCCGCGGGTGCTCGCGCAGGCGCTCGGCGAGGAAGGCGGCGTTCGACTGCGCGCGCTCCAGCCGGAGCGCGAGCGTGCGCAGGCCGCGCAGCCCGAGCCAGGCCTCCATCGGGCCGGGGATCGCGCCGAGGTTGCGGCGCTTCGACTCCAGCGTCGTCCACAGGTCGTCGTTCGCGGTGACGATCGCGCCGAGCAGTACGTCGGAGTGCCCGGCGATGAACTTGGTCGCCGAGTGCATCACCAGATCCGCGCCGAACTCCAGCGGACGCTGCAGCAGTGGTGTGGCGAAGGTGTTGTCGACCACGACCAGTGCGCCGGCCGCGCGTCCCGCCGTACAGAGTGCCGGTAGGTCGGCGACCTCCATCGCCGGGTTGGTCGGGGACTCGATCCACAGCAGGTCTGCTCCGGCGACGGCCGCGACGACCTGGTCGGTGTCGGCGATGTCGACGCGCTGCAGCTGCAGCCGACCGGCTGCAGCCTGCTGGTCGAGCAGACCGAGTACGCCGCTGTAGGCGTGCTGGGGAGCGACCACGCGCCCGCCGACCGGGATCAGGTCGCAGATCGCCGCGACCGCGCCCATGCCGGAGGCGAAGGTGAGCCCGCGGCCGCCTTCGAGCTCGCCGAGGGTCTGCTCGAGCGCGGCCCAGGCGTCGTTGTCGAAGCGCCCGTAGCCGCGGTCGCCGCCCGCGATGTAGGTGGAGCTGAACACCGGCGACTCGCCGAGCGGCGCGTCCGGCACCCGCTCGGGGCGTCCGGCGTGCACGACGACGGTGGACGGATCGAGCGCAGGGGTCATGCGGGGATTGTCGCAAGCGGAGTCAGCCGGGTCGGGCCGGGGGGAGAGGCAGCGGGGTGGGCGGGGGAGAGCGAGCGGGGCAGCAGGTGGCGCAGGGGAAGGCGAGCGGGCAGCAGATCGCGCAGGGGAAGGGCGGCGGAGGTCAGCGGGTGGCCGACGGCAGCGGGATGCCGCGGTCCTCGAACAGCTGCAGGGCTTCGCGGGCCAGCGCTTTGATCGACGGGCCGGCGGGGTCGCCGACCCAGGTCTCGACGACGATCTCGATCACGTTCATCGTCGTCCCGGCCGCGAGCTTGGCGGTCAGCGCGGAGCCGGCGGACCGGCGTACGAGCTCGGTGCTGAGGTCCTTGCGCCAGCGCCAGATCGCGTCGGTCAGGTGGGCGCTCAGCGACGGGGTCTGCTCGGCCAGTTCGTAGACCGTGCGGACGCGGTCGGGGTTGCTCTGCATCCGGTCCAGGACCCGGTCGATCACCTGGGCCAGCGCGACCGGCAGCTCCAGCTCGGCCGGCTGCTCGCGCAGCCAGTCGATCGCGCCGAACAGCGAGTCCTCGACGAACTCGATGACCAGGGTCTCCTTGGTCGGGAAGTAGCGGTAGAGCGTGCTCGGCCCGACCTCGGCGGCCGCGGCGATCTGCTCGACCGTGGTCCGGCCGAAGCCGTGGTCGCTGAACAGCTCGAAAGCCTTGTCCGAGATCAGCCGGCGGGTTCGTTCCCGCTTCAGCTCACGCAGTCCCATCTGCTCAACTTACTTCCTTTTGAAAAGCAACACAGACAGTCATATGGTAGTCACTTCCAGCTTTGGAGGTTCGATGACCGACTTTCCGCACACCCGGCCGAGCGGCTGCCCGTTCGACCCCGCCGCCGGGTACGCCGACCTACTGGCCGGGCCGCAGCCCGCCAAGGTGTCCACCCCGCTCGGTGTCGACGCCTGGGTGGTCAGCCGGTACGACGAAGTGCGCGAGGTGCTCAGCAACCCGAACCTGAGCTCCCGCTCGGCTCCCTCGGCGCACATGTCGCCGCACGCCGACCTGGAGCGCGAGGTCGACTCCGGCTCGGTGCTGCAGAACGACGGCGAGCGCCACGCGCACCTGCGCCGGCTGCTGACCGCGGAGTTCACCGTGAAGCGAGTGCAGGCGTTGCGGCCGCGCATCGTCGACCTGGTCGAGGAGCACCTCGACAGGTTGCTCGCCACCGGCGGACCGGTCGACCTGGTCGAGCACTTCGCGCTGCCGATCCCGTCGCTGGTGATCTGCGAGCTGCTCGGCGTACCGTACGCCGACCGCGACCAGTTCCAGCACTGGTCAGCGCTGCTGCTCTCGGTGCAGCGGACCCCGCAGGAGCAGCAGGAGACCAGCGAGGAGATCCAGCAGTACATGGCCAAGCTGGTGCTGGCCAAGCACGAGGACCGCTCTGCTGACGACCTGCTGACGCGGCTGATCACCAGAGCCGAGGATCAGGGCACGCCGCTGACCGTGCCCGAGCTGGTGTCGATCGGCATCACGCTGCTGATCGCCGGGCACGAGACGACGGCGAACATGATCGGCCTGAGCACACTGGCCTTGCTGCGCAACCCTGATCAGCTGGAGCAGCTGCGGGAGCACCCGGAGATCGCACCGGCCGCAGTGGAGGAGATGCTGCGGTACCTGACCGTCGTGCAGTTCGGCCTGTTCCGGCACGTGCTCGACGACATCCCGATCGGCGACGAGACGGTCAAGGCGGGCGAGTACCTGATCGCCGCGATCACCGCCGGGAACCGGGACACCAGCGTCTTCCCGGACGCCGACCGGATCGACCTGACCCGCAAGGCGTCGGCGCACCTGGCCTTCGGCTTCGGGCCGCACCAGTGCCTCGGCCAGCAGCTCGCACGGGTCGAGCTGATCGAGGTCTACACGCGGCTGTTCCGGCGGATCCCCGGGCTGCGGCTGGCGGTGCCGTTCGAGGAGCTGGAGTTCAAGCACGACGCGCTGGTCTACGGCCTGGCCGCGCTGCCGGTGACTTGGGAGGCGAAGTGATGAACGTCGACATCGACCAGGAGAGCTGCGTCGCGGCCGGGCAGTGCGTGCTGGCCGCGCCGGAGGTCTTCGACCAGCGGGACGAGGATGGCGTCGCCGTACTGCTGCGGGAGCCTGGTGCTGACGAGTACGCCGCCACCCGTGAGGCTGCGTTGCTGTGTCCGGCCCGTGCCATTGTGCTGAGCGAGTAGTTCCGTGGAGCAGGTAGTCATCGTGGGAGCTTCGGCTGCGGGCTCCACGACCGCACAGACGTTGCGGCGAGAGGGGTTCGCCGGAGCGATCACAGTGATCGGCGACGAGCCGCACCTCCCGTACGACCGGCCGCCGCTGTCGAAGCAGGTCCTGCTCGGCAGCTGGCCGGCTGAGCGCACCAGCTTCGGCGCCGGTACGACGTACGCCGAGCAGGGGATCGACCTGCGGCTTGCTACCCGCGCTACTGGGCTGGACCTGGCTCGGCGGGAGGTGGCCTTGTCGACTGGCGAGGCTCTCGGCTGGGATCACCTGGTTGTGGCCACGGGCGTGCAGCCCGTGCGGCTCAGCGACGGGCACCAGTTGGCCGGCGTACACGTGCTGCGGACGCTGGACGATGCTGTGGCGTTGCGGAAGTCGCTGGTCGACGCTGCGTCGGTAGTGGTCGTGGGAGCTGGGTTCCTGGGGTCGGAGACGGCTGCTGCGGCTCGCCAGCTCGGCTGCGAGGTGACGCTGGTCGACCTGGCTCCGGCGCCGCTCGCTGTGCAGCTGGGCGCTGAGCTGGGGTGGATGCTCGCCGAGCTGCATGCGGCGAACGGCGTACGGGTTGTTGGTGGGTCTGGTGTGACGCGGCTCCTAGGGGAGTCGGCTGTGGAGGGCGTCGAGCTGTCGGACGGTTCGGTGGTGAAGGCGGATGCTGTGCTGGTTGCTGTCGGGTCCCGTCCGGTAACCGACTGGTTGGATACGTCCGGGCTGCCGTGCGGGGACGGCGTGTTGTGTGACGAAGCGCCGGCTGGAGTGCATGCGGCGGGCGATGTCGCGCGGTGGACGAGCCCGCGGTTCGGGACGTCGCTGCGGCTGGAGCACCGGTTCAACGCGACCGAGCAAGCGGTCTGGGCCGCTCGCCGGATCCTCGGGCAGGAGGTCGACTTCGACCCGATCCCGTACTTCTGGACCGACCAGTACGACGCCCGCATCCAGGTCTACGGCGTCGTCGCGCCCGACGCGCGGATGGTCGTCGTGGCCGGCGATCCGGCGGCCCGGAAGTTCCTCGCCCACTACGTTTCCGGCGGCCGCGTGAGCGCCGTACTGGGCTGGAACATGCCCCGCGAACTGCGCTCCGAGCGGGCGCTACTGACAGCAATCTGAAGACATCTTTACCAAACCCCGGTCAAGCCGCGGCCGTGCTAGCGCTATCGTCGAGCCGGTGAGTGAGTTCTCGAGGGACGAAAAAAGCAAGCCCCGCGTCGCTGTGGTTTTCGGCGGGAGGTCGAGCGAGCACGCGATCTCCTGCGTGACCGCGGCCAACGTGCTGCAGGCGATCGACCGGGACAAGTACGAGGTGGTTCCGGTCGGGATCACCACCTCGGGACACTGGGTGCTGGAGAGCGGTGACCCCGACCGGCTGTCGATCACCGACGGCAAGCTGCCCGAGGTGGACGTGACGGCGGCCCCGGTGCTGTTCGGCGCCGACCGCGAGCTGGTGGTCTCCGAACCCGACCAGGTGCCGAGCACACTCGGCGAGGTCGACGTGGTCTTCCCGCTGCTGCACGGCCCCTGGGGTGAGGACGGCACGCTGCAGGGCCTGCTGGAGATGTCGGACATCCGGTACGTCGGCTCCGGCGTCCTGTCCAGCGCGGTCGGCATGGACAAGCACTACATGAAGGTCGTCTTCGCGGCGGCCGGCCTCGAGGTCGGCCCGTACGTCGTGATCCGCGACCGCGACTGGCTGCGCGACCCCGGCGCCTGCCGGGCCGCGGTGGCCGAGCTGGGATTCCCGGTCTTCGTGAAGCCCGCGCGCGGCGGGTCGAGCCTGGGGATCAGCAAGGTGTCGTCGGCCGACGAGCTGGACGCGGCGATCGCCGAGGCCCGTGCGCACGACCCGAAGGTGATCGTCGAGGCGTCGGTGAAGACGCCGCGCGAGATCGAGGTCGGCGTACTGGGCGGGCTGAACGGCGGCCTCCCCGAGGCGAGCGTCTGCGGCGAGATCGCGATCTCGGGTGGCGGGCACGACTTCTACGACTTCGAGACCAAGTACCTGCCGGAGGGCGAGGAGTACACGGCCCTGTCGGTGCCCGCGGACCTTCCCGACGACGTGGTGGCGGAGATCCGGGCGAAGGCGCTGACCGCGTTCGACGCGATCGAGGCCGAGGGGCTGGCGCGGGTCGACTTCTTCCTCGACGGTGACGGCCGGGTGATCATCAACGAGATCAACACGATGCCGGGGTTCACGCCGACCAGCATGTTCCCGCGGCTGTGGGCGGCGTCGGGGCTGGACTACCCGGCGCTGGTCGACCGCCTGCTGACGCTGGCGCAGACGCGGCCTACCGGTCTGCGCTGACGATGCGGCCCGGCTTCGGCCGTACGGCGGTACGCCTCACTTCGGTCCGCGCTGCTTCGGAGCAGCGCGGACGTGGGCGCGTTCGCCCTGCTTGCCGACCAGGCTGAGGAACTCCACCGGACCTGAGCTGGTGGCGCCGAACCAGTGCGGCGTACGGGTGTCGAACTCGGCCACCTCGCCCGGTTCGAGGACGATGTCGTGCTCGCCGAGCACCAGCCGGAGCCGGCCGTTGAGGACGAAGGCCCAGTCGTAGCCCTCGTGGGTGCGCAGGTCCGGCTCGGCGTCGTCGCGCCCGGCCGGGAGCACGAACTTGTAGGCCTGGATGCCGCCCGGCCGCCGGGTCAGCGGCAGGATCGTCCGGCCGTCGTTGGTCGGGATCGGCCGCAGGTTGATCCGCGGATCACCGGTCGGCGGCGCGTCGACCAGTTCGTCCAGCGTGACCCCGTGCGCCCGGGCCAGCGGCAGCAGCTGCTCGAGGGTGGGACGCCGGAGCCCGGCCTCGAGCCGCGACAGCGTGCTGGTCGAGATACCGGTCTGCGCGGACAGGTCGCTCAAGGTGACCTCGCGGCGCTGCCGCAGCGTCTTGAGCCGCGGTCCCACCGCGCCGAGGGTGCGATCGATCGTTTCGTCCATGCCGCCAGCTTGCCATTCGGCAACAACGTTTGCCGGATCGATTGCCCCTGGCCACGATCGGGAGGTACCAGCCGTTCGCTGAAAGGACCTCCGTGAGTACCCACCTCCCACCCGCCGTCGACGCCGGCCCGACCGTCGACGACCCGGCTCAGCGCCGTACGGTGCTGATCGCGGTCTGTGTCGCGCTGATGGCCGTCGTCGCCTCGGTGACCGGCCTGAACGTGGCCCAGCCGCAGCTCGCCGTCGAGTTCGGCGCCTCCCAGACCGAGGTGCTGTGGTTCATCAACCTCTACACGATCAGCCTCGCCGCGCTGCTGCTCCCGCTCGGCGCGCTCGGGGACCGGTGGGGGCGCAAACCGGTGCTGCTGGCCGGCCTGGTTGTCTTCGGCGTCTCGAACGTCGCCGCCGGACTGGCCGGTACGGCGGAACTGATGCTCGCCTCCCGGCTGCTGTCCGGAGTGGGCGCCGCGATGATCATGCCGGTCACGCTCGCGGTGATCACCTCGACGTTCCCCGAGGCCGAGCGCTCCAAGGGCATCGGGGTCTGGACCGCGGTGGCCGGCGGTGGCGGCATCATCGGGATGTACCTGTCGGCGCTGCTGGTCGACGTCGCCACCTGGCGCTGGCTGTTCGTCCTGCCGATCGCGCTCGTCGTGGTCTCGGCGGCGCTCGTCGTACGGTCGGTCCCCAACTCTCGTGAGTACGCCGCCCACCGCTTCGACGTCGTCGGCTCGCTCACGTCGGTCGTCGCGGTGGTCGGGCTGATCTACGTGCTGCACGAAGGTCCGGTGCACGGGTGGACCGAACCGATGACGCTGATCGCGCTCATCGGCGGGCTGGTCGCGGCAATCGGTTTCGTGCTGTGGGAGCTGCGGCAGGCCGCGCCGCTGCTCGACGTCCGGCTGTTCGGGCAACACGGTTTGGCCGGCGGGTCGGTGACGCTGCTCGTGGTGTTCGGGGTGCAGGCCGGGATCCTGGTGGTGTTCTTCCCGTTCCTGCAGGCCGTGCTCGGGTGGTCCGCGCTGAGCGCGACGCTGGCGATGATGCCGATGGCGCTGCTGATGATGGTCGCCTCCGCGGTCGCGCCGCGGCTGGCACTGCGGATCGGGAATCGGGCGACGATGGCGACCGGGGTCCTGCTCGGCGCCGCCGGCCTGGCCCTGATGGCGGGGCTGGTGTCCGCCGATCGCGGCTATCTGTCCGTGCTGCCAGGCCTGCTCGCGATGGGGCTCGGGATGGGGTTGTCGATGACGCCGTCGACCGAGGCGATCACGAGCTCGTTGCCGCGTGAGCGGCAAGGTGTCGCCTCGGCGCTCAACGACGTGACCCGTGAGTTCGGCACCGCGCTCGGGGTCGCGCTGCTCGGCGCCGTGCTGTCCGCGGGCTACCGGGCCGCGATCGACCCGCGGCTGGACGGCGTACCTGGGGACGTCGCGGCGGCTGCGCGTCAGGGAGTGGCGAACGCGGTCGCGGGCGGTTCGGACACGGTGGTCCGAGCCGCGCAGCAGTCGTTCGTGGAGGGGTGGCAGCAGGCGATGTGGGTCGGGGCCGGGGTGATGGCTGGGCTGTTCGTCTTCGTGGTCGCCCGGGCGGGGCGGGCGGGTGGGGAGGAGGTCTGATGGAATGAGCGCGGTTTTGGGCGGTCGGCGAGGTCGGTGTGGGCGGGCCTTCGGGGGTCGGGTGAGTGCGGACGGCTTGGCCGGGCCTTCGGGGGGCGGCTGTGTGCGGTCGGCCTGGCCGGGCCTTCGGGTGTTGGGCGTCAGCTGAGTGCGGTCGGCGTGACCGGGACGTCGGCGGCCCGGGCGTTCGGGCGACGACCCGGACACCGTGCTCGCGGAGCGCGGTGAGGACCTCGTCGCCGTCGCGGACGGCGGTACGGCAATCGATGAAAGCGGGTGCGCGGAGATGCGGGTGTGTGTCGTGACGGGCGGCGGCGGGGTGCGGATCGGCAGCGGGATCTGCCGGGCGCTTGCTGCCAAGGACTGGACCGTGGTGGTCGCCGACCAGGATCTCGCCGCGGCGGAGCTGGTCTCCGAGGAGCTGCAGGCGGGCGGCGCGACCGCGGCGGCGATGCGCCTGGACGTCACCGACACCGAGTCGGTCCGGGAGGTCGTCGCGGCGACTGTGACGGCGTACGGGCGGATCGATGCCTGGGTCAACAGTGCGGGCGTCGGGCTGCGCAAGCTCGGTACGGAGGCGACGCCGGAGGAGTTCGACCGGCTGCACGCGATCAACTACCGCGGCGCCTGGACCTGCATCCGTGAGGTCGTACCGGTGCTGCTCGACAACGGCGGCGGCGGAATCGTCAACATCGGCTCGGTCCACGCCGCCGGCGCCGCCGAGACCTTCACCCTGTACGCCGCGACGAAGGCCGCCCTCGCGGCCTTGACCCGCGGCATCGCCCGCGACCACGGCCGCGAGAACATCCGCTGCAACATCGTGCATCCCGGCGCCGTCGAGGCCCGGGGCCGTGAGCACCTGCTCGCCGACTTCGTCGCCGACCACCAGATGCTGCCGACCCCGGTCGAGGCGATCGACATCGGCAACGCGGTCGCCTTCCTGCTGTCCCCGGAGGCCCGGGCGATCACGGGGGTCGAGCTGTTCGTGGATGCGGGTACGACGGCGATGCTGTTCGACAACTGAGCCGGGGCCGATCGAGGATCGGTTGGATGCGTGATCGATGAGCGCGCGGGATGGTGAGCCGGAGCCTGTACCGGCGCATCGGCGGGCCGACGTTCGGCATGCCGACGCCGGCGCAGCGTCCCGGCGTACCGGCCGGCCTCGCCGCCCGGGCACCACACCCAAGGCCACCAGACACCCCAGCCGGAGCCAACCCCACACCCGCAGCCCAGTCGACAGACCAATCGCAGCCGCCGGCCTCGGCGCCTTCCCCGGGTGAGACCCACCCCGCGGCGCAGGCATAGGGCCTCACGCACCCGCCGCTCAACGCGCACGTGTCGCGCCCACCCCTCCCTCGCGGCGCCCTCGTCCACCCCGGCGAGCGCCACACCCTCGGCGCAGGCCGGGCCGGCATCGGCATTTCTTCCGAGCCAGGCACCGGCGGGGAGGTAGACGACTGACGCCGGCGTACCGGCGTACCGGCGCTCAGGGCCGGGCGGCGCAGTGGCTGGTCCTGCGGACACCGGGAGGCGGTCGCTCAGCGGCGGCCGGCAGATCCAGAACGCGATGCCGGCTGTTGCGCTGCCGGGCGGAGTCCGGCGGCTCGGACGACTCCGAGCAGACTCGGGCGACGCCCGGGACTCCGGCAACACCCGCGGCTCCGGGCAGACTCCGGCGGCTCCAACGGCCAGGGAGACTCGACGACCCGGCGGGCCGACGGGCCGACTTGGCCCCGCCGTCCCCTCACACTGGTGCCCTGGGGACGGGGGCGACTTGCGGCGTACACGTGGACTCTGGCTGACCCTCGGCGGGCTCGCCGCCGGCGTACTGATCGTGATCGCGGCCGCGGCCGGAAGCGTCCGGCCGTGGCAGAACCAAGACGGTCCGCCGGCGCCGCTTCGAACCCCACGCGGTACGCCGACGCCGCCGAAGCGCCCGGAGTCGGTCCCCACCGCCACCCCAGGCTGGTGGGACTGGCTGGTGACAGGCCTGCTGAGCGTCGTACTGGCTGTGACGCTCCTGGTGATCGCCCGCGTGGTCTACGTGAAGGTGACCGACCGCACCCAGCAGCGCGCCAGAGCCGAGCGCGACGCCCACTTCAGCCGGGTCGCAGCGATCCGCGACGAACAGCTGGAAGCCGCCCTCGACGCCGGCCTCCAAGCGATCACCTCGGCCGCGCCCACCGATGCCGTGATCCGCTGCTGGGCGGCCTTGGAGTCGTACGCCGCCGACGCGGGCATCCCCCGCGAACCCTCCGAGACCTCGTCGGAGTTCACCGTCCGCGTCCTGGCGGCCCGCGACGTCCCACCAGCGGACCTCCACCTCCTCGCGTCCCTGTACCGCGAGGCGCGGTTCTCCGAGCACGGAATCGACGAGCCCACCCGCAGCCAGGCCCAGGAAGCCCTCACCCGCCTCCGCGCGGGGCTGAGCCGCTGACCCGACGACCGGCCGCTCCAGCAGGTCGCAGCGAGGTGTCCCCGAGCGTGCCCTCCCGCCCCGGCGAAGCTGCCGACGAACGGGTACCGCCCGACGCTGGTGTGCTCGACTCGATCTCGCGGTCGACCATGCCGTGGATCTTCAGCCGCCTGCGCGCGGGGCTGAGGTGTTGATCTCCGCCTCGGCTCGGGGATGTGACGCTGCCCCTCCGCCTCGGCGCAGGGCTCAGACGCTGCCCCCGCGCCCGAGCAGGCTCACGCTGGCTCCCGCCTGCCTCTCCCCGCTCGGGTGGGCTCACGCGGGCTTCCGTCCCCGCCCACGTCTCTCCGCCCGAGCGGGCTCACGCCGGCTTCCGTGCCCGCCCACGTCTCTCCGCCCGAGCGGGCTCGCGCCGGCTTCCGCCCCCGCCCCTCTCGTCCCGCATCTCCTCGCCGAGCGGGTCGCGATCGCTCCCGCCCCGCCCGAGCGGGCTCACACCGGCCCTCGCCTTTCCCCGCCCGAGCGGGCTCACGCTGGCTCCCGGCCCGCCGTGCCGCTCTTCGCCTGAGCGGGCTCGCGCTGGCTCCCGACCAGCTCCGCGCCTCTTCGCCTGAGCGGACTTATACCCGTCCCGCCCCCGCGTGCTTCGCCTGGGCGGGCTCACACCCGCCCCGCCCGAATGGGCTCACGCTGGTTCTCGCCCCGCCTCTCCCGGGCCCTCGCCCCCTCGCGCGACTCAGACGCTCACCGTCGTCGCGCGCGGCAGTTCGCGCACCGACCGGGACAGCAGCGGGAGTAGCGCGACCACGACGTACGCCGTACCGGCGACGATCATCACCGGCTGGATCCCAAACGCCAGCCCGAGCGGCCCGAACGCCAGCTGGCCGATCGGGATCGCCGCCACCGAGCCGAGCATGTCGTAGGAGTACGCGCGCGAGAGCATCTCGTCCGGCACGTGTTCCTGCATCGCCAGGTCCCAGCCGAGGCCGAAGATCTGGCTGCCGACCCCGGCGGCGAACGCGGCGATCATCGCGGTGACCAGCAGCGGCTGGAAGCCGAGCACGAGCATCGGCGCGCCCTGGACGGCGATCGCGATCATGCCCCACAGCAGCGGTCGGCGCAGGGTCAGCCGGATCAGTACCAGCGAGCAGACCAGGAAGCCGACCGCCTGCGCCGAGCGGATCAGCCCCCACCCGGCCTCGCCGAGGTCGGTGCGCGTCGCGAGCACCGGACCCAGCGTGGCGAACGCGCCGCTGACGATCGCGTTCAGCAGGAAGAACGCGGCGACCACCACCCACAACCACTGGGTCGAGCGGACGTAGCTCCAGCCCTCGCGCAGGTCGGCGGCGACACCCTTGCGCTGCCGGCCTTCCACCGGACGCGGGATGCGGACGCGGGTCAGCACAAGTGCAGCGAGCAGGTACGTCGTACCGTCGACCGCGAGCGCCCACCCGGGCCCGGCAGCCACCACCAGCAATCCGCTGACCGCTGGTCCGAGGACCATCAACGCGTTCTCAGGAACGGCGACGGCCAGGTTCGCCGGCTTGAGCTGGTCGCGGGGGACCAGCTGGGGGAGGATGCCGGCCAGCGCCGGCATCCGAGCGGCGGTGACCGTACCGCTGACCGCCGAGAGCACTGCGAGGTGCCAGATCTCGGCGGTGCCGGTGATCACCAGGACGGCGATCGCGAGCTGGCTAAGACCGGAGGCGACGTTCGTCACCTGGATCACCACGGTCCGTCCAAACCGGTCGGCCAGGACGCCACCCGCGAGCAGGAAGACGACCAGGGGGATGCTCTGCGCGGCCAGCACCGTCCCGAGGGCGGAGGCCGAGCTGCTGACCTCCAGCACCGCGAACGCGAGCGCGACGCCGGCCATCGTCGTACCGGCGCGGTCGATGAGGCGGGCCAGCCAGTAGTAGCGGAAGTTCGACTCACGAAGCGGTGCGAGGGCGCCTTTCACGACTTGGTCCTCCGGGTCATCTCGAAGATCCAGGAGGTGGCGCTGACGTGCACTGTGCCCGGCGTACGGGGTGGTTGGTTGCTGTCGTGGATCAGCGCTGACGCCTCCTTCAGCAACGCTCGCACCTGGTC
This sequence comes from Kribbella sp. NPDC051770, assembly GCF_040681455.1. Classification (NCBI taxonomy): domain Bacteria; kingdom Bacillati; phylum Actinomycetota; class Actinomycetes; order Propionibacteriales; family Kribbellaceae; genus Kribbella; species Kribbella sp. NPDC051770. The sequence goes on along the minus strand of NZ_JBFAYT010000013.1, from coordinate 64,776 downwards.
GGAGACCTCCGGCGTGACCCAGGCCTCGATGTCGCTGAAGTGGTTGCGTCCGGCCCGTTTGCGGAAGCGCAGGCGGCGCTCGACCTCGCGGGCGAGGGCGCGCAGCTCGGCGACGCGGCTCTGGGTGACGCCGTGCTTGCGGCGCTCGCCGCGGTGCTCGTGCGGGTAGCGGTAGCGCTTCGCGACCCCGCCGCGGATCCGCTCCTCGCCGGCCTCGACGATCGCGCCGGACTCGAACAACAAGCGCAGGTGGTACGACGCGTTGGCGTGCGTCAGGTCCAGCTCGCGCGCCACCTCGGCAGCGCTCATCGCCGTACCGGTGAGCAGCGACATGATCCGCAGCCGCACCGGGTGCGCCCCGGCCCGCAGCTCCTTGATGTCGTCGTCCGTCATCGCCTGTCCTCACTCCCCAACAAGTCTTGGGGGGAAGGATGCCCGCGGCGCTTGCGACTGTCAAACAGTTGTTGGGGAGTCAGAGTCAGAGACCGGCGAGCTTCTTGTTCAGATACCGCTGCTGCGGGACGCTCGTGGCGAGCTCGGCCGCGCGCTCGTACGCCGCTCGCGCGGCGCCCGGGTTGCCGGACATCTCCAGCAGATGCCCACGGACGGCGTACAGGCGATGGTCGACGGTGAGCCTGGGGTCTTCGTCGATGGTGGCGAGCAGCTTGAGGCCGGCCTCGGGGCCTTGGGACATGGCGACGGCGACGACGTGGTTCAGCGCGGTCATCGGGTTGTCGGTGAGCTGCAGCAGTACGCCGTACAGGGCGGCGATCTGCGGCCAGTCCGTCTCGGCGGCGGTCGGCGCCTCGTCGTGAACGGCGGCGATCGCGGCCTGGAGCTGGTACGGCCCGAGCGGGCCGCGCGGGAGCGCCGCGGTGATCAGCGCGATCCCTTCGTCGATCGCCGGCCGGATCCAGAGCCCGCGATCCTGCTCGTCCATCGGGATCAGCTCACCGGACGCGCTGGTGCGGGCGGGCCTCCGCGCGTCGGTGAGCAGCATCAACGCGAGCAGCCCGACGACCTCCGGATCGTCCGGCAGCAGTTCGTGCAGCATCCGAGCGAGCCGGATCGCCTCCGAAGCCAACTCGACCCGATGCAGCTGCGCCCCCGACGTACTGGCGTACCCCTCGTTGAAGATCAGGTAGACGACCTTCAGCACGGCACCGAGCCGATCAGCATGATCAGGCGGCAACGAAAACCGCGCCCCACTCGCCTTCACGGTTTGCTTGGCCCGAGTGATCCGCCGAGTCATCGTCGCCTCGGTGGTCAGAAACGCCCGCGCGATCTCGCTCGTCGTCAGACCGCCAACCGCGCGAAGAGTAAGCGCGATCTGAGACGACGCCGAAAGCGACGGATGACAGCAAAGAAACAGCAGAATCAACGTGTCATCAGAATCAGCCACCGGCTCCTGCGGCACCACCATCCACTGCGCCACCTGCTGCTCCCGCCGCAACCGAGCCTGCTCCGCCCGCAACAAATCAGTCAGCCGCCGCGAGGCCACAGTCACCAGCCATCCCCGCGGGTTGTCCGGCAACCCATCCACCGGCCACTGCTTGGCAGCCGCCAACAGGGCCTCCTGCACGGCGTCCTCCGCAGTGTCGAAGTGCCCGTACCGGCGTACGAGAGCCCCAAGCACCCGCGGCGCCAGCTGCCGCAGGAGTTCCTCGGCCGACTCGGTCGTCTCGGTTGGCGCTCCCGCACTGACGTCCGGCTCCGCCTGTACTCCCGCTCCTCCGACCCGCTCGGTGGGCACTCCTGCACCGACGGCCGGCTCGACGGGCGTTTCCACACCTACGATCGACTCCGACGGGGCTCCGGCACCGGCGAACCGCGCAGCGGGTGCTCCCGTGCCAGCGACCGGCCCGGCGGGTGTTCCCGCGTCTCTCGCGGGCTCCCTGCGCGCTGCCGCACCGCTGTCCGGCCCGGCCGCGTATCCCGCGCGCGCGATCGGCTCGGCGGAGGCGTCCGTGTCCCCGGTCGGCTCGGTGGGTGCAGCCGCTCCTGCGGTCAGCTCGGCAGGTTCTCCCGCACCGGCGCCTTGCTCGGCGGGCGCTCCTGTGCCTGCAATCGGGTCGGCCGGTGCTCCTGCCCTCCGCTCGGCCGGTGCGCCCGCGACCTGTGCGGTGGGTGCCCCGGAATCTGCGGTCGGTGTTCCCGCGCCCTGCTCGGCGGGCGCCCCCGCACCGGCGGTCGGCCCGGCGCGGGTTCCCGTATCTCCTGCGGGCTCGCTGAGCGCTGCTTCACCTCTGCTCGGCTCGGCGAGCGCTTCCACGTCCGCGGTCGACTCGGCGGGTGCAGTTGCACCGGCGGTCGGCCCGGCCGATGCGCCCGCGTCCCACTGGCCGGGTGCTCCCGCACCGCTGTCTGGTCCGGCCGGGTCTCCCGGGCCGCCGGTTGGCTCGGCGGGCGGGAGGTCCGTGGGGTGGTTCATCAGGCGAGCATGTCGTCGCGTCCTTCGACGACCGGGCGGATGTCGGCGTACGCCGTGGCTCGTACGTGTTCCGGGGCCGGCGTGTCGCCGAGGCGGGAGGCGATCTCGACCGCGCGGTCGAAGGAGTCGCACTCGACGATCCAGTAGCCGGCGAGTACCTCCTGCGTTTCGGCGTACGGGCCGTCGGTGACGACCGACTCGCCGTTCTTCGACCCGATCCGGCGGGTCAGCACCGGCGCGGCGAGGCCGCGGGTCTCGACCAGTTCACCGGACTCGGCCAGGTCGGCGTTGAACTTCTCCATGAACGCGCCCATCGCCATGAAGTCCGCCTCGGTCCAGGCCGGCTTGCCGGTGTCCTTTCCGGCCATGCCGTCGTAGTCGGTCTGCGACGCGTAAGTCAGGATCATGTACTTCATGCCATCTCCTCGGGTAGCGAGTGACACCACTGTGGCGCCTCTCACCCAGTAGGTCGACGCCCCCACGCGGAACCGGACATGAGTCCGCGGAGGAAATACGGAGGTTCCGCTTCCAGCCGTGAACCGGGTCTTCGAGCCGCCCCGGCGGTCGAGGACGGAGCGTCACCTCGCGGACGGGGCGCGCGTGGGAACGCTCGGGGCAGCGGACGTGCAGCACTCAGTAAGTGTCGCGCTGGCGCTCGGGCCGCCGGTGCGCCCCGCTCGGATGCGGGCCTTCAGGGGGGTCGGGCGCGAGGTTAGTGAGTGGTGGAGTGACAGTGATCGACGCCCACCACTGACCAAGCGGCGGCACAGGCTGGCGGTCCCGCCTGAGCGAGACTGATTGGACCGGGGTGGTGGGGGTTGATCAGTGGTGGGTGTCGGTGGCTCCGCTTTGCTGCGGCCTGCTGGGGGATTCTTGCTCGTTGTCGCGCGGCTGGGAGTGGCAGCTCCGCCTTCGACGTCGGGTCAGTGCGGAGGTTGGTGCACGGCTGGATGCGGAAACTCCGTTTGCTACGTGCAGGGGGTGATCAGCTGGTTGTGGGTTTTGATCGTGTCGGAGACGTCGGTGAGGGCGTTCGCCTCGGGGGTGTACTTCTTCGGGACGGCGATTTCGACGTACAGCTTGCGGCCGATGGTGGTGAAGATGACGCCGTTCGAGGCTTCCTTGGCGAACCAGCCGACGCCGTTGACCTCGAAGCACTGGGACTGGGCTTGGGCCATGCCGGCGGGTGGGGAGACGCCGCAGGTGATTTCGATGGGTGGGTCGCCGTACGCCGCGGTGAGCGGGCTCTCCGGCGTCGTCGAGCGGGGATCGGCGTCGAGGATCTTCGCGGGGAGGGCCTTGATGAGGGGTGCGCAGGCGTCGCTGACCTCGGGGGCGGGCTCGGGGACCGCGATCGGGACCGGGTCGGAGCCGCAGGAGGTGAGGGCGGCCAGGAGGGCGGTGGTCAGCGCTACGCGCAATGCCGAGCGGAGTGCGGCGGCGCGCCCTGCGCGGGGCGTGGCGAGCGCGCGCCCTGCGCGGATGGTGGCGAGGGCGCGCGGCTCGGGCCGTACGGCGTGCTTGTGGTGCTGACCGGCCGGTGCGGGGGTCAGGGGGGACCGGTTGATGGTCAGATGTGGACGACGGGGCAGGTCAGGGTGCGGGTGATGCCGGGGACGTTCTGGACCCGGGCGACGACCAGCTTGCCGAGTTCGTCGACGTTGCGGGCTTCGGCGCGGACGATCACGTCGTACGGGCCGGTGACGTCCTCGGCCAGGGTGACGCCCTGGACCTCGGCGATCTGCGCTGCGACGTCGGCGGCCTTGCCGACCTCGGTCTGGATCAGGATGTAGGCCTGGACCACCACGTCGTTCTCCACTCAGTCGTCCTCAGCGGGCACCGGTCACAGTACTGCAGAGCGGCCGGGCGTACTCGTCGTTGCCACGTCACCGTACCGCCTCGGACGTGTCTGGCATATCCCCGCGTGCTGCGCGTCACTCGGCACGGCACCTCGGCGCACTGGCGCAAAGGCCACGATGGAAAAACATCGAGGCCTTCACGCCAGCACGCCGAGCTACCGCACCGAGCAACTGCTCGCGACTGCGGGGATATGCCAGACACGTCCTAGACTCACTGCGGCGATATGGGAGGTCTAACACGTGACAGAGACGTTGGGCACTACCGGGGAGTTCGGGCTGATCGCGGCCGTCACCCGGGGGCTGTCCAGGAGTGAGGACGTCCTGGTCGGGCCGGGGGACGACGCGGCGGTGGTGGCGGTGCCGGACGGGCGGATGGTGATCACCACCGACCTGCTCGTCGAGGGCCGGCACTTCCGGCAGGACTGGTCTTCGGCGTACGACGTGGGCCGCAAGGCCGCGGCGCAGAACCTCGCGGACGTGGTCGCGATGGGTGCTCGCCCGACGGCGCTGGTGGTCGGGTTCGGTGGGCCCGCGGACCTGCCGACGGCGTGGGCGATCGAACTGAACCAGGGGCTCGCCGACGAGGCCGAGCTGGTCGGCGCGAGCATCGTCGGCGGCGACACGGTGCAGTCGGAGAAGATCCTGGTGTCGGTGACCGCGTTCGGTTCGCTCGACGGCCGGAAGCCCGTACTGCGGTCCGGCGCGCGGCCGGGCGACGAGCTCGCGGTCGCGGGGCGGCTCGGGTGGGCCGAGGCCGGGTACGCCGTGCTGACGCGCGGCTTCCGCTCGCCGCGGACCGTCGTCGACGCGCACCGCCGGCCACAACCCCCGTACGCCGAGGGCCCGCGCGCCGCGCTCGCGGGCGCGTCGTCGATGTGCGACGTGAGCGACGGGCTGATCGCGGACCTGCGGCACATCGCCGAGGCGAGTCAGGTGGTGATCGACGTCCGCACCCAGGCGCTGGCCGTCCCGGAGCCGCTGCAGGCGGTCGCCGCCGCGACCGGGCTCGACGCGCTGACGTTCGTGCTGACCGGTGGCGAGGACCACGCGCTGGTCGGGACGTTCGAGCCGGCCGACGTACCGGACGGGTGGACGGTGGTCGGGACGGTTGCTGAGGGCAATCAAACGGTGCCGGCCGGGACGGTGACGGTGGACGGGGAGCTGTTCGGGTCCGTCGCCGGTCACGCCCACTTCACGAGTTGAACAGGAGCCAGACAGATGACGTCCGCCCCGCCCAGAGTGCTCACCGTCGCCGGGTCCGACTCCGGTGGTGGAGCCGGGATCCAGGCCGACCTGAAGGCGATGCTGGCCAACGGCGTGCACGGGATGAGCGTGCTCACGGCGATCACCGCGCAGAACAGCCTCGGCGTCCAGGGTGCCTGGGAGCTGCCGGCCGAGCAGGTGCAGGCGCAGTTCCGCAGCGTGGTCGACGACATCGGCGTGGACGTGGTGAAGACGGGCATGCTCGCCTCCGCGGACATGGTGCGAGTCGTCGCGGCGCTGCTGCGCACGCTGCCGCCGGAGGTGCCGGTGGTGGTCGACCCGGTGGCGGTGTCGAAGCACGGCGACCCGCTGCTCGGTGCTGAGGCGATGGAGGCTGTCCGGTCGGAGATCGTGCCGCTGGCGACCGTACTGACGCCGAACCTCACCGAGCTGGGTCCTGTCGCCGGTGTGGAGCTGCGGACGCTGGAGGACCGTGAGCTGGCCGCCAAGACGTTGCTGGACACCGGTGCGTCCTGGGTGCTCGTCAAGGGCGGGCATGATGACGGTGACCTGGCTACTGATGTGCTGCACGGGCCCGGTGCCCGGCAGGAGTTCAGTGCGCCGCGTGCGGACAACCGGCACACGCATGGGACCGGCTGCACGCTGGCCAGCACCATCGCGTCGTACCTGGCGCGCGGGTACGACGTACCGTCGGCAGTAGGTGCGGCGAAGGAGTACATCAGCGGTGCGGTCGCCCACGGGTTCGCCCTGGGTGGAGGGATCGGGCCGGTGGATCACGCGTGGCAGTTCCGAGGGAGTGGTCAGTGAGCAAGCAGCAGCCGCCGGTCGACGGGCTGTGTGAGCAGTGCGGGTTCAACTACGGCACGGGTGACCTGCAGGGCACCGTGACGCTGCTGGTCCGCCAGGCCGCGGAGGCGGCGATGGCGCTGACCAAGGCGGCGGCGGGGCCGGACCCGGACGTGGTCCGGCTGCGGCCGGAGCCGGAGGTGTGGTCGGCGATCGAGTACGCGTGCCACGTGCGGGACGTGCTGGAGGTGCAGCGGCTGCGGATCGCGCAGTGCCTGGCCGAGGACCGGCCGGTGTACGCGCCGATGGACCGGACCGGGCGGGTGAAGCAGGAGAAGTACGAGTTCCAGAACCCGGTCGAGGTCGGGGCGGCGGTGATGAAGTTCGCGCGCGAGTTCGGTGCCGCGGCGCGGGTGCTGACGCCGCAGGAGCTGGGGCGGTTGGGGTTGTACAACTACCCGGTCCGGGCGCCGCGGTCGCTGAGCTGGATCGTGCGGCACACGGCGCACGAGATCCAGCATCATCGGCACGACATCATCGAGATCCTCGCGGAGGTGGAGCCGCCGATCGTGCCGGCGCCGAAGCCGGTGGTCGAGGAGACCGCGGAAGAGGTCGCCGGTGTCGAGCAGGGCGAGAGCGTTGTCGTGCGGGACATCAATGCGATCGAGGAGGACGTGAACGCGGGCTAGCGCGCGTACGAGCGGCTAGTGCGTGGCTGCCCAGGCGGTGAGCGACGCTTCCGAGGTGAGGTGGTCGAGGCCGAGGGCTCCGGCGCCGCGCAGGACGCCGTCGGTGGGGTGGGCGGCGTCGAGCACCGGCGGGGGAGTGGCCCGGTGGAAGGTCATCAGGTTGTCCTCGTACGCCGCGGCGAAGGCTGTCGGTGCTGCGGCGCGGAGGGGGACGGCCAGGCCGCCGAGGGTGATGACTGAAGGGTCGTGCACGTTGACGAGGCCGGCGATGCCTGCGCCGAGGGCTTCGTTGACGGAGTCGAGGGCAGCCTGGACAGCGGGAGAATTGGGAGTCTGGAGAAGGGTGTCCGCATACCCGTAGGGATCCTCCGGCTCCGGCTCGCCGAGGTGGCGCGCCAGGGCTCGGCCGTCGATCTCCAGGTCCCAGCAGCCTCGGGCGCCGCAGGGGCAGCGGACCGAGCGGTCGCCGTACGGGGTGTGGCCGTACTCGCCTGCTGTGCCACTGGCTCCGGCTACTGGGACGCCGTCCAGGAGGAGGGTGCCGCCGATGCCTACCTCGACGATGAGGTGGAGAGCCGTGCCGGCTCCGGCGGCGGCGCCGGTGCGGGCTTCGGCTACTCCGGCGAGGGTGGCGTCGTTGCCGGTGAGCAGGTAGAGCCCGGTGTCCTCGACTACTGGGGAGAGGTCTACGTCGTTCCAGGAGAGGGTTGAGGCCTGCAGCAGCTCTTGGCCGCGGACAGTGCCCGGTACGGCGAGGGCTACTGCTTGCAGGCGGTCGCCGTACCGGCTGGCGGCTTCAGCGACTGCATCGCGGAGTGCTGCGAGGACGGGGGCTGGGCGGCGGGCTTGGTGCTGGCGGGGTGGGAGCTGCTGGAGGGAGCCGTCGAGGGCGACGACGCCGCTGCGCCAGCCGCCTTGGCGGATCTCTAGAGCTAGCACTACCGGGCCCTGGGGGTGTGCGGTGAGGACGGTGGTCGGGCGACCGCGGCCCTGGATGGGGGCGGGGAGTTCGCTGAGGAGTTGCAAGTCGCGGAGGCGGGCGGTGACCTCAGTCGCAGAACCGGTACTGAGTCTCAGGGTCTTGGCCACGGCAGCGCGGGTGATGCCGGGTTGGCGGCTCACCAGGGACAGGACGTCGGACGCGGTCTGCCACTGACCTCTTCTGCTCACGATCATCTCCAGGTTATCCTCGGAGGACGAGCTTAATGGAGGCGGTTGTGAATCCACGGGACATCCACGCGGTGCTGTTCGACATGGACGGCACGCTGGTCGACTCCGACGCCGCGGTCGAGCGGGCCTGGACTACCTGGGCTGATGAGTACGGCGTTGACGCGGCGCAGGTGCTTGCTGTTGCGCACGGGAGCCCGGCGGCGTCGGTTGTCGCTCGGGTTCGGCCGGATCTCGAGTTGGCTCGACGGGCTGAGGCTGCGCTGCGGCAGCACGAGCTCCAGTACGACGATCTGGTGGATGTCGTTCCTACTCCTGGGGCGCACGAGTTGCTCGCGCTGCTGGAGCGGCGGGGGATTCCGTGGGCGGTTGTCACCAGTGCGGATCAGCGGCTTGCCGAGGCTCGGCTGGGGGCGGCGGGGATCGAGGCGAAGGTGCTGGTGACGATCGAGGACGTTGCGCACGGGAAGCCGGATCCTGAGGGGTATCTGCGCGGTGCGGAGCTGCTGGGCGTGCGGCCGGAGCACTGCCTGGTGGTGGAGGACGCCGAGGTCGGGCTCGCGGCCGGCAAGGCGGCGGGTGCTTACACCGCTGGGCTGAAAGGGCTGCAGGGTGATCTCGCGCTGACGGACCTGCACCAGCTCGCCGCGCTGCTGTGAGCGGGGTGGGTGGAGCTACGTCGACTGGCAGGCTGCGATGAGCCGGGTCGACCTGCGGATCGGGCTGGCCCTCTCGGCGCTCGGCTTCCTGCTCGCCGGGCTGGGCGCTTCGATCGCCGTACTCGCCAGGGACCTCGGCAAATCCACCGACCAGCTGGCGATCCTCTCCTCAGCGTTCGCCGTCGGGCTGCTGATCGTTGCCGTGATCGGGCCGTTGCTGCTGCGGAGCTTCCACATCGGGACAGTCCTGCGGGCCGGCTCGCTGCTGTGTGCGGTGGGCGCAGCAGCGCTGGCGCTGGCGCACGGGTTCGCAGTGGCGGTCGCAGGTGGGCTGCTGATCGGCGTCGGCGGTGCGCTGCTCGTCCTCGTCGCGCCGCTGCTGCTGCACGGGCCGACGGCCGCGGCTCGGCTGACCAGGGTCAACGCCGTCTCCAGCGCCACCGGGATCCTTGCCCCGCTGGCGATCGGAGGGGTCGACGCGCTCGGCGCCACCGGGCGGATCGCGCTGCTGGCCGCAGTACCGCCGCTGCTGGTACTGGCGGCCCTCGCCGGGTCCGGAGACGCTCCGATTCATGAGGAAGCTGACCGGGCGCCGGCAGGTCAAATCCTCAAAGGCTGGCTGCGCGTCGTACTGGCTGTCGCCGTCGAGTTCTGCTTCGTCGTCTGGGCGGTCGCCCGGCTCGCGGCGACCGGTGTGCCGATGTCCACCGCAGCGCTGCTCGGCAGTGCCTTCCCGATCGGGATGGCGGCCGGCAGAGCGATCGGCCCCATCAACTGGCGCGGCTGGTCGCCCCTGGTCCCAGCAGCACTACTGGCAACCACCGGCACCCTGCTCGTCTGCCTCTTCAACCAACCAGCAGCAGTAGCGGCAGGCCTCCTCATAGCAGGCCTCGGCGTAGCGCCCCTCTACCCGCTCAACATCGCCGCCCTCGTCGCCATCCCCGGCATCAATCCAGCTCGCCTGGCGGCACTCGGCGCACTGGCCTCCGGTACGGCGATCCTCCTGGCGCCGACCGCGCTGGCCGCACTCGCCGGCTGGCTGGACCTCCGGACAGCCTTCCTGATCCCCCTACCCCTGCTGGCGATCCTCTGGCTCGTCAGTCGCGACCGGCAGCCCGTACGAGTGCAGGAGCCCGCGTAACACCGGTACGCCGCTCGACAGGTGGAACAGCTCGGCGTGCAGCCCCGCCTCCCGCGCGCCCTCCACGTTCCGCTCGTTGTCGTCGACGAACAGCACCGCCGACGGCGGCAGGTCGATCGCGCGCAGGATCGTCTTGAAGTACGCCGGGTCCGGCTTGGCCAGCCCGAGGTCGCAGGAGTAGAACGACCGGTCGAACCACTGCCCGTAGTCGCGCTCGTCGTTCATGATCGTGCGCCGGTACGACTGCTGGTTGGTCGCCAGGTGACACGGTACGCCGGCCGCCCGCAGCTCCTGGACGACCGCGATCGCCTCCGGTACGGCGGCGAACCGCTCCCACAGCCCCAGCACCTCGCCGATCGGCGTCGTCACCTCCCAGCGCTCCAGTACGGCGGCCACGGCGTCGTGGAAGTCGCCCTGGCCGGCGATCGACGGGGCCTCCGAGGCGATCAGGTCGAGCACGAACTCGTCGGCCGACCGGCCGGGGCCGACGAAGGCCGCCAGTGTGGCCTGCCAGTCGACGGTCGGTTCCTGGATCACGCCGTCGGCGTCGAACAGCACCGCATCGATACGCATACCACCATCCAAGCAGCCGCCCGGCCGACCCGCGGCGCCCCGGCCAACCCATGGTCAACCCGCGGCGCCCCCGGGCGACCAGCCGCGCTCCGAGCACCGAGACACCGGGTTTGGCCGATTCAGGCACAGGGGACCTGACCCCTTGACCGGTTCAGTTGGTATGCGCTTACCTTGAGGCCGTCTGAACACTTGTGAACAACTTCTGGCGCAATCGAACACAGAGAGCCCGGTGAGGCGCATGACTCTGACCAGACGGAAGTTCCTGAGCCTGACCGCGGGAGGCGTCGCCGCCGCGACCACGGGCCTCACCGGGTGCGGCTCGCGCAGTTCGCTCGGGGCCCACGACGAGCTCAGCCTGTGGGCCTGGACCGGCTCGGTGAACGACGACCTGATCGCCCAGGCGGCCAAGGGCATCCCCGGCGCGACCGGCAAGAAGATCGCGCTGACCCGGATCGGCGGCGACTACAAGACCAAGCTGCTGACCTCGCTGGCCGGCAAGTCGATGGTCCCCGACATCGTCGGCCTGAACGACGACGTCGCGACGTACTTCCCGAACGCCGACCAGTTCCTGGATCTGCACGAGCTGGGCGCGGACAAGGTCAAGGGCGACTTCCTGGAGTGGAAGTGGAAGCTCGGCATCACCCCGGACAACCGGATGATGGCCTTCCCGATGGACACCGGCCCGACCGCGCTGTTCTACCGCCGGGACATCTTCGCCAAGGCCGGCCTGCCGACCGAGCCCGGTGACGTCGCCGCCGCGGCGGCCGAGTGGCCCGCCTACATCGAGCTCGGCAAGAAGCTGAAGCAGGCCGTGCCCGGCTCGGCGATCACCGACAACATCACCTCGACGTACGCCTACCGGCTCGCCCAGCTGCCGCAGCGCTACATGACGCCTGACGGCAAGTACATCGGCGACCAGGACCACATCCGCGAGGCCTGGGACCTGTCGGTGCAGGTGGTCAAGGAAGGGCTGTCGGCCAACGCGCAGAACGGCAGCACCGACGCCAACGCCGTCATCACCAACGGCCGGCTCGCCGCCTTCGTCGGCGCGGTCTGGTGGGCCCAGCTCGGCCCGAAGAACGCGGCGCCGGACAGCAAGGGACAGTGGCGCGTCACCCCGGCACCTGGTGGGCCGGGCAACCGCGGCGGCTCGTTCCTGGCGATCACGAAGTACTGCAAGGACCCCGAGGCCGCGTTCGCGTTCATCACCTGGCTGGAGTCGGCCAAGAGCCAGGCCCAGTCGTTCCTCGACCCGGTGCTGTTCCCGTCCACGCCGGCCAGCTACGACGACCCGAAGATGAACGACCCGGACGAGTTCTTCGGCGGCCAGAAGATCGTCGACGTCTTCGCGGAGTCGGCCAAGAAGTACCCCGGCACCTACTTCAGCCCGTACGACTCGATCATCAACAAGCCGATCACCGCCGAGCTGGTCAACGTCGAGATCGGCGCCAAGAGCTCGGACCAGGCCTGGCGCGACGCCCAGCACCTGGTCGACCGGGAGCTGACCAGGGTGGGGGCGATCTGAGATGGCCGTCAGCGACGCACTCCGCTCCCCGGCGGCCGTCCGGGTCACCGACGACGGCCCGAGCAAGCCGCCGAACAGGTTCCGGCAGGCCTTCCCCCAGTACGCCGCGGTGTCGCCGTTCTTCATCCTGTTCGCGATCTTCGGCGCCTTCCCGGTGTTCTTCTCGATCTGGCTTTCGTTCCACTCCTGGGACGGCATCGGCCAGATGAAGTGGGTCGGGCTGGAGCAGTACAGCTACCTGTTCACCGACCCGACGTTCTGGAAGTCGATCACCAACACCCTGATCATCTGGGTGCTCTCGACGGTCCCGATGCTGCTGCTGGCGCTGCTGATCGCGAACGCGCTGCACAACGCGACCCGGTTCCGCAGTTTCTACCGGATCGCCTACTTCATCCCCAACATCACCTCGGTGGTCGCGGTGACGATGGTGTTCGGCTCGGTGTTCAGCAACAACTTCGGGCTGCTGAACGCGTTCCTGACCTCGATCGGGCTGGACAAGATCGAGTGGCTCAGCCAGCCCTGGGGGATCAAGATCGCGATCGCCACCATCGTCGCCTGGCGCTGGACCGGCTACAACGCGATCATCTTCCTGGCCGGCCTGCAGGCGATCTCGTCCGACATCTACGAGGCGGCCAAGGTCGACGGCGCCTCGAAGCGGCAGCAGTTCTGGCAGATCACCGTCCCGCTGCTGCGCCCGGTGATCCTGTTCACCGCGGTCACCTCGACGATCGGCGGGCTGCAGATCTTCACCGAGTCGCAGGTGCTGTTCGGCGCCAGCGGCTCGATCGGCGGCCCGGGCGACGGCGGTCTGACGATCGTGTCCTACCTGTACGACAACGCCTTCGGCGCCAACCAGTTCGGGTACGGCGCGGCCGTCGGCTGGGCGCTGTTCATCCTGATCGTGCTCTTCTCGATCATCAACTGGCGCTTGATCGGCGGCAACGACGACGAACGGATCACCAAGCGGGCGGCCCGCCGGGCGCAGCGCAAGATCGCCGCGGAGAAGGCCGGGAAGGAGTACGCCGATGCGCACTGAACGAGTCCGTGAGGTGACCAGCCACGTCGTGCTGCTGCTCGGCGTCCTGGTCTCGCTGTTCCCGTTCTACTGGATGCTGGTGATGGCGTCGAACACGACGCCGGACATCTTCACCTACCCGCCGAAGCTGCTGGTCGGGTCGCACCTGCTGGAGAACATGCGCAACGTGCTGGACAACATCGACTTCTTCGGGGCGATGCTGCTCACGCTGTTCGCCTCCCTCGGGGTCACCGTCCTGGTGCTGTTCTTCGACTCGCTGGCGGCGTTCGCGTTCGCCAAGTACGAGTTCCCCGGCCGGAACCTGCTGTTCGGGATCCTGCTGGTCACCTTCATGATCCCGTCCCAGCTCGCGCTGGTCCCGCAGTTCGTGACGCTGGCGGAGTTCGGCTGGATCGGGTCGCTGAAGGCCCTCATCATCCCGGGCGCGGCGAACGCGTTCGGGATCTTCTGGATGCGCCAGTACGCCAAGGGCGCGATCCCCGACGAACTGATCTCGGCCGCCAAGGTCGACGGCGCCGGCTTCTTCCGGCAGTACCTCACCGTCGGCCTGCCGGTGCTGCGGCCCGGTCTGGCCTTTCTCGGCATCTTCACCTTCATCAACGTCTGGAACGACTACCTCTGGCCGCTGATCGTGATGACGGACCCGAACCGGCTCACCCTCCAGGTCGCCCTCCAGCAGCTGAACGGTGTGTACGGCACCGACTACAGCATGGTGATGGCGGGCGCCCTGATGAGCGTGATCCCCTTGATCGGGGTCTTCATCATCGGGGGCCGGCACTTCATCGCCGACATCGCCGCCGGCGCCATGAAATTCTGATCGACCACTTCACAAGGGGCCTACGTGTCACAAGACAAGATTCGCTGGGGAGTCCTGGGGACCGGCAACATCGCGTCCCGGTTCGCCAGTCAGATCCCGTCCTCGTCCACCGGTGTGCTGGCCGCGGTCGGCAGCCGCAGCCAGGAGTCGGCCGACGCGTTCGGGGACAAGTACTCGATCCCGCACCGGCACGCGTCGTACGAGGAACTGCTCGCCGACGACACCGTCGACGCGGTCTACATCGCCACGCCGCACCCGCTGCACCCGGAGTGGGCGATCAAGACCGCCGAGGCCGGTAAGCACGTGCTGTGCGAGAAGCCGCTGGCGATCAACCGGTCCTGGGCGGCGGCGATGATCGAGGCCGCGGTGCGCAACGACGTCTTCCTGATGGAGGCGTACATGTACCGCTGCCTGCCGCAGACCAAGCTGGTCGCGCAGCTGATCCGCGACGGCGAGATCGGGGCCGTGCACCAGATCCAGGCGTCGTTCGCGTTCCAGGCCCAGTTCCGGGCCGAGAGCCGGATCTTCGCCGACGAGCTGGCCGGCGGCGGCATCCTCGACGTCGGCGGGTACCCGGTCTCGTACGCCCGGTTGATCGCGGGTGCCGCGACCGGTCAGCCGTTCGCCGACCCGGCCGCGGTGACCGCGGCCGGCAACGTCGGCGAGACCGGGGTCGACGAGTGGGCGGTGGCGACGCTGTTCTTCGACAGCGGGCTGACCGCCCAGGTGCAGACCGGCGTCCGGCTGAAGGACGAGCCGCTGGTCAAGATCCTCGGCAGCGACGGGTTCATCGTCGTCGAGGACCCGTGGTTCGGCGGCGACGGCAAGCCGACCCACGTCACCGTGCACAAGATCGGGCAGGAGCCGCGGGACATCTCCGCGGAGCCGGCCTACATCTACGCCGCCGAGGCGGACGCCGTGGCGGCCGGGATCGCCGCCCGGCAGGCCCCGGAGATGACCTGGGCCGACACCCTGGGCAACCTCGAGGTCCAGGACGAGTGGCGCAAGCTGATCGGCCAGCAGTACGCGAGCGAGCGCGACGACGCCGCCGTACCGACCGCGACCGGCCGGCCGCTGGCCCGGCGCGACGACGCCCCGATGACGTACGGGACCGTGCCCGGCCTGGACAAGCAGGT
The DNA here is from genome assembly GCF_040681455.1 of Kribbella sp. NPDC051770. Lineage (NCBI taxonomy): Bacteria > Bacillati > Actinomycetota > Actinomycetes > Propionibacteriales > Kribbellaceae > Kribbella > Kribbella sp. NPDC051770. The sequence goes on along the minus strand of NZ_JBFAYT010000013.1, from coordinate 49,733 downwards.
CTCCCGGCTGGTGATGGGCGTCGACAACCAGAACACGCTGCCGCACGCCGCGACGATCTTCGACGACTTCGTCGAGCGCGGCGGGACGACGTTCGACACGGCGTACATCTACGGCGGCGGGCGTGGCGAGCGGCTCCTCGGGCAGTGGATGAAGACCCGCGGCAACCGCGACGAGGTGGTTGTCATCGGCAAGGGTGCGCACACGCCGCACTGCGACCCGGAGTCGATCGGCCGACAGCTGGAGGAGAGCCTGCAGCGGCTGCAGACCGACCACGTCGACCTGTACCTGATGCACCGCGACAACGAGGAGATCCCGGTCGGGGAGTTCGTCGACGCCATGGACGAGCAGTTCCGGGCGGGCCGGTTCAAGGCGTTCGGTGGGTCGAACTGGACCACCGCGCGCTTCGACGAGGCGAACGAGTACGCCAAGGCGAACGGCAAGCAGCCGCTGACGCTGCTGAGCAATCACCTCAGCCTGGCCCGGGCGTACGACGTACCGTGGAAGGGCTGCCGGCACGTCAGCGACGACGAGTCGCAGGCGTGGCTGCGGGAGCGCCAGGTCGCGCTGTTCCCGTGGTCGAGTCAGGCTCGCGGGTTCTTCACCGGCCGGGCGAAGCCGGAGGACACCTCGGACGAGGAGCTGGTGCGCTGCTTCTACTCCGACGAGAACTTCCGGCGGCTGGACCGCGCGCGGGAGCTCGCCAAGGCCAAGAACGTCGAGCCGACGGCGATCGCGTTGGCGTGGCTGCTCCATCAGCCGTATCCTGTGTTTCCGCTGATCGGGCCGCGGCAGATCAGCGAGACCCGTACCTCACTGCCGGGACTGTCGGTGCAGCTCACCGACGAGGAAGTGGCCTGGCTCACGGCGGACTGACCGGTTTGGTCGGCTCCACAGACGCTGTGTAACATGGTCTGTCGGCGTACGACCCTGAACACCCTTGACCACGGAGAATCATGTCTAAGAAGTGCGATGTTTGCGGCAAGCAGCCGACGTTCGGCAACAGTGTTGCCCGGCTGGGTAAGGGCGCGATGATCCGCCGGGTCAAGGCGCGTACGCCGCGACGGTTCAACCCCAACATTCAGCCGTTCCTGGCGGTCATCAAGGGCACCCCGACCAAGCTGAAGGTCTGCACCTCCTGCATCAAGGCGGGCAAGGTCCAGCGCGTCGTCGGCTAGTACTCTTCCGGCTCCCTGAGAGCCGGTCTCCGTGCAGGGCCTCGTAGGCGTCCGGGATGTCCCGGGCGCCTACTGCTGTTGTACGGCGTACGTCGTGTAGCCGGCGAGTTCGTCCGCGGTCGGACGCTCGAACAGCTCGTCCCAGGACCGCAGCTCCCGCTCGGTGATGTGGAAGGTGTTGGCCGGCGCGACCTGGTTGCGGGCGTCGAGCCGCTTCCAGAGCACGTCGAGCGGCAGGTCGAGCACGATCATCTCGGTCCGGGCGCCCAGTTCCGCGGACCGCTCGCGGAACAGCTCACGCTCGTCGCGCGACCAGCAGCCGTAGTCGAGGATCACGTCGATCCCCAGCGTCAGCACCCGGGCGGCGACGCTCCAGAGCAGCTCCGACTCCAGCACCCAGCGCCGACCCTGGTGCTCGCCGGCGCCGAAGAGCGGGCTCATCCACTCGTCCGGCGTCAGCCGCAGCGCTCCGCGCTCGGCCTCCAGCTGCTTGGCCAGCGTCGTCTTGCCCGACCCGGGCAGGCCGATCAGCAGCGTCATCGTCGCCTGGACCATGACGGCACCCTAACCGCGGGCCCGGCCGGCGGGGCCTTGAACACCTGTTGGGGGCCTGGGACAGGCAATAACCTGTTCGAGGCCCCGGCTGGGTGTTGCCGGTCCCGGTTGTGGACGGCGGTCAGCGGGCGCGGGCGACCACGGTGATCTCGCGGCGGTTGTGGTGCAGCTGGCGGGCGTGCAGTACGTCGTACTCCTTGGCCAGGACGTCCATCCCGCGGCGGGCGGCGTCCAGCGGGTTGCGGCCGCCGCCTTTCAGCGTGACGACGGCGAGCGCGCCGCGGCGCAGGTGCGGTACGGCGTCGAGCATCACCCGCGCGCTCATCACCTGGTCCATCCGCATGTCGTTCACGACCACGTCGAAGCGCACGTCGTTGCGGCGGAAGAACTCGCCGGCTGTCGTCGCCACGTGGTGGATCCGGCGGTCGGAGTCCAGCCGCGGGTCGAGCGCGCCGGGGTCGACCGACCAGACCTCCTGCTCGTACTGGCGCAAGATCCGCGTCCACCCGCCCGGGCTGGCGCCCAGGTCGAGGCCCTTGCCGCCCGGCTTCAGCCCGAGGTGGAAGGTCCGGATCGCCTCTTCGAGCTTGAACTCCGAGCGCGACACGCGGTCGTCCGAGCGGGCCAGCCGCATCCGGCCGCCCGGCCAGTCCGCGAGGCTGTCGGCGAGGCGGTTGAGCCCGATCAGCACCTGGCGCTGGGAGACGAAGCAGGAGACGACGACGTCCTGCTCGGCCCGCGAGACCGCGATCCCGCGGGCGCCGAGCGCCTCGTCGAGCAGGTGGTAGTAGGTGCCGCCGGTCCCCGCGCCGTCGGTCCAGGTCTGGACGGCGAGCGCCTGGGGATGCTTCGGCAGCTCGGCGAGGATCAGCTCGGCGAGCTCGTGCGCGGGCGGTACGTCGTCCGGCGGGAAGCTCGCGATCTCGACGGTCAGGTGCCGGACGAAGACGATCCGGCCGGTGTCGCAGGCCGCGGCCAGGTCGGCGACCGGCGGGGCGTTGTCGGTGATCCGGCCGAGGTCGGCGCTGACCCGCTCGATCCGGACCTCGCGGCCGAACTCCTCCCGGATCTCCCGCACCGCGAGCTCGTAGGAATCGCGGTCGGCGGAGAACAGCACCGGAGCAGTTGCGAGCACAACACATGGTAAGCGGGTGGTCGGTACCGGATAACCTTCCGGGCGTGGATGAGCTGACGGTCGGGGTGCTGCGGAGCTGGGCCCGTACGGCGCTCGTCGAGCTGGGCCGGGCGCGGACGGAGATCGACGATCTCAACGTCTACCCGGTCCCGGACGGCGACACCGGGACCAACCTGTACCTGACCTGGGAGGCGGCGTGCGACGCGCTGCCGGAGGGCGAGCTGACGTTCGCGGAGGCGGTCCAGGCGTTCGGGCGGGGCGCGTTGCTCGGGGCGCGGGGGAACTCCGGGGTGATCACGTCGCAGCTGGTGCGCGCCTGCGGGCTGCGGCTGATGGAGATGCTGTCGGCCGAGGGCCCGCCCTCGGGCGGCGCCGCGGCCGAGCGGCCGAGCGAGGCGGTGGCCTTTGCCGAGGCGCTGGTCTTCGCCGCCGACGCGGCATACGGCGCCGTCGCTCAGCCGGTCGAGGGGACCATGCTGACCGTCGCCCGGGTCGCCGCTGACGCGGCGCTTGCTGCGGCGAGCGAGGACAAGAACCTCGCCGAGGTCTGCTTGGCTGCCGTCGCGGCTGCGCGGGTCGCTCTGACCAAGACCACCGAGCAGCTCGACGTGCTGAAGCGCGCCGGCGTGGTCGACGCCGGGGGAGCCGGCCTGGTGGTGATCCTCGGCGCGATGGAGTCGGTGCTGTCCGGTCGCCCGGCCGGGTTCGACTGGTCGGTCCCGGCGCGCAGCCCGCGAGCGCCTGTCGCCTCCGGCGACATCGCGGCGGCAGCAGCTTCCGGCGACAGCGCTGCGCTCGCACTCACCGGCGCCGACGAGCTGGGGCCGGACGGGCCGGCGTACGAGGTGATGTACCTGCTGGACGCCGACGACGGGCGGATCGGCGAGCTGCGGCGGGCGCTGACCGGTCTGGGCGACTCCGTCGTGGTGGTCGGCGGTGACGGGCTCTGGAACGTCCACGTGCACACCGACGACGTCGGCGCGGTGATCGAGCTCGGGATCGGGATCGGGCGCCCGCACCGGATCCGGGTCACGCACTTCGCCGACCTCGCGCCGCACGCGCCGGTCCCCGGGCGCGCGGTGATCGCGGTGGCCGCCGGGGACGGGCTGGCCGAGCTGTTCGGCGAGGCGGGAGCGATCGTCGTACGAGGTGGTCCCGGCCGGCGTTGCTCGACCGGTGAGCTGCTGCGGGCGATCGAGCAGTCGAAGGCGCCGGAGATTGTGCTGCTGCCGAACGACAAGGACTCGATCGCGGTCGCCGAGGCCGCGGCCGCTGCCGCGCGGCAGGACGGCGTACGGGTGGCTGTGATCCCGACCCGCGCCCAGGTCCAGGGGCTGGCCGCGATCGCCGTGCACGACCCCGAGCGCAGCTTCGACGACGACGTCGTGCACCTGTCGGCGGCGGCCGGGCAGACCCGGCACGGCGCGGTCACGATCGCGGTCAAGGACGCCTGGACGATGGCCGGGACCTGCCGGATCGGCGACGCGCTGGGGGTGGTCGACGGCGACTTCACGCTGATCACCGAGGATCTGACCACGGCCGCGACAGGCGTCGTGGACCGGTTGCTGGGCGGTGGCGGCGAGCTGCTGACCGTGGTCAGCGGCCGTGAGGCGGACGCCGAACTGGTCGAGGCGGTGGTCCGGCACGTGCGCCGGCACCGCAAAGATGTCGACGTGATGGTGTACGACGGTGGGCAGGAGCGGTACCCGTTGCTGATCGGGGTGGAATGAAGACAGACATCGACCGGAAGCTGCGCGACTTCCTCGGCGCCCGGACGGCCAAGACGTTCACCGACGTGCTCGGGATCGAGACCGTCGGCGAGCTGCTGCGGCACTACCCGCGGCGGTACCTGAAGAAGGGTGAGCTGACGCCGTTCGACGAGCTGGAGGTCGGCGACCAGGCGACCGTGAACGGCCGGGTGAAGAAGGTCACCGTGCGGTCGCTGGACTCCAAGCAGGAGATCCGCCCGGACGAGGTGAACAAGTTCCGCCGGCACAAGACGATCACCAAGGTGGTGGTCACCGACGGCCGCAACGACCTGGAGCTGGCGTTCTTCAACCAGCCCTGGCTGGCCAACAAGCTGACGCCGGGCACCGCCGCGCTGTTCTGGGGCGAGGTGACGAAGTTCCGGGAGACCCTGCAGCTGAAGGGCCCGGGCACCGAGATCCTCGACGAGGAGGATCTCAGCGAGGCCGAGATCGAGCGCCGGGCCAAGCCGTTCCGGCCGCTCTACCCGGCGACCGCGAAGTTGCCGACGGCCACCATCGAGCGCAGCCTGAAGATCGTCCTGGACAACCTCGAGGAGCTGGACGACCCGATCCCCGAGCTGATCCTCAAGAACGAGGACCTGATCGGCTTGCGGGACGCGCTGCAGAAGATCCACCTGCCGGAGACCGAGGCCGACATCAGGGCGGCCGAGAAGCGGTTCCGGTTCGAGGAAGCGCTGGTGATGCAGACGATCCTGGCCCAGCGCCGGGCCGTCACCGACGCGCTCAAGGCCGTCCCGCGCGAGCGGACCGCCGGCGGGCTGCTCGACGACTTCGACGCACGGCTGCCGTTCCAGCTGACCGCCGGCCAGGCCGAGGTCTGCGACGAGATCTTCGCCGACATCGCCCGGGCGCACCCGATGCACCGGCTGCTCCAGGGCGAGGTCGGGTCCGGCAAGACCGTCGTCGCGCTGCGGGCGATGCTGTCGGTGGTCGACGCGGGCGGCCAGGCCGTCCTGCTCGCCCCGACCGAGGTGCTCGCGACCCAGCACCACAAGACGCTGACCAAGATGCTCGGCGAGCTGGCCGAGCAGGGCATGCTCGGCGGCGCCGAGCGGGCCACCAAGGTCGGGCTGCTGACCGGCTCGCTGAACGCGGCAGCCCGGCGTACGGCGATGCTGGACGCCGCGAGCGGCGCGGCGGGGATCGTCGTCGGGACGCACGCGCTGCTCGAGGACAAGGTCCAGTTCGCCGACCTCGGGCTGGTGGTGGTCGACGAGCAGCACCGGTTCGGGGTCGAGCAGCGGGCCGCGCTGAGCACGAAGTCGGGGGAGAACACGCCGCACGTCCTGGTGATGACCGCGACGCCGATCCCGCGCACGGTCGCGATGACCGTGTTCGGCGACCTGTCGGTGTCGACGCTGACCGAGCTGCCCGCCGGGCGGTCGCCGATCAAGTCGTCGGTGGTCCCGGCCAAGGAACGCCCGGCCTGGCTGGAGCGGGCCTGGGAGCGGGTCCGCGAGGAGGTCCAGAAGGGCCACCAGGCGTACGTCGTCTGCCCGCGGATCGGCGACGACGTGAAGAACGCCGCCGACGAGGAGGGCGAGTTCGCGGCCGGCGCCGAGGAGGAGACCGAGGCGAAGGGCAAGCCGCGGCCGGCGATCTCGGTGCTGCAGGTGGCCGAGGTGCTGGACGACGTACTGCCGGACCTGCGCAAGGCGGTGCTGCACGGGCGGCTCCCGGCCGACGAGAAGGACGCGGTGATGACCAAGTTCGCCGCGGGGGAGACCGACGTGCTGATCGCGACCACCGTGATCGAGGTCGGCGTCGACGTCCCGAACGCGTCGACGATGGTGATCTTGGACGCCGACCGGTTCGGCATCTCGCAGCTGCACCAGCTGCGCGGCCGGGTCGGGCGGGGGCAGGTGCCGGGGCTGTGCCTGCTGGTGACCGACAGCTGGCCGGCGTCGAAGTCGCGGGAGCGGCTGGACGCGGTCGCGTCGACCACGGACGGGTTCGAGCTGTCGCGGATCGACCTGGAGAACCGGCGCGAGGGTGACGTGCTCGGGGTGGCGCAGTCGGGGCGGCGGACGAGCCTGAAGCTGCTGAGTGTGCTGCGCGACGAGGACGTGATCTACGCGGCCCGGCACGTGGCGAACTCGATCGTGTCCGTGGACGCCTCGCTGGCCGAGTACCCGGCGCTGAAGGCGTTCGTGGCGGAGACGCTGGAGTCCGAGGCGGCTGAGTACTTGGAGAAGACATGAGCAGGCTGGGCGCGCGGTGAGCCGGATCATCGCGGGGGTTGCCGGTGGCCGGCGGATCGCGGTTCCTGCCGGGACCGGGACGCGGCCGACCGGGGACCGGGTCCGGGAGGCGATGTTCGCCTCCGTCGAGACCGAGTTCGGCGGCATGCAGGACCTCGCGGTCCTCGACCTGTACGCCGGGTCCGGCGCGATCGGGCTGGAGGCGCTGTCCCGCGGCGCCGCGCGCGTCGTACTGGTCGAGCAGGACCGCAAGGCCGCCGAGGTGATCGCCGCGAACATCCGCGTGGTCGGGCTGCCGGGCGCGACGCTGCTCACCCGGCCCGTCGAGAAGGTTGCCCAGGGCGACAACGCGGGCGAGGTGTTCGACCTGGTGTTCGCCGACCCGCCGTACAAGCTGGAGACGGAAGCGCTGCAGGACGTGCTGGTGGCGCTGCTGGAGCACGGCTGGCTGGCCGCTGCCGCGGTCGTGGTGGTCGAGCGCGGCAAGCGGGAGCCGTGGGAGTGGCCGGAGGGGTTCGCCGCGCTGCGGGACCGCAAGTACGGCGAGGCCCGGCTTTGGTACGGTCACCGCCATGAGTAGAGCGGTCTTCCCAGGCACGTTCGACCCACCCACCAACGGCCACCTGGACGTCATCGCGCGGACGTCTGCGGCGTTCACCGAGGTGATCGTCGCGGCCGGGGTGAACCCGTCCAAGCAGCGGATGTTCGACGCCGCCGAGCGGGTCGGGATGCTGACCGAGATCGCCGCGCCGTACCCGAACGTCCGGGTGGACACCTTCGACGGGCTGCTCGTCGACTACTGCCGCGCAGTCGGCGCGCAGGTGGTGGTGAAGGGCCTGCGCTCGGGCAGCGACTACGACTACGAGCTGCGGATGGCGCAGATGAACCGGCGGCTGACCGGCCTGGACACACTGTTCCTGCCGACCGCGCCGGAGCACGGCTACGTGTCGTCCAGCCTGGTCAAGGAGATTGCGAGACTCGGCGGTCCGGTCGACGCCTTCCTGCCACCCGCCGTTCACGTCCGACTCGCCGCGAAACTCTAGTGTCACCCCGAATTGGGCTAGTGGCGCCGGAGTTGGTAATGTTGTTCCTCGGTCTCGCTGAGACCGAGATTCTGCCTGCCCACGCCTGAAAGGGATGTTCTGAGCGCCTTGGACCCGCGGTCCCCACTCGTGATCGACACCCACGAGCTGTCTCGCCGCGCCGGGTCCCAGCGCGAAGTCTCCTTCACGGTTCCGGCACCGGCCGATCTCGGGATCGACGTGATCGGCGTACCCGAAGGCGACCCGATCCAGTTCGACCTACGACTGGAAGCGGTGGTCGAAGGGGTGCTCGTGACCGGGACGGCCCAGGGCCGGCTGGTCGGGGAGTGCGCGCGGTGCCTGGTCGACATCGAGGACGAGTTCCTCGCCGACGTCCAGGAGCTGTACGTCTACCCGGAGAGCGACGCCGAGCCCGACGAGGCCAGCCGGATGGAGGGCGATCTGATCGACCTCGAGCCGGCGCTGAGGGACCAGGTGGTGCTCGCACTGCCGTTCACGCCCTTGTGCACCGACGACTGTGCCGGTCTGTGCCCCGAGTGCGGGGTGCGGCTGGACGACGCGCCGGGGCACAAGCACGAGGACGCGGTCGATCCTCGCTGGTCGGCCCTCAGCGGGCTGGTGGCGCAGGACGACCGGCCGGACCAGTAACCTCAGATCTTCCCGTACCGCGGTACGGGGGCAGTACAACTACAGAGCAACCGCACACCAAGCCGGCCGGGTTCTCGAGCCTCCGGCCGAACCGAGGAGTCATAACCGTGGCCGTTCCGAAGCGGAAGATGTCGCGCAGCAACACCCGCAGCCGCCGGGCCCAGTGGAAGACCACTGCCCCGTCGCTGGTGACCTGCGTGAACCCCGCCTGCCGCGCGAAGCACCTGCAGCACACCGTTTGCCCGACCTGCGGCCAGTACGGCGCGAAGGGCGAGCGTCGCCAGGTCGTCGAGAGCTAAACGGCACCAGTCAGTGAATTCGGTCAACGAGACGGGGCTCTACGCCGAGCTGAACCAGCGGCTCGGCGTATCGCTGGCTGACGAACTACTGGAGCACGCCTTCACCCACCGTTCGTTCGCGTACGAGAACGGTGGGTTGCCGACCAACGAGCGGCTGGAGTTCCTCGGGGACTCGGTGCTCGGTGTCATCGTCACGGAGTCGCTGTTCCGTAACCATCCGGACCTGTCCGAGGGCCGGCTGGCCAAGCTGCGCGCCGCCGTGGTCAACATGCGCGCGCTCGCCGGGGTCGCTCGCGACCTCAAGCTCGGCAAGTACCTGCGGCTCGGGCGCGGCGAGGAGGCCACCGGCGGCCGGGACAAGTCGTCGATCCTGGCCGACTGCGTCGAGGCGCTGATCGGCGCCGTCTACCTGGACCGTGGGTTCGAGGTGGCCGGCGGCGTCGTGCACACGCTGTTCGACGAGCTGATGGAGTCGTCGGCACGGCTCGGCGCCGGTCTGGACTGGAAGACGTCGCTGCAGGAGCTGGTCGCCCAGCTCGGCGTCGGCGTCCCCGAGTACGTGATCGCTGAGTCCGGCCCGGACCACGCCAAGACCTTCGAGGCGCGGGTCCGGATCGGTTCCGACACCTACGGGCACGGCATCGGCCGGAGCAAGAAGGAAGCCGAGCAGCAGGCGGCCGAGACGGCGTGGAAGGCGTTGCGCGCCGCGCATCCCGACAGCATCGACCCGTCCCAGCAGCCCTGAGGTGCCTGAACTTCCTGAGGTAGAGGTCGTTCGCCGCGGACTCGCGGACTTCACCACCGGGCGGACGATCGACGCCGTCGACGTACTGCACCTTCGTCCGGTCCGGCGGCACCTCGCCGGGCCGGACGATTTCGTCGCGACGCTGAAGGGCCAGACGTTCGGTACGCCGGCCCGCCGCGGCAAGTACCTGTGGCTCCCGCTGGAGTCCGGTGACGCCGTTCTCGCGCACCTGGGGATGAGCGGCCAGTTCCGCGTCCAGCCGACGGGGACGCCGGACGAGAAGCACCTGCGGATCCGGTTCCGGTTCGCCGACACCGGCGGAGAGGTCCGTTTTCTGGACCAGCGGATGTTCGGTGGTCTGTCGTACGCCGAAGGCGGCGCCGAGCTGCCGGCCGAGATCGCGCACATCGCCCGGGACCCGTTCGACCCGCTGTTCGACCTGGACGAGGCGGCCGCGAAACTGCGCCGCCGCAAGACCGGCCTGAAGCGGGCGCTGCTCGACCAGACGGTCGTCTCCGGGATCGGCAACATCTACGCCGACGAGGCGTTGTGGCGGGCCAAGCTGCACTACGCGAAGGCCACCGAGACCCTGAAACCCCAACAGGCCAAGGAGATTCTCGGTCACGCCAAGGCCGTGATGGCCGAGGCGCTGGACGTCGGCGGCACCAGCTTCGACGCCCTGTACGTCAACGTGAACGGGGAATCGGGCTACTTCGAGCGCGGTCTGGCGGTCTACGGCCAGGAGGGTTCGCCGTGCCCGCGCGACGGCCGCCCGATCCGGCGCGAACCGTTCATGAACCGTTCCTCGTTCCGCTGCCCGAAGTGCCAGCCGGTGCCACGACACGCCCGGTGGTGAGCGGTAAACCATGATTTGACGTACCCCAGGTTGACCCTTGGCACTGCGGGTGTCACCCTGAAAGACGGCACATCTTTTGAGAAGCGCTCCTCGGACCTGGGGCGCTACCGGCCAGAAAAACCCTTCCGGAGGACAGCACAATGGCCAAGGCTCTTCTAGGGCATCTTGGAGGCACTGACCCGCGTCTGCTCGAGCAGGTTCGACTGCTCAACCGGCGCGTCGCGGACCTGGAGGCGCACGTGATGCGGCTGCAGGCGGAGAACGACCACCTGGTCGCAGCCGTACACGACGGTCGGCTGCTCACCGTGGACGAGGCACTGAACGAGCCTGCCCACGTCTGACCAGCGCGACAGACCAGTCAGTACCAGCTGACCCGGGGCCGTCCGGTCCCGGGGAGCTTTCGCACCGTCCGCAGCACCTGAGCCTGGATCCGTCGCGGATCCAGGCTACGGCGGCGGCCCGCGTCCGGGCCTCCGCCGTACTTTTTGCGTTTTCCGCGCCGGACCGAGCGCCTGCACCGAGCGCGCGGCCGGCCGACGTAGACTCGGGCCTGGAACACCTTCCCCCGGGTAGCCGCAGCGTCACCGGCAGTTACGACGGTTCCATCGGATACCGGCTGTCCTTTCACGGGTTGGGAGCAAGGCTTTGTACCTGAAGAGCATGACGCTCCGGGGCTTCAAGTCGTTCGCCTCGGCGACGACGATGAACTTCGAACCAGGGATCACCTGCATCGTCGGCCCGAACGGCTCCGGCAAGTCCAACGTCGTGGACGCGCTGGCCTGGGTGATGGGCGAGCAGGGCGCGAAGTCGCTGCGCGGCGGCAAGATGGAGGACGTCATCTTCGCCGGCACCTCCGGCCGCAGCCCGCTGGGCCGCGCCGAGGTGGTGCTCACCATCGACAACACCGACGGCGCGCTGCCGATCGAGTTCGCCGAGGTGACGATCTCCCGGACGATGTTCCGCAACGGTGGTTCCGACTACCAGATCAACGGCCAGAACTGCCGGCTGCTCGACGTCCAGGAACTGCTCAGCGACTCCGGTATCGGCCGCGAGATGCACGTCATCGTCGGCCAGGGCCAGCTCGACTCGATCCTGCGCGCCACCCCCGAGGGCCGCCGCGGCTTCGTCGAGGAGGCGGCCGGCGTCCTGAAGCACCGCAAGCGCAAGGAGAAGGCGCTGCGGAAGCTGGAGTCCACCGAGGGCAACGTGCACCGCCTCGGCGACCTGATCACCGAGATCCGCCGCCAGCTCAAGCCGCTCGGCCGGCAGGCCGAGGTGGCCCGGCGCGCGGTGACGATCCAGGCCGAGGTCCGCGACGGCCGCTCCCGGCTGCTCGCCGACGACATCGTCCAGGCCCAGTCCGCGCTCGAGGCCGAGCTCAAGGACGAGGCCGCGATGACCCAGCGCCGGGCCGAGATCGAGGCGGCGCTGCGCGAGGCCCGCGAGACCGAGGCCGACCTCGAGGAGGCGCTGCGCGAGGACGCGCCGGCGCTGCAGGCCGCCCAGGACACCTGGTACTCGCTGTCCGGCTTCGGGGAACGGATCAAGGGCACCGCGCGGATCGCCGCCGACCGGATCCGGTCGCTGAACGACGAGGCCGACGAGCCGCGGGCCGGCCGCGACCCCGAGGAGCTGGAGCTGGAGGCGGCCCGGGTCCGCGAGACCGAGGCGCAGATCGAGGCCGAGGTCGAGGCGCACTCCGAGGTGCTCGCCGAGTCGATCGAACGCCGCCAGCAGCTGGAGGCCGAGCACGCCGAGGAGGAGCGCCGGATCGCCGCGCTGATCCGGGCGTCCGCCGACCGCCGCGAGGGCCTGGCCCGGCTGACCGGCCAGGTGAACGCGCTGAAGAGCCGCGCGTCGGCCGCCGAGTCCGAGATCGGCCGGCTGGCCGCGAACCAGCGCGAGGCCGAGCAGCGCGCCGCGAAGGCGCAGCACGACTTCACCGCCCTGGAGACCCAGGTCGCCGGGCTGGACGCCGGTGAGAAGGGCCTCGACGACCAGTTCGAGGCCGCGCAGAGCGTCCTGGACGAGATGGACGAGCGGCTCACCAAGGTGCGCGCCGAGGAGCGCGACGCCGAGCGCGAGCGGACCGGTCTGGCCGCCCGCAAGGAGGCGCTCGAGATCGGCCTGAACCGCAAGGACGGCGCCGGTGCCCTGCTGGCCGCCTCCGAGCAGGTGACCGGGCTGATGGGTTCGGTCGCCGCGCTGCTGAGCGTCCGTACCGGGTACGAGACCGCGATCGCGGCCGCCCTCGGCGAGGCCGCCGACGCGGTCGCCGTGACGCACAAGGCCGCCGCCGTCGAAGCCGTCGGGCACCTGAAGGAGCACGACCTCGGCCGCGCCGGGATGCTGCTCGGTGACGCTCCCGCGGAGGACCAGTCGTCCTGGCCGCAGCTCCCGTACGGCGCGACGTACGCGGTGGAGGTCGTCGACTGCCCCGAGCAGCTGCGCCCGGCGCTGCGCCGGCTGCTGCGCAAGGTCGCGGTCGTCGACGACGTGGCCGCCGCGCAGTCCCTGGTCCAGCACCTGCCCGACGTCACCGCGACCACCCGGCAGGGCGACGTACTGGGTGCGCACTTCGCGTACGGCGGGTCGGACGCCGCGCCGAGCCTGATCGAGGTGCAGTCCGCGGTCGACGAGGCCGCCGAGAAGCTCACCGAGGCGACGGCGCGCAGCGAGCGGCTGCGGTTCGAGCTGGCCGCGCTGGAGCAGGAGCGCAGCGCGCAGAAGGAGCACGTCGAGATCACGCTGGCCCGGCTGCACGAGTCGGACGCGGCGATGGCGGCCGTGGCCGAGCAGCTGGCCCAGTTCGGGTCGATGGCCAAGGCGTCGCGCGGCGAGGCGCAGCGGATGGCCGAGGCGATCGCCGCGGCCGAGGAGGAGCGCGACCGGAACCTGTCCGGCCTCGCCGACCTCGAGCAGCGGCTCAGCGACGCGGAGATGTTCGACGAGGACGGCGGCGACGAGCCGGACCCGACCGAGCGCGACCGGCTCAGCGAGGCGGCCAAGGCCGGCCGCGCGGCCGAGATGGAGGCGCGGCTGGCGCTGCGCACCACCGAGGAGCGGGCCCGGGCGCTGTCCGGCCGCGCTGACTCGCTGGAGCGCGCGGCCCGGCAGGAGCGCGAGGCGCGGGCCCGGGCGATCGCGCGGGCGTCGCGGCGAGCGCGGCAGTCGGAGGCGGCGCAGGCCGTCCACCTGGCCGCCGGGCACGTGCTGGCTCGCCTGGAGAGCTCGCTGCAGCTCGCGGCGACCGAGCGCTCGGCGATCCAGGCGCAGCGCGCCGACCGGGAGAAGGGGCTGGCTCAGGCCCGCTCCTCCACGCGCAACCTGAGCTCCGACCTGGAGCAGCTGACCAACACCGTCCACCGCGACCAGCTCGCCCGGGCCCAGCAGAAGATGAAGCTGGAGCAGCTGTACGAGAAGGCGCTCAGCGAGCTGGGAACCGAGGTCGAGCAGCTCGTCGCGGAGTACGGGCCGGACCAGCTGGTCCCGCCGCTGCCGCCGAAGGAGGGCGAGGACCCGGACGTCGAGCGGCCGGGGGAGCCGTTCAACCGGACCAAGGTGGAGAAGCGGCTCAAGTCCGCCGAGCGCGCGCTCGGGCAGCTCGGCCGGATCAACCCGCTCGCCCTCGAGGAGTTCGAGGCGATGGAGGAGCGGCACCGCTTCCTGGCCGAGCAGCTCGACGACCTGAAGAAGTCCCGCCGGGACCTGATGGACATCGTCAAGGAGGTCGACGAGCGGGTCGAGCAGGTCTTCACCGAGGCCTACCGCGACGTCGAGGTCGCCTTCGAGCACGTCTTCAGCCGGCTCTTCCCCGGCGGTGAGGGCCGCCTGGTCCTGACCGACCCGAGCGACATGCTCGCCACCGGCATCGACGTCGAGGCCCGCCCGCCGGGCAAGAAGGTCAAGCGCCTGTCACTGCTGTCCGGCGGTGAACGCTCGCTGGTCGCGGTCGCCTTCCTGGTCGCGCTGTTCAAGGCCCGCCCGTCGCCGTTCTACATCCTCGACGAGGTCGAGGCCGCACTCGACGACACCAACCTGGGCCGCCTGCTGGAGATCTACGAGGAGCTGCGCGAGAACAGCCAGCTCCTGGTGATCACCCACCAGAAGCGCACGATGGAGGTCGCCGACGCCCTGTACGGCGTGACGATGCGCGGCGACGGCGTCTCGGCGGTCATCTCCCAGCGCATCCGGGAGACCGAACCGGCGTAGCAGCAAGCTGTAGCGAGGTGTGTCCCACCGCGCTACGCTTGGGATATGAAGGTGATCACGCAACGCGAGTTCCGGAACCAGTCCGCGGCCGTGATGGATGCTGTGGAGGCAGGGGAGACGTTCCACATCACCAGGAACGGTTCCGAGGTCGCCGAGTTGCGTCCGCTGAACAGGCGCCGGCGGATGACCGCGGCGGACCTCGTGGCCAGGCATCGCCGGTTGCCGCGCATCGACGCCGATCGCCTGCGGGCCGAGGGAGATGAGATCTTCGGCGGCGCGGACCGCCTGGACGACGACGACGTGTGGGATCGCGAGTGACCGCGCTGCCCACCTCCGGTGTGCTGGACACTTGTACGTTCATCGACCTCGGAGTGCTCGATCCCGACGACCTTCCGGACTACCCCGAGCTCACGACGATCACGCTGGCCGAGCTCTACCAGGGTGTGACGATGGCGAAGGATCCGGTGACGATGGCCGCCCGCGCCGAGGTGCTGCACGCCGGGGTGAGCGAGTTCGAGCCGTTGCCGTTCGACGCCGATGCCGCGGGCCGGTACGGCAGCCTGGTGGCCCTCGTGCTCGACGCCGGCCGGAATCCCCGGCCGCGGCGGCTGGACCTGATGATCGCCGCGATCGCATCGTGCCGTGGCCTGCCGTTGTACACGCGGAACCCGGACGACTTCAAAGGCCTCGGCGACCTGCTGACCGTCCACGCGGTCTGACCCGGACCGGGAAGGTCCTGTTCAGGCCGTGATCGTCATCGAGGCGAGCCGGTCGTCCTGGACGTCGAAGGTGAAGTGGGACGGGCCGTTGAAGCCGTCGCCGCCGACCTGGGTCAGCAGGGTGATCGGGTTGCCGGCGGTGGCGACCGACGTAGCGGCGAAGGTCACCTTCTTGCCGATGAACTCGGCGTCGCTCCAGGAGCGGATCCGGTCCGGGCCCTGGAACTTGCGGCCCCAGTCGTCGACGTAACCGTCGGTGTGGAAGGCGGCGACGAAGGCGTCGGCGTCGAGCTGGTCGATGGCGTCCAGGGCACGCTGGACCGCGGCAGGGATGTCGTTGCTCATGACGTGACGATAACCCCGCTGAACCGGTCCGGGGATCTGTCCGTGTGGAAGGTGTTCGAGAAACACACCATTCCGAGGAGCAGGACCCATGAAGCGTTTCGCCTTTGCCGCCGCCACCGCCGTACTCGGCCTGGCGGCCCTGACCGCCTGTGGTGGCGGTGACGACACCCCGGCTGCCGCCCCGCAGAGCCAGAGCACCGCCAGTACGCCGGACGCCGGCTCCGCCCCGAAGCTGGCGACGGCGGACGTCGCGAACTTCGGCAAGGTCGTTGTCGACGGCAACCAGCGCACGCTGTACGTGTTCGACAACGACAGCGCGGGCAAACCCTCCACCTGTGACGGCGAGTGCGCCGCCCTCTGGCCGCCGGTGAAGGCCGGCACCGCCGCACCGCAACTGGACGGTATCGACGCATCCCTGGTCGGCACGGTGACCCGGACCGACGGCAGCAAGCAGGTCACGCTGGCCGGCCTGCCGCTGTACCAGTACGCCCCCGACACCCAGGCCGGCGACGGCAAGGGCCAGGGCGTGCTCGGCAAGTGGTGGGTGGTCGGTGCCGACGGCAAGAAGATCACCACTCCGGCCGGGGGCAGCGACTCCGGCAACAGCGGCTACTGAGCCGCCGTCATGTCCATCGGACACGCGCTGCGGGGCCCGCTGGCGGGCCCTGCGCCCGTCCGGCGGGCGGCATCGCCTATCGTACGAACGACCGCGAGCATCGAGGCCGGGAGGACCGCGGTGGGCGAGCCGGACCGCAGTGGCGAGGAGCTGATCCGCGCCCTGTACGCCGAGCACGGCCGCAGCCTGCTCGCGTACGCGACCCGGCTGACCGGTGACCGGGCCGCCGCCGAGGACGTCGTCCAGGAGACCCTGCTGCGGGCCTGGAAGCACTCCGACGACCTGGTGTCGGGCAAGGGCTCGGTGCGCGGCTGGCTGCTGACCGTGGCCCGCAACATCGTCACCGACCGGGCCCGGGCGCGCGCCGTCCGGCCGGCCGAGGTCGCCGAGGTGGAGGACCTGCCGCCGGTGCAGGGCGACCACTCCGAGTCGGTCGTGAACAGCATGGTCGTGCTGGAGGCGCTGGAGCAGGTCACGCCGGAGCACCGGGAGGTCCTGGTCGAGCTGTACTACCGCGGCCGGACCGTGACCGAGGCAGCCAAGGAGCTGGGCGTTCCGCCCGGTACCGTGAAGTCGAGATCGTATTACGCCCTCCGAGCCCTGCGGAGTGTGCTGGGTGGAACCGGAGCGGAGGTGGCCCGATGAGTACGAGTGACAGCGGGCACGACCGCTCCCAGCTCGGCGCGTACGCGCTGGGTTCGCTGGAGCCCGACGAGGCCCGTGAGGTCGAGCAGCACCTGGCCGGCTGCGCCGAGTGCCGGGCCGAGCTGGTGGAGTTCGAGGAGATGCAGGAGTTCCTCGGCGAGGTTCCGCCGGAGGCGTTCCTGGACGGGCCGCCGGCCGACGGCGACCTGCTGCTGCAGCGGACGCTGCGGGCTGCCCGGACGACTCCTGTTGAGGCGACCCCGGCGCAGCAGGTCGAGACCACCTCGCGGCGCCGGACCAGGCCGTGGTTGCTGGCGGCAGCCGCCGCGGTGATCGTCGCCGGAGCGCTCGGCGGTGGTGTCGCGATCGGAAGGCAGTCGGTCGACCAGGTGGTCGCCGAGGACACCCCGGCCGGGTCCAAGCAGGTCAGCACGACCGACGCAGCGACCGGAACGACGATGGCCACGACGGTCGAGCCGCGGACCGGCTGGAGCTGGGTCGTGGTCAAGCTGACCGGTCTGAAGGCCGGCGCCGAGTGCGAGATGCTCGTCACCGACACGTCCGGCCGGACGTGGACGGCGGGGAGCTGGACGGTGTCGGAGAAGGCTGCCCAGGAGGGGAGCCGGTTCAGTGGCGGTGTGCTGGTCCCGGTCGAGCAGGTGCGTTCGGTGGAGATCCGGACCGTCGCAGGGGAGCACCTCGTCACCACCCAGGTCTGAAAACCCGGTTGCCGCAAGGGAGAGGATGGACGCGTGGCTGACTCCTCCGAAGACCTGAAGGTACGCCGTCAGGCCGCTGCCGCCGAGTCCACCCGCTGGCTCACCGGGCGGCGGCCGTCGGCGGCGGACTCGCTCCGCCGGCTCGCCGAGGTGGCCACCGACGAGCAGCGCGACAGCTACGGCGGTGGCGGCGAGGTCGCGCTGCTGGAGGCGGAGGTCGCCGAGCTGCTGGGCAAGCCGGCTGCCGTGTTCATGCCGACCGGGATCGCGGCGCAGCAGAGCGTGCTCCGGGTCTTCGCCGACCGGGCCGGTACGCAGCGGGTCGCCGTCCACGGGCTGTCGCACCTGCTGGTGCACGAGCTGAACGCGCTGGAGGAGGTGCACCACCTCCGGATCGAGCGGCTGTGTTCCGAGCCGCGGCAGCCGCGGCCGGACGAGCTGGCCGCCGTACCGGGTGCGCTGGCGGCGGTGACGCTGGAGCTGCCGCTGCGCGACGCCGGGTTCGTGCTGCCGACCTGGGACGAGCTGGTGATCTTCGCCGAGGCCTGTACGGCGCGCGGCGTACCGCTGCACCTGGACGGTGCGCGGCTGTGGGAGAGCACGCCGTACCTCGGTCACAGCCTGGCCGAGATCGCCGAGCTGGCCACCACCGTCTACGTCTCGTTCTACAAGGGCCTGGGCGGGCTGGCCGGAGCAGCGGTCGCCGGGCCGGCCGACGTGATCGCGGAGGTCCGCCGCTGGCAGCGGCGGCTCGGCGCGAACCCCTACACCCTCTTCCCGTACGCCGTGGCCGCCCGCGAGGGCCTGCGTTCGCTGCTGCCGCTGATGGGTGACCTGCACGACCGCGCGGTCGAGCTGGCCGTCGCGCTGCAGGCCACCGGCTACCGGGTCTTCCCCGAGCCGCCGCACACGAACTCGTTCCGCGTCTACGCGCCACGCCCGGCCGACAAGATGGAGCGCGCCGCGGTCCGGCGGATGGAGGCGACGCGCGAGTCGCTGACCTGGACCTGGCAGCCGGCCGACGTCCCGGGGTGGTCGTGGGTCGAGCTGGTGGTGACTCCGGACACGTTGGCGTGGCCGGTCGACGAGGTGGCCAAGGCTTTCGGGGAACTTCTGGAAGACTAGGTGCGTATCACCAGTGAGGTTGTTCGCATTCCAGGCGGGGAGAGTTGCAGGTCAGTGCTGACGTTCGTTTTCACCATGATTGTTCTGCTGGTTCTTTCGGGGCTCGTGCTGCTGGCGGTGGCGCGAGGTGAGGGTAAGCACTTCGGGTAAGTAATTGCTGTAAGCAACAAAAGGCGTCAGCGGACGGCTTCGGCCAGCGCCTTCAGCACGGGAGCGGCGACGGTGACGGTGGGCAGCACGAGCAGTGCGACCGCCGTCGCGTAGGTGGCCGCCGACAGCAGGGGGAAGCGCGGTTCGGGGTCGGCCAGGCGCTGGACTCTCAGCACCGTCGCGGACTTGGCCATCGCCAGGCCCGCGGCGGGTGCCGGGGAGCCGGCCAGTGCGACCAGGGCGCGGGCCAGCGGGAGCGGGCCGTTGCGGCGGCGGGCGTCGTCGTCGGCGAGCAGCTCGACGAGCGTGCGCGCCTGCTCCAGCGCCACGTCGCTGCGGACCCAGCGCGGGAACGCCATGTGCAGCGCCGTGAACGCCTCCAGCACCAGGTCGTGCCGGGCGCGCAGGTGCGCCTGCTCGTGCGCCAGTACGGCGCGCAGCTCGCTGTCGTCGAGCCGGTCGAGCGCGCCCACCGACACCACGACGCGGGAGCCGCGCATCGCGGGCAGGCAGTAGGCGAGCGGCGTCTCCTCGGCCAGCACCCGCAGCCCGGGGATCAGGCCGTCCGGTGTGGCCAGTACGTCGACCAGGTCGCGGTGGCGCTTGCGGCGGGCGCGGGTACCGACGGCTACGCGGCCGGCGGCGTACAGGAGTCTGATGGCGACCAGGGCGGTCAGTGCGAGCACTGCAGCCGCAGCCAGGTCGCGTAGGGATGACGGGTCGAAGCGCGGCTCGCCGGGCTCGCCAGCTGTTGAGTAGGACAGGGAGATGCCGGCGCCGAGCGCAGCCAGTACGGCGGCGATCGCCAGCGCCTGCCAGAGCGCTACGGCGGCGCGCGGGATCCGGTACGGCCAGCTGGAGCGAGCCAGCAACGCCGGGGCCGGCCCGGTCAGCACCAGAGCCAGTGCCGCGAGCAGGATCGGGGTGATCACCCCTCTCGCGCCTCGAGCTTGCTCAGGGCCTCGCGCAGCAGCGCGGCCTCCTCGTCGGAGACCTGGCCGACGAACCGGACCAGCGCCTCCCGGCGGTCGCCGGCCTGGTCGAGCGCGTCGCGCATCAGGTCGACGGCCAGGTCGGCGCGCGGTGCCGAGGCCTTGTAGCGCCAGGCCTTGCCGTCGCGCTCGCGCTCGGTCAGCTTCTTCTTGGCCAGCCGGTCCAGCACCGTCATCACGGTGGTGTAGGCCAGGTCGCGGGTGCGCGAGAGCCGCTCGTGCACCTCTCGCACGGTGAGCGCGCCCTCGGCCGCCCAGAGCTGCTCCATCACCACCCGCTCGAGCTCGCCGAGCGGTCGCGGAGCCTTCGGGTCGGTGGTCACGTGACCAGTATAACTACACATTGTAGTAGATCACCGGCGGTATCTACTACATTCCGTCGTAGATCTGCGCTAGCATCTACTACGTAACGTCGTAGATCTTCGGGAGGGGCCCCGATGGACACGCTCGACCTGGCCCGCTGGCAGTTCGCGGTCACCACCGTGTACCACTTCTTCTTCGTCCCAGTGACGATCTCGCTGGTCGCGATCACGGCCGGCCTCCAGACCGCCTGGGTGCGCACCGGCAAGGACAAGTACCTGCGGCTGACCAAGTTCTACGGCAAGCTCTTCCTGATCAACATCGCGATGGGTGTGGTCACCGGGCTGGTCCAGGAGTTCCAGTTCGGGATGAACTGGAGCGACTACTCACGCTTCGTCGGCGACGTGTTCGGCGCCCCGCTGGCGCTGGAGGGGCTGCTCGCGTTCTTCCTGGAGTCGACGTTCATCGGGCTCTGGATCTTCGGCTGGGACCGGCTGCCGAAGAAGGTGCACCTGGCCTGCATCTGGATGGTCGCGCTCGGCACGCAGCTGTCGGCGTACTTCATCCTGGCGGCCAACTCCTGGATGCAGAACCCGGTGGGCTTTCGCTACAACGCCGAGCGCGGCCGCGCCGAGCTGACCGACTTCTGGTCGGTGCTGACCAACAAGGTCGTCCTGGTCACCTTCCCGCACACGATCTTCGCCGCGTTCATGGTCGGCGGCGCGTTCGTCGCCGGGGTCGCGATCTGGCACCTGGTCCGCCGGCCGGGCGTCGACACCGCGGCGTTCCGGACCGCGATGAAGCTGGGCGCGGTGATCGTGATCGCCGCCGGGGCCGGCGTGGCGCTCAGCGGCGACCAGCAGGGCAAGGTGATGACCGAGGTGCAGCCGATGAAGATGGCGGCCGCCGAGGCGCTCTACCAGTCCGAGAAGCCCGCCGCGTTCTCGGTCTTCACGGTCGGGACGCTGGACGGCTCGAAGGAGATCTTCTCGGTCAAGGTGCCGTACCTGCTGTCCTTCCTGGCCACCGGGACCTTCGACGGCGAGGTGCAGGGCATCAACAACCTGCAGGAGGCGTACGAGAAGCTCTACGGCCCCGGCTCGTACAACCCGAACGTCCCGCTGACCTACTGGACCTTCCGGCTGATGATCGGGGTCGGGATGACCTCGGTCGCGCTGGCCGCGCTGCTGTTGTGGATGACCCGGAAGGGCCGCGAACCGCACCGGCTGCTGATCTGGATGGCGCTGCCGCTCCCGCTGCTGCCGCTGTTCGCGAACGTCTTCGGCTGGGTGTTCACCGAGACCGGGCGGCAGCCGTGGCTGGTGTTCGGGCTGCTGCCGACGTCGGCGGGAGTGTCACCGGGGACGACGACCGCAGAGGTGCTGACCAGCCTGATCGGCTTCACGCTCCTGTACGGCGTACTGGCGGTGGTCGAGGTGAAGCTGATGTTCAAGGCCGTCCGGGCCGGGCTGGCGGGGTCTGCGCCGGCTCAGGATCCCGACGGGCCCGACTCCGACGACGACGGCTCGGCCGAGGCCAAGCCGCTGTCCTTCGCGTACTGAGGGGATGACGATGGAACTGACGACGGTCTGGTTCATGGTGATCGCGTTCCTGTGGATCGGTTACTTCGTGCTCGAGGGCTTCGACTTCGGCGTCGGCACGCTGCTCCGGGTGCTCGGTCGCGACGAGCCCGAACGACGCGCGGTGGTGACCACGATCGGGCCGGTCTGGGACGGCAACGAGGTCTGGCTGGTGACGGCCGGCGCGATGACGTTCGCGGCCTTCCCGGAGTGGTACGCGACGCTGTTCAGCGCGTTCTACCTGCCGCTGTTCGGGATCCTGGTGGCGCTGATCCTGCGCGGCGTCGCCCTGGAGTACCGCGGCAAGCGCGACGACCTGCCGTGGCGGTCGCGGATGGACACGCTGATCGTGATCGGGTCGCTGGCCCCGGCGCTGCTGTGGGGGATCGCGTTCGCGAACCTGGTCCGCGGCATCCCGCTGGACGCGTCGTACGAGTTCGTCGGGGGGTTCGGCGACCTGCTGAGCCCGTTCGCGTTGCTGGGCGGTGTGACCTTCACGGCCGTCTTCGTGGCCCACGGCGCGATCTTCCTGGCACTCCGTACGACGGACGAGCTGCGCGAGCGGGCGAACCGGCTGGCCGGGTGGACCGGGCTGGTGGCGGCGGTGCTCGCCGTCGGGTTCCTGGCCTGGGCTCAGCAGCTCCGCGGCGACCGCTGGTCGGTGCTGATCGCCGTACTGGCTGCGCTGGCACTGGTCGGCGCGCTGCTGGCCAACAGGTTGCGCCGGGAGGGCTGGGCGTTCGCGGGGACCGCGCTGGCGATCGCGCTGACGGTGACGTCTCTCTTTGTCGCCATGTTCCCCGCGGTGATGCCGTCGACGCTCGACCCGGGTTCGACGCTGACCACGGCGGCGGCCGCCTCCACGCCGTACACGCTGAGGATCCTGACCGTCGTCGCGGCCGTCTTCACCCCGGTGGTGATGCTCTACCAGGGCTGGACGTACTGGGTGTTCCGCAAGCGCGTGATCGTCGGCGTCTGATGAAGCCCCTCGATCCGCGGTTGCTGCGCCGGGCCAAGGCGGCCCGGCTGTTCCTGGTCGGGTCGGTGCTGATCGGTGTCGCCACGGGTGCGCTGGTGATCGTGCAGGCGGTGCTGCTCGCGCGCGGGATCTCCGGCGTCGTGCTGCACGGCTCTGGTGTCGGTGAGGTGGCCTGGTTGCTGGCGGCGGTTGTCGTCGGCCGGGCAGCGTTGACCTGGCTGCAGGAGGTCGTGGCTCAGCGGGCGGCGGCAGCGGTGAAGTCGACTCTGCGGCGGCAGGTGCTGGAGCACTCGCTGAAGCTGGGGCCGGTCTGGCTCAGCAGCGAGCGCAGCAGCCAGCTGACGACGCTGCTGACCAAGGGGCTGGACGACCTCGACCCGTACTTCGCCCGGTACCTGCCGCAGCTGGTGCTGGCGGCGACTGTGCCCGCTGGAGTCGTCGGCTGGATGGCGACCGGCGACCTGATCGCTGCCGCGACGGTGGTGGTGACGCTGCCGCTGATCCCGGTGTTCATGGCGCTGGTCGGCTGGGCCACGCAGGCGTACAGCAGGCGGCGGCAGCGGGCGCTCGCCGTACTGGCTCACCACTTCTCCGACGTGATCTCCGGGCTCGCGACGCTGAAGCTGTTCGGCCGCGCCAAGGGCCAGGCCGAGTCCGTACGCCGGGTGACCGAGGAGCACCGGGTCGCGTCGATGGCGAGTCTGCGGCTGGCGTTCCTGTCGTCGTTCGTGCTGGAGCTGCTGGCGAGCATCTCGGTCGCGCTGGTCGCGGTCGGGGTCGGGCTGCGGCTGGTGGACGGGAAGCTCGGGCTGGAGACGGCGCTGCTGGTGCTGATCCTGGCGCCGGAGGCCTACCTGCCGCTGCGGCAGGTAGGTGCGCAGTTCCACGCGAGTGCGGACGGGGTGGCGGCGAGTGAAGAGGTGTTCCGGGTGCTGGAGACGCCGCTGCCGCTGACGGGCGACAGGACCGACGTACCGGACCTGCGGACGACCGGGCTGCACCTGCACGACGTGACCGTCAGGTACGCGGACCGCCCGGCGCTGCAGAGCTTCGACCTCGACCTGTGGCCGGGTGAGGTGGTTGCGCTGACCGGGCCGAGTGGCGCGGGGAAGTCGACGGTGCTGGCGGCGATCCTCGGGTTCGTCGTGCCGGAGTCCGGGGTGATCGTGGCGGGTGGGAGTGCGATGGACGAGTTCGACATGGGCTTGTGGCGGCAGCAGTTCGGGTGGGTGCCGCAGCGGCCGGGACTGCGGGTCGGGAGCATCGCGGAGAACGTGCGGTTGGGCAGGCCCTCGGCGACTGACGCTGAGGTGCGAGCGGCGCTCGACACGGCAGGGGCTGCTGAGCTGGAGCTGGAGACGCCGGTAGGGGAGCAGGGGCAGTTGCTGTCGGGTGGGCAGCGGCGGCGGGTGGCGCTGGCTCGGGCGCTGGTGACCGATGCGCCGGTGCTGCTGCTGGACGAGCCGACGGCTGGGCTGGACCCGGTGGCCGAGGCTGCGGTGGTCGCTGGGCTGCGGTCGACCGGGCGGACGGTGCTGCTGGTCGCGCACCGGCCGGCGTTGATGGAGGCGGCTGATCGCGTGGTGTCGGTGTCGAGGGAGTTGGTGCCGGTATGAGCTTGCTGGTGATGCCGGAGCGTGGGGTGCGGCTACGACTGCTGCTCGCCGTACTGGCTGGGGTGCTGGCGTCGGGGATGGCGGTCGGGCTGCTGGCCACCTCGGCGTGGCTGATCACCAAGGCGTCTGCCGAGCCGCCGGTGCTGACGCTGCTGGTGGCGATCGTGGCGGTGCGGGCCTTCGGCGTCGGCCGCGGTGTCTTCCGGTACGTCGAACGGCTGGCCGGCCACGACGCGGCGTACCGGGTGCTCGGCGACACCAGGGCGCGGATCACCGAGCGGCTGGAGCCGCTGGCGCCCGTCGGACTGGCGTCGACCCGCAGCGGGGACCTGCTGGCGCGCCTGGTGCTGGACATCGATGCGGTGCTCGACCTGTGGTTGCGGGTGCTGCTGCCTTTGGTGGTCGCGGTGGTGACGGCGACGGCGACTGTTGGGCTGCTGGTGTTGCTGCTGCCGGTAGCGGGTGCTGCTGTGGCTGTAGCGGTGCTGGTCGCCTGCACGGTGGTGCCGTGGCTGACGGCGGCCAGTGCTGCGCGGGCCGAGCGGATGATGGCTGGGCATCGCGGTGAGGTCGCGGCTGCTGCGACCGAGAACCTGCAGACTGCGGGCGACGTACTGGCGTTCGGGGCGGTGGACCAGGTGCTGGCGTCGTTCGAGACGGCGGACCGGCGGCTGGCGGCGGCGCAGCAGCGGTCTGCGTGGAGCACCGGGCTCGGCGGCGCGCTGCTGGTGCTGTGCGTCGGGGCGGCGAGCATCGCTGGGCTGGTGCTCGGGACGGGTGAGTCGGGGCCGGTCTACGCGGTGCTGGTGCTGACGCCGCTGGCGCTGGCTGACGTGCTGGGCGGGGTGCCGCTCGCGGCGCAGCTGGCGATCCGGGTGCGCGCTGCGCTGCAGCGGGTGGAGGACCTGCTGGGCACGCCGGTGCCGGTGGCCGAGCCTGCCGCGCCGCTGCCGATGCCGGCGGGGTCTGGGCTGCAGGTCCGGGGGCTGCGGGCCGGCTACGGGTCCGACGACGTGTTGCGTGACCTCGACCTGGACCTGCCTGCGGGCAGCCGGGTGGTGATCACCGGTCCGAGCGGGTCCGGCAAGAGCACGCTGGCCCTGGTGCTGCTCCGCTTCCTGGAACCGCGCGGCGGTGAGGTGCTGCTGGACGGCTCCGACGTACGGCGGCTGGACAGCGACGAGGTGCGGACCAAGGTGGGACTGCTGACCCAGGAGAGCTACGTGTTCGACACGAGCATCCGGGAGAACCTGCTGCTCGCCAAGCCCGGTGCGAGCGACTTGCAGCTGTGGAACGCGCTCTACCGGGCGCGACTCGGTGACTTCGTGCACGACCTGCCGAAGGGGCTCGACACGATGGTGGGGGAGCACGGCGCCCGGCTGTCCGGCGGAGAGCGGCAGCGGCTCGCGTTCGCCCGGTTGCTGCTGGCCGACCACGACGTACTGGTCCTGGACGAGCCGACCGAGCACCTGGACGAGGAGACCGCCCGGAGCCTGCTGACCGACCTGTACCGCGCGGCGGGCCGCCGTACCGTCGTACTACTTACCCACCGCCCGGAGCTGGCGCCTCACCCAACGCGACCGATCGTGGTTCTGGCTTGAGCATCTGCCAAGATGGGGAACCGTGTTGACTCCTCAGCTTGTGCCGATGCTCGCCGACGCCGCCCTGATCGCGATCGTCGCGGTGGTCGTGGTCCTGGTCGCGGCCGGAACCGCCGGGCTGGTCGTCGCCCGGCGCCGGACCCGTGAGCTGCCGCCGGCCGCTCCGACCGCGCCGATCGAGACCGCGGAGCCGACCGTCGGCGAGGACGCCGAGGAGCCGCGCGACACCCCCACCCGCACGCTCGAGGACACCGAGCTGCCGACGCTGGAGAAGCCGGAGTCCGCGCAGGGCCGCCTGGTCCGGCTGCGCTCCCGGCTGGCCCGGTCGCAGGGCTCGCTCGGCAAGGGTCTGCTCGCGCTGTTGTCCCGCGACAAGCTCGACGACGAGACGTGGGAGGACATCGAGACCACGCTGATCACGGCCGACGTCGGCGTCACCCCGACGCAGGAGCTGGTCGAGCGGCTGCGCACCCGGGTCCGGGTCGAGGGCGTCGGCGGTGAGCAGGCCCGCGCGATCCTCCGCGAGGAGCTGATCACGCTGGTCGACCCGTCGCTGGACCGGTCGCTGAAGGTCGACCGGGACGACGACCAGCCCGCGGTGATGCTGATGGTCGGCGTCAACGGGACCGGCAAGACCACCACCGTCGGCCGGCTGGCCCGGGTCCTGATCGCCGAGGACAAGAAGGTGCTGCTGGGTGCGGCGGACACGTTCCGCGCCGCCGCGGCCGACCAGCTGCAGACCTGGGGCGAGCGGGTCGGCGCCCGGACCGTGCGCGGCCCGGAGGGCGGCGACCCGGCCAGCATCGCGTTCGACGCGGTCAAGCAGGGCATCGAGGAGCAGGCCGACGTCGTCCTGATCGACACCGCCGGGCGGCTGCACACCAAGACCGGTCTGATGGACGAGCTCGGCAAGGTCCGCCGGGTGATCGAGAAGACCGCCGAGGTGGACGAGGTGCTGCTGGTCATCGACGCCACCACCGGGCAGAACGGGCTGACCCAGGCCCGGGTGTTCGCCGAGGTGATCAACGTGACCGGCCTGGTGCTGACCAAGCTGGACGGGACCGCCAAGGGCGGCATCGTGATCGCGGTGCAGCGCGAGCTCGGCGTACCGGTGAAGCTGGTCGGGCTCGGCGAGGGCGCCGACGACCTGGCGCCGTTCGACCCCGAGCAGTTCGTGGACGCGTTGCTCGACTGAGCGCTCTTCGAGGGTTTGCGGTCGGTACCGATCTGGTATCAAGAAACATGAGCCGACCGAGGATCGTCATCGTGGGCGCCGGGTTCGCCGGGTTCCACGCGGCCAAGACGTTGTGCCGGGTCAGCAGGGGCCGGGCCGACATCGTGCTGGTCAACCCGACCGACTACTTCCTGTACGTGCCGCTGCTGCCGGAGGTGGCCACCGGCATCCTGGAGCCGCGCCGGCTGACGGTGTCGCTGGCCGAGGCGCTGCCCGACGTCCAGCTGGTGCTGGGTGAGGTGGACGGGCTCGACCTGGACAGCCGGACGGTGTCGTACGAGGACCCGGTCGGCAACCCCGGCTCGGTGCAGTACGACCGGCTGGTGATCGCTGCCGGCAGCGTGAACAAGCTGCTGCCGATCCCCGGTGTCGCCGAGCACGCGCACGGCTTCCGTGGCATCCCGGAGGCAGTGTTCCTGCGCGACCACCTGATCCAGCAGATCGAGCTGGCCGACGCCACCGACGACCAGGACGAGCGGGACGCGCTCTGCACGTTCATCGTGGTCGGAGCCGGCTACACCGGGACAGAGGTCGCCGCGCACGGCGTGCTGTTCACCGAGCTGCTCAAGAAGCACCGGCCCCGGCTGCGCGACCAGCGGATGCGCTGGATGCTGCTGGACATCGCCGACCGGGTGCTGCCCGAGCTGGACAAGCGCCTGTCCCGGACGGCCGACAAGGTGCTGCGCAAGCGTGGTGTCGAGGTCCGGATGGGTCTGTCGGTCGAGGAGGTCAAGCACGACTGCGTCCGGCTGACCGACCAGACCGAGATCTCCACCATGTCGCTGGTCTGGTGCGTGGGCGTCCGGCCGGACCCGGTGGTCGAGGGGCTGGGCCTGAAGACCGAGAAGGGCCGCCTCGTCGTCGACGAGTACCTGAACGTGCCGGGGCACCCGGACGTGTTCGCCTGCGGTGACGCGGCCGCCGTACCGGACCTGACCCGGCCCGGTGAGGTGACGCCGATGACGGCCCAGCACGCCGAGCGCCAGGGCCGGCGGGCCGCGCACAACGTCGCCGCCTCGTTCGGGACCGGTGAGCGCAAGCCGTACGTGCACAAGGACCTGGGCTTCGTGGTGGACCTTGGCGGGATCGACGCGGCGGCCAACCCGCTGCAGATCCCGCTCGGTGGGCTCCCGGCCAAGGCGGTGACCCGCGGCTACCACCTGCTCTCGATGCCGGGCAACAGGATCCGTACGGCGACCGAGTGGCTGTTCGACGCGACGCTGTCCCGCCAGAGCACGCACCTCGGGCTGATCCCGGCCGTGGACGTACCGCTGGAGACGGCGAGCCCGGAGCGGGTGCGGCGGCACCCGTAGGCGGTAGGTTCCTGCAGCATGGAGCTGGAGTCCCTGCTGCGTGAGCTGACGCCCCGGGTGGTCGGAGCCGTGGTCCGGCGGACCGGGGACTTCGCCGCGGCCGAGGACGCGGTGCAGGAGGCGCTGCTCGCCGCCGCGCGCACCTGGCCGCGTGACGGCGTACCGGACAACCCGCGGGCGTGGCTGATCCAGACCGCGCACCGCAAGGTGATCGACGAGATCCGGCAGGAGCAGGCGCGGCGCAAGCGCGAGGAGCTGGCCGCGCAGCGCGACGTACCGGCTGAGGAGGTGGAGGACAGCGACGACACGCTGCGGCTGCTGTTCATGTGCTGCCACCCGGACCTCACCGCGGCGTCGGCGATCGCGCTGACGCTGCGTGCTGTCGGTGGGCTCACCAATACCGAGATCGCTCAGGCCTACCTGGTGCCCGAGTCGACGATGGCGCAGCGGATCAGCCGGGCCAAGCAGAAGCTCAAGGGCGCGTCGTTCGAGCTGGCACAGGACGACGAGCGGCTGCGCAACGTGCTGCACGTGCTCTACCTGATCTTCAACGAGGGCTACACGTCCAGCAGCGGCCCGGAGCTGCACCGCCGCGACCTGGCGGCGGAGGCGATCCGGCTGACGCGCATGGTGCACGCGCTGCTGCCGGAGAACGGCCAGGTGACCGGTCTGCTTGCGCTGATGCTGCTGACCGACGCCCGGCGGGACGCGCGGACCGGGCCGGCCGGCGAGCTGATCCCGCTGGCCGAGCAGGACCGCTCGCTGTGGGACCGCGAGCTGATCGCCGAAGGGGTCGCGCTGGCGGTCGATGCGTTCGGCCGGCCGCCGCTGGGGGAGTACCAGCTGCAGGCGGCGATCGCTGCGCTGCACGACGAGGTGGACAAGCCGGAGGACACCGACTGGCCACAGGTGCTCGGCCTGTACGACCTGCTGGAGCAGCTGTCCGGCAACCCGATGGTGACGCTCAACCGGGCGATCGCAGTGGCCATGGTCGACGGGGCGGACGCCGGTCTGGCCGTGCTGGAGCCGCTGGACGAGCCGCTGGCCGGGCACTACCGGCTGGACGCCGTACGGGGGCATCTGCAGGAGATGCGGGGAGACAGCGAGGCCGCAGCGGAGCATTTCCGCGCAGCGGCCCGGCGTACGACGAGCTTGCCGGAACGGGACTACCTGACGCTCAAGGCCGCAGCGGTCAGTGGTGCTGCGCGAAAGCCGCAGTGATCTCGTCCGGGCCCTCACCTGTTGCCAGCAGCAACTTCAGCAGCACCCGCGCCTTGTAGGGGTCGAGAAAGCCGCCGTCGATGAGCCCTCTGTTGAGGAGGTCGGACTCGGAGCCCACGGCCTTGTAGGTGCTGCGGAGCACCGAGCCGCCACCGGTCCGCGACGTCAGTACGACGGGCATCCGCTCGGCCAACGCACCGAGCACCGGAGCGAGCGCTGACGGCACGTGGCCGACGCCGTAGCCCGCAACGACCAGACCCTGGTGCGTATCGGCCAGCCCTTCCAGCAGCAGCCCGTCGTCGTCCAGCGTGACGGTGTAGAGCGCTACCCGGGCAGCGTCCAGCTCAGCAGCCTCCGGCCGTCCCGGTACGCCGTCCTGCCGCGCGGGCTTGGCCAGGATGCGCACCTGGTCCTCCACCAGGTGGCCGATCGGACCGGCGTTGGGCGACGCGAACGTCGCCGTACTGGTGCTGTGCGTCTTGCGGACCCAACGGGCGGCGTGGATCTGGTCGTTGAACACCACCAGAGCGCCCAGGTCTCGAGCAGCGGGGGAGCAGGCGACGCGTGCGGCAGCCAGCAGGTTCGCCGGGCCGTCCGGACCGGCCAGCGTCGGGTTGCGCATCGCGCCGGTCAGCACGAACGGATGCGGGTGCGGCCACACCTGGTCGACCACGAACGCGGTCTCCTCCAGCGTGTCCGTGCCCTGGGTGACGACCACACCGGAAGCACCGGCGCTGACAGCCTTGGACGCCGCGTCCACAACGTCCAGCATCGTCGCAAGCGTCAGGTTGCCACTGGGCACCGCCTCGACGTCCTGCACCTCCAGGGGTGCACTCAGCTCGGCCAGCCCCGGCACTGCCGCCGTCAGCTCGGCGCCGGTCAACCGGTTCGAGCCGCCGGCCACGGAGATGGTGCCGCCGAGGGTGAAGAGCGCGACGCTCACAGGTGGTTCCTCTCGTCCTACTGCCGGGCCGACGGAAGCCTACTGTGACTTGGCGCGTACGTGCAGTCGCTCTCCCTGCGGACCGAACAGGCACAGCATCTCCACCGGCCGCTGACCGGGATTGCCGAACCAGTGCGGGATCCTGGTGTCGAACTCGGCCACCTCGCCCTCCTTGAGGATGAAGTCCTTGTCGTCGAGCACCAGCCGCAGCTGACCGGACAGCACGTACACCCAGTCGTAGCCCTCATGGGTCTGCTGCTTCACCTCGCCACCGGGCCAGCCGGCCGGTGCGATCTGCTTGAAGGCCTGCAGGCCACCCGGCCGCCGGCTGAGCGGGATCACGATCGCGCCGTGGTGCCGCTTGATCGGCCGGGCGTGGATCCGCGGGTCGCCGGTCGGCGGGGCGTCGACCAGCTCGTCCAGCTGGACCTGGTGCGCCCGGGCCAGCGGCAGCAGCAGCTCCAGCGTTGGGCGCCGCTGGCCGGACTCCAGCCGGGACAGCGTGCTGATCGAGATACCGGTCGAGGTCGCGAGGTCGGTCAGTGTGGTCCCGCGCTCCTGGCGCAGCCGGCGCAACCGCGGACCGACCGCCTCGAGCACGTCGTCGAAGTCGTTCACCTTGCCATCTTGGCAAAGTTCTTTGTCATTTTCGAG
This sequence comes from Kribbella sp. NPDC051770, assembly GCF_040681455.1. Taxonomy (NCBI): domain Bacteria; kingdom Bacillati; phylum Actinomycetota; class Actinomycetes; order Propionibacteriales; family Kribbellaceae; genus Kribbella; species Kribbella sp. NPDC051770. The sequence goes on along the minus strand of NZ_JBFAYT010000013.1, from coordinate 18,342 downwards.
AACTCTGCGGATTCTGGGGACAGACCTAGTGAAGGAGACGCAGATGTACGACGTGATCGTGATCGGCGGCGGGGTGGCCGGGCTGAGCGGGGCGCTGCCCCTGGTCCGGTCCCGCCGGTCGGTCCTGGTGATCGACCAGGGCGAGCCGCGCAACGCCCCCGCCGACGGGGTGCACAACTTCCTGACGCGCGACGGGATCCCGCCGCTGGAGCTGACCGCGCTCGGCCGCCATGAGGTGACCGGGTACGGCGGTGAGGTGGTCGACGGCACGGTCGTGTCCGCCCGTTCCGCGGCCGGTGGTTTCGTGGTCGAGACGGCCGATGGCCGGACGTACGAGTCGCGGCGCCTGCTGGTCACCACCGGGCTGACCGACCAGCTGCCCGACGTACCGGGGTTGGCGGAGCGGTTCGGGCGGGATGTGCTGCACTGCCCGTTCTGCCACGGCTGGGAGGTGCGGGACCAGGCGATCGGCGTACTGGCGACCGGGCCGGCGGCGATCCACCAGACGATGATGTTCCGCCAGCTGAGCGACGACGTGACGCTGTTCCTGCACACCGGACCGCACCCGACCGAGCAGGAGTGGGAGGAGCTCGCTGCGCGCGGGATCTCTGTGGTGCAAGGCGTTGTGGAGCAGGTGGAGGTCAGCGACGACCAGCTGACCGGCGTACGGCTGGAGGGCGGCCGGGTGATCCCGCGGCAGGCACTGGCTGTCCAGAGCTACCTGCGGGCGCGTGCTGACTTCCTGGACGAGCTGGGTCTCAAGGCGGTCGAGCGGGAGGTCAGAGGGATCTCCATCGGGACCGCTGTCGAGGCCGGGCCGAGTGGGACGACCAGCGTCCCTGGCGTGTGGGTAGCGGGCAACGTGACCGACCCGATGAGCCAGGTGGTCACCTCGGCGGCCGCTGGATTCTCCGCCGGGGCCGCGATCAACGGCGACCTGGTCGGAGAAGACACCCGGTTGGCTGTGGCCGCGCGCAGTAGTTGAGGAGTTGAATAGAGGCGGGAGGGTGGATGCGCGACTCGATCGACCCCGATTTCGCCTCGTACGTCGATGCGCGGCAGGGCAGGTGGCTGCGAACCGCCGCCCTCGTCTACGGCGACCAGGCGCGGGCTGAAGCCCTGCTCCTGCACGCCTTCAGCCGGCTCGCGATGGTGTGGGGACGGCCGGACGACCCGGACGTGTTCGTCCAGCGCCTGCTCTACCAGCCGGCCCTGTCGCGCCTGCACCCGCCGCGGCCGGCGCTGCCCAGCGACGACACCACCCTGTCAGCACTGGCTGAGCTGACTCCGGTGCAGCGGACCGTCTTCGTGCTGCTGTACTACGAGGAGCTGACCGAGTTCGAGATCGCCGACCTGCTCAGCCTGTCGCACACCGCTGTCCACGGGCACGGCCAGACCGCCCTCAGCCGCTTCCGCACCGGCCTCGGGCTGGGCGACTGGCGGAACCCGGTGGAGCGGAGATGAGGCGCGAGGACGTCAGACCCCTGCTGGAGCGGGCGGTCGGTGAGCTGCCGGAACCGGACCTGGCCGACAGCGCCTGGACGGGCGGCCTGGCGATCCGCCGGAAGCGGCGGCGGAGCCAGGTGCTCGTCGCGGCGCTCGTCGTACTGGTGCTGCTGGTCGGTGGCGTGCTGGTGGCGGTCAAGCGGCCGTCGTTCGGGCTGCACCCGCCGGACGTCGTACCGACGCATCCGCCGGGGTACGTGCCACCGGCCGGTCAGATTGCGGGCATGGACTTCTGGATCGCGCCGCAGGGCGGCAGCGAGCCGTACCTGAACCGGATGATCACCCCGATGGGTGGCGAGCTCGACTACCCGGACAACCCGCCTCCGCTCACCGAGCGGCCGATCGACCAGGTGGCTGCCGTCGTGCTCGCCCGCAACGGCGACAGGTTCCGGCCGCTGCTGCTGGCGAGCACATCCCGCTGGTCCGAGGTGGACCTCGACCTGGCTCCGATTGCCACCGGCGCACCTCTCAGTGCCGGATCTGTAGCTCTCAGTGGGCGTCTGGTGGCCTTCCCCCAACCAGGTGCTGTCGTAGTCGTCGAGACGACCACTGCGGCGGTACGGCGGATCCCGCTGCCCGACCAGGACATCCGCAGCGTCTCCTGGTTCGGGGACCGCGAGCTGATGCTGGTGAGCAGCGGGCGGCGCACCTACCGGGTGGCGCCTGGTGCTGCCGAGGAGGTCCGGGACTTCCAGGCCAGCGTCGACCCGGACGCCGCCACAGCGCCGTACCGGCTGGACGGGATCACCTCCCAGGTGGTGCTGATGCGCTCCAACCTGCGTGGCTGGACGGCGCAGAGCCCGCTGCAGCTGCCGGTGCAGAGGTGGACGGGTCAGACGTTCTCCGACGGCAACCTGGCCGCCCGGACGTTCGTGTCGGACGTCCTGCCGCAGGTGCAGACGGTTGCCTCGCGCCCGCAAGTGGTTGCCGCCGTCTCCGCGGTGGACAGCAGGCCGTCGCGACTGCTCGTGCTGGGAGAGACGCCGGCGGCCACTCCCGCACCGACCGGCGGGCCGGTGCCGGACGCGGTCCGGGAGCGCGGCTGCTGCGCCGTACTGGGGTGGTACGACAACGACACCCTGCTGTTCAAGGTGACCGGCTGGATGCTGGCCTGGAGCCTGGAGACCGGCCAGGTCCGCCGGGTGGCCGAGCTGAAGGTACCGGCCGTTGCGGTCGGCCCCGGACTGCGCGGCTGACTACTCGACGATGCAGCGCATCGTCATCTGCACCAGGTGATCGGCCTCCTCGATCCGTGGCATCGGCTCCCCGGTCATCGCGCGGATGATCAGCACCCCGGCCAGCCACTGCACCATCAGCACCGCGTCGGCGCTGTCCCGGACGCTCTCACCGCGCGCCCGGGCCCGCTTCAGCGCCGCCTCGGTCTGGTCGACCCGGCGCTGCAGGAAGTTGCGGTAGAAGACCGCGAACTGCTCGTCGCGGTTCATCTCGGTGACCGCGAGCCGGACCAGCGCGACACCCTCGGCCCGGTTCACGAACGCCAGCGCGTCGCGGTAGACCTGGCGCAGGTCACCCGCGATCGAACCGGTGTCGGCGTCCGGGATCTCGACGTCGAACATGTCGGCCAGCGCGTCGTTGGCCAGCTGTTCCTTGCTCGCCCACCGCCGGTAGATCGTGGCCTTCCCGACGCCCGCGGCCTCCGCGACGTCGTCCACGGTCATGCCGTCGAAGCCGCGCTCCAGCAGCAGCTGCACGGCGTACCGCCGGATCCTCGGTTCGGCGTCCGGGTCCCGTGGCCGGCCCCGGCGTGGTTTCTCCCCGCTGTTCGTTCCCATCGGTCGTGTCCCCAGCTCGGACGGTCGCAGTGGCGCGGCTGCGGCCCGTGTGGTCAGGCCAGAGTGCCACACCTGACGCGATGTCACCTGGATGTCACCTGACCGACCGCTTTGTCACACGCCCGAAACATCCGGACCGATCGGCTGAAACCGCGCCCCGACACCGTGTCCGGTGTGGCGCCGCGTGGGCTTCCCGGCGTTGTGGAGAACTCCTCGATGAGGACGCGGGCCACCACAGATCGATGGAAGGGATGACGTTGATGGAGATCAACGCCGGCGATACCGCCTGGGTCTTGGTCAGTGCCGCCCTGGTGTTCCTGATGACACCGGGCCTGGCTTTCTTCTACGGCGGCATGGTGCGCGTCAAGAGCGTGCTGAACATGATGATGATGAGCGCCATCACCATCGGTGTCGTCACGCTGCTGTGGGTGGTGGTCGGCTACTCACTCACCTTCGGCGGTGACCACGGTGGGGTGATCGGCGACTTCTCGGTGGCCGGGCTGAAGGGCCTGATGGCCCCGGACGCGGTCAGCGGGACCATCCCGACGCTGGCCTACGTCGGCTTCCAGCTGATGTTCGCGATCATCACCCCGGCGCTGATCTCCGGCGCGATCGCCGACCGGGCCTCGTTCCGGGGCTGGATCGTGTTCGTGGCGCTGTGGACCTCGCTGGTCTACTTCCCGGTCGCGCACTCGGTCTGGTTCCTCGACGGCGAGGGCGGCGGCGGCTTCATCGGCACCGGGATCAAGGCGATCGACTTCGCCGGCGGTACGGCGGTGCACGTGAACGCCGGCGCGGCCGCGCTGGCTCTGGCGATCGTGCTCGGCAAGCGGGTCGGCTGGCGCAAGGACCCGATGCGGCCGCACAGCCTGCCGCTCGTCGTACTGGGTGCGGGTCTGCTGTGGTTCGGCTGGTTCGGCTTCAACGCCGGCTCCGCCCTGACCGCCGGTACGACGGCCGCCGTCACCTTCGTGAACACCCAGGTCGCCACCGCCGCCGCCGTGATCGGCTGGCTGGTCGTGGAGCGGATCCGGCACGGCAAGGCCACCACGCTCGGTATGGCCTCGGGTGCGGTCGCCGGCCTGGTCGCGATCACCCCGTCCTGCGGTGCGGTCACCCCGGTCGGCGCGCTGATCCTCGGCGTCGTTGCCGGTGGCATCTGCGCCTTCGCGGTCTCGCTCAAGTACAAGCTCGGCTTCGACGACTCCCTCGACGTGGTCGGCGTGCACCTGGTCGGCGGTCTGGTCGGCTCGCTGGCGATCGGCTTCCTCGGCTCGGCCGCGGCGCCGTCCGCGGTGGACGGCCTGTTCTACGGCGGCGGTGCCGGGCAGCTCGGCCGGCAGGCGCTGGCCAACCTGATCGTCGGCGTCTACTCGTTCGTGGTCGCCTTCGGCCTGGCCAAGCTGATCGACAAGACGATCGGCTTCCGGATCACCGAGGACGACGAGGTCACCGGTGTCGACCAGGTCGAGCACGCCGAGACGGCGTACGACTTCCTGGCCGCGGGTTCCGGCCTGCGCGGCCCGGCGACGGTGGTCCGGACGCCGGCGCCGGTCGTGGAAGATGACGCACCGAAGAAGGACGCAGCCGAGAAGGAAGGTGCGAACGCATGAAGCTGATCACCGCGGTGGTCAAGCCGCACAAGCTGGAGGACGTCCGGACCGCGCTGGAGACCTTCGGCGTGACCGGGATGACGGTCACCGAGGCCAGCGGCTACGGCCGGCAGAAGGGCCACACCGAGGTCTACCGCGGCGCCGAGTACGAGGTGGACCTGGTCCCGAAGGTCCGGCTCGAGGTCGTCGTCGAGGACGGTGACGCCGGCGACGTGCTGGACGTGATCGTGAAGGCCGCGCAGACCGGCAAGATCGGCGACGGCAAGGTCTGGGTGACGCCGGTCGAGACGATCGTCCGGGTCCGCACCGGCGAGGTCGACGGAGACGCACTGTAGATGGTGGATCGCGCAGCTCAGCGGCGCGCGCGGGCCGAGGAGGCCGACGCGCTGCTGTACCTGCTCCTCGCGAAGGCCTGCGACGCTCTCGGTGTTCCTGCCGAGGGCGTCGCGCTGGTCGCTGTCGGCGGCTACGGCCGCGAGGAGCTGTCGCCGTGCAGCGATCTCGACGTGATGCTCGTGCACGTCGAGGGGTACCCACGGGTGGACGAGCTCGCCGCGCAGATCTGGTACCCGCTGTGGGACTCGCGGACCAGGCTGGACCACAGCGTGCGGACCCTGGACCAGGCGCGGCAGGCGGCTGCTGACGACATCCGGGTGGCGCTGGGACTGCTGGACGCGCGGCACGTCGCGGGGGACTCGCACCTGACGCTGCGACTGCGGGCGGTGCTGATGGCCGACTGGCGGCGTACGGCTGCTGCGCGATTGCCGGCGCTGGCGCAGGCCTGCCGGGACCGGGCGTCGTCGGTGGGCGAGCTGGCGCACCTGGCCGAGCCGGACCTCAAGGAGGCGTACGGCGGGCTGCGGGACGCTGTGGTGCTGCGGGCGTTGGTGGCGTCGTGGCTGGTCGACGTACCGCACCCGGTGGTGGAGCGGTGCCGGCTGGACCTGCTGGATGTGCGGGACGAGCTGCACGCTGCTGCCGGTCGGGCAACCGACCGGTTGGTTGCCGACGTCGGTCGCGAAGTCGCTGCCGGGCTTGGGCTTTCGGGGCGGGACGAGCTGTTGCGGCATGTCTATTCGACCGGCCGGACGCTCGCGCACGTGTGCGACGTGTCCTGGCGGCGGATCGAGAGCCTGGTGGCCAGACCGCCTCGCTCGCGGCGTCGGCGTACGGGCGGGCCGTTGCTGCTCGCGCTGGACGAGGGGGTCGGCCAGCACGAGGGGGAGGTCGTGCTGATGCCTGACGCTCGGCCGGAGCGGGACGCTGCGCTCGGTCTGCGCGCTGCTGCGGTTGCTGCCGAGCGGGAGCTGGTGCTGTCGCCTGCTGTCTCGGCACGGCTGGCTGCTACTGCTGCTGAGCTACCGGAGCCATGGCCGGGTGAGGCGCGGCGGCTGTTCTGTGCGCTGCTGGGCGCTGGGCCGGGGCTGCTCGAGGTGTGGGAGACGATGGACCAGACCGGGTACATCTCCCGGCTGCTACCGGAGTGGGACAGCGTGCGTTTCCGGCCGCCGCAGTCGGCCATCCACCGCTACACGGTCGACCGGCACCTCCTGGAGACCTGTGTCGAGGCGTCCACGATGGTGCGCGACGTACGGCGTCCGGACCTGCTGTTGGTCGCCGCGCTGATCCACGACCTGGGCAAGGCGGTCGAGGGGGACCACAGCGTGACCGGTGCTGCTATCGCTGAGGTGATCGCCCGCCGGCTGGGCTTCAGCTCGGCCGACGTTTCAACGATCACGCTGCTGGTGCGGCAGCATCTGATGCTCGCGCAGGTGGCGACGCGGCGGGACCTGGACGACCCGATGACTGTGGACCTGGTGGTGGGGATTGTCGGGGACACGGAGACGCTGGATCTGCTGGAAGCGCTGACGTACGCCGATGCGCGTGCTGCTGGTCCAGCTGCCTCGTCGCCGTGGCGGATGCGGCTGGTGGGGGAGCTGGCTCGGCGGGTGCGTGGCGAGCTGTCCGGGGGAGGGGCGTCGCTGTGGAGCGAGGCGCCGCCGCTGCCGTTGCCGGAGCTGCATCAGGTCGTTGGCGTTGGGCGGCTGGGCGTTGCAGTGTCTTCGGTGTCTGATGGAGAGCTGCGGGTCAACGTGGCTGTGCCTGACCAGGTGGGGACGCTGTCGACGGTTGCCGCCGTACTGGCTGTTGAGCGGCTCGCTGTGCGGTCTGCGGTGATCACCTCCGTCGAGGGCCTCGGTATCTCGTCGTGGACTGTCGCGGGGTCTGCTCCTGATCCCGTGCGGCTCCGGGACCGCCTGGCGGTGGCTCTGCGCGACAGCAGCGACCTGGTACGCCGCCTAACCGCCCGGGACTCTGTCGCCCGTCGCGGCCCTGCTGCGCGAGTCGACCTGTTGCCAGGCGCGTCGGAGACCGCGACAGTGCTGCAGGTACGGGCGCACGACCGCCCCGGCCTGCTCTACGACGTCACCGCAGCCATCGCCGCCACCGGCGCCGACATCCGCTCCGCGCACGTCGGAACGCTCGGCGCCGAGTGCGTCGACGTGTTCTACCTGACGGACTCCCACGGCTCCCCGCTGGAGGAAGAGGACGCGCGGGTGACAGCCAAGACAGTGCTGGATCGCCTGACCTCTTAGTGTCTGCGGTGTGGATGTCGTAGAAGCCTTTCAACTGCAGGCGACCGCGTGCGAAGAGCTCGGCTCGCCCCTGTACGCCGACCTGCTCCGCCGGCTCGTGGACGACTACGAGCTCGGCGGAGTCAGCACCCGGGTGCTCGCCGGGCACGAGCAGGACCCTGGTCCGTCAGCGCTCGCGCTGCGGTTGCTGGGCTCGGTGCATCGACTGGTGCTCGCCGGCGAGGCGCCGGAGCTCGCTGTCTTCTACCCGAGCACCGGCGGCGAGTGGGACCCGGTCCTGGGCTGGGAGGCGTTCGAACAGGTCCTCCTGTCGCGCGGCGCCGAGCTGCAGAGCCTGCTGACCCAGCCACCACAGACCAACGAGGTCGGCCGCTCGACTGCCCTGTACGGCGGCCTCCTCCGGCTGCACGAGGCTGTCCCGCTCCCCGTCCGCCTGTTCGAGATCGGCGCCAGCGGCGGCCTCAACCTGCGCCCGGACCACTTCCGGTACGAGGTGTCCGGCCCAGACACCTCTCAAGTCAGCACCACCGACCCGGCCCCCGCCTCCCGCCCAGGTCCCGCCCCCGAAACCTCCCAAGTCAGCACCACCGACACCCCCACGATCTTCGGCGCACCCGACAGCCCCGTCGTCTTCACCGACGCCTGGTCCGGCCGCCCGATCGTCCCCGCCCCCGACCTCCGGATCGCCGAACGCGTCGGCAGCGACATCAACCCGGTCAACCCGCTCACCGAGGACGGCGCGCTCACGCTCACGTCGTACGTCTGGCCGGACATGACCGAGCGCCTCGCCCGCCTGCGCGGCGCCCTCGAGGTCGCCCGCGTGGTCCCCGCCGACGTGCACCGCGAGGACGCCCTCTCCTTCCTGCGCAACCTCGAGCTCTCCGAGGGGCACGTCACCGTCGTCTGGCACTCCGTCATGTGGCAGTACCTGACCCGCGACGACCAGATCGTCGCCGACGCCGCGATCGCGGCGCTGGGGGAGCGGGCCACCGAGTCGGCGCCGCTCGCGCGGCTCTGCCTGGAGCCGATGCGGCGGACGCCGGAGGCGGCGTACGAGTTCCTGATCGTGCTGCAGGTCTGGCCGACCGGCGTACGGCGTGTTCTCGGTCACGCGGCGCCGCACGGGCTGCCCGCGGTCTGGGAATGAGGCTGGCTTTCCCGGCCGGTCGGGCCTTAGTCTGAGCGCGTTAGTTAGGTAAACCTAACCTAACTTCAGACGAGAGGATTTCGCCCCGATGATCCGTCGTACCGTCCTGACCCTGGCGGCCGCCACCGCGCTGGCCGCCGGTCTGGTCACCCCCGCCCACGCCGCACCCGGTAGCGCGAGCAACCTCGGCAAGACCCTGACCGCGTCGAACGCGACCGTCCTGGCCGCGGCCGGCGAGACGATCACCGTCACCGGCAGCGGGTACAGCCCGAGCCAGGGGTACTACGTCGCGCTCTGCGCGGTCCCGTCCGACTACAGCTACGGCACCAAGCCCAGCCCGTGCGCGGGCGGCGACGGTCAGGGCGGTACGACGGTCGGCCCGTCCGCCTGGGTCACCAACAGCCCGCTCGGCGGCAGCGCGTCGTACCCGATCGCCGCGAACGGCACCTTCACCGCCCAGATCCGGATCGCCGAAACCAACTCCGGCCTGGACTGCAGCGACCCCGACATCACCTGCGCGATCGTCTCCCGCCGCGACCACTTCGCCGCCAACGACCGCTCCGGCGACGTCTACATCCCGGTCTCCTTCAGCTGACCGCCTCGGGCGTCCATCGGAGCGCTGATCTCCTTCGATGCGGCGAGCGCTGAAGATCCCAGACGCCGGTCCGGCTGACCTGTTCTCGGTCGGTCAGCCGACCGGTCCTCGATCGGCGGCAGCTGTCAGGTGGCTGCAGCCCCCGGTCGAGCAGTAGCGAGTTCTCGGCTCGCCACTGTCGGCCCCACCCGCGCATGGCGGCCCGGGTGGGGCCTTCCTCACGTCAGCGCGGCGACGAGCGCGTCCGTCAGCTCCACCGCGTACTTCCCGTCCGGATCCAGATCCGGGTCGAAGATCCCGATGTCGATCCCCACGCACCCGTCGGCCTGCAGCAACGGCTTGAGCAGCGCCACCAGTTCGTCGTACCCGATCCCACCCGGATCCGGACTGTCCACCGCCGGCATCACCGACGCGTCGAGGATGTCCACATCCAGATGCACCCAGAATCCGTCGAGCCCCCGCATCCGCTCCAGCACCTCACCCGCGGTCCCCGCCCCGATGGAAGCCGCCGGCCAAACCCCGATCCCCGCCGCCAGCATCTCCTCCCGGTCCGAGTCGTCCTCCCGAATCCCCACCGACGCGGCGTCGCTGTCCCGTACATACGGCGACAACCCCTCGAGATCTGTGAGATCCGCCTGCCCCCGCCCGGTCACCAACGCCAGCGCCTCCCCGCCGGCCGCCCCCACGTGCCCCGAGTTCTCCACAGTCCTGAAGTCCGAGTGCCCATCCAGATAAACCACCCCGAACCGCCCCCGCCGCCGCAACGCCACCGCAGGCCCCAGCAGGTTGCTGCACTCCCCACCCAGCAGCACCACGAAGTTCCCGTCGTCCACCAGCCGCCCCACCCGCTCAGCCACCCGCAAGCTGTACGCCGCAATCCCGGCCGCGTTGAACACCCCGTCCCCAGGCGCCCAGTCCCCCCGGTCGTACCGAGGCGGCGTCACACACCCACCGTCGACCGCCCCGATCCGCCCCAGAAACCCCAGATCCCGAACCGCCCCCGCCAACTTGTAACACCCCGGCACCACCCCCACCGCCGGCGGCCGCAACCCCAGGTTCGAAGGCCCATCCACCACAACCCGCTGCTTCATCACATCCCACCCCTAACCGCTAGCCCGACATTTAGCGGTTAATCCTCACGGCCCCTCATCCCCCTGTCAACGCTCCACGCCCGACCGCCCTTCACCTCCGCGCTGACGCCCCTCCGCCCTCACCCCGCGAGCTCCCTGCCCCAACACAGGCGCCTTCCGTACTGCGCCGGCCGCCCCCGCGACTCCATCCAGGAACCGCATCTCCACCCCACCCGACGCCGCCTTCCCAGGCACCATCGCGTCGCTCTCCGCAGCCCCGCCGACCTCGCCCCGGCCCACACCCTCACCTGCCGCTGAGCCACTGACCTCGGCCGCCCGAGCACCTGCGGGCGCAACCCCTAGGCCCCCACTCGTGGCTCCAACTGCCGACTGCCCACCTGCGGGCGCGACCGCAGGACGCCCCTCCACCGGCTCGACCACCGGGCGTCCGCTCGCGGCTCCCGCCGTCGGTACCCAACCGCCCCGCACCGGCCCGTCCACCCGATCCCGCGCCACAGGCGGCGGCAGCGCCGCCAGTTTGTTGCCCTCAGCAATCAGCGGCTCGGTGTGGACTGCTGCCAGGTTGGACGGACTCGATGGGTACGGCCGGTCCGGAGCGCCTCTGTAGTAGTGCCGAATCGCGTCCACCGCGGCGTCCAGGTGCTGCCGGATCTCGCCGGCGACCATCAGGCCGGACTCAGCCGGCCGGTGCCGCAGCGCCGGCCACAGCCGGTGCGTCATCGCCGGGATGAGCGCCGCGCGAGCCGCCCGCTGGTCGATCGCGTTGGCGGGTACGTCGTGGGTCAGCCGATTCTTGACGACGCTGTCGGCGAGCTGGTCGAAATGCAAGGCACCGGGACCGCGGATCGCCTCGGCGAGCAAAGCGGCACGATCCTTCGCCGGCCCGGAGACCTGCCGCACAAGGTCGTCCATCGCCGAGTACCAGCCCGGGTACTGCGGGGTGACGAGGTAGGCGTCCGGATATCCGGCGGCGACCGCGAACGTCTCGAACTGCTCGACCGCGCGGTACTCGGCGAACGCCTCGATCAACCCGAGGGACTCCGCGGTGCGGACGGCGTTCGGATCGTCCGGTGCATCGATCTCCATGCCGGCGTGCGTCGCCTCGTGGAGAACCGTCGCCAGCGCTTGCCCCTGCGCGGGGCCGGCCGCTCCGGAACCCGGTCCGGTCAGGTACGGCAGCACCAGCTCGGCCGACAACGTGATGTCGCCCGATTTCGGATCGAACGCACCCCACCTCGGCAGCTCGCCGGGTGGCGTGTGCGTGGCGCGCAGTACGCCGCTCCACCGGTCGACCGCCGTCGGGGCGATCCGCTGCGCGACGCCGTACAGCCGAACGAACTCCCGGTGGACGGCGGAGTCGCGAGGAACGACCGGATCACCGCCGCCCATCGCTCACCCGTCCTGTCCGGGTGACCCCTCGATCGGCCACGGCGGATCGAGCAGGTCGTTCTCCCAGTGCTCGAGCGGCCGGGTCATCGCCCGGATGTCAGCGGCTTCCGCCTCGTCCGCCTGCTCGGCGAGCGCGAAGATCCGCCGTCGAGCCTCACGGGCGGCCGCGATCTTCGCGTCCGGGTCCCCCTCCGCCGTGAACGCCTCCGCGTGGATCGAGGCCGCCTCCTCGAAGAGCGCGCTCCGCGGCGGTGCCGCGGCAGGCGGTTTGCCGAGGCGTTCGATCAGGATCGCCGTCCACTGCTTGTCCTCGTCGGAAGAGTCGTCCGGAACCAGCGCTCGCAGCTGCGCCTGCTCGGCCGCGACGTCGCCCGCCTGCTCCAGCCGCTCCCGCGCCCGCGCGAACGCCATCGTGAACACCTGAGCATCAAGCGGCATCAGCCCGAACCTCCTTCACTATGCATCTCCTGGCTCCCGCAAAGTATCCGAACCGGCGCCCGGGTCGCCGACCTCTGTCCACAACCCTCGCGTCCCGAACAGAGAATCACTCCGGAGGCGGTTTCGGAGGCTCGACCGAGCGTGTCTCGGAGTGCGCCGAAGTCAACGTCGGGACGTCGGCCGGTGCGGGTGTTCCTTCGGTTGGGACTGGGAGGCGGTACGGATCGGCTGTCGCCCACAGGCGCCGGGTCAGGCTCTCCTCCAGGGTGGGTTGGTACATGCTCACGTTCTCGTGGGCCCAGGGGACCTCGTCATCGCGGAGGTCGCGTTCGGTGCAGTCGAAGCCGCGGGTCATCCAGCGGATCTCGTTGGCTTCCTCGCCGGCGGTTTCGGCCAGCTCCCAGACCCGCTTGCGGGCGGACTCGATGCCGGCCAGCTTCTGGTCGATCCCGATCGCACCGGGGAGCGCCTTGCTGATCGCCTGCTCGGCCAGCATTCGCGCTCGGCTCCGGGGCTTCAGGTAGGACGCCAGCGACTGCGGCATCTCCTGCACGAGCGCGGCCGCCTCGCGCCGCTCGTCCTCGGTCTCGAGCTCTGGCAGCACCTCGTACAGATCCTCCTGCGCCTGCACGAGAAGCTCCGCCAGCTGCTCACCCAGCAGAATCTGCCGGGCAAGGAGTTGGTTCCTGAAGGTGAGGGAGTCCATCGCTGTCCGTCTCTGATCGCGGCCGGGTGTGTGGTTTCACCGTAGTGATTCCGGCCGACCGGGCGCGGGAGTTATCCACAGGTTCGGGCGCCCCGGACCGGCCGGTAGACTCGTCGAGTTGTCTGGGTTGGACTGAAGAAACGGACTTTGCTGTGTTCGACACGCTTTCCGATCGGCTTTCTGGTGCGTTCAAGAACTTGCGGGGCAAGGGCAAGCTGACCGACGCCGACATCGACGCGACCGCCCGGGAGATCCGGATCGCGTTGCTGGAGGCCGATGTCGCGTTGCCGGTGGTGAAGGAGTTCATCGCTGCCGTCAAGGAGCGGGCCAGTGGGGCCGAGGTGCGCGGTGGGCTGAACCCGGCGCAGCAGGTGATCAAGATCGTCAACGAGGAACTGGTCAAGATCCTCGGTGGCGAGACCCGTGAGCTGCGGATGGCCAAGCGGCCGCCGACGGTGATCATGCTGGCCGGTCTGCAGGGTGCCGGTAAGACCACGCTGGCGGGCAAGCTGGCCAAGTGGCTCAAGGAGGTCAAGCACCAGACGCCGATGCTGGTCGCGGCCGACCTGCAGCGCCCGAACGCGGTGACCCAGCTCCAGGTGGTCGGCGACCGCGCCGGCGTACCGGTGTTCGCGCCGGAGCCGGGCAACGGCGTCGGTGACCCGGTCCAGGTGGCCAAGCAGGCGATGGACGAGGCCCGGACCAAGCAGCACAGCGTCGTGATCGTCGACACCGCCGGCCGGCTGGGTGTCGACGAGGAGCTGATGAAGCAGGCCGCGGACATCCGCGACGCGGTGACGCCGGACGAGATCCTGTTCGTCGTCGACGCGATGATCGGTCAGGACGCGGTGACCACCGCGCAGGCCTTCCTGGACGGCGTCGGCTTCGACGGCGTCGTACTGTCCAAGCTGGACGGCGACGCCCGCGGTGGTGCGGCGCTGTCGATCGCGCAGGTCACCGGCCGCCAGGTGATGTTCGCCTCGAACGGCGAGAAGCTCGAGGACTTCGACGTCTTCCACCCCGACCGGATGGCCTCGCGCATCCTCGGCATGGGCGACGTGATGAGCCTGATCGAGCAGGCCGAGCGGACCTTCGACGCCGACCAGGCGGCCAAGACCGCGGCCAAGCTGCAGAAGAAGGGTGGCAAGGAGTTCACCCTGGACGACTTCCTCGCCCAGATGCAGTCGGTGCGCAAGATGGGCCCGCTGACCAAGATCTTCGGGATGCTGCCGGGCGCGGCCCAGTTCAAGGACCAGCTGGAGAACTTCGACGAGCGCGAGATCGACCGGATCGAGGCGGTCATCCACTCGATGACCCCGGCCGAGCGCAACGACCCGCACATCATCAACGGCTCCCGCCGGGCCCGGATCGCGAAGGGTTCCGGGACCGAGGTGGCCACCGTCAGCGGCCTGGTCGAGCGGTTCTTCGAGGCCCGCAAGATGATGTCGGCGATGGCCAGCGGCAAGGGCATGCCGGGGATGCCCGGGATGCCGGGCATGCCGGGGATGGGCGGCGGCAAGAAGGGCAAGCAGCAGGCCAAGAAGGGCAAGCCGAAGCGCGGCTCGGGGAACCCGGCCAAGCGCGCCAAGGGCCCGGGCCAGCCGGCCGAGCCGGCCGCTCCGGGTGAGCTGCCGGCCGCGTTCGGTGGCCAGCTCGGGAACAGCAACTTCGAGCTCCCGGACGCGTTCAAGAACCTGCTCGACGGCGACGACAAGAACAAGTAGCCAATTCTTCGGCGGAGGGTGCGGCCGCCGGTGCTGGTGACGTACGGTGATCCTGCGGGGTTTCGCCTCGCGGGGGAGCCGGCGGTACGACGGGCGCCAGTACGTCGTACGAGGGCCGGCAGCGGTTGTTCGGGCAGTGGGGACTCACCGTGACCGGTTGTGCCTGACGGGTCACCGGTTAAGATCGTCCCTGCTCCCGGAGCACGGGGGTACTGCAGAACACGTCGAGGAAACGGGTTCGGATGAGGCGGCAGTTCAAGGATCTCGACACGTGGCGGGGCAAGTTGACCGCGACGTGGATCTGTCTTGCCCCGCCGGCCGCGATGGTCGCCGTGTTCGTCGCCGGCGGACCGTCGAACACCTTCGTGGTCGACGCGCACGCGCTCAGCCAGCCGCGCCAGGACTCGGTCTTCGACGACCTGGTCGAGGACGTGCCGAACCAGCCCGGTGTCGACGGCAGCATCCCGTCGGAGAAGAAGTCGACGATCGAGGTCCCGGTGACCGGGACGACGAACAACAACCAGCAGCCGGTGATCGGCCCGAGCGGAGCGGTTTCGGGGATCCCGGGGACGGTGCTGGCGGCGTACCAGAAGGCGGCGAACGACCTCGCGGCGCTGAAGCCGGGCTGCCACATCACCTGGCCGCTGCTGGCCGGCATCGGCAAGGTCGAGTCGGCGCACGCCTCCGGCGGCCGGGTCGATGCCGCTGGGAACACGCGTGGGCAGATCCTCGGGCCGGTGCTCGACGGCGGGCCGGGGATGGCCGCGATCGCGGACACCGACGGCGGCCAGTACGACGGCAACGCGCAGTGGGACCGGGCGGTCGGGCCGATGCAGTTCATCCCGGGGACCTGGAAGGGCTTCGGGGCCGACGGCAACGGCGACGGCGTGAAGAACCCGCACAACGTGTTCGACGCGTCGCGGGCCGCGGCCGACTACCTGTGCGCGGCGAACGCCGACCTGAGCAGCCCGCAGGGCCTGGTCGAGGCGGTGCTGCGCTACAACCACTCGATGGACTACGTGTCCACGGTGCTGCGCTGGATGAAGTCGTACAGCAACTCGACGATCACCACGCCGGACGACGACAACGTGATCACCCCGCCGTCCGGTGACGACGGCAACGTCCAGCAGGACGACGACCCGCGCCAGGTCCCGGGCGACGACGACAGTACGCCGAAGCCGAGCGCGACGACGAGCACGACGCAGCCGACCACCCGGCCGACGCAGCCGACCAAGTCGCCGACGCTGACGCCGACCACGGCGCCGACGTCGCTGCCGACCAAGCCGCCGACCTCGCTGCCGCCGTGGACGAACACGCCGAAGCCGCCGACCAAGCCGACGCCGCCGACGCTGACCCCGACCACGCCGACGCCGACGAACACCCAGGACACCGAGACCCCGACGCCGACCCCGACGCCGACTCCCACCCCGACGCCGACGCCGAGCGACACCCCGACGACGACGCCGACCGGCGAGCCGACCTGTACGCCGGAGGAGACGCCGACCGCGACGCCCACCCCGACGCCGACGGCCACCCCGGACCCGAACTGCGCGGCGACCGAGGCCCCGGACAACAACGCGACACCGGACGAGGCCCCGAAACCCGCCAACTGAGTTCGATCGGGCGCTCGGGCTGCGCGGGGCATCGGTAGTGCCGGCCCTGAAGCGGGTCCAGCAGCACCCGAGCCTGCTTCGCGCCTGATCCGCACGATCGGGGGCCGCTCTACGCTCGGCCCGCATGACCGGTGCCCGCTTCGCGCTCGGCCCTCGCGACCGGGTCCGCCGATTGAGGCAGTTCGATCGCAGGTGGACTGCTTCCCCGCCGACGCCCACCACTGTCCAACCATCCGCACCCTCATCCAGCCACGCTCAGCGAGCCTGCGCGGAGGCCTCATCAGACGGGTTGATCAGTGGTGCACGTCGACACCCGCCGGGCTTCACCCCAGCCGCACTCCGCGGTACTGCTCACCAGTTCGTCGCACGCCCGGCGCACACGACCGGGGCCTACTCCAAGGCTCCTCGGCAGCACCGCAGTAACCGGTGAAGCCCGCGGTGGGACGTGGGCAAGTGGGCTGCTGGTGACGCGGTCGAGTGTCGGCAGGCCCGGCTGCCCCCAGGGTGGCTAGGCATGGAGTCGGCCCGAGCATGGCCGATCATGGAACCGGCCGGGATGGTGCGGCCCCGGGGTGGAACGAGACCGATTGGCGCCCCCGCCGGACGGACCTGTACGGTACTCGGACGACGATCGAGCCCCTGAACCCGTCCGCCGAGCCTCCGCCGGCTGACGGGCCGACGGCTACGTTAACTTTCCGTCAGATCTCGATAACTTTCTGGCGCATCGATCGTTGAGGGGTCTATGCGCCTAACCCGTAGTGGAAACCGTCGGGTCAAAGTAATCATCGCTTCACTGTGCACGGCCCCCCTCCTGGTGGGGGCCATCGTGACAGTCGCCTCGGGCGGAGCCGGTGCCTCCGGCCAGCTCGCGGCGGACAGCCCGGTCGCCCCATCGCCTGGAGCCGGACTGAACAGCGGTGAATTCGACGAACTGACGATGATCGTTCCGCAGCGTCCCGGAGTGGACGGCCGGATCGGATCGGACAAGCCCGCCCGTGCCGACGTCCCCGTCCAAGGGGCCACCGACGGCCGCTCGGTCGTCCGTCCCGGCCGGCCGAACGCCGTGAACGGCATCCCCCGCGGGGTCTTCCCCGCCTACCGCCGCGCCACCGCGAATCTCGCCGTGGTCCGGCCGAACTGCGGCCTCACCTGGCCCCTGCTGGCCGGGATCGGCAAGGTCGAGTCCAACCACGCCAGCGGCGGCCGCGTCGACGTCGCCGGCACCACCCGCGGCAAGCTGCTCGGCCCGGTGCTCAACGGCCGGGCAGGCCTGGGCAAGATCCCCGACACCGACCGCGGCCGGTACGACGCCGACCGGGTCTGGGACCGTGCGGTCGGCCCGATGCAGATCGTCCCGGGCGTCTGGAGCGAGTTCGGCGCCGACGGCAACGGTGACAGCTTCCGCAACCCGAACAACGTGTACGACGCGGTGACCACGGTCGCCGTCTACCTGTGCTCCGAGGGCGACGACCTGAAGCGCCCGCGCGACCTGGTCGCGGCCCTGCTGCGGTACCAGCACTCCAAGGACTTCGTGGCGACCGTGCTGCGCTGGATGCGGGTGTACAGCAAGAGCGCCGTACTGATCCCGAACGCGAAGGGCAACCTGTCGGCCGCGAAGCCGCTGGGCAACGCCGAGCGCAAGGTCGACCCGCGCGACGTGCCCGACGTACCGGACGACACCAAGGCGACCGTGAAGCCGACCGAGCCGATGCAGACGTCGATCCCGTCGCCGGTCGAACCGACGCCGCCGACGACCGACCGCCCGACCCGGCCGACGAAGCCGCCGACGGGCAAGCCGACGCCGACACCGACCGAGGACACGCCGACGCCCACCCCGACGCCGACCCCCACGCCGACCCCGACCCCGACGCCGTCCGACACTCCGTCGCCGTCGGAGACCCCGAGCGGTTCGCCGTGCGCGACCGAGGGGAACCCGACGCCCTGCACCCAGGGCAGCGGCTCGCACGGGTAGGTCCCACTTGAGGTGAACAAGTCCGCGCGGCGCCGGACGGGGCGCGCGGGGGTGGTGGGTTGGTGGGGGGCTCGCGCGTGTTGTGGCGGGGCGCGGGGGGCGGGGGGGCCCCGCCGCGGCCGGCCGCGCGACGGGGCTGGGGCGGGGCGGCCGGGGAC
>NZ_JBFAYT010000012.1:110734-205583 GCF_040681455.1 Kribbella sp. NPDC051770 | reverse complement strand
CCCGGGGCGGCCGCGGTTGGAGGGCCCGGGCGGTGTACGCCGTGGGGGGGGGGCCCCGGGCCTGGCGGGGGGGGGGGGGGGGGGGCCCGCCGGGGCGCCCCCCCCACGACGTACGGCTCAAGCGGCTCCTGCGACAGTGCCTGTCGCTGGCCTCCTAAGGCGCCCTGCGCCCCGGCGCGCCCAGGCCCTCGTGGTCGACGTCACCGGCGCCCCACAGGCCGTGGTCGCGGTCGTCGTCCGGGATGACCATCAGCTCCTGGCGGCGCGGCGCGCGGACCTGCTCCTCGAGACGGCGCAGGTCGGCCGTGCAGCGGGCGACGTCGTCCATCAGGCGCAGGACGTCGAGGTGCGGGCCGAGCCGGCTGCGCAGCCCGGCCACCGCCTGGTCGAGGGCCTGCAACGCCTGCCGGGTCCGGTCGAGTTCGTCGTGAATGCTCATCGCAGCTCCCCTGAATTCGCGGTTGTCACCCCGTGCCTAGTGACAAGAATACGGGATACTGCATACAGTCGTCCCAACAAGTTTCTGCTGGGTGTCGAGGCCTGGACAACGGGTTCGGCGGTGCGATATGACTACGACTACACCATACGGTATGCAATCTACCGAACCATATGAATCCCAGGCAGTGTGGCCCCGTCCCAGCGGGCACAGCCCAGCCGGGCAGAGACCGGACCCTTCCACGAGGAGATGACTGCACAGATGGCCCAAACAGTGTCCGAATCGAACGCGGTCGCGAACCCGACCGACCCGGAGCCGAAGACCGCCACGATCTCGGGCGGGCACCTGGTGGCCAAGGCCCTCAAGGCCGAGGGGATCGACGTGATCTTCACCCTCTGCGGCGGTCACATCATCGACATCTACGACGGCTGCGTGGACGAGGGCATCGCCGTCGTCGACGTCCGGCACGAGCAGGTCGCCGCGCACGCGGCCGACGGCTACGCCCGGATGACCGGCAAGCCCGGCTGCGCCGTGGTCACCGCCGGCCCCGGTACGACGGACGCCGTCACCGGTGTCGCGAACGCGTTCCGCGCGGAGAGCCCGATGCTGCTGATCGGCGGCCAGGGCGCGCTGAACCAGCACAAGATGGGGTCCCTGCAGGACCTGCCGCACGTCGACATGATGACCCCGATCACCAAGTTCGCCGCGACGGTGCCGCACACCGCCCGGGTGGCCGACATGGTGTCGATGGCCTTCCGCGAGTGCTACAACGGCGCCCCCGGCCCGTCGTTCCTGGAGATCCCCCGCGACATCCTGGACAACTCGGTACCGGTGGAGTCGGCGACCGTCCCCGAGGCCGGTCGCTACCGCGGCTCCACGAAGTCCATCGGCGACCCGGCCGCCGTCGAGGCGCTGGCAGACCTGCTGGCCCGGGCCGAGAAGCCGGTCGTGCTGCTCGGTACCCAGGTCTGGACCTCGCGCGGCAGCGACGCGGCGATCGAGTTCGTCCGCAAGAACAACGTGCCGGCCTTCATGAACGGCTCGGCCCGCGGCACCCTGCCCCCGGGCGACCCGCACCACTTCCACCTGTCGCGCCGCTACGGCTTCAACAACGCCGACCTGATCCTGATCGTCGGGACGCCGTTCGACTTCCGGATGGGTTACGGCCGCCGGCTGCCCAAGGGCGCGACCGTGGTCCAGATCGACATGGACTACCGCACCGTCGGCAAGAACCGCGACATCGACCTCGGTCTGGTCGGCGACCCGGGCGCGATCCTGGCCGCCGTCACCCAGGCCGCGTCGGGCCGGGTGCAGAAGGCCGGTGACCGCAAGGCGTGGTTCAGCGAGCTGCGCGCCGAGGAGGACGCGGCGTACCAGAAGCGGCTGCCCAAGCAGCTGTCGGACGCGAACCCGATCCACCCGCTGCGGCTGGCCCACGAGATCAACGAGTTCCTCACCGAGGACTCGATCTACATCGGCGACGGCGGCGACATCGTCACCTTCTCCGGCGGCGTCGTCCAGCCGAAGTCGCCCGGCCACTGGATGGACCCGGGCCCGCTCGGCACCATCGGCGTCGGCATCCCGTTCGTGATGGCCGCGAAGTACGCCCGCCCGGACAAGGAGGTCGTCGCGCTGTTCGGTGACGGTGCCTTCTCGCTGACCGGCTGGGACTTCGAGACGCTGGTCCGGTTCAAGCTCCCGTTCGTCGGGGTGGTCGGCAACAACTCCTCGATGAACCAGATCCGCTACGGCCAGGAGGCCAAGTACGGCCACGACCGCGGCCGGATCGGCAACACCCTCGGCGACGTGAAGTACGACGAGTTCGCCAAGATGCTCGGCGGCTACGGCGAGGAGGTCCGTGACCCCAAGGACATCGGGCCGGCCATGCAGCGGGCCCGCGAGTCGGGGCTGCCGTCGCTGATCAACGTGTGGGTCGACCCGGACGCGTACGCGCCCGGAACCATGAACCAGACCATGTACAAGTAGCGATCCCCGGGCGGCGGTCCGTTCCCTGGCGGACCGCCGCCCCAGTACTGGAGGACCACTATGGGTAAGGCCCTTGAAGGTGTCCGCGTACTCGACATGACCCACGTGCAGTCCGGACCGTCCTGCACACAGCTTCTCGCCTGGCTCGGCGCCGACGTGGTCAAGCTCGAAGCGCCGACCGGTGACATCACCCGCCAGCAGCTGCGCGACCTGCCGGACGTCGACAGCCTCTACTTCACGATGCTGAACTGCAACAAGCGCAGCATCACCCTGAACATGAAGTCCGAGCGGGGCAAGGAGATCTTCACCGACCTGGTGAAGAACTCCGACGTCCTGGTCGAGAACTTCGCCCCCGGCGCGATCGACCGGATGGGTTTCACCTGGGACCGGCTGCAGCTGATCAACCCCGCCCTGGTCTACGCCTCGATCAAGGGCTTCGGCCCCGGCCGCTACGAGGACTTCAAGGCCTACGAGGTGGTCGCCCAGGCGATGGGCGGCGCGATGAGCACGACCGGGTACGAGGACGGCCCGCCGACCGCCACCGGAGCCCAGATCGGTGACTCCGGCACCGGGATCCACCTGGTCGCCGGCATCCTGGCCGCGCTGTACCAGCGCACCAACACCGGCAAGGGCCAGCGGGTCAGCGTGGCGATGCAGGAGGCCGTGCTGAACCTGACCCGGGTGAAGCTGCGCGACCAGCAGCGGCTGGCCCACGGCCCGCTGCGCGAGTACCCGAACGACAACTTCGGCGACGAGGTGCCGCGCTCGGGCAACGCCTCCGGCGGCGGCCAGCCCGGCTGGGCGGTCAAGACCGCGCCCGGCGGCCCGAACGACTACATCTACGTGATCGTCCAGCCGCCCGGCTGGGCCCCGATCGCGAACCTGATCGGCAAGCCGGAACTGGCCGACGACCCGGACTGGGCGACGCCCGCGGCCCGGCTCGACAAGCTCGACAAGATGTTCGCGCTGATCGAGCAGTGGACCGAGCAGCACACCAAGTTCGAGGTGATGGACAAGCTGAACGCGCTGAACGTGCCGTGCGGCCCGATCCTGTCCACCAAGGAGCTGATCGAGGACGAGACGCTGGCCGAGCTCGGCGCCGTCGTCGAGGTCAAGCACCCGACCCGCGGCAGCTTCAAGACCGTCGGCTGCCCGATCAAGCTGTCCGACTCGCCGGTCCAGGTGGAGACCTCACCCGGTCTCGGTGAGCACAACTCCGTGATCTACGGCGGACTCGGCATCGACACCGCCGAGCTGGAAGAGCTCAAGGCCGCCGGCGTCGTCTGAGAGTACGACCCCACCACCCCGCTTCTGAGGAGCTTCAGGCAATGACATATGACAAGGCAGCTGTCCAGTCCATCCTCGACCAGGCTCTGGCGGAAGGCCGCACCTCGCTGAGCGCACCCGAGGCCAAACTGGTCGCGGACGCGTACGGCATCCCGACCCCGGGAGAGGGCCTGGCCACGACTGCCGAGGGGGCCGCGGGTCTCGCGGCCGAGATCGGGTTCCCGGTCGTCCTGAAGATCGTCTCGCCCGACATCCTGCACAAGACCGAGGCGGGCGGCGTGGTGGTCGGCGTCGACAGCGCCGAGGCCGCCAAGGCGGCGTACGACAAGATCGTCGCCAACGCCAAGGCCTACGACGCCAGCGCGTCGATCACCGGTGTGCAGGTGCAGAAGATGCTGGTCACCGGCGGTGACGTGCAGGAGGTCATCGTCGGTGCGGTCACCGACCAGACCTTCGGCAAGATCGTCGCCTTCGGCCTCGGCGGTGTCCTGGTCGAGGTGCTCAAGGACGTCACCTTCCGGCTGGCGCCGACCTCGCCCGACGAGGCCCGCTCGATGATCGAGGGGATCGGCGCGCACGAGATGCTGAACGGCGTCCGCGGCTCCAAGCCGGTGGACAAGGAGGCGATCGCGCAGATCATCACCCGATTGTCCGACCTGGTCGAGGACTTCCCGCAGTTCGCCGAGGTGGACCTGAACCCGGTGCTGGCCGGGCCGGACGGGGCCACCGCGGTGGACTTCCGGATCATCGTCGACGCCGAGGCCGGCAAGCCGGTCGAGCGCTACACCCAGGAACAGATCCAGACCGCGATGACCCGGATCATGAAGCCCCGGGCCGTTGCCGTGATCGGCGCCTCGAACGAGGACGGCAAGATCGGCAACTCGGTGATGAAGAACCTGGTCAACGGTGGCTACCAGGGCGAGATCTACCCGATCAACCCCAAGGGCGGCGAGGTGCTCGGGCTGAAGGCGTTCCCGAGCATCACCGACGTCCCCGGTGACGTCGACGTCGCGGTCTTCGCGGTGCCGGCCAAGTTCGTCGGCGGCGCGCTCGAGCAGTGCGGCCAGAAGGGCGTCGCGGGCGCGATCCTGATCCCGTCCGGGTTCGCCGAGACCGGCGAGCAGGAGCTCCAGGACGAGGTCGTGGCGATCGCCAAGAAGCACAACGTGCGGATCCTCGGGCCGAACATCTACGGCTACTACTACCTGCCGGAGAACCTCTGCGCGACGTTCTGCACGCCGTACGACGTGAAGGGCAGTGTGGCGCTGTCGTCGCAGTCCGGCGGCATCGGGATGGCGATCCTCGGCTTCAGCCGGTCCAGCCGGATGGGTGTCTCGGCGATCGTCGGGGTCGGCAACAAGGCCGACATCGACGAGGACGACCTGCTCACCTTCTTCGAGTCCGACGACAACACCAACCTGATCGCCATGCACCTGGAGGACCTCAAGGACGGTCGGGCCTTCGCCGAGACCGCCGCCCGGGTCTCCAAGAAGAAGCCGGTGGTAGTGCTCAAGGCCGGCCGCACCGACATGGGCGCCCGGGCCGCGAGCTCGCACACCGGCGCGCTGGCCGGTAACGACAAGGTGTACGACGACATCCTGCGGCAGAGCGGTGTGGTCCGCGCGCCGGGCCTGAACGAGATGCTCCAGTACGCCCGGGGCATCCCGCTGCTGCCGACGCCGAAGGGCGAGAACGTCGTCATCATCACCGGGGCCGGCGGCTCGGGTGTGCTGCTGTCCGACGCCTGCGTCGACAACGGGCTGCAGCTGATGACGATGCCCGAGGACCTGGACGCGGCGTTCAAGAAGTTCATCCCGCCGTTCGGGGCCTCCGGCAACCCGGTGGACATCACCGGTGGCGAGCCGCCGTCGACGTACCGCAACACGGTCGCGCTGGGGCTCCAGGACGAGCGGATCCACGCCCTGATCCTGGGCTACTGGCACACCATCGTCACCCCGCCGATGGTCTTCGCCAAGCTGGTCGCCGAGGTCGTCGAGGAGTACCGGGCCAAGGGCATCGACAAGCCGGTCGTCGCCTCGCTGTCCGGTGACGTCGAGGTCGAGGAAGCCAGCCAGTACCTGTTCGAGCACGGTGTGGTCGCCTACCCCTACACCACCGAGACGCCGGTCCAGGTGCTCGGTGCCAAGTACCGGTGGGCCCGGAACGCGGGTCCGCTGGGTTCCTGAGGAGTCAAGTTCACACGGAGTAGAAAGCCGGTGATGCGTCTGGGCCGGGGGGCAGTGCACGGGGGAGCGTAAAGTCTCGTCAAGCTGGCGTCGATATAAGGAGTCCGCCTTGGACGTCACAAGCAAGACCTCAGAAGTACCCGAAGAGCCGGCCGCGTCATCGGCCACCGAGCGGGTCTGGCGCGCGGGCAGGCTCGAACCGATGCCGATCCGGCCGTTGCCGGAGGCACCGCCTTCCCTGCACATCCTCGGTCCGACCGTCTTCCTGGTCGCGCTGGGCGTCGGCATGGGTGAGTCCTACATGTGGCCCCGGCTCGTCCTGGTGTTCGGTCCGGACATCCGGTGGCTGTTCCTGGTGGGTGTCACCCTGCAGGCGTTCGTGCTGCTGGAGATGGCCCGGTACGCGATGGCGACCGGTGAGTCGATCTTCTTCGGCGCGGCCCGGATCTTCAAACCGATGATGTGGTTCTTCTACGTCGCGGCGATCCTGATCTACATGTGGCCCGGCCACCTGTCGGCCGGAGCGTCGGCGTTCGAGGAAGTGAGCGGCGTACCCTGGCAAGTGACAGCGTGTATAGCGCTGGTCTTCGTGGGTGTGCTGTTCAGCCTGCTGTCGGTGATCTACAACTTCCTGGAGAAGCTGCTCGGCTTCCTGATCGGCCTGCTGGTGGTCGGGACGTCGGTGATCGCGGCGATCGTCGGCCAGTGGAGCGATCTGGCCAACACCATCCAGGGCATGTTCGCCTTCGGCTACTTCCCCGACAAGGCCCTCTCGGCGGCCTGGTTCCCGATCGTGGTCGGCTCGATCGCCTTCGCCGGGCCGTCCGGTATGCAGCAGATGTGGTACACGCTGCAGCTGCGCGACTCCGGTGCCGCGATGGGGTCGCACATCCCGAAGATCCGTGGTCTGCGCGCCTCCGGTGAGGCCGAGGCGATGCCGTCGCGGGGCTTCATGTTCGACACCGAGGACCCCGAGGAGATGAAGAAGTGGAAGGGGTGGCGCAAGTGGGTCACCTTCGACGCTCTGCTGCTCTTCTGGGGCATCACGATGCTGGTCACGATCTCGTTCACCGTGCTCGCGCTGTCGGCGGCCCGGGAGAACCCGAACGTGGCGAGCCTGATCGAGGGCGGCGACCGGGAGGCCGCGCTGAAGGCGATGTCGGACGCGTTCGCGTCGGCCGGCAGCCCGTTCCTGGGCTCGCTGTTCTTCGGCTTCATCGCGCTGATCGGCCTGAACGCGACCCTGGGTCTGTTCGACTCGTTCAGCCGCGGTCAGGCGGACATGACGTACTACTTCATCCCCGGTGCCAAGCGGTTCTCGATGTCGAGGATCTACTTCGGGTTCCTGTGGGGCGTCATCGTCTTCGGCATCCTGATCCTGCTCTTCGGGCCGGCCGACGGACCCGCCGGGATCCTCGACGTGCTGGCGTTCCTGTCCACCTTCGCGATGGGTGCCTACTGCATCGTGTTGCTCCTGGTGAACAACAAGTTGCTGCCCAAACCGATCCGGCCCGGGCCGCTGCGCAACGCCATCATCGGGTTCGGTGCGGTCTTCTACCTCGGCATGCTGTTCTACAGCCTGATCCGCTTCGGCGTGGTGCTGGACTGACATGAACACCGAGACGAAGGTCCATCAACTCGTGGAGTTCACGTTCCCGGCCTCCGTGGTCGGGATCGCGGCCGGCCTGATCGCTGCGCTGCTCGGCGGCTTCGCCGGTCAGCCGTTCGGATGGGCCGTCGTCACCGGTCTCGGCCTGGGGATCCCGCTCGTCGTTCTCGGCATCGGGTACTCCGCACTGGTCGCGCTCGGCAAGGCGCCGGCCGGGGTGTTCGCCCCGGCCGCCGCCTACTGGGCGATCGGGTTCCCGCTGGCGCTGATGGCGCACGCCATCACGACCGAGTGGGTGGTCACCGGTGCGCCGGGGCTGCCCGACCAGCCGCTGCAGTTCCTGGCCTTCCGGGCACTGCTCAGCATGGGGTTCGCGATCGGTTTCCTCTGGATGCACGAACAGGTCGGCCGGCACTGGTGGCCGCGGATCATGGAGCACAACGTGTACGCCCAGCGGACGGTGGAGCAGTACGTCCACCTGGCCGAGTCCATGGAGGCCCGCAAGCAGGCCGCGGCCCGGAACCGCAAGAAGAGAAAGGCCCGTACCGCCTAGCACCACCGTCCCACCCTGTTCCCGCATCACAACGCCGCCCGCGACTGCCCTGCCAGCCGCGGGCGGCGGCGTACCCGGCCCTGCCCGCCGGGTGTGCTCGAGCACCGTGGAGGAGTGTTTGTCATGAACGTTTCGCTGTCGGCGTGGATCATCACGATCGCCGCCCTGCTGGCCCTGCTGGTGCTGGACTTCCTGATCGTGGCCAGGAAGCCGCACGAACCGTCCCTGCGCGAGGCGACCCTGTGGGTGTCCTTCTACGTCGGCATCGCGCTGCTGTTCGGTGTCGGCCTGACGATCGCCGCCGGCGGTGAGTCCGGTGGGGAGTTCTTCGCCGGGTGGCTCACCGAGTACTCGCTGTCGGTCGACAACCTGTTCGTCTTCATCATCATCATGGGCAAGTTCGCGGTGCCCCGGCAGTACCAGCAGAAGGTGCTGCTGGTCGGGGTCGCGCTGGCGCTGGTGATGCGCGGCATCTTCATCGCCGTCGGCGCGGAGGCGATCTCGCACTTCAACTGGGTCTTCTACATCTTCGGCGCGTTCCTGCTCTACACCGCGTGGAAGCTGGCGACGTCGCACGACGACGAGGACGAGTTCAAGGAGAACGTCGTCCTGACCAAGGTCCGCAAGGTGATGCCGACCACCGAGGAGTACCACCAGGCGAAGCTGACCACCCGGATCGACGGGAAGCGGTTCGCGACGCCGATGCTGATCGTGATGATCGCGATCGGGACCACCGACCTGCTGTTCGCGCTGGACTCGATCCCGGCGATCTTCGGGCTGACGCAGGAGCCGTACCTGGTCTTCACCGCCAACGCGTTCGCGTTGATGGGGCTGCGGCAGCTGTTCTTCCTGATCGGCGGGCTGCTCGACCGGCTGGTCTACCTGTCGTACGGGTTGTCGGTGGTGCTCGGGTTCATCGGCGTGAAGCTGATTCTCGAGGCGCTGCACCACAGTGGGGTGCACTGGGCGCCGGAGATCCCGATCGTGGTGTCGCTGTCGATCATCCTCGGCACGCTGGTGGTGACGGCGGTGCTGTCGCTGGTCAAGTCGTCGCGGGACGAGAAGGCGAAGGCGGCGGAGGAGAAGACAGAGGAAGAAGTTGCTGCGGTCGACTGACAGCAAGAACCCCGGTGGAGCGTTGCTCCACCGGGGTTCTGGTGTTCCTTCAGTCCGTCGTACGGCGTCTGCGGGTGGCCGGCTTCTTCTCCGGGGCGGGCTGGATCGGGGCGCCGCCGCCGGACTGGAGCTCGTGGTACGCCGTCCGGGTGTGCTCGGTGTGCTCACGCATGATCTGGGCGGCCTTGTCCTCGTCGGCCTCGCTGATCGCCTTGACCAGGCGGGCGTGCTCGCGCCAGGAGGCGGCGCCACGGACCGGGGCGACCGGCGTGTAGTACCAGCGGACCCGGCGGTCGACCTGGCCGGCGAAGTCGACCAGGAAGCGGTTGCCGGACATCTCGGTGATCATCGAGTGCAGCTCGCCGTTGGTGCGGACCGCGCCGTCGATGTCACCGGACTCCTGGAACGCCGTACCGACCTTGCAGAGCTCCTTGAGCTGCGCGACGGCC
The DNA here is from genome assembly GCF_040681455.1 of Kribbella sp. NPDC051770. NCBI lineage: Bacteria > Bacillati > Actinomycetota > Actinomycetes > Propionibacteriales > Kribbellaceae > Kribbella > Kribbella sp. NPDC051770. The sequence goes on along the minus strand of NZ_JBFAYT010000012.1, from coordinate 195,961 downwards.
TCCTTGGTGGCGTGCCGGGCCGCGAGCCGCGCGGACTCCGACTCCAGCGCCGCGCGGGCGGCCAGCAGCTGGTCGACCTCGTCCTCGGCGGGGACGTGCACCATCGCGCCGAACCCGGGCCGCAGGTCCACCCAGCCCTCGTTGTTCAGCCGCTGCAGGGCCTCCCGGACCGGCTGGCGGGACACGCCGAGCATGCCGGCCAGCTCGACCTCGACGAGGTGCCGGCCGCGCTCCAGGGTGCCGTCGATGATCATCTCGGTGAGGGCCTCGTAGACCGACTCGCGCAGCGGGGTCGGCCGCTTCACGTGCCGTACGCCGGGGGAGTCGGCCGAGGAGTCCGGGCCCGCGCTGATTGTGGTCATGAGGTCCTTCCCGAAAAACGTAATGGCACTTGGTAGACAGTCTACCAAGTGCCAGGTCTGTTGCCGATGCTCTTCGTTGAGCAATCAGTCTTTTCTCTTCTCGGGCCGGACCTTCGTCCTGCTCCCGGTGCTCCGGATCCATGGATCGCGTCCCGCGGGGAGTCCGCCGCCGCGGTCGGTGTCCAGGTGCCGGCCAGTGCCGGTCATCCGTGTCCGGAGCACCGTGTCGGGTGTTGGTTCAGGCCGCGGTGGTCTCGCGCACAGGCTGCTTGCGCTCGTCGTCGCGCCGGGTCTCGCCGGCCCGGTGAAGCTCGACGTCGAGGTTCAGTTCCTGCTGCAGCTCCGGGGAGTCCGGAAACTGCCGGCGGGCCGCCAGAGCGCCGAACCTACGGGTGAAGATCATTTCTTCCTCTCCAGTCGTTGTGCTTAATACTGCCTACTGCATACATTCAACCAGGCGTACCAGGCGGTTATGCCCACGTCTCACGTGATCCCGGTAACAGGTCCGGTACCCACGCGGGAACCAGAGCTGTCACGGGGCGTGACGTCGGTCACGACTGGCTGGAAACGCTTCCGTTCCGTAGCGTCACGACTTCGCGGAGTAGGAGTGCGCGCCCGTTCCGGCCAGCCGGCCGCCGTCGACGATCAGGTACTCGTCGCGGATCGGCGTCTGCGCGAACCACGACTCGAGGATCTCGCGGGTGCCGGCGGCGTACCGGGTCTGCGCCGACAGCGACGAGCCGGAGATGTGCGGCGTCATCCCGTGGTGCGGCATCGTCCGCCACGGGTGGTCGGCCGGCGCCGGCTGCGGGTACCAGACGTCACCGGCGTACCCGGCGAGCTGTCCGCTCTCCAGGGCTCGCACGATCGCGTCCGGGTCGGTGATCCGGGCGCGGGCGGTGTTCACCAGGTACGCGCCGCGCTTCATGGTGGCCAGCAGCTTGTCGTCGAACAGGCCCTCGGTCTCCGGGTGCAGCGGTGCGTTGATGGTGACCACGTCGCAGTGCGGGACCATGCTCTGCGTGTCGGGGTGGAAGGTCAGGTTCAGCTCGCGCTCGACCGACTCCGGCAGGCGGTGCCGGTCGGTGTAGTGCAACTTCATGTCGAACGGCGCGAGCCGGCGCAGTACGGCCAGCCCGATCCGGCCGGCGGCGACGGTGCCGACGTGCATGCCCTCGACGTCGTACGAGCGGGAGACGCAGTCGGCGATGTTCCAGCCGCCGTCCACGACCACCTGGTACGACGGGATGTAGTTGCGGACCAGGCCCAGGATCATCATCACCACGTGCTCGGCGACGCTGATGCTGTTGGAGTAGGTGACCTCGGCAACGGTGACGCCGTGCTCGATGGCCGCGTCCAGGTCGACGTGGTCGGAACCGATGCCGGCGGTGATCGCCAGCTTCAGCTTCGGCGCCTTCGCGATCCGCTCCGCGGTCAGGTACGCAGGCCAGAACGGCTGCGAGATGACGATGTCGGTGTCCGGCAGCTCCCGGTCCAGGACCGAGTCGTCGCCCTCCTTGGAGGAGGTGACGACGAGCGTGTGGCCCTGGCTCTCCAGGAAGTGCCGCAGCCCGAGCTCCCCGGACACGCTGCCGAGCAGCGCGCCGGGCTGGAAGTCGATCGCCTTCGGGTTCGGCGCGGTCTGACCGCCGGGGTAGGACGCGATGACCGGTACGTCGTCGCGCGCGTACGCCGTCGGGTAGCCGCCGGTCGGGTCGTCGTACAGCACGCAGAGGACCTTCGCCATGGTGAGCAACTCCTTGTTCTGAAGGGGTTTTCGTCCCCTTCAGCCTGGTGGCCGGAGTGCCGCCAGGTCCAAGACTTGCTCGCTATCGGTGGATAGCGGGCGGCTATCCGGCCAGCTCCGGCGAATAGCCGGAACCCATCAGGTGAACGTCCAGCAGCTCGTCCAGGGCGGTGTGTACGCCGGCCTGCCGCGCGACGTCGAGCAGGGCCCGGGCGAGCACCGGCTCGGGGCTGCGGGCGGCGATCACCAGGCCGACGCGCGGCCCGTGCGCGGGGCTCTTCAGCGGCACCACGCGCATCCCGTCCGGTACGCCGAACATGTGCAGCCAGGCGTGCGAGATGACCGTCGACCAGTGGTTGCCGTGCAGGTGGCTGTACAGGCCCGACACGGTGTCGCTCTCGATCGCCGGCTCGGCGCTGACGCCGTCGTCGGTGAAGTAGCCGTTCATGATCCGGCGGTTGCGCATCTGCGGCGACAGCAGGCACAGCGGCTGCTCGGCGACCTGCGCCCAGGTGGCCACCGGAAGGTTGGCCAGGTCGCTGTCCTGCGGCGTGAGCAGCAGGTAGCGCTCCTCGTACAGGGGTGTCTTGCGGACGCTGCCGAGGGTGTCGTCGTCGAGGTAGGTCATCGCGACGTCGAGCTCGAAACCGGCCAGCTTCTGGGTGATGTCGCGCGACGACAGCGACTCCAGCGTCACCCGGGCCTGGTCGTGACGTTCGCAGAACGGCGTGGTCAGCAGCGACACGACCGGCATCGCGGTCGGGATCGCGCCGAGCCGCAGCGTGCCGGTCAGGCCGCCGCGCATCACCGACAGCTCGTGGCGCAGGGCGTCGCGCTCGGCGAGGATGCGCTGGGCCCAGAGCAGCACCCGTTCGCCTTCGGGGGTGAGGCCCTCGAAGCGCCGGCCGCGGCGCACGATCGGGACGTCGAGCTCCTGCTCGAGCTTGCGGATCGCGGCCGACAGCGACGGCTGGGAGACGTAGCAGGCGTCGGCGGCGCGGGCGAAGTGCCGTTCCCGGGCGAGGGCGACGAGGTACTCGAGCTGGCGGAGCAACATGGGATCAGCCTCGTTCCGGCCGGACTGAATACCGATTGCTTGTATACATAATCCAGTATTACACGCCGCGCTCTTCGGCTGGAAGGGTTCGTCACCCCAGGTCGGCGGCGTCGCATCTGTTGTGATCTGGATCACGTTTTCGGGTGTCTGTGAAGCCGTCGGTCGTTCGACGCAGAGGTAGTCGAACGAAAGGCAGGCTCATGGACAAGGTCATCTCCGCCGACGGCACCGAGATCGCGTACGACGCGGTCGGCTCGGGCCCGGGGCTCGTGCTGGTCGCCGGTGCGCTCACCGCGCGCTCGTACTACGGGCCGCGGGCCGAGGCCCTCGCTGAGTGGTTCACGGTGATCAGCTACGACCGGCGCGGCCGCGGGGACTCCGACGACCAGGCGGCGTACGCCGTGGAGCGGGAGGTTGAGGATCTGGAGGCGGTCCGGGCTGCCACGCGGGCGTCGTACGGGTACGCGGACTCGTCAGGGGTGATGGTGCTGCTGCGGGCGGCTGCTGCTGGGTCGGCGTTCGACAAGCTGGCGATCATGGAGCCGCCGTTCCGGGTGGAGGGTGCGCCGGCGCCGCCGGAGCGGTACCTGGAACGGCTGCAGGAGTACGTCGCGGCCGGTGACCCGGGTGGTGCGCTGGAGCTGTTCATGGTGGAGGCGGTCGGGCAGCCGAAGGACCAGGTCGACGGGATGAAGGCGTCGCCGTACTGGCCGGCGCTGGAAGCAATCGCGCCGACGCTGGTGTACGACGGGCTGCAGCTGGGGGACAGCACGGTGCCGGTCGAGCTGCTGGGTGTTGTGGAGCAGCCGACGCTGGCGCTGCACAGTACGGCGAGCCCGGAGTGGCTGCAGCGGGCGGTGGGCGTTGCTGCGGCTGCTATGCCGGACAGCCGGGTGGAGGCGCTGGAGGGCAGCTTCCACGAGGTGCCGCCGCAGGTGCTCGCTCCGGCGCTCGTGAAGCACTTCCTGGGCTAGCTAGCGGTCGTCGTACGCGTCGCGGGCTGCCAGGACCTCGGGGATGTGCTGCTCGGCCCAGCGGACCAGGACGCTGACCGGCTCGATCAGCGTGCGGCCGAGCGGGGTCAGCTCGTACTCGACCCGCGGCGGGATCTCGGCGTACGCCGTACGGGTGAGCATGCCGTCGCGCTCGAGGTCGCGCAGCGTCTCGGTCAGGACCTTGCCGCTGATCCCCTCGAGCACGGTGCGCAGGTCGCCGAAGCGCTGCGGGCCGTCGGCGAGCACGGTCACGACCATCGCGGTCCACTTGTTGGCGATCCGGGCCAGCGAGCTGCGGGAGGGGCAGGTTTTCGACAGCACGCTCCAGTCGCGACCGGGCGGCGGTTCGTACTTCGTGGTCATGATCCCCATTGGTTACGTTGAGGTTATTGGTCACTAATCGTAAGTATTGGAGGCGACCGCAGCAACCCAGCAGAAGGAGAGCACGATGAGCGACGCCGTGAAGGTCGTCCAGGAGTACTTCGACGCACTGGCCGCCAAGGACTTCGCGAAGGTCGGCGGCTACCTGGCCGACGGGATCGTCTGGCACCAGCCGGGCGCCAACCAGCTGTCCGGCGACAAGCGCGGCGCCGACGCGGTGAACGCGATGATCGGCGCGATGATGGAGATCAGCCAGGGCAGCTTCGAGCTGGCCCTGACCGCGCCGCCGATGGGCAACGGCGACCTGGTGGCGGCGAAGATCCACTTCAGCGCGCAGCGCAAGGGCGCCGTACTCGACCAGGACGGCGTCGACCTGCTGAAGGTCGCGGACGGACAGATCGTCGAGGCGTGGCTGTTCTCCGCGGACCAACCGGCCGAGGACACCTTCTGGGGCTGACCACCCCTCGAGCACCACTGCAAATACCAGCGCGAGCCAAGGCTCCCGTCCCCTCCTCCGATCCGGGCAGCCAAGGCTCGCGCCCCGCACCACGCCGCGCGAGTCACCCGTCTGCGAAAATCGTCCGAACTTTCCCCCGACGCAGCGCGTCCAACGGCCACCGACCCGTTCGCGCCCACCAGGGAGGTCCCCGGATGCGACCCGAGCGCTTCCGTGCTGTCGGATCGCCACCGGACCCGGGCCAGGCCGGCACCCTCGCGGAGCTGGTCGAGGCGTTGCGGGCGCTCAAGGTGTGGGCCGGCGACCCGTCGTACGAGGTGATCACGACGCGGATCAACGCGGCCTGGCAGGCCGCGGGGAAGCCGGCCGGGGAGCTGGCCCGGCGGACGACGGTCGCCGACTGCTTCCGTGAGGGACGCCGCCGGGTGAACACCGAGCTGGTCGCCGCGATCGTCCGCGCGCTGCACCCGGATCCCGGTGCGATGGCGCACTGGCGGCAGGCGCTGCGGGTGATCAGTGGTGAGGTGGAGGCCGCGGCGCAGGTCCGGGTGCAGGACGAGCTGCCGGGGCAGCTGGTCGAGTTCACCGGCCGTACGGCGGAGCTGGAGCAGCTGGCGAAGCTGCTGACCAGTCCAGGGCCGGTGGCGATCGTTGGGATGGCCGGCGTCGGCAAGAGCCAGCTGGCGACGCAGGCCGGGCACCTGCTGCGCGGGACGGTCGAGCGGGTGCTGTTCGTGAACCTGCGCGGTTTCCACGAGGGGCAACCGCCTGCTGAGCCGGGCGCTGTGCTCGACGGCTTTCTGCGGCTGCTCGGCGTACCGGGTCATAAGGTGCCGCACGGGCTCGCTGACCGAGCCGCGCTCTACCGGGAGCGGCTGCAGGACCGCAGCACACTGGTGATCCTCGACAACGCGGCTGACCCGCTGCAGGTCGAGGACCTGCTCTCCAGCAGCCCGACGCTGGTGACCAGCAGGCTCGACCTGGACTTCGAGCGGACGCTGAGAGTCGACAGCTTCAGCACGGCGGAAGCAGCGGAGTACCTGGCGGTGGCTGTGCCCGGTGTCGAGGTGGGGTCGGCAGCGGACGCAGCTGAGCGGATCGCTCGTCGCTGCGGGCACCTGCCGCTGGCGCTCGGACTGGTCGCTGGACACATGCGGACGATGACCGGCTGGACGCTGACTGATCACGCGGACCGGCTGGACGAGCGGCACGGCGAGCGGCGGCTCGACCCAGAGGTGGTGCTTGCGATCGACCTGTCGTACCAGCGGCTGCCGGAGGCGCTGCAGCGATTGCTGCGGTTGCTGGCGCTGCACCCGGGGGCGTCGTTCGACGTGAACGAGGCTGCGGCGCTGGGGGATTTGGACGCGGCTTCAGCGCAGGTAGCGCTGGGGGAGTTGCGGCGACATCACCTGGTCGAGGGGCGGTATCGCCTGCACAGCCTGGTGCTGGCGTACGCGCAGCTCCGAGCCGATGACCTGGACCCGCCGCGGCTGCGGAGGGCGGCGCTGGACCGGCTCTCGGCCGCCCTACAGGGTCTGTAGATCAGCCCTGGCCCGTACGGCGGGAGCGAACGGACTCCACAGGAACCAGGTCGGCAGAGCGCGCAGGAGCCGAGGCGGCCCGGTCAGGACGACGCTGCCCTCGGCGGTCGCCTGCGCCAGCGTGACGATGCCGGAGAAGACGCGCATCAGGGCCACCGGCTCGGTGGTGACGACGACATCGGAGCTGAAGCCGGGGTGCTCGGTGCAGACCGACGCCTCGCGCTGGTCGAGGACCAGCCAGATCCGGGTCGGGTCGTCGCCGCGGTAGTCGAACTCGATGTTCACCCGCTGACCCGGCAGCTCGTGCTCGTCGATCCGGCGCGACATCCACCAGGTCAGCGTGACCGGATCGACCTCGCGCGGCTCCGGCTCGGTGAACATCCAGCGCACGGCCCACTCGCCGATCGCCATGATCACCGTCTCCAGGTCGCGGCCGGCCGGCGTGAGCTGGTACTCGTGACCACGGGCGACCGGGACGCGGTCGAGCACGCCCTTGCGTTCCAGATGTTCGAGGCGCTGCTTGAGCAACGTCCGGGAGATCCCGGGCAGGCCGCGGTCGATGTCGTTGAACCGGCGGCTGCCGAGGACGAGCTCGCGCACGATCAGTGGCATCCACCGGTCGGCGAGCACAGCGCTGGCCAGTGCCACCGGGCAGTACTGGGCGTACTCGCGCATGCCTCATTGTGCTCTCGGTCCAGCCTTTGTACCACCGAGGTCCAGAACCTGTACTAGGAGCGGCGGACCGTTGCTGATGGGCTGGAAGCCTCATCCAGCAAGGGGGACATCATGACCGTCGCATTCGACCCGGACGTGTTCAAGCGGACCACGCGGGCCCAGTGGGAGGACGCCGCCGAGGCGTGGCACCGGTGGGGGCCGGCCATCGAGGACTGGCTCGGCGCGGCCACCACGACCATGCTGCAGGCGGCCGGCATCGGCGAGGGGGACCAGGTGCTCGACGTCGCGGCCGGCGCGGGCGGGCAGACCCTGGCCGCGGCGCGGCTCATCGGCGCTGATGGCCGAGTCCTGGCGACCGACATCTCGCCGGCGATTCTCTCGTACGCCGCTGTGGTGGCGGCCGAGGCCGGCGTACGGGTGGAGACGCTCGAGGCGGACGGCGAGGACCTGTCGGCGCTCGCTGAAGGCAGTTTCGACGCGGCGATCTCGCGGGTCGGGCTGATCTACTTCCCGGACCAGCAGGCGGCGCTGCGCGGCATCCACCGGGCGCTGCGCCCCGGCGGGCGGCTGTCCGCGATCGTCTACTCCACGCCGGACCACAACGGCTTCTTCTCGATCCCGGTCGGCATCATCCGCCGCCGGGCCGAACTCCCGTCGCCGTTGCCCGGGCAGCCCGGACCGTTCAGCCTCGGCGGGCCAGGTGCCGCCGAGCAGGCGTTCACCCAGGCAGGATTCCGCGACGTCACGGTCGCGACGGTCGACTCCCCGGTCCGGATGGCCACGGCCGCGGACTGCGTGCGCTTCGAGCGCGAGTCGTTCGGGGCGCTGCACCAGATGCTGTCCCGGCTCGACGAGACCGGACGGGACGCCGCGTGGCAGGAGATCACCGAGCAGCTCGCGCAGTTCGAGACCGCGGGTGGGTTCGTCGGCCCGTGCGAGATGCTCGTGGTCACCGGGACCCGCTGACGCCGGCCTTCGCGCGAAGGCCGGCGAGCAGGTTCAGAGTGTGTGCAGCTTGTCGAACGGGGCCATCACCCGCATGAGCTTGCCGCCACCGAGGTCGACGATCACCGCGTGGGTGCCCTCGACCGCACTGATGCGGCCCAGCCCTTCCTTGTCGTGGGACACCCGATCGCCTTCCTCGAAGGTCTTGATCGGCTTCGGTTCCCGGGGCTTGAACGGACTCGTGGGCAGGTGACGACGCGTCGTCGCGCGAGAAGGCTCCATCAGACCTTCAGTATGCGCCCAATCCCCGGCCCGCGTCTCGGGCGGGCGTGGGAACGCTGTGGTCGCGGACGGAGCCCGGCGGGGGAACGGCCGGTGCGCCCGGGTTGTCAAGGTTTTCAGCGTTGTGCGAATCGTCGGAGAACGACTCTCCCCGCTGCCTACAGTCTCCCGACCCAGACCCGAACCCGTGGGAGCAAGAGATGCGAAAACTCAGACCGGCGATCGCACTGCTGGCCGTTCTCGGTGCGTCGTTGATCGCGTTGCCGGGCAGCGTGCTGCCCGCCGGCGCGGACCGCGATCACCTCAGGTGCGGCAACCTGCTGCCGCCCACGTCCGTCGAGACCAGCTACCGCTTCAGCATTACCGAAGGCGGCAACAACCCACCGAAGTACCTCGGCGGCGTCGCGCCGGTCACCGAGCTCGTCACCCAGACCCAGACCTTCACCGAAACGACCCAGGTCACCGTCGACGGCGGGCTCTCGGCGGCGAAGTTCGTCGAGGTGTCGGGGAGCTTCAACAAGAACGTGTCGATGTCCGAGACGCGCACGTTCTCCGACACCGTCACCTCGCCGGCCAACGGCCATGTTTTCGTCGGCGGCGTGGTGGTCTGGCGGCACGCCACGATCAAGACGGTCTGGTACGGCGTACAGCCCGACCAGAGCCTCGAGCGGTGCATCGAGCAGGACACGCAGGGCATGCAGCCGTGGGCGTCGGGGATCTGCACCTACACGAACTCGGTCCGGGAGTGCCCGATCGGCAAGGGATCCGGCGGAGCTTCGGGTCCGCCCGGCGGGGGTGTGAGTCCACCGACCGGGCCGCAGCCGGTGACCTCGGTGCACGGTCTGGCCGACGGCACCGTGCTGTCGACGACCGACACCAAGCGGATCTACAAGATGGTCGGCGGCGCGCCGATCTGGCAGTCCACCTGTGACGGCGGGATCTGCCAGCCGCAACCGCGCCCGACCACCCAGGCGGTCATCAACGCCGGCCCGGCCACCCCACGCAACGCTTCCACCGCGGTGGACCAGGTCGGGTCGAAGTACATCTTCGTCGGCGGAGCCCCGATCAAGCAGGACTCCTGCGCCGCGCCGGTGAACTGCGGCAACCCGGTGAAGATCTCGACCTGGTCGATCGAGGCCCGGGACCACATGAATCGCAAACCGGCCGACATGAACCTCGTGCAGGCCCGGTCCAACGGCACCGACCTGCCGGTCTCGATGACGGTCGGCGGCGCGCTGATCCCGTTGTCGAGTCCGCAGGAGGCGATCGACGCAGGTTTCGGCACCGACTGGGCGAGCAAGGTCGTGATCATCAGCGGCCTCAGTTACCACCTGATCGGCTTCGAGCCGCGGGACGGAACGCTCGTCCAGGGCAGCAACGGCAGTACGCCGGTCGCCGCGCTGGCTGGTAACGCGGTGATTCCGTTCGCGAACCCGCAGGAGGTCGTCGACGCCGGACACGGCACCGACTGGCCGGGCAAGGTCCGCTCGATCCCGGCGCGCGCGTTCAACCTGTTCCCGAAGACCCCGGTCAGCAGCACGCTGATCCAGGGCTCCAACGGCAGCACTCCGGTCGCCACCATGGTCGGTGACGCGCGGATCAACTTCGCGAACCCGCAGGAGCTGATCGACGCCGGGTACGGCACCGACTGGGCGAGCAAGGTCAACAGCATCCCGGCCCGGGCCTTCAACGCCATCACCGCCGACGTACCGGCTGACGGGACCCTGATCCAGGGCACCAACGGCAGCAGCCCGGTCGCCGTCATGGTCGGCGGCGCGCGGGTCCCGTTCGCGAACCCGCAGGAGCTGATCGACAGCGGGTACGGCGCCAAGTGGTCCGAGCACGTCCGCGCGATCCCCGGACGTGCCTTCAACCTGATCCCGACCGTGCCGGCCGACGGTACCCTCGTCGTCGGCCGCAGTGGCGGCCAGGCGACACCGGTCTCGCAGATGGTCGGCGGCGCCCCGGTCCCGTTCTGGAGCCCGCAGGCGGTCGTCGACTCCGGGTTCGGCGCCGACTGGGACCGGCAGGTCAGGTCCATGCCGACGCGGGAGTACAACCTGCTGCCAAAGGTTCCCCGGGACGGCACGGTCGTGCTCAGTGACAACGGCATCGCCTACAAGGTCGTCGGCGGTGGCGTCGAGGTCCTGGCCGGCTGTCCCGAGTGGACCGGCTGCGCATCGGGCACGCTCGCCCGGGTACCGCAGAGCTCCATGGCCGACCTGATGGAGTACAAGCCGACGGGCCTGGCCTGGACTGATTTCACCGGCGACGGCAAGGCCGACTACTGCCGCCGCGTCGGTGAGGTCAACCAGCAGAGCAGCCGGTTGTCCTGTACGCCGTCCACCGGCACGGGGTACGGCACCAGCGTGGTGTCGAACGTCGTCGACTGGGGGTACCCCACCGGGCGCCAGTGGGTCGACTTCAACGGGGACAAGAAGGCCGACTACTGCCGGATCGGTGGCACCGACAACCGGAAGAACGCCCGCGCCTTCTGCACCCTGTCCACCGGAGACGGGTTCAGCGGACAACCTATGTCGGGGGTCATCGACGCCGGCGAGCCGGTCGGCCGGACCTGGGTCGACGTCACCGGCGACGGCAAGGCCGACTACTGCCGGGTCCGCGGCGACACCAACCACACGAACGCGTTCGTCTCCTGCGCACCCTCGACCGGGGCCGGCTTCGGCGCCGACGTCAATTCGGGCAACCTCGACTGGGGATTCCACGCCGGACGGGCGTTCACCGACTTCGACGGCGACGGCAAGGCCGACTACTGCCGGATCGTCGGGACGGCGAACCACACGGCGGCGTACGCGTCCTGCACGGTCTCGACCGGCACCGGCTTCGGTACGACGTACCGCTCCGCCCCGCTGGACTGGGGCTTCGGCGCCGATCGGGTGTGGGCCGACGTGAACGGCGACCAGAAGTCCGACTTCTGCCGCCGGGTCGGCTCGCCCACCAACAGCCACGTCTCGTGCACGTTGTCCACCGGCACCGGCTTCGGCGCGACCATCTCGGCACCGGTCGACTGGGGCAAGACCGGCACCCGCGCCTGGGTCGACGCCACCGGCGACGGCAAGGCGGACTTCTGCCGGATCGTCGGCACCGCGAACCACACCGACGCCCGGATCACCTGCACCCCGTCCACCGGCACCGGCTTCGGTGCCGCCATCAGCTCCGGCAACACCGACTGGGGCACCCCCTCCGGACGCGCCTGGGCCGACTTCAACGCCGACGGAAAGGCGGACTTCTGCCGCCGCGTCGGCTCCGACAAGCTCTACTGCACCACCTCGACCGGCCAGTCCTTCACCGGTAACCACCTGTCGGCGGCCGTCGACTGGGGGCACCTGAACTAGCCCTCCGGGCGCGCCGCTGGTCACCGGCATCGGTGGCGCGCCCGGCAGGATGTCGGGTGGACGCGGGTTCAGCGTCGGCGTAGGCGTATCCGGTCCTGGAACGTTGGGATCAAGCGGTTGGGGCCGGGGAGGTCCAGCGGCTCGGTCATGGTGATCGGGGCCATGAACCATGGCTGCTCGTCGCCGAGCAGCGGCGAGTACACCGGCACGAATCCTTGGTCGCGCAGGTGGACCACGAAGTCGGTCGAGATGTGGCCGCGGGGGTCGACAGCGGCTGTGCCCTGCCAGGGTGGTACCGCGGAGCCGCCGAGTCCGGCGAATCCGCACCGCTCCGGCACCGAGGTGCTCAGGGTGAGCCGGACGCGTGGCCAGAACATCTGGTCGTACCCGAGGTCGTGATCGGCGCGGGTGACCGCGACGTACCGCAGTGCGGCGTCCCAGGCGGCCCGCAGGACCGCTCGGCGGGCTTGCGCCACGTCTGGTGGTACGGCGCTGCCGACGTTGTAGAGGTCCGCGTGGATGATGGCGTCCCAGTCGTCGGTTCCGGTGCCGGTGGGCGTCGGCACCGAGTGGACCAGTGACCGGAAGATTTCCGGCAGGGCGAGTCCCGGCGGATGCGGTCCGGCCGGATCGAGGTCGGACGACCGGACGAGCGCTCCGGCGGGGTCCACGGTGACGTCGAGGTCACGGTAGGCATCAGCCAGTTTCGTGTGGTGTGCGGCGAGAACTTCGGACCGGGACCGGACGGCGTCGTGGCCGAGCTGCTCGGCCGCGGCCTCGTCGATGTCTCGCAGCTCGATCTCCTCGGCCCCGACGAGGTCGACGTAGTCGGAGACCTTCCGCAGATACTCGGCGGTGGCTGTGCGGGACCGGAGCCGGAAGTGGTTGCCGTCGGTGAGGACGGTGATCCGGACGCCGGGCGGGTAGGCGGCTGCCACCGCCGCGGCGAGTTCGCGGAACCGTACGAGCAGACCGAGTTCGGCGAGGTCGGGCAGGGTGCCGAGAGCCTTCAGGCGGCTGTCCGCTTGCTTGATGGGAAAGGCCGGAAGCACCATCTGGATCGGCTCACCGCGTTCGATGTACGGCAGCATGTCCCGCGCGGCGACCTCCGGTGGGTACGCCGCCCGCGTGCCGCGGCGGAACTGCTTGCGGGTCAGGATGTGGTGGACGAGCCGTAGCGCCGGGGCGTCCGGCAGCTGTCGCCGGGTGCGTTCAGCGGTCTCCGCCGCGTTGGCCAGCGCGTTGGTCACCAGGCGATCCACCAGTGCGGTGGACGCGGCCTGGTCGAGGCGGACGGCGTGCTCGGCGAGGAGGGGCCGGGCTCTCAGCTCGCCGAGCGGTAGGTGCGCGATCGATGTGGCGTGGGACAGGGCCGGTGAATGCGTCGGGTGCGGTATCCGTTCGAACGTGTGGATCGTGTCCAGGCGTTCCAGGTCGCTGCCAGGTACGTACCCCGGTGGGGTGACCGCGACGAGGTGCGCCTGTGGCAGTGCCTGCGCCAGTGCCTGGAGGTTGTCGGCGAGGTCGTCGAAGACGGCTACGACGTCAACGTCGGACACCTTGGCGGCGTGCAAGGCCTTCAGCTCGGCCACTGGCCGGGTGCGGTCGTCGGGCATCATCAGCAGCCTTGGCCGCAGCAGGCCGCCACGGGCCAGCGCCGCCTCGGTCTGCGCTCGAACCCGTTCGCGCCGGCCGGTGTTGTAGACCACCGTGCCACCACGGTTCTCCACGTCGCGAACGAACCGCACCACACCTTCGGCCAGGTCGTCCCAGGTCAGGTTCGACCAGGGCCGATGGAATGCCTGGAAGAACTGCTCTCGCAGCGTTTCGAAGTCGACCGCCGGATATGCCTGCCGTAGCCCGTTCAGGTCGAGGAACCGCGCCCAGTCGGGTGGATGGGGGTTGGGCAGCACCCTCAGCAGTTCCGGATTGGTGAACTCGGGGATGCCGTGGGGTGCCCCAGGCCGGACGCCGCAGACCTGTCGGGCCGCGTGCCGGATGCGGCGCCGTGGGTCCAGGACGACGAAATCGAGGTCCAGCATCACCGCCGGCCGCGGCAGCGTTGGATCCGACCTGCGCCGCCGGGCCTTCTTCTCGACGCTGTCGAGCACCTGCCGCAGGACATCGTCCTGTGCCGATGCGACCGAGTGGATGTGATCGGCGAGTGGGTGGTCGCCGCGGAGGAGGCCGGCCGTGGCGGGGCGCAGGAAGCGCAGCTCGGCCCGGGCGAGCCGCCACACGTCGAGGTGCGAATCGCCGGTGGCGGCCGGCGAACCTGCGACGAGATCCAGGCAGCCGGCGAGTCGGCGGGCCGCTTCGTCCACGTCTGTCGCGGTCCGGTTGGAGAACACGACGCGCCCGGTCGCGCGGCCTCGGCGGGAGACCTCCACCGCGACGCTCCGTGGGTCGGTCTCGAGGACCACGCCGTACCGATCGAGTGCCACCCGGAAGGCGGTCACCAAGGGCCGCACCACGGACTCGACCAGTCGCGGACCGGCCACACCGGCAAAGGTGTCGAGCGGCACCGTCAAGGTGCCTTCCGGATAGGACGGATGGGTCGGCCATGGCCCGTTCGGGCCGGCGACCGCCGCGTACAAGCGCAACAGGGGGTCACTCGACACCGCGGCAGGCAGTTCACCGTCAAGGTCCAGCACAGCCGCAGTAAAGACGCCCAGGGGTGTCACGCAGGTGGCAATTGCGTTGCCGTTGAATAGTGGGGCCGATGGAACCGGTGGGTGGTTACATGACGCCGGTGTACACGGGATGTGCTGTGACAGACGGCGCGAAGCTCTACTACGAGACGCACGGTGACGGCCCGGATCTGCTGTTGATCGCCGGCGCCGGTGGCACCGCGGCGAGCTTCGCCGCGATCGTCCCCGCGTTGGCCGAGGAGTTCCGGGTGATCGCCTACGACCGGCGCGGGCTGAACCGCAGCACCGGTCAGGGTTCGCGCGACGGTGGGATGGAGCAGCAGGCCGCGGATGTGTCGGCCGTGCTGGAAGCGGCCGGGGCCGACCGCCCGGTCGTCTTCGGCACCTGCGGTGGTGCCTCGATCGCGTTCGAGTACTGCGCGCGCCATCCGGATCGGGTCGAAGCGCTGCTCGCCCACGAGCCGATCACCGTGCGGGTGCTGGACGACGCAGCCGAGCAGCTCGCCTTCTTCCAGGACATGTACGAGCTCAACCGTGTCGATGGTCCGGTCGCCGCGATGCGGGCCTGGATGGAGTACATGGGCCGCGACTTCGCCCTGAAGATCCGGCCGACGTTCCTGGAACGCACGCTGGCCGACGGCGACTTCGTCTTCCGCAACGACCTGATGGCGATGGTCTCGTACCTTCCCGACTTCGATGCCCTGCGCAACCGGGTGCGGATCAGGCTCGCCCTCGGCGACGGCAGCCGGGCGGGTGGGTACAACTACGCCCGGACGGTCCCGCCGCTGGCCGAGCTGCTCGACTGCGAGGTCGTGAGCATCCCGGGGCACCACACCTCCTACATCTACCGCCCGGAGATCTTCGGTCCGGCGCTGGCCGCGCAGGCGCGGGCACTGACCACGCGGCTCTCCTCGGGCAGGTGACGATGCATCCAGACCTGGTGACCGCCGTCCGGCACAGCGTTGCGAAGTACGGCGACGAGCGCTGGCTGGCCTACGTCCGGCCGGTCGACGGCGAACTGGTCGAGGAGCGACTCTCCTTCGCCGATCTCGACGCACGGGCCCGCGCGGTCGCGGCCTGGCTGGCTGACAACTCGTCGCCGGGCCGGACCGCGCTGCTGATCTATCCGGCCGGCCTGGACTTCGTGGCTGCTTTCGTCGGCTGCCTCTACGCCGGGGTGATCGCGGTGCCCGCGCCGTTGCCGTCCGAAGATCCGCGCGGACTGGACCGGTGCCGCGCCATCGTCCGGGATGCCGAGGTGAGCCTGGTCCTCACGGATGCCGCCACGCGAGAGGTGCTGATCCGGGAGCTGGCGGCAATCGACCTGCCGCCGATCACCTGTGTGGCGACCGACACGATGACCGCTTCGGAGAGTGCGGGCTGGTCCTCTCCAGGCATCGGCCCCGACACCATCGCGTTCCTGCAGTACACCTCGGGATCGACCAGCGAGCCCAAGGGCGTCGTACTGCGGCACGCGAGCCTGGTCCACAACGAACACGCGATCTGGACGCACCTGGGCCGGCCACGCAACGGCACGATCGTCGGCTGGCTGCCGCACTACCACGACATGGGACTGATCGGCATGCTGCTCCAGCCCCTGTACGCCGGACTGAACGTCGCTTTCACCGCACCCGCCACCTTCGTCAAGCGACCGGTCAGCTGGCTGGAAATGGTCAGCCGCTATCGCGCCGACATCATCGTGGCGCCCAACTTCGGGTACGACTGGTGTCTGCGAAGGGTCACCGAGACTCAGCTGGCCGGTCTCGACCTCAGTTCGGTGCGGGTCGCGATGAACGGTGCGGAGCCGGTCCGGCCGGGCACCATCCGCCAGGTGGCCGAGCGGCTCGGTCCGCTGGGATTCCGGCCGGACGCATGGATGCCCGTCTACGGCATGGCCGAGGCGACGCTCATCGTGACCGGAGCCGACCGGGATCGCGGGGCGGTGATCCGCGCCTTCGACGCCGAGGCCCTGCGCAAGGGTTACGCCGTACCGGCCGCCGATGGGACGGAGCTGGTCGCTTGTGGCGGGGCTCTCGACGCCGACCTACGGATCGTCGATCCGCAGTCGCTGGCCGAGCTGCCCACTTCGCGGGTCGGAGAGATCTGGCTGCGCAGTGGGAGTGTGGCCTCCGGCTATTGGCAGCAGGAGTCGAATGCGGTGTTCCAGGCCCGTACCGCGACCGGCGACGGTCCGTTTCTCCGCACCGGCGACCTCGGCTTCCTGATGGACGGCCACCTGTTCTGCACCGGGCGCCTCAAGGACCTCATCATCCTCAATGGGCGCAACATCTATCCGGAGGACTTGGAGGACGTCGCCCGCGCGGACCCCGCGCTCGGCGTCGGTGCCGCGTTCGCTCGCGATGCGGACGACCGGCAGCTGGTGCTCGTCCAAGAGGTGCGCGAGCCCGCGACCGTCGCTCTGCCGGCCCTCGCCGCGCGGATCCAGGCGGCGGTCGTGCACTCGGCCGGTGTGCCGGCGCCCACCGTCGTACTGGTCGACCGGGGTTCTGTCGCGCGGACGACGAGCGGCAAGATCCGTCGGGGTCACATGCGGGACCTGTACGTCGGCGGCCTGCTCGAGCCGCTGCACACGTTGCCGGGCGCATGACCACCGCTGCGTCGTACGACCCGTTCGGCCCGGCCCGGGACCTGGACCGGTACCTGGGCGACCCGACCGATCCGGCCGTCGCGTTCTCCTACGCGAACTCGCTGGGGCTCGACGAGCGGGAGGAGTTTCCCGAGGCGAGCTGCGCGGCCCTGACCTCGTGGGGGCTGAACGAGTACTTCGTCCCGGCAGAGCACGGTGGGCGGCTGCAGTCCTACGAGCAGCTCCTGCACTTGATCCGCCTCGTCGCCCGACGGGACCTGACGGTGGCGGTCGGATACGGCAAGACGTTCCTCGGTGCGGTTTCGGCCTGGGTGGCGGGGACGCCGCGGCAACGCGCGGACCTGGCCGCCCGGATTCTGGACGGCACGCAGGTCGCGTGGGCCCTGACCGAAAGCGAACACGGCAGTGACCTGCTCGCCAGTGAGCTGGCCGCGACACCGGGAGCCGGCGGTTTCCAGCTCACCGGCGAGAAATGGCTGATCAACAACGCTACCCGCGGCCGGCTCGTGGCCGTGCTGGCCCGTACCGACCCGGCGGGTGGGCCGCGGGGCTTCGGTGTGCTCCTGGTGGACAAGGACCAGCTCGAACCCGGCACCTGGCGGTGCCTGCCGAAGGTGCGTACTCACGGTATCCGCGGGGCGGACATCAGCGGCATCGCATTCACCGACGCGCGGCTGCCCGCAGCCGCCCATCTCGGGGCACCTGGTTCTGGCCTCGAGATCGTGCTCAAAGGCCTGCAGCTGACCCGGACGATGTGTGCCAGCCTCGCCCTCGGGGTCGGCGAGAACGCTCTGCGGATCGCCGCTGCCTGGGCCCGCTCGCGGCGACTGTACGGCCGCCACCTGGCCGACTTGCCGGCCGCGCGGCGGGTCCTGCTGGACGCCTACACCGACCATCTCTGCGCGGAGGCGGTCGCCGTCGTCAGCAGCCGCATGATCCACTGGCGACCGGAGGAGTTGAGCCTGGCCAGCGCAGCCGTCAAGTACCTCCTCCCGGTCCAGGCTGAGGCAAGCGTGGCCGCGCTCGGCCGTCTGCTCGGTGCTCGCTCGATCTTCGCGGACGCGGACTTTCAGAAAGTCGCGCGGGACGCCCGCATCGTCTCGCTCTTCGACGGCAGCACCGTCGTCAACCTGCACGCCGTGGTCAATCAGTTTCCCGTCCTGACGCGCGCCTACCGCCGGCAGCAGCCATGGTCGGAGTTGGACGAAGTTGTGGACGTGACCCGACCGGTGCCCCGCCACGACCCCGAGCGGCTCCGGCTGATCTGCCCGAACGGCCTCCACCTGCTCACCTCCCTGGCCGACGCGTCCCGTGCCTTCACCGACCTGGCCGTACGGCGGCCAGGTCTGGTCGGTGTCGCCGCACTCGCGGGCATGCTCGTTCAGCGGACCGATCGCCTCCACGACACCATCGCGGGCCTGCCGCTGGCCAGGGGTGGGGCGCCTGTTGAACACCTGGAGGCAGCGCGCCACCTCACGCTTTGCTACGCCGGCGCGGCGGCGATCGCCCTCTGGCTCGCCAACGTCGGCACCCAGCAGGGCTGGTACGACGGCTACTGGCTCACCGCGGTCCTCGGCCGGATCCTGGTCGCTCTCGGCGAGTCCGTACCCGCCCAGCCCGAGGCCGACCAGGCGCTGTGGGAGCTGCTGACGGCGCAAGCGGACGACGGTCGGCTCTTCTCCTTGTTTGGTGGGCTTGATGGCTGACGATCTCGAGTCTCTCCTCGGCGATGCCCGCGACACCGCCAACCCGGTCGGCACGTGGCAGGTCCTGCGCGCCGACGAGCGCGGCGAGCTCCTCGCGGCGGGCGAGGAGCTGCTGACCCGCTCGGGCTTCAACGCCGAGTTCGTGCCTGCCCAGCTCGGCGGGCGGCTGACAACCGTGGACCGCTTGGTGCAGGCCGTCCGGCCGGTGTTCCGGCGGGACACCAGCCTGGGACTCGGGTACGGGATCACCTCACTGATGGCGGCCGTCAATGTCTGGTGCGCCGGCACGCCGGCCCAGCAGAGGCACGTCGGCGGCCTGCTGATGTCCGGCGAGCGTCTGTCCGTGGCGTACCACGAGCTGGAGCACGGCAATGACTTCAGCCGCAACGAGTTCGTCGCCAGGCCGGACGCCGGCCAGCTCCGGCTCACCGGCGAGAAACAGGTGATCAGCAACATCTCGCGGGCAGCGGCGTTCGTCCTTTTCGCGCGCACCGGTGACGGTGGGGGTCCTCGCGCGTACTCGCTTCTGCTCATCGAGCGGGATCAGGTCGACGGCTCCGGGTTGGCTTATCTGCCACGCACCCGGACAAGCGGCGTACGAGGAGTCCAGCTCGGCGGTGTGCGCGCCGTGGACCACCCGGTGCCGGCCACCACGCTGCTCGGTGCGGCCGGCGCGGGCGTGGAGACCGCCCTTCGGTCGTTTCAGGTCACCCGTGCCGTTCTCCCCGGTCTCGCCGTCGGAGCAGTGGACACGGCTCTGCGCACTGTTCTGCGCTTCGCGGCGTCACGACACCTGTACGGCGGTACCGTCCTCGACCTGCCGCACGCGCGACAGGTCCTCGCCGGCGCCTTCACCGACCTGCTGATCGTCGATGCGCTCGCCGCAGCCGCATGCCGTGGCCTGCACGTGCTCCCGGCACAGTCGTCCGTCCACTCCGCCGCCGCGAAGTACCTCAGTGCGCATCTGCTCACCAAGGCGATGGACGACCTCGCGGTCGTGCTCGGCGCCCGTTACTACCTGAGAGAAGGCGACCACGCCATCTTCGGCAAGCACCTGCGTGACCTCCCGGTGGTCAGTATCGGTCACGCCAGCGAGGCGACCTGCCTGCTCACCATCGTCTCGCAGCTGCCCGCGCTCGGCCGGCACGCGTGGCAGGATCCGGCGCCGCCGCCACCGTCGCTCTTCGACACCGGGCAAAGCCTGCCTCCGCTCGATCTCGGCCGCCTCGCCCTCAGCGCCGGCGGACACGACGACCTGGCCGGGCTCCTGGTCACGGGGCAGACCCAGGACGACCAGCTCGACAGTCTTCGCGGCCAGCTGCAGACTCTCGCGACGGACTCGGCGGCCATCCCCCCGCGAGAACGGGGCCCGCTGGCTGGTCCACAGACCTTCTCCCTGGCTAGGCGGTACACCCTGCTTCTGGCCGCGGCAGCTGGGCTCGGCTCCTGGCGGGCCGCTCAGGCCAGGGGGAATCCGTTCGCCGGCGACCCGCGGTGGCTCGCCGCCGTCCTGGCGCGGCTCCGTGGGCACCTGGGCGGCCACCCTGCAGCCCTGCCCACCGGCGTCACCGACTGGCTGCTTCGCGAGCTGATCCGCCGGGAACGGGACGGCATTTCCTTCGACCTGAACGAAACGACAGTGCTCACCTGACCATCGCCTCTGGAGGACGCATGACATCGATCGACCGGGACACGGTGATCGCCTGGCTCACCGAGCGGATCGCCTTCTACGTCGAGCGGGACCCCGCCGAGATCGAGCCGGACAAGAACCTGATGACCTACGGCATCGACTCGGTCTACGCCTTGGGGATCGCCGGCGACGTCGAGGAGGAGTTCGGTACACCGGTGGACGCCACCCTCGTGTGGGACAACCCCACGATCGAGGCGATCGCGACGGAAGTGACGGCAGCCGCCACGACCTAGCCGACCGCCGCGACCCGCTCGCCTATCCCGTGCAGATCGGCAACGAGCTGAATCCCTTCAGGGTCAAGCTGTTGCGACGTTGACCAGGGCCGGCCGCAGCCAGTGCCGGAAAGCGGCGGACGAGCGCGGGCAGCGCGATCTGCGCCTCCAGGCGGGCCAGCGGCGCGCCGAGGCAGTAGTGAAGGCCGCCGCCGAACGACAGCGGTGAGTTGTCCGGCCGATCCAGCTGCAGCCGGTCCGGGTCAGCGAACCGCTCGGGGTCACGGTTGCCCGCACCGAGATAGGCGAGCACCCGTTCGCCTTCCTCGACAGTGATGCCGGCGATCTCGACCCGTTCGGTCACCACTCGACTACTGATCTGGACCGGACTGTCGAATCGGAGCAGCTCCTCGACGGCTGCCCCGGCGATCTCGGGGCGGTCGGCGAGAAGCTTCAACTGGTCGGGGTGCGCGAGGAGCGCGGCCAAGCCGTTGGACAGCAAGTTCGTGGTGGTCTCGAAGCCCGCGGCGAACAGGAAGGCCGCATTGCTCAGAACTTCCTCGTCGGTCAGCCGGTCATCGGCCGCCTGCGCCTGGACCAGCGCACTGATCAGGTCGTCGGCAGGCCTCCGGCGGCGCTCCTCGACGAGGCCGGCGAGATAGTCCCGGATGGTGGCGGCGGCCGGATCCGCTCGGCTCACCACCTCAGGGGAGATCACCTCGAGCACCTGCGCCCAGTCGCCCACCAGCGACTGGAACTGGCCGCGATCCTGCACCGGTACGCCGAGGAGCTCACCGATGACGTTGACCGGCAACGGGAACGCGAAGGAGTCGACGAAGTCGACCTCGCCGCTCAACTGGTCGAGCAAGCCGTCGACCATCTGCTCGATCGCCGGCCGCAGCCCCTGCACCCGTCGTGCGGTGAACGCGGAACCCACGAGCCGGCGCAGCCGGGTGTGGTCGGGTGGGTTGAGGGTGATCATGCTGGTGAAGAGATGCAGCAGCGCCGGATGGTCGCGCCAGTCCGGGAATCCGACGAAGGCCAGCAGGTTGTCCGGTGGCATGTGCGCGAACCGCTCGTCGCGGACCACCCGCGCGCAGTCCGCGTAGCCGGTCACGGCCAACGCGCCGTCCTGAGCCCGCACGATCGGCGAGATCTCTCGCAGCCGCGCATACCGCGGGTACGGGTCCGCCCGACCCTCCATCGCCGTCAGCTCGCCGAGCAGAAACAAGGCTTCTGGACTCTGCACTACCTCGGGCATCGCGCCAGCATAGATCGGAACCCAGGTCAGAGGGGCGCGCCCGGCAGGATTCGAACCTGCGACCAACGGATTAGAAGCGGGATGGACCGCGCAATCACGCCTCAACTCACGAATCTCTGGCCTACTTCGCTCCGCTTGGCGACAACTCCGGCCCCACTTCTCTAGCCGCCAGT
Organism: Kribbella sp. NPDC051770; assembly: GCF_040681455.1. Taxonomy (NCBI): domain Bacteria; kingdom Bacillati; phylum Actinomycetota; class Actinomycetes; order Propionibacteriales; family Kribbellaceae; genus Kribbella; species Kribbella sp. NPDC051770. Next base: position 173,862 of record NZ_JBFAYT010000012.1, on the reverse strand, counting down.
TCAGTCCCCGAACCAGTCCCATGGGTTAGCTCACAGGCTTCGCCGCCGCCCCGGCAGCGCCACCAACCGCTCGCCAACTCGTCGATCCCTCATGGCGCGCAGCCGGCGATGACGGCTACTTCGGACTGTAGCTTGCCGGTTACGTGTCAACGGTGGCAAGACCGTCGGATCCCGAGAGCTGCCGCCTGAGGTCCGGACGGTAAGCGCAGCGTTGGCTCGGCTGGGCGAGCAGAGGCTTCGAGTGCAACGAGGCGAAGGTTGGCGCCGGCGGTCCGGCCTAGTAGCTACTCCGTAAGTAGTTCTGGTCATGTTGACGCGATCCGTCACGACGTCATGTGTCTGTTGTGCTCACTGGCCTGAGGAACGGCGACGCCGTCACCTGACCTGATCTCGGAAGACGGATGCTGCGCACTTGCGCGAAGGTGGCGCAACTACTATAGGTTCCGCCGCCCCTCGAAACAGCACAGTGACTGCCGTCACTTCTTCACCTCAGTCCAGGTCAAGACGAGCCCGCCGGACTCTGTCGCGTCTGCGCTGGGGTCTGGATGGAGCTCCTCGACCGTGTGGTCGTCGTCGAGGCTTCTTAGGACCCCTACGCATCGAGAACCTATCTGTCGCCGGGACTCTCCTGTGCTACGAACTACTGCGAACCGGATGCGCTATCTGCACTCGCGCCAGCTGACGCAGGCGATGGTCAAGCACTACCAGCCCGGCAGGCTGATGAGTTGGCGCCTCGATAAGGCCCCGATCATGTGGCGGCTGGGGCTGCACCTCACTTGTCGCTGGTGTCATGCAGAGATCGGTGCAAGAGTCTGGCGGACCTAGATTTGAAGGCTTCGTCGACGCGTTCAGTTATGCGCAGTCGATGAAGTCGGCGACGGAGCAGTGGGCGGATCCAGAAGTAGCGACGCCAGCCCGTTCTGTACTGGATTACCGAGGCGAAGAGCTGCACCGCCAACCACTCCGCAGGTGCGATCCCCGAGGGCTCCTCGTCGGTCTGAGGGCTGCCGGCGATGTTCATGGCTGCGCCAGTTGCGGCGGGGGTCGCTGCCCAAGCCAGTCGAGCGTGAATGGTCACCTCAGCGCGCAGCATCTGAACCAGTCGGTCGTAGATCAGGCCATGTTCAGCGCTTTCGGCCGACACCCAAGCCGTTGCGTAGGCGAGGGATGCTTGGATCTCTGACCCTAGAGTTTCGAGACGGACGAGAGTCGCGGGCTCGTCATCCACTCTTCGGCGTATCCGCAACGGGAACTGTCCCCAAGCGTTGAGCGCCTTGGTTGCGTCGGCGTATCCGTCGCGGATTGTCTCATTGCGGGAGACTGACCGGTCGAGCACTTTGCCGAGGACCGTCCCAATGACCGACGACCCAAGAGCCACGGGGATGACCGTCAACCATGAGGCGGCATCAGGTGTGGGCGGCATTTGTCTCCTAGGCGGTCGGACGGGCTACGGCACGAGACTGACTACTTCGTGAGCATCTCGCACCGCAGCTCAACGTGATCTGATGAACCTGCAGGTGGAAGGTGCACCTGAGGCGAGGATGACACTACTGTGATGACGTGCGGACGATCGATCAGTTCATGTGGGGCTATCAGCCGCACTTCCGGATGTCCTTCGAAGGCGCGGCAGAGCGGGCGCTCGAACGCATAGGTGTGGCTCTGGATCCAACAGCCATGCTGGTAGGGTTCCGCGCCACGGAAGATTCGAACCGTTTGCCCATTTGCGTGGAGCCAGAGACGGGAGGCATCAAGCCGTCGGATCTGTCGGGGGTTCGTGAGGATGGCCAGGCTCGTTACGGAGCGAGCAGTGATGCGCGGATGTTTCATTCCGACCCGGGGCTGAACGCGTCCAGCCATGCACGATACAGGGATCGTCATCGGGCGGACGCCTTGGCGGCCGCGCTGGCGGCCGCGCCCGGCGGGTCCGGGCGTGTGTTCTTTGTCGGATATTCGCAGAGGGTCGAGGAACACGAAGTCCACCCTGTGATCTCTGTGGATTCAGACGCTATCAGCAGCCTTCCTCGGCTCAGCACGACAAAGCACACCAACATGCATATGACTGTCTCGCTTCCTATCGGCGTTATTGAGCAACTCCTGACGATCGCGACGAAATCGATGGCGTTCCGCGAGGCGCCATCGCATCTGACGATGCTTAGTGAGCGGCCGGCTGAGGATGCAGTACGCGCGGCCGCTGAGGCGTTGGTGTATTCGGTCGCGACTATGACCGGGAATTTCCTCGCGCATAGTTTCTATGAGGGTATGAGTGAGCTCGTCACCATGCCTTACGAGGGCCGGGCGGGAGCTGGAGCTCTTTGCCTGGCTAAGAAGGATCACCCCAACGTACGTGTCGCTATTCGCCTCCTGAATCCGGTCGATGTGACGGCCGGCCGCGAATTTCGCAAGGTGCTCGAATTAACGAGGCCTGGATTAGATCTACTTTGTGATGGCGATAGCATTTATGGCCTTGGGGAAGTCTCAGATGCGTACGATGGTGCAACTGAGGATGTATTCAGGTGCTCTGTTGTGGCGCGCGGCACCTGGGAATTGGAGCACTGTGGAACTCCTCTGATGAGAGTCGTGCATAGCAATCCAGTCGTTCCCCGCCCTCCTATCTCCGAGAGGCGCTTTCTGGACACTATCAAGCGCGTGTTTACGGCCATAGATGACGCTGAAGCAGGTCACCTCTGGCAGATTGCGCTCGTCGCCTCGCAGGCTCCGCATGGGACGATGTTGGTGATCAGTGATGCCGCGGCCGAGGAGACGACGCGCCTGGCTCCGCAAGCGATAGCTATTGAGCCGCAGCAGATTCCTGCCGATATGTTTCAGTCGTTTACCAGCATTGATGGATCGCTGCTCTTGGCGCCTGATGGGACCTGTCATGCTGTCGGTGTTATTCTTGATGGAAGCGCGGCGGGAGTTGGTGACGCGGGGAGGGGGGCGCGTTACAACTCGGCGATTCGATACGTGCAGACCACGCGCGTCCCGTGCGTGGTTCTCATCGTTTCGGAAGACGGCATGATTGACATATATCCGGAATTGGCACCTCGTGTGGCGGCTTCGCAGGTCGAGGATGCTGTGCGTAGCTTGGAGGTCGCTGCAGCGGCCGAACCGCCAAATTTTGAGATGATCTACAAATGTCGGAAGGAAGTCGAGCGGCTGGCTTTCTACCTAAATGAAGATCAAGTCGAGAGATCAAATGCCGCAACACAGAAGGCGGAGGATAATCGCGAACGCCTATCGCAGATGCGGGTCTACCTCGCGCCATTTGAGATCGATCCCCGAATGGATAGCGAATTTTTCACAGACCTTGAGGCGGAGACCTGAGGGATCAGTACTCCGGATTGGTCTGCGTCCCGGCGATGATGGGGCGACGCCTACTCTAGGTCGGTGCACGCCTTCGGATTGAACTGCGGTGGATCAAGTCCACGCCTCCCGCGTCGGCGGCGAGGGCTCATGCGGGAGGCGTGCGACCTCACGTGACGAGTCCTGCTGGAGTCGCCTCACCCCGAGGTCCTGTCCAAGGGGGCGACGCCGCAGAGTGGAGGCTCGGGAGTTATCCACAGGCGCCCCGCCGATGCGGCGACGACCAGTCTGTAGTCAGGCGCGTCGAGAACCCTGCCGGCTGGTTCGAGCCACACTGCGTGGCATCTTCTGTGGCATCAACACACGGATACAGATGAAGAATCTCGGCCCGCTAGGCGGGAGTCGCAAAGCCCAAGACGCCTGATGAGAGCGGATGCGACACTGTCGTTCCCCCTTGTAATGAGAAGGCCGCCCGTTCGACCCCGCTCGGCGGAGTTGAGCGCGCATCTGTCACTAGGGCGAGTCGCTCAGTCTGGTGGCGACGGTGGGGTGGTCCCGGCCGTAGGTGGTTCGGCGATGTGGAGGGTGCGTTCGAGCAGGGGCCGTGCGGCGGCCGGGTCGCCGAGGTCTTCCAGAACCACGGCGAGGTTGTTCAGGGTGGCGGCGACGGTGGGGTGGTCAGGCCCGTAGGTGGTTTCGTAGATGTGGAGGGCGCGTTCGAGCAGGGGCCGTGCGGTGGCTGAGTCGCCGAGGTCTCGCAGCACCATGGCGAGGTTGTTCAGGTCGGTGGCGACTTCGGGGTGGTCGGGGCCGTGGGTGGTTTCGTAGATGTGGAGGGTGCGTTCGAGCAGGGGCCGTGCGGTGGCCGGGTCGCCGAGGTCGTGCAGCGCGAGGGCGAGGTTGTTCAGGTCGGTGGCGACTTCGGGGTGGTCGGGGCCGTGGGTGGTTTCGTCGATGTGGAGGGTGCGTTCGAGCAGGGGCCGTGCGCCGGCTGGGTCGCCGAGGTCTTGGAGCACCATGGCGAGGTTGTTCAGTTTGGTGGCGACTTCGGGGTGGTCGGGGCCGTGGGTGGTTTCGTCGATTCGCTGGGCGCGTTCGAGAAGGGGCCGTGCGGCGGCCGGGTCGCCGAGGTCTTGCAGCACCAGGGCGAGGTTGCTCAGGCCGGTGGCGACGCTGGGGTGGTCGGGGCCATAGATGGTTTCGTCGATTCGCAGGGCGCGTTCGAACAGCGGTTTGGCTTTCTGCAGGCGCCCATGTTCGTGAAGGTAGGTTGCTGCTCCGTCGAGGAGCCACGATGTCTGCACTGCGACATCTCTGGAGTTCGGCTCGGTGTCCGTGATGGCGAGGCTGGTGGCTGTGAGGACGTGGGGTAGGAGGACCGCCCATCGTGGCCAGCTCGACGGATTCGATGTGATCGAGCCCGGAGCATCAGACCGCAGGAGGGCGACGGCCTCTCCAAGGGGCGAGCGGATTGGGCCTCCGGTCGGAACGGTCATGGTGCGTCGTCGGGGGTCGTGGGGGTTGGAAGCGTGCGATCGAGGTGCATCGCTCGCAGCGCAGCCTGGATCAGCCGATGGATCTGGAGCCCCGAAGGTGTTCGTTTGGCGAGCGAGTAGTCGACAACCGCCCCAAGGACGTCGGTGAATCGCAAGGTGTCTGCGACAACATCGGACAGGGGCGCTGGTAGGAGGTCAGGGTGATCGGTGAAGAGGTCGAGGGGGATGGACTCGGGGGCGAAGTAGGCGCAAATGTCGAGCAGTTGTCTGGCTGCGAGGTTCTCGTTCTGCAGCCGGTCGAGGCTGAGCGTCCATACCGTTGCCACGGTGTTCCTGCTGCTCGCAATTTGCCCCTTCTCGAGCATCTCGGCGGTACGGGCACGAAGGAGTTCCAGGTAGTCGGCGGCCAGCATGCCAGTATGGTCCATGTACGCGGCGGCCTGCTCCAGGCCGAGAGGTAGGTACCCGAGCTCTTCAGCAATCGTTGCCCCGACTTTCGGATCGAGACCGGGGACTCGCGTTCTCATCAAATCGAGGGCCTCAGGGGGGTCAAGAGTGTCGACCTCGATCACCTGGCCGAGCGCGCGAAAGCTGCCACGCCGAGTTGTCGCGATGGCGTGGCCAGATCTCCCCGCCGGCATCGGAGCGGTCGGCAGCCAAGGGCGAATGGACTCCGCAGTATCGGCGTTGTCGAAGACCAACAGCCAACTGCCGGTCTTGCTGAGGGCCTGCCCAACGTAGGCTTGCAAGACGTCGGGCTCGGGCGGAATGTCCAGGCCGAGCTCAGCTGCCAGCGCGGCGAACTGATCCGGGATCGTGGTTGGCTCCTCGACGTCCATCCACCAAACGACGTCGTAGCGCGAAGCCTTCTGATGCGCGTACTCGGTCGCCAATTGAGTCTTGCCGACACCGCCCATGCCATGGAGCGACTTCACCGTGACGACCGGTGAGCTGTTTGTGAGGCTCTCCTCCAATTCGTTGAGGAGCGTGGTCCGACCGGTGAAGTTTGGGTGCCGCGCAGGGACTTTCAGAACGCTTGGCAGGTCTCCGGGAAATTTAGCTCTACTGGGTATCGCTCGACTGTGACCGGGGAACGGAGGATCCTCGACCGGCTTCCGTCTTCCCTTGATCGCCGCGGCGGTCATCTCAAGGAGACGCGCTCTGGCCTTCTCCTTCTCTAGACCGAACAGATCAAATCCTACGACATTACTCAGCAGGCCAGGGCGTGGACAATCGCTAACCCGGATAGCGAGCAGTTTGCGTTGCTCGCCGAGTGGATCCTGAGCCCAAGCTGCCAACCACTCCGCTTTGCCGTATACCGAAGCCAGGTAGGCCTCAGACAGAACCGCGATCGTTCGATCCGCTCCGGCCACACCCTCATCCATGCTGTGTGTCCAGTTGCTACCTGGGACGAAGTCCCAGGCCTGGACGCGGACGCGATAACTGTTCTCCTCAAGGATCCAGGCGATCCACTCTGCCCACGCGCGATCTGCCTGGGTGTAGGAAACAAAGAAGTCCCACCCCGTACCCTCCGTCACCATCCCGGAAAGATCTCACGTTCCAGAGGAATGGTCCACATATCGTCTGAACGTTGTGACGCATCAAGCCGCCAATTGCTGCTAGTCATGCGGCGAGGCGAGCTGGCACCTGGTCCTGAGACCCGGAGGCTTAGGGGCTCGTGATCGGTGCGGACCGACGGTGTGAGGGTGAGCGGGAGGACGGCGGCGGTCGCAGAATCGCCCGAACGGGTTACGTCGCGGGTTGCCCCGGGCGCCGATGAGATCGAGCTTCACCTTCACCCAGGATCTCTGACTCACTCCACTTCACCTGAGTTCGCCCCATGAATGGCCCCACGACAACGATAGTCGAGGACGAGTTCCCGAGCAGGAGCTGCGGTCTGACCTGCGGTTCTAGCTGGCGCGCCCGGCAGGATTCGAACCTGCGACCAACGGATTAGAAGTCCGACGCTCTATCCAGCTGAGCTACGGGCGCCTGTGCCTGAGGCACGGGGAGAAGTGTCTCAGATCGAGGGCCGACCACGCTCGTGGGTTCCCTGGTGCGGCGTCACGCGGTGTACGCCGTACCGGGACCGACGGTGCGGAAGTACAGCCTTGTCGTTCCATCCCGGTAACGCCCAGTGGCCGGTTCTGCCGTGCCGACTGCTCTCCAACTAGGCTGCGGGCATGAGTCACCCCTCACCAGGCTCCGCCGACGCGTCGCAACCGGCGGCGACGGGCGCGGCCGGCGCGCCGTACCCGCAGCCGAACACGCTCGGACCGCACCCGGTCCCGGGTCAGCGGCGGAACCGGGGGCTGCTGATCGGCATCGTGATCGCGGTCGTCTTCGCGATCGCCGGGCTGCTGATCTTCGGCATCGTCGCCAAGTCGGTCGGCTCGACCGGCTTCGCCTGGGGGATGGGACTCGCGTTCGTCCCGATCGTCATCATCATCCCGCTCTACCTGTGGCTGGACCGCTACGAGCCCGAACCGCTGAAGTACCTGGTGTTCGCGCTCTGCTGGGGCGCCTTCATCGCGACCCTGGCCGCGATCTTCATCAACACCCGCGCCGCCGACCTGCTGCACGAGACGACCAGCGGCGGCAACCGGGCCGCGGTCTTCGTCGCCCCGCCGGTCGAGGAGTTCGCCAAGGGCTCGGTGATCCTGCTGCTGGCGCTGGTCCGGAAGAAGGAGTTCGACGGGATCATCGACGGACTGGTCTATGCCGGGATGGTCGGGATCGGCTTCGCCTTCACCGAGAACATCCTGTACTTCGGCCGGATCTTCGACCAGCTCTCCGAGGAGGGCGGCAACGCGGCCGGCGTCAAGGGCGTGCTCGGGCTGTTCTTCCTGCGTGGCGTGATCACGCCGTTCGCGCATCCACTCTTCACCTCCTGTACGGCGATCGGCATCGGCATCGCCGTCCGGCACCGGAGTACGGCGGTCCGCTTCCTCGCGCCCGTCGTCGGGTACCTGACCGCGGTGCTGCTGCACGGGCTGTGGAACGGCGGCGCGAGCTGGGCGGGCGGCAGCGGCTTCCTGACCGTCTACTTGTTCTTGATGGCGCCGCTGTTCGTCGCGATGGTCGTGTTCGCGCTGGTGATGCGGTCCCGCGAGGGACAGATGATCGCGTCGCGGCTGTACGACTACGTGCGCTTCGGCTGGATGAACGGGCAAGACGTACCGCTGATCGCGACGCTGCGCGGGCGCAAAGCGCTCCGGCAGAACGCGAAGCGCTACGGCCCGCAGGCCGAGGCCGCGGCGAAGGCCTTCCAGCACACGGCGACCGAGTTGGCGTACCTGCGGGACAAGATCGTCCGGCAGGTGATCGGTGCTGACGCTCTGGACACCGAGAAGAAGCTGCTGGACGAGCTGAGGGCCCGGAGGCCTTCGGTGCCGTTCCCGCCGATGCCTGCCTTCGCCACTGCCGTGCCGCAGTTCGCGCCGGCTGGGCCGGGGGTGCCGCTGTACGGCGGACCGGAGGCGGGGTACGGGCCACAGCCGGGTGGGCCTGGGTACGGGGGGCCTGGTGCGCCGGGTGGTCCTGGTGCGCCCGGTGGGCAGCCTGGGTACGGGCCGCAGCCGGGAGGCGCGGTGTACGGCGGGGGGCAGGGCGGCTCGGCGCACCCGGGTTCGCCGCAGCAGCCGACGTACCCTGGGGGACCGCAGCAACCGACGTACCCGGGGGCTCCGCAGCAGCAGGGCGGGGCGCCGGAACAGGGTGGTGGGCCCGGACAGAGTGGTGGTCCGAGACCGCAGCCGGGTGGTTACCCGGACGGTCAGACGGGGTATCCGTCGGGGCAACCCGGCTACCCAGCGGGCCGGGCCGGTTACCCACCGGGACCCACTGGAACCCCGGGACCGCAGGGAGGATACGGTCCCTATCCACCGTCGCAGTGACTTGCCCCCCGTCCACGCCGCCACACGGGATGAAGATGACTTTGCTTCTGCGCTGTCCGACCGGGCACTCTGTGCTCGTGGACGGACACCGTGGCTGACATCAGGTCAGCAGCTGGTGAGGGTTCGGAGCGCTCGGGAGAGCCGCAGCCTCCGGCCCAGACGGAGCCTGCCCCGATGACCTCCCACACCGATGCCAAGGGCAAAGGCTTCTGGCGCCGCCGCCGGCGGAAGACCGAGCCGGTCGCCGCTGAGCCGACGCCTGCTGCTGAGCCTGACCCGACGCCTGCTGCCGAGCCTGAGCCGACGCCTGCCGAGGCTGAGCCGACGCCTGCCGAGGCTGAGCCCACGTCTGCTGCGGCCGCCGAGTCGGCTGCTGCCGCTGAGTCGAAGCCGGCCACCGAGGCCGAGCCGACGCCGGCCGCCGAGGCTGAGGCGAAGGCTGCCGCCGAGCCGACGCCTGGTGCTGAGCCCGAGGCGACGCCGGCCGCGAAGGCCGACCCAGCCCCGGAGCCTGAGGCAACCGACGAGCCGGCCGCTTCCGTGCCCGAAAGCGCCGAAGCGTCTGCCCAATCCGGCAAGCCCGAGGCCGCACCGGAGCCCGCCGTACAGCCGACGAACACCTCCGACGACAACTCCTCCGAAGCGGATGACTCCGACGAGGACCGCCCGAGCGTGGGCGTGACCTACGAGCCGGAGGAGTCCCCGGAGGGCTTCCCGCTGGAGTACGGCGAGATCATCATCGGCCTCCCCAAGCCCGGCGAGGTCCCCGAGTCCGAGCGCATGGTCGACCCGCAGTCGGTAGCCGCCGAGGTCCCGCCGAAGAAGCCCAAGCGCACGGCGAAGAAGGCGGCCTCTAAGCAGCCCGAGCCTTCGGATGATGCCCAAGGCACCAATGCCGAGCCGCTGCCCGAGGCAACCGAAGAGCCGCAGCCGGAGACTCCGGTAGCCGCCGAGGAAACCTCCGCCGCGGACGCGACCGACGAGACGCCAGTCGAGGACTCCACCCCGGCCAAGGCCGCGGAGGAGAAGGTCGCGGACCAGCAGTCCGACTCGGACGCAGCTGAGCAGACGACTGACGACAGCAAGTCCGAAGCTTCGGACGATGCAGTTGCTTCTGCGGAAGCCACCGAGCCTGCGACGGACGAGGTAGCTCCTGAGGGCGCCGCCGAGTCCGACGCTGCGCCCGCGGAGGCAGCCTCCGACGCAGATGCATCTACAGAGGCGGACGCACCTGCTGAAGCAGACGAGCCTGCTGACACCAAGGCGACCGGCGACACCCCGTCGGAGGATGCCCCCGAGGCAGCGTCGGACACTGATGAGTCTGCTGACGCCGCCGAGCCGACCGACGCAGCTGCAGCCGACACCGCTGCCGCTGCCGACGACACTGCCTCCGACGCCGCCGACGTCACTAAAGCCGACGCGGTCGCCGAGACCTCCGCCGAGAAGAGCGCCGACGCGCCCTCCGAGGACAGTGCCGACGCCTCTACCCAGGACAGCGCCGAGGCCTCCTCCGAGGACGGCGCTGACGCGCTCTCCGAGGACAGTGCCGAGGCCTCGTCCGAGGACAGCGCCGAGGACGGCCCGGACGCCTCCACCCAGGAGCGCGCCGAGGACAGTGCCGACGCCTCCACCCAGGACAACGCCGACGCCTCCACCGAGGACAGCGCCGACGCATCCGCCGACGACGGCGCCGACGCCTCCACCGAGGACAGCGCCGACGTACCCGCCGAGGACGCCGCCTCCGACGACGCTGCCTCCGAGGAGACCAACTCCAACGACGCGTCCCCCGCAGACGACGCGTCCCCCGAGGAAACCCCCGAGCCCGAGCTCTCCGCCGAGGAGCTCGCCGCGAAGGCCGCCGAGCAGCAGGCGGCCATGGCGCTCATCACCGCGCTGATGAAGCTCCGCGGGGCGCTTGCCGACAGCAAGCTTCCGCTCGACGTCGTCGGTGCCGACGAGGCCCGGCAGCAGCGCAAGGCGATGCTCGACCAGCTCGACGACTACGTGCTCCCGCGGCTCGTCCAGCTCGAGGCCCCGGTGCTCGCCGTCGTGGGCGGCTCGACCGGTGCCGGCAAGTCGACGCTCGTCAACAGCCTGATCGGCCAGGTGGTCAGCGAGCCCGGCGTACTCCGTCCGACCACTCGCTCTCCGGTCCTCATCCACAACCCGGCCGACGCCGAGTGGTTCGCCGGCGACCGCGTCCTGCCCGGCATGGCGAGATCGAGCGGTGACAGCCCGGGCGGCATGGAGGACCCCGGCCAGATCCGTCTGGTCGCGGCCGACACCATCCCCAAGGGCCTCGCGGTCCTCGACGCCCCGGACATCGACTCCGTCGTCGAGGCCAACCGCGACCTCGCGACGCAGCTCCTCGCCGCGGCCGACCTCTGGCTGTTCGTCACCACCGCGGCCCGGTACGCCGACGCCGTCCCGTGGGAGTTCCTCCAGAGCGCCTCCGACCGCAGCACCGCGGTCGCCGTCGTACTGGATCGCGCCCCCGCGGACACCATCGACGACATCACCGGTCACCTGGCCCAGATGCTGCTCGAGCGCGGCCTCGGCGACTCGCCGTTGTTCTCGATCAAGGAGACGACGGTCGACGAGCGCGGCATGCTGCCGACCGAGACCGTTGCCTCGATCAAGGACTGGCTGATCGATCTGGCCGCCGACGCGGAGGCGCGGTCGGCCGTCGTACGGCGGACGCTGCAGGGCGCGGTGACCGCGATGACGAAGAAGACGCCGGCGTTCTCGAAGGCGGTCCGCGACCAGGCCGACACCTTCGTCGAGCTGCGCGCGAACGCCGAGACGGCGTACGAGCGGGCTGTGAAGGACATCGCGAAGGCGACGGCGGACGGCACGATGCTGCGCGGTGAGGTGCTGGCGCGCTGGCAGGAGTTCGTCGGGACCGGCGAGCTGCTGAAGGGGCTGCAGACGAACGTCGGGCGCCTGCGCGACAAGGTCCGGACGTCGATCGTCGGCAAGCCGGCGCCGACCCGGGACCTGAACGACGCGGTCGAGTCCGGGCTGGACTCGTTGCTGCGTGAGCACGCCGAGGCCGCGGCCGAGCGGGCCGAGGAGTCGTGGCAGTCGACGGCGGCGGGACGGCAACTACTCGCCGCGGGCGACCGCGATCTCGGCCGGATGTCGAAGGACTTCCCGGCGGCCGCCGGCCGTGCGGTGCGCGAGTGGCAGGGCTACGTGCTCGACCTGGTCCGCAAGGAGGGCGCGGACAAGCGCTCGACGGCGCGCATCCTCGCGTACGGCGTGAACGGGCTGGGCCTGTCGCTGATGGTCGTCATCTTCGCCAGTACGGCGGGGATCACCGGCGCCGAGGTCGGTGTCGGGGCGGGCACGGCGGTGGTCGGGCAGAAGCTGCTGGAGGCGGTGTTCGGCGACCAGGCGGTCCGGACCCTGGCGGCGAAGGCCCGGCAGGACCTTGACGATAGGGTTCATGCGTTGATGGATGCGGAATTCGCCCGCTACCTGGCTGTGCTCGACCAGCATCCGGTCGATCCCGAAGCACCCAGGCAACTGACCGAGGCCGCGCGCGCGGTGGAGGACTGCACGTGACGGGAATTGTGGATACGGTCAAGGGCCTGGTGCGCGGCTCTTCCGATGTCCTGACCAAGATCGAGGCGCTGGAGGACGCGGCCGAGGCCGGCAAGGGCCGCCTCGACCAGGTGGTGCTCAGCGAGGCCGAGCAGATCGTGGACCGGGCCGGGCAACGGCTGCGGATGTCCGGCGACCTGACGGTGGTGGCGCTGGCCGGTGCGACCGGTTCCGGCAAGTCGTCGCTGTTCAACGCGCTGACCGGGCTGGACCTGGCGGCGATCGGCACGCGGCGTCCGACCAGCTCGATGCCGCTGGCCTGTGTCTGGGGCGAGGAGCCCGCTGGTGAGGTGCTGAACTGGCTGGGCATCCCGCGCCGGCACCAGGTGCAGCACCGCAGCTCGCTGGAGGAGGCGCAGTCGGAGGACCTCGACGGCCTGGTCCTGCTCGACCTGCCCGACCACGACTCGACCGAGGTGGAGCACCGGCTGATCGTCGACCGCCTGGTCGAGCTGGTGGACCTGCTGATCTGGGTGGTCGACCCGCAGAAGTACGCCGACGCCGCGCTGCACAACCGCTACATCAAGCCGTTCGCGTCGCACTCGTCGGTGATGGTGTTCGCGCTGAACCACATCGACAAGCTCACCGAGGAGCAGCGCAAGAGCTGCCTCACCGACCTGGACAAGCTGCTGAAGTCCGACGGGCTGAAGAACCCGACAGTCGTCGGTACGTCGGCCGTCAGCGGCGCCGGGCTGGACGAGATGCGCGGCCTGCTGGTCAAGCGGGTCAGCAACAAGCGCGCCGCGCGCGAGCGGCTCGCGGCCGACGTCGACCGCGTCGCGGACCGGATGGCCAGCCAGTGCGGCAACGCCAAGACGCCGGAGATCGCGAAGTCGGACATCACCGAGCTGATCGACGCGCTGTCGGATGCTTCCGGCGTACCGGTGGTTGTCGATGCGGTACGACGCTCATATCTGCAGCGCGCTCGCTCCGCGACGGGCTGGCCGGTGACCAAGTGGCTGGGCCGGTTCCGGCCGGACCCGCTGCGCCGGTTGCACCTGGACGGTGCTGCTCGCCAGCTGGGCAAGGCGGCCCGCAAATCCGCGTCGAGCGAGGTGTCGATCGCCCGCTCTTCGTTGCCTGCGGCAACGCCGGTGCAGCGGGCCCGGATGGACACCGCGGTCCGGACGATCACGAACAAGGCCGCCGAGGGACTGTCGCGGCCGTGGGCCGACTCGGTGCGGTCCGCCGTACGGAAGCGTGAGGAGTCGCTGGGCGACGAGCTGGACCAGGCGGTGGCGCGGACCGATCTCGGTGCGACGTCGACGCCGGGCTGGTGGGGTGCCGCGCGGTTCTTGCAGTGGCTGCTGTTCCTGGTGGCGCTCGGCGGAGCCGTGTGGCTGGCCGTGATGGCCGTGTTCGGGTACCTGCAGCTCGAGGACCCGCCGCTGCCGCGCTGGAACGGGATCCCGTACGCGACGCTGATGCTGATCGGCGGCGTGGTGATCGGGGTGCTGGTGTCGGTGGCCTGCCGGCTGTTCGCCACGAACGGCGCGAACCGGCGAGCCCGGCTGGTGGCCCGCGCGCTGCGCTCGGAGCTGGAGAAGGTTGCCGACAGCCACGTCGTCGACCCGGCCCGCGCCGAGCTGGACGCGTACACGATCTGCCGCGACAAGCTGGCGATCGCGCGCCGCTGACCACGCGGACGACGCGGATCGCGCGGACCGGAGCCGGGCGCGGCGGATCGGATTCTGGCGCGGCGGATCGTCGTACTGGCGGAGGTTTGAACACAGAGACGGGGCCGTGAACAGGTTATTGCCTGTTCACGGCCCCGGTTTCTTGTTCAGGGCGCGCCTAGTTCTCCGGCGGGGTCTCCGGGACGTACTGGGCCATCGAGATGGCGATCGCCTCGTCGAGGTCCTTGTCGGTCGTCGTGCCGGAGGCCTTGATCGCCTCGATCCAGGCCTTGATGCAGGCCTCGTTGTACGCGATCACCTCGGGGGAGTTGGCCATCACCGCGGGGTCGGTGTCCTCGGGGAGGTCTCCGTCCAGGTAGAGGGCGAGGCCCATGATCGCGCCGTCCCAGCCCGGGCCGACGTACAGGGCACCGGCGCCGCCCGGCGCGGGCGGGCCCTCCATCGAGTGCTCCAGCTCGAACTCGGTGGTGTCACCGGTGCCCGGCGTGAGGCGGACCTCGAGGGTGCTGGTCGGGCCGCCGAAGGTGACCTTGTAGCGCTTCGGCGGCTCGCACTCGAGGATGTCGCCGCCGGCGTTGCCCTGGATCTGGAAGCTGCCGCCCGGCTTGAGCTCGCCGGTGACGGGGGAGAACCAGCGCGCCATCCGCTCGGGGTCGGTGAGCGCGTCCCAGACCTCCTCGGGCGTCCCGTGGTAGGTCCGCCGCATCCGCACGGTCGCCGTCTCACCGGTCCGGCTGACCTCGCGCTGGACCGCGGTGATGTGTTCCAGGATGTCCATCGGTGTGCTGCCCTCTGTGTCGTCGGTGACTGTCGGGGCCAGAATGCCGGGCTTTGCTTATATAAGTCAAGGCTAAGGCTTGTCGGTTGTCCCCAGGTTTGTTTTTGCTCGTCGTTCGAGGGCTGTTTCGCGGCATCTTCTCTGGTGACAGCACATCCGCGATCGGAGGAACGACATGAGCAACGACGCGTACCTGACTCTGCAGGGCTGGGTCGGCAGCGAGGTGCAACTGAAGAACCTGGACGGCGGTACGACGGTGGCGTCGTTCCGGGTCGGTTCGACAGCACGCAGCTTCGACAAGACCCAGAACCTCTGGGTCGACCGCCCGACGACCTGGTTCACCGTCGACTGCTGGCGCTCCCTGGCCCAGAACGTCGCCGAGTCCATCAACCGCGGCGACCCCGTCGTCGTCTACGGCCGCCTGCGAACCAACGAGTGGACCGAGAACGGCGAACCCCGCTCCCGCACCCTGATCGAGGCCTTCTCGGTCGGCCACGACCTCTCCCGCGGCACCACTACGTTCCGCAAACAGCTCCCATCGGGCTTTGCCGGCACGCCTTCACCCTTCGACGACCTACCGGTGCTGGGCGCGGAGGAGCTCGACCCGTTCAGCACGTCGTCCTCCTCGGAGGCTGCCTAGAGGGCTAGGTCGCCGGGGTGCGTGGGTACCGGTTCGACATGGTTTGGACTCTGCTCGCCGCACCTCGGTGGATCGTCGCCGCTGTGACAGCGCTGATCGCGTTCACGGGGTACTCGATCGCGTTCAAGCTGACCAAGGATCTGAGCTGGACGGCTGCCCTGCTGATCGGCGCGGCCGGCGCCGCGGTTGTCTTCCTGGCGGTCTTCGTGGGCCTCACGCTGCGCCGCCGGGATCTGAGAGCAGTGGGAGCCGACGAGCTGTCTCCGCGGCAACAGCTGAAGGCCTACCGAGCTGTCCAGCGCGGGCGGCTCGATCCCGACCCTGCCCTCCGTGAAGTCACCCTGCGCATCGCCGACCGTCGGCTGAAAGGATTTCAACGTCATCGACTTCTCGTGATCATCACCGCAGCTCTGCTGGCGGTGTCGGCAGTGCTCAGCATCTTGGACGGCCGCATGGTCGGCGCCGCGATCACCTTGGCCGGTGCCGCCGGGGCTGTCGGACTCCTCGTCCAGGCGAGGATTCTGAAGAAGCGGGCTGCCCAGCTCCTGGCTGCCGCGACCGGCGCCGGTTGGGACTGGGTGGGGGGCAGCGCATAGGCTCTGGAGCATGGCGGAATTCATCTACACGCTTCGTGGGGTCCGGAAGGCGCACGGGGACAAGGTCGTGCTCGACAACGTCACCTTGAACTTCCTGACCGGGGCGAAGATCGGCGTGGTCGGGCCGAACGGCACCGGCAAGTCTTCGCTGTTCAAGATCATGGCGGGGCTCGACCAGCCCTCCAACGGTGAGGCGCGGCTGGCCGAGGACGCGACGGTCGGGATCCTGCTGCAGGAACCGCCGCTGACCGAGGGCAAGACGGTGCTGGAGAACGTCGAGGAAGGCGTTGGCGACACCAAGAAGAAGCTCGACCGGTTCAACGAGATCAGCGCCGAGCTGGCCGATCCGGACGCCGACTACGACACGCTGCTCGCCGAGATGGGAGACCTGCAGACCGAGCTCGACCACCGCAACGCGTGGGACGTCGACGCTCAGCTGGAGCAGGCGATGGATGCGCTGCGCTGCCCGCCGGCCGACGCGATCGTCGACAACCTGTCCGGTGGTGAGCGCCGCCGGGTCGCGCTGTGCAAGCTGCTGCTGCAGCAGCCCGACCTGCTGCTGCTCGACGAGCCCACCAACCACCTGGACGCCGAGTCGGTGCTCTGGCTGGAGCAGCACCTGCAGAAGTACCCGGGTGCCGTCCTGGCGATCACCCACGACCGGTACTTCCTGGACAACGTCGCCGAGTGGATCCTGGAGATGGACCGCGGCAAGACCTACGGGTACGAGGGCAACTACTCGAAGTACCTGGAGACCAAGCAGGCGCGTCTCGTCGTCGAGGGCCAGAAGGACGCGAAGCGGCAGAAGATCCTGGAGCGCGAGCTCGAGTGGGTCCGGTCGAACGCGAAGGCCCGGCAGACCAAGAGCAAGGCGCGGCTGGCCCGGTACGAGGAGCTGGCCGCCGAGGCCGAGCGCGCCAAGAAGCTCGACATCGACGAGATCAACATCCCGGCCGGTCCGCGACTGGGCAGCACGGTGCTCGAGGTCAGCAAGCTGGAGAAGGGCTTCGGCGACCGCAAGCTGATCGACGGCCTGAGCTTCTCGCTGCCCCGGGCCGGCATCGTCGGCATCGTGGGCCCGAATGGCGTCGGCAAGTCGACGCTGTTCCGGATGATCGTCGGCGAGGAGACCCCCGACGTCGGCACCCTGAAGCTCGGCGAGACGGTCAAGATCTCGTACGTCGACCAGTCCCGCGGCGGCCTGGACCCGCAGAAGACGGTCTGGCAGCAGGTCTCCGACGAGCTCGACTACATCAAGGTCGGCTCGTTCGAGATGCCGAGCCGGGCGTACGTCGCGTCCTTCGGGTTCAAGGGCCCGGACCAGCAGAAGCCGACCGGCGTCCTGTCCGGCGGTGAGCGCAACCGGCTGAACCTGGCCCTGACGCTGAAGATGGGCGGCAACCTGCTGCTCCTCGACGAGCCCACCAACGACCTGGACGTCGAGACGCTGCAGTCGCTCGAGGACGCGCTGCTCGAGTTCCCCGGCTGCGCCGTGGTGATCTCCCACGACCGGTGGTTCCTCGACCGCGTCGCGACCCACATCCTGGCCTGGGAGGGCACCGACGAGGACCCGGCCCAGTGGTTCTGGTTCGAGGGCAACTTCGCGTCGTACGAGGCGAACAAGATCGACCGCCTCGGCGCCGAAGCCGCCCGCCCGCACCGAGTCACGCACCGCAAGCTGACGCGCGACTGACGCGGGCGGGGACAGCCGCTCCGCACGCCCGGCGGTAGTGCCCCTCGGTGAAGCGACCGAGGGCCTGAGCGCCCAGGCCAAGACCACGGTCGGCAAGGCCAAGGCGGCCCGGGTCACCGCCGGGTGGGCTCGGGCTCACAGCGCTCGTTCTCCCTTCCATGGAGTCCATCGAAGCCCCATCTCCCTGACCGGGAGGTGGGGCTTCGTCATGTCTCAGGCCCGAACAGTTTGCCTCCGAGCTAAGTATGGCTAATACTTAGCCTCATGGCACAGTATTCAGCGGACGTCGACGGCGTCTTCGTCGCACTCGCCGACCCGACCCGGCGTGGGGTGGTCCGGCGGCTCGGCCGCGGACCGGCGAGCGTCGGGGAGCTGGCGGACGAGTTCCCGATGACGCTCCCGTCGTTCATGAAGCACGTCCGGACGCTGGAGTCGAACGGGCTGATCCGGACCGTGAAGACCGGCCGGGTGCGGACCTGTGTGCTGAACCGGGAGCGGCTCGCGGTGCTGGACGACTGGCTCGCCGAGCAGCGCGCGGTGTGGGAGGAGCGGACCGATCGGCTGGAGAGTCTGGTCGACGAGCTGATGGAGGAGGAGCGATGAATCCGGAGCTCGATCTGGTGGTGGAACGCGTGATCCGGGCGCCGCGGGCGGTGGTGTGGAGCGCCTGGACCGAGCCGGCGCGGTTCGCGCGGTGGTGGGTGCCGGCGCCGGCGGTCTGCCGCGTGGAGCGGCTCGAGGTACGGCCGGGCGGCGGGCTGGTGACGCGGATGAGCGAGGACGGCGTCGACTTCGTCCCGCACCTGGACGCGATGTTCGTCGTCGCCGAGGAGCTGGAGCGGATCGTGTTCACCAACACGGTCGACAGCGCCTGGCGGCCCGCGAACCCGGCGCCGGTCGCGATGACAGCGGAGATGACGATGGCCGACCACGCGGACGGTACGGCGTACCGGATCGTGGTGCGGCACGGCGATCCGGCGTCGCGGAAGCTGCACGCGGAGCTGGGGTTCGCGGACGGGTGGGGATCGGTGACGGCGCAGCTGGCTGGAGTGGCGGAGGGGGAGGTTGCGGGATGAGGCTGGTGCTGACGGAGTTCGTGACGCTGGACGGGGTTTGTCAGGGGCCGGGGTCGCCGGAGGAGGATCCGAGTGATGGGTTCACGCGGGGCGGGTGGTTGATTCCGTTCCTGGACGAGACGTTCGTACGGCGTACGTCGGAGTGGCTGGACCTGGCGGACGGGCTGCTGCTCGGGCGGCGGACGTACGAGGCGTTCGCGCGGGACTGGCCGGCGATCACGGACCCGGACGACCCGTTCACCGGGCGGATGAACGCGCTGCCGAAGTACGTGGTGAGCAGCACGCTCACCGAGGCGTCGTGGGAGCCTTCGATGATTCTCTCGTTCGAGTCGGTGGCGGAGCTCAAGGCGCGGCCCGGGCGGGAGCTGCAGATCCATGGGAGCGGGCGGCTGGGGAACGCGCTGCTCGCGGCTGGGTTGGTCGATGCTGTGCGGTTGGTGGTCGCGCCGACGGTCGTTGGGTCGGGTCGCCGCTTGCTCGACCATCCTGGAGCACCCGTCGGGCTGCGGTTGACCAAGCACGAGGTCACGGGGACGGGCCTGCTGTTGCTCGAGTACGAAGCTATGGGCGCTGCTGAGGTCGGCACCTACGAAGGCGTCGGCGCCTTCGTCTGAGTGAGGGAACGCCCAGCAGCCGGAGACTCAGTCCCCTAAAACTCGGGTCGGCGGACGTGCAGCACTCAGTAACTGTCGCGTTGCCGGTCGGCCCACGCTCAGGTGGGCGCGGATGCGCGAGGCGGGCGAGGGTTAGTGAGTGGTGGAGTGACACTGACCGACGCCCACCACTGTCCACGCAGCCGCCGGCGGCATCGGCCTCGCCCGGAGACGGCGAATCGGGCGCGTGCGAAGGGCGTTGATCAGTGGTGGGTGTCGGCCGTGTGTTCGACCAGCTCAGCCAGCAGCAGGTGGCGGAAGGGCTGCAGAACGGTCCGTGTCGTGGGGACCGCACGATCGGGCTTCGTTCAGTGCGGCAGGGTCAGGATCTCCGCGCCGTCCTCGGTGATCGCGATCGTGTGTTCGCTGTGTGCCGTGCGGCCGCCCGTCACGCTGCGCAGGGTCCAGCCGTCCTCGTCGGTGACCAGTTCGGCGGTGTCGGACATGATCCACGGCTCCAGTGCCAGCAGGAGGCCGGGGCGGAGCTTGTAGCCGCGGCCCGGGCGCCCGGTGTTGGAGATGTGTGGGTCCTGGTGCATCGTCGAGCCGATGCCGTGGCCGCCGAACTCGGTGTTGATCTCGTACCCGGCCGCGCTGAGCACCTCACCGATCGCGTGCGACAGGTCGCCGATCCGCGCACCGGGACCGGCGGCGGCGATGCCCGCGGCGAGGGCGCGCTCGGTGGTGGTGATCAGCGCGACGCTCTCCGCCGGCTGCGAGTCGCCGACGATGAAGCTGATCGCGCTGTCCGCGGCGATGCCGCCGAGGAGCACCGCGAGGTCGAGGGTCAGCAGGTCGCCGTCGGCGAGTGTGTAGTCGTGCGGCAGGCCGTGCAGGACCGCGTCGTTGACCGACGTACAGATGTAGTGACCGAACGGCCCGCGCCCGAACGACGGCTCGTAGTCGACGTAGCAGGACTGTGCGCCGGCGTCGGCGATCATCGCCTTGGTCCACTGGTCGATCTCGAGCAGGTTCGTACCGACCGTGGCCCGGCTGCGCGCGGTCTGCAGGATGTTCGCGACCAGCGCGCCGGTCTCCCGCGCGCGGGGCAGCTCGCTGGGGCTCAGGATCTCGATCATGCGGGCGCCTCTCCGGTGCTACCAATAACTATCCCGGCCATATTATCCCGGGACTAGAATCGGTTCATGGTCAGGTTGCCGCTCACCCCCGCGGAGGTCGAACGCGGCCAGCGCCTCGGCGCGCTGCTGCGGCTGGCCCGGGGCGAGCGCTCGATGCTGGAGGTCGCGCTCGACGCGCGCGTCTCCCCGGAGACCCTACGCAAGATCGAGTCCGGCCGGGTGGCGACCCCGGCCTTCCAGACCATCGCGGCGATCGCCGGGGTGCTGGGGCTGTCGCTGGACGCGGTGTGGGTCGAGATCAGCCGGCCCGAGGGCGAGCCGGGGCGCAACGCGCGGGAGTGGCTGGCGTCGTAGCGCCGGGTTGTCCGCGTACGGCGATCGCCTGGGTGCCTAGTGCGTCTCGTACTGAGCGCGCATTGCTGCTGCTCGCTCGTACAGGGTGCTGCGAAGCCAGTCAGGCTGCAGGACCTCTGCGTGCGTGGCGAGCTGCCAGAACGCCCAGGTGGCATGCCGGGCGTCCTGGAACGTGACCTCCATGCGGAGGTGAGTGCTGGCGGCTGCGGTCCCCTCGGGCAGTTCCGGCTCCCCGGACGGCACCGGCTCCTCCGACAGTACGGCGAGCGCCGTGTCGACCAGCTCCTTGCGGCGCGCTGGGTTGACCTCCGCGAGGACCGTCACCTGGTCGCCGCTCGTGCGGAAGCGAGTACTGCGCTCCTGCCAGGCCTGGTCGAGGTCTACCTCGGCTGGGCGCTCAGCTGGTTCCGGCAGTGCCTCAGCGGCTAGCACACGGGAGAGGCGGTACGTGCGGTCGTCGCCGGCCTTCGTGGCGAGCAGGTAGCCCTGCTCGCGGACGGTGACGAGCCCGATCGGGTCCACCGTCCGCCACTCCGGCGGCTGCCCGGCAGGCGCGTACTGGATCCGCAGGCGATGCCCGGTGAGCACCGCGCGCCGGATCTCGCCCATCACCGGCTCGGGGATCTCGTCCGGGTCCCGCCGCCGCGACAGGATGTCGATCTCCGGGTCGAGCAGGAGTCGCTGCGCGGCGCCGGTGGCGGTGTCGCGGTAGCTGTCGGGGAGGGCGTCGACGAGCTTCAGCATCGCGGAGGCGAGCGCCGAGCCGAGCCCGAAGGCCTGCGCGCCGCGGCGCGAACCGGCGACCAGCAGGGCGAGGGCCTCGTCCGGGCCGAGGCCGGTGAGCTCGGTCTGGAAGCCGGGGAGCAGGGCGAAACCGCCGTGGCGGCCGCGTTCGGCGTACACGGGGACGCCGGCGGTGGAGAGCGCCTCGATGTCGCGCAGCACGGTGCGCGTGGAGACCTCGAGCTCGCGGGCGAGCGTCGCGGCGGACAGCCGGCCGCGCTGCCGGAGCAGGAGGACGAGCGAAACCAGACGGTCGGCGCGCATCGCCCGAAAATACCTGACCAAGGGTGTCGTGAATTGTTGGCAGGCTCATCAGCTCGACGAACCGAATGGAGCTGATGTGGCTGTGGAACGAACCGCGATCAACCCGGTGACGTGGTCGGTGGGGATGGGCTTCAACCAGGGCGAGCTCGTCACCGGCGCGACCCGCACGCTGTACTGCTCCGGGCAGACCGCGATGAACGCCGACGGTAAGCCCGAGCACGACGACGACCTGGCCGGTCAGCTCACGCTGAGCCTCGACAACCTGGAAGCGGTGCTGGCCGAGGCGGGGATGACGCTGGGGGACCTGGTGCGGCTGAACGTATACACGACGGATGTGGACATGCTGTTCCAGCACTACGGCGTACTGGCCTCGCGCCTGGGCGCAGCGGGGGTGGCGCCGACCACGACGATGCTGGGGGTGACCCGGCTGGCGATCCCCGGGCAGCTGGTGGAGCTGGAAGGCACAGCGGTCGCCTGAGGTAGTTGACGCCGCCTTACTGTCGTGCGGGCGGGAGCCTACGCTCTAGTGACCTACCGCGAACGGAAGGGTCTGCGTGGCAATCCTCCGCGCAGACCCAATCCGCCTCAGCGTTGGCCGATGTTTTCCGAGACCGCGTCGAAGACCCGGCCCACCGCGGCGAAGTCCTCCGGGGAGGCGAGGTCCACTAGGTGTTCACGGACGCCGGCGACGTGGGAGGGGGCGGCCTGTTCCAGGAGGGTGAAGCCGGCGTCGGTGAGTTCGGCCCAGACTCCGCGCTTGTCGGACTTGCAGGAGGTGCGGCGGACCAGGTCCGCGGCCTCCAGGCGGCCTACAGTGTGGGTCAGGCGGGAACGGCTCTGGTGCAGGCGGTCGGCGAGCTCGGCCATCCGCAGGCGCCGGTCGGGGGCCTCGGAGAGGCGGACCAGGATCTCGTAGTCGTTGATGCCCAGGCCGAACTGCCGCAGGTCGTCGTCCAGCTTGGCCATCAGGCGCGCCGTGCCCAGCAGGTACGCGCGCCACGCCACCTGCTGCTCGGAGTCCAGCCACCGGGTGCCAGTCGTCATCGTCACCCGGACAGTGTACCGGGAATGTAGTTCAGATTTAAACCGTTAGGGCTCACATAACAGGTTGAAATTTTAACTAGCCCCCGAGAGGACCTGATGAGCATCACCGGTACGACGACCGCGACCAGCACCATCCCCGGCCTGGTGGCCGGCACCTACGCCCTCGACACGGCGCACACCGAGATCGGCTTCACCGTGCGTCACCTGATGACCAAGGTGCGTGGCACCTTCCGCGAGTTCGAGGGTGAGATCGTGGTCAAGGACTCGCTGGAGGAGTCGACCGCCGCGGTCAGCGTCGAGCTGGCCTCCGTGCACACCCGCAGCGAGCAGCGCGACGGGCATCTGCGCTCCGGCGACTTCTTCGACGCCGAGAACAGCCCCAAGATGACCTTCACCAGCACCGCGCTGAAGCCGGAGGGTGACGACTTCGTCCTGGCCGGTGAGCTGACCATCAAGGGTGTCACCAAGCCGATCGAGTTCGCCGTCGAGTTCCTCGGCGTCGACCAGAACCCGTACGGCCAGAAGATCATCGGCTTCGAGGCGTCCACCTCGATCAGCCGCAAGGACTGGGGGATCGACTTCAACGTCCCGCTGGAGGGCGGCAAGCTCCTGATCGGCGACAAGGTGGAGATCCACCTCGACGTCCAGGCTGCGCTGCAGGACTAGCCGGTACGCCGGACCAGGCGCAACCGCGTACGCCGTACGAAGGCCCCGGCCCCTCGGAAGAGGGCGCCGGGGCCTTCGTCCTGTCAGGCCTGGACCATCCGCAGCGCGAGGTCGGCGTACAGGCTGCCGAGCGACTCGGGTTTGGTGCGGTGCGGGGTGTACCAGCGGGCGACGTCGATCGACAGGGACAGTACGGCGAGCGTCGTACCGGGGAGGTCGTCGACCGCGAACGAGCCGTCGGCGACGCCGTCGGCGAGGACCTGCTCGATCTGGGCCGAGATCGTACGGCGGATCGCCGCGACCTCGGCGAAGTGCTCGGGGGTTAGCGCGGCCAGCTCGTACTGGACGACGCGCGCGATGGTGTGGTGCTCGGCGTGCCAGGCGGTGAAGGCCGAGACCATCGCCCGCAGGCGCTCGGCGGGGGAGCCGGAGTCGGCGTCGGCGAGGACGGCGAGCGCCGCCTGGTGCCCGTACCGGCTGATCTCGAAGAGCAGCCGCTCCTTCGACGGGTAGTGGACGTAGAGCGCCGCCGGGGACATGCCGGCCCGGGACGCGATGTCGCGGGTGGTGGTCGCCTGGAAGCCGCGTTCGGCGAAGGCGTCGATGGCGCCGGTGAGCAGCCGGCGGGCGGCGGCCGGCTGGACGTGCTCCCACACGAGGGGACTGGTGACTGCGGACACGTTGACACTCTGCACCGGATTCGGGAAGCTAAGCAAGCGCTTAGCCATTTGTCTCACCCACCAGGTGACGACGGCCACAGCGCCGGACACAGCAGACCGCAGCTCGGGAGGCGCAAGCGATGGAACGGATCATCTTCGGCGAGGACCACCACGCGTTCCGGGCCAGTGCGAAGGAGTTCTGCGACCGCTCGCTGGTGCCGCGGATGGAGCAGTTCCTCGAGGAGAAGACGATCGACCGCGCGGTCTGGCTGGAGGCCGGCAAGCAGGGCTTCCTCGGGCTCGACGTCCCCGAGGAGTACGGCGGTTCGAGCGTCGGCGACTACCGGTTCAACGCGGTGTTCGCCGAGGAGGTCTCGAAGGTCTCGGCGTCGCTGTCGAGCTGCTTCGGGATCCACTACGACTGCGCCGCGCCGTACCTGGTCGACCTCGGCACCGAGGAGCAGAAGCAGCGCTGGCTGCCGAAGTTCAGCTCCGGCGAGCTGGTCGCCGCGATCGGGATGACCGAGCCGTCCGGCGGCTCCGACCTGGCCGGGCTGAAGACCAGCGCCAAGAAGGTCGACGGCGGCTGGGTGCTGAACGGCTCCAAGACCTTCATCACCAACGGCGACATGGCCGACCTGACCGTCACCGCCGCCCGGACCGACCCGAGCAAGGGCGCCAAGGGCATCACGCTGTTCGCCGTCGAGGAAGGCATGGACGGGTTCGCCCGCGGCCGCAAGCTCGACAAGGTCGGGCAGACCGAGTCCGGCACCTCGGAGCTGTTCTTCGAGGACGTGTTCGTGCCCGACGAGAACGTGCTCGGCGAGGTCGACCGCGGTTTCATCCACATGATGGAGCGGCTGGCCCAGGAACGCGTCGGGGCAGCGGTCTCGAACATCGCGCACGCCGTACAGATCCTCGACGAGACGATCGAGTACGTGAAGCAGCGCAAGGCGTTCGGTCAGCCGGTCGGGTCGTTCCAGTACAACAAGTTCCTGATCGCCGAGCTGGTCACCAAGGCCGAGGTGACCCAGGCGTACGTCGACAACGCGATCGTCGCGCACGACGAGGACCGGCTGTCGGCGGTCGACGCCGCGAAGACCAAGTGGTGGAGCGCGCAGGTGCAGAACGAGATCCTGGACGCCTGCGTCCAGCTGCACGGCGGCTACGGCTACATGAACGAGTACCGGGTGGCCCGCGCCTGGCGCGACGCCCGGGTCACCAAGATCTGGGCCGGCAGCAACGAGATCATGAAGGAACTCATCGGCCGCGACCTCGGCCTGTAGAAGGAGAACCCCCGTGCCTGAAGCAGTCATCGTCTCCACCGCGCGGTCGCCGATCGGGCGCGCCTACAAGGGATCGCTGAAGGACATCCGGCCCGACGACCTGGCCGTGCAGATGATCCAGGCCGCGGTCGAGAAGGCCGGGCTGACCGGCGACCAGGTCGAGGACCTGATGCTGGGCTGCGCCGAGCCGCACGACGAGCACGGCGGCAACATGGCCCGCCGGGTCGCCGTTCAGCTCGGCTGGGACAACACGCCCGCGACCACGGTCAACCGGTTCTGCGCGTCGTCGACGCAGACCGCGCGGATGGCGTACCACGCGATCAAGTCCGGTGAGGGCGACATCTTCGTCAGTGCCGGCGTCGAGTGCGTGTCGCGGTACAAGAACTTCGGCTCCGCCGGGGTCGGCGACCCGAGCTCGTTCAACCAGGCCTTCGCCGACGCCGTCCAGCGGACCGAGAAGTACGCCGAGACCAACGACGTCTGGCACGACCCGCGCGAGGACGGGCTGATCCCGGACATCTACATCTCGATGGGCCAGACCGCCGAGAACGTGGCGACGCTGCGCGGGATCAGCCGGGCGGATCAGGACGCGTTCGGCGTACGGTCGCAGAACCTCGCCGAGAAGGCGATCGGGAACGGCTTCTTCGAGCGCGAGATCACCCCGGTGACGCTGCCCGACGGGACGGTCGTGTCCAAGGACGACGGACCCCGCGCCGGTACGACGCTGGAGAAGGTCAGCCAGCTGCAGCCGGTCTTCCGGCCGGACGGGACCGTGACCGCGGGGAACTGCTGCCCGCTGAACGACGGCGCCGCGGCGGTCGTGATCATGAGCGACACCAAGGCGCGCGAGCTCGGACTGACGCCGCTGGCGCGGATCGTGTCGACCGGGGTCAGCGGGTTGTCGCCGGAGATCATGGGCCTCGGTCCGGTCGAGGCGTCCAAGCAGGCGCTCGCGCGGGCCGGGATGAGCATCTCCGACATCGACCTGGTCGAGATCAACGAGGCGTTCGCCGTCCAGGTGATCGGCTCGGCGCGCGAGCTCGGCATCGACGAGGACCGGCTGAACGTGCACGGCGGCGCGATCGCGCTGGGGCACCCGTTCGGTTCGACCGGCGCGCGGATCATGACCACGCTGGTGAACGGCCTGCAGTTCGAGGACAAGCAGTTCGGGCTGGAGACGATGTGCGTCGGCGGCGGCCAGGGCATGGCGATCGTGCTCGAGCGGCTCAGCTGAATCCTGTACGTCGTACCGATCGAAGAGGACACGGTTGATGGGTTTGCAGGGCCGGACGGCGATCGTCACGGGTGCGTCGCGGGGCATCGGGCTGGCGGTCGCGCAGCGGCTCGTCGCGGACGGCGCCCGGGTGGTGATCACCGGGCGCACCCAGGAGACGCTCGACGCGGCGGTGCTGGAGCTCGGCGGCGTCGAGCACGCGATCGCCGTCGCCGGGAAGGCGGCCGATCCCGACCACCGCGCCGCGGTGATCGAGACGGCGCTGGCGACGTACGGGTCGGTGGACCTGCTGGTCAACAACACCGGCATCAACCCGATCTACGGCTCGCTGCTCGACGTCGATGCCGCGGTCGCGGCGAAGATGGTCGACACGAACGTGCTGGCCACGATCGCGTGGGTGAAGGCTTGCCGCGACGCGTGGATGGGTGAGCACGGGGGATCGGTGGTCAACCTGTCGTCGGTGGCGGGGCTGGCGCCGTCCCCCGGCATCGGCTGGTACGGCGCGACGAAGGCGATGCTGTCACGCGTGACGATGGAGCTCGCGGTCGAGCTGGCGCCGACGATCCGCGTGAACGCGGTTGCGCCGGCGGTGGTGAAGACGAAGTTCGCCGGCGCGCTCTACGAGGGGCGCGAGGCCGAGGTCGCGGCGACCTATCCGATGAAGCGGTTGGGGCGGCCGGAGGATGTGGGCTCGCTGGTGTGGTTCCTGCTGTCGGACGAGGCGTCGTGGATCACGGGGCAGACGCTGACGATCGACGGCGGGCTGACGCTGAACGGTGGGATGGTCGGCTAGACCGGAGCGCCAGCGACCGGAAGGGCCTGCGTCGGGGCTTTTACTCCGCGGTCGACAGGATCAGCGAGCGGAGCTTCGTGATCGCCAAGGTCAGCGCGGTGATGGTCACGGCGACGAGCAGCACCGAGGCGATGGGGAGCTTGACCGCTGACTCCACGCGCGGAGCGTCCGTCAGCTTGCTGATCAGGGCCAGGGACCACTGCTGGACCGACAGCACCTTCGCGCCGTCGACGTACTGGCCCATCACGCTTTCCCAGAGCAGGCAGTAGATCAGGCCGATGGTCACCGCGTTGCCGGAGAAGACGGACAGCGCCGTGAAGATGGCGACGTAGGCGATGCCGGCGACCAGGGCGCCGAGGGAGAAAGCGAACGCCGTGGTGAGGTCGTGTGGGTCCAGCACGATGCCGGCGATCAGCATCGGGAGGGCGCCCAGGGCCAGGACGACGCAGATGGCGACCAGGGCCTTCGTGAGGACGATGGTGGAGCGTTTGATGGGCTTGCTGAGCAGGTAGACGATCGAGCCGTCGTCGATCTCGGAGGCGATCGCGCCGGTGCCGGCGACGAGCGCTACCAGCGGCAGGATGACGGCCAGGCCGAACATGTTGAGCAAGGCGACCTGGAGGCCGGATTTGTCGTCGACCGTCAACGCCAGCAGGACGCAGAGGCCTACGAAGACCGCGGGGAGGATGTAGAGGAGCAGCCCTCGCCGTGAGCCGAAGAGGGTGGCGAGGGTGAGGCGGACGATGGTGCGGACGACCATCAGTTCCTCCCGACCAGGTAGGAGAAGACGCTCTCGAGGGACTCGTCGGTGGGGGAGACCTCGAGCAGGCGGATGCCCAGGTCGCGGGCGAGCGCGGGCACGATGCGGCTGAAGCGTTCGAAGTCGACGACGCGGACCTGCAGCGTCGCCGCGTCGAGGTCGGCGCCGGCGGTCGACGGGTCGGCGATCAGCGCGGAGGCCAGGCGGCGGTTGTCGCTGGAACGCAGGCGGTACAGCATCGGGCGGTCCGTCATCAGCGTGCGGATCGCGCGGTAGTCACCGGAGGCCGCGTGCCGCCCGGAGACGACGACCTCGATGTGGGTCGCGACCTGCTGCACTTCCTCCAGGATGTGCGAGCTGAACAACACCGTCCGCCCGTCGCTGCCCATCTTGCGCAGCAGCTCCATGAGGTGCAGCCGTTGCCGCGGGTCCATGCCGTTGAAGGGTTCGTCGAGCAGCAGCACCGACGGCTCGTGGACGAGCGCGGCGGCCATCTTGATCCGCTGCTTCATCCCCTTCGAGTACGTCGAGATGCGCCGCCCAGCCGCATCCTCCATCGCCACCACAGCAATCGCCGCGGCCGCCGCCGCACCCGGCGAAGCGAGCCCGTGCAGCGAAGCGTTGGCCTGCACGAAAGCAGCACCCGTCAGTACGTCGTACACGGCCTCGGTCTCCGGCACCAGCCCGATCGCGGAGTACGCGCGTTCGTTCCGCCACACCGGTACGCCGTCTAGCGTGACCGCGCCGACCGACGGCGGCAGGAAGCCCGCCATCATCGTGATCAGCGTCGACTTGCCCGCACCGTTCGGCCCGAGCAGCCCGGTCACGCCCGGACCGATCGTCATCGTCACGTCGTTGACCGCGACGACGTTGCCGTACCAGCGCGACACCTTCTGGATCTCGATCACGCTCACCCGCGGGCCACCTTCGCGTAGCGCCGGTTGAGTCCCCACAGGCACAGCCCGACGACGACCAGGTAGACCGCGAGGAACACCAGCCCCTGCGTCGTGGTCGGGATCCAGCCGTCGCTGTCGTCGCGGAACAGGAACGTGCTCAGCGTCCTGGACAGCGTGAACGGCGAACCCAGGTTGGCGAACCGGGCCGCGGTGCTCTTCATGTCCTGGTCGGTGTCGAGGATCGCGGTGGTGGTGATGGTCGCGGTGAACGACACGATCAGCACGGTGATGATCGCGGCGACGGCGAAGCCGCGGCGCGGGGTCGCGGCGGCGATCAGGCCGCCGATCGCGGCGAGCAGCACCGACAGCATCAGCCCGCCGGCCAGCCCGGTCCCGAACTCGCGCGTCATGTCGACGAAGTCGAACTTGGCGAGCAGCGCACCGGCGTACAGGACGGTGAGCGGGATCGAGATCAGGATCATCAGCGCGATCACCAGCGCGCCGAACTTGGCCAGCGCATAGTCCGTACGCCGGGGCGGCCGCGCCAGGTACAGCACGATCGAGCCGTACCGCAGGTCGCGGGAGAACAGCTGCGGCGCCTGCGAGGCGAGGTAGAGCGCGATCACCGGCTGCAGGTAGAAGACGTAGTGCGCCGGGATCACCGGCGGGCTGTCGAGCTGCAGCGAGATCTCGACGCCGACGATGATCGCGACCGGCACGACCATGACCGCGAGCAGCAGGATTGGCATCACCTTGGACTTGCCGGACCGCCCGATCCCGTACGCGTGCCGAACGCTTGCCGCGAGCAACGCCTGGGTGATCGCCAGCCGACCGAGCCGCGGCCCGTCGTAGTGCCGGTACCCGATGTCGTGGATGACGCCGGTCCGCGGCGGCGGCGGAACCTGCTCAGACACTGAAGACCTCTTCCAGCCGATGCCGGTGCGGCTCGATCCGAACGATCCCGAGCCCGAGCCCGGCCACCGCGTCGCGCACCAGGTCGTACGTCGCGTCGCCGCTGATCTCGACCAGCACCAACGGTCCCTCGGCGCGAGCCCGAGCCCCGGCCCGCTCCAGCGCAGCGCCGAGCCGATCGCGACCACTCAGATCACGAACCTCCACAGCCAGTACGCCGGTCTCGCCGGTCAGCGCGGCCTTCGATTCCGACCGCAGCAGCCGCCCGCCGTCCAGGACGACGATGTGGTCGCAGACCGACTCCAGCTCGCCGAGCAGGTGCGAGGTGATCAGCACCGGAATGCCGAACTCGGTCCCGATCCGGCGCACCAGCGCGAGCATCTCGTCGCGCCCGGCCGGGTCGAGCCCGTTGGTCGGCTCGTCGAGCAGCACGAGCTTCGGGTCGTGGGTGAGCGCCTGCGCGAGCTTCACGCGCTGCTTCATCCCGGTCGAGTAGCCGCCCATCGGGCGGTAGCGCGCTTCGTCGAGCCCGACGTGGCGTAGGACGTCGGCGGCGCGTTCGCGGGCCGCGGTGGCCGGCAGGCCGGACATCTGGCCGAGGTGCACGACGAACTCGGTCGCGGAGACGTCGGGCGGCAGGCAGTCGTGCTCGGGCATGTAGCCGACGAGCGCCCGGACCGCCTCGCCGCCGGTGACCACGTCGTGTCCCAGCACGATGGCACTTCCGGCGGTCGGGGCGATCAGTCCGAGCAGGATCTTCAGCAGGGTCGACTTGCCGGCACCATTGGCTCCGACCAGCCCGGTCACGCCGGACCCCACCTCGACGGTCAACTCGTCCAGTGCCGTCACGCGGGGGTAGCGCTTGGTCAGCGCGGTGGTCGCGATCACGGGCACCCGCCAACACTAGTGCTTCGGCGGCTCGTCGCAGAATCGTCCGCCGTTGCGATCCCGTTCCAAAACCAGTAGCTCGTACGCCGCCCGCCTGGTTACCGTCGGCGGATGGAGATCAGGCCCGCTCACCCCGACGACGCCGAGGCGCTGGCCGCCGTCCGCCGCGACGTCTTCGCGTTCGCCGTGATGTCCCCGGCGACCGTCGCGCACATGATCACGACCTCGACGCCGGACGAGCAGCCGCTGCACCTGGTCGGCCTCGACGAGGGCCGCGTGGTCGCCTGGGGATCGGCCGCGATCAACACCTGGACGAGCGATCCGGGCCAGGCCGGGATCAACGTCCACGTGCATCCCGAGCACCGCCTGCGCGGCATCGGCGGAGCCCTGTCGGACCGCCTGCACGAGCACCTGCAGGAGATCGGCGCCGTCCGGGCGCGTGCGTTCGCGTCGTCGTCCGGTGTCGAGTTCGCCAAGCGGCGCGGGTACGACGGCACCCGGCAGATGCACTACTCCGGGATCGACCTGCGGCAACCGCTGCCCGACCAGCCGCCGACGCCGGACGGGATCGAGCTGGTCGGCCTCGACCAGGTGACCGCCCGGCAGGCGTACCTGGTGGACTCGATCGCAGGTCTGGACGAGCCGGGTGACTCACCCTCCGACGCGGTCGAGTTCGACCAGTGGGTGCAGGAGATCTGGGAGAGTCCCGGGCTGGACAAGGCGTTGTCGGTGGCGGCGCTGGCCGGTGACGAGATCGTCGCCTACCACGCCGTCGAGACGGCCGGTGACCGCGCCTGGGCCGGGATGACCGGCACGCTTCCGGCGTACCGGGGCAAGGGGCTGGCGAAGCTGGTGAAGTCGGTCGCGCTGCGGCGGGCGGCGGCGGCCGGGATCGTCGGCGCGTTCACCTCCAACGACGACGAGAACGGTCCGATGCTTGCCGTGAACAACTGGCTCGGCTACCGCCGGGTGGAGACCCAGACCGGCCTGCTGCGGTTGCTCTGACCGGGCTCCTGCTCACGCTGCGAAGTTTGCCCGGATGTTTACGGCGGTCCAGTCCGGATCGACCCGGCGCAGGAGATATCTTCCCCAGTACTTCGGTGGAAGGAGTTCCGATGGAGATCAGGCCGCCTCAGCTGGGTGACGCCGAGTCTGCGCTGGCGCTGCACCTCCTGGTCGCGCCGTTCCTGGCGACCACCGCCTCGGCGCTGCGCCGGCGGCTCAGCACACTGAGGAACGAGCCGGGCTCCGCGGTGTTCGCCGCGCTCGACGGCGACCAGGTGGTCGGCTGGACGAGCACCGGGCTGATCGACGGCTCGGACCCGCTCGACGGGCAGCTGCGGCTGATCGTCCACCCGGAGCACCGCGGCCGTGGCGCCGGTACGGCGTTGCTGGAGCTGGCCCACGAGAACCTGAAGGCCGGCGGCGCCGTCACGTCGCGGGTCTTCGCCGACCCGGAGTCGTCGGGCTGGGCGTCGCAGTGGGGCTACCGCGAGACCCGCCGGGTGCACTACGCGAGCATGGCCCCGGCCGACGCGCCCGCGCTGCCGCCGGTCCCCGAGGGAATGCGGTTGTCGCCGCTGAACGAGGTCGATCCGCACCGGGTCTGGGAGGCCGACGTGATCGCCCAGCGGACCAAGCCCGGTGACGCGAAGATCGCCGGCCGCTCGTACGAGAGCTGGTTGGAGGCGATCTGGGAGTCGCCGGCCATGGTGCTCGATCTGAGCACGGCACTGCTCGACGCGGACGGCCGGGTGATCGCGTTCACGCTGGGCAACGGCGACCACGAGAAGATCTGGTCGCAGATGACCGCGACCCTGCCGGAGTACCGCGGCCAGGGACTGGGCAGGCTGGTGAAGTGCGCGGCGCTGCACCGCGCGGCGGAGGCCGGGGTGACCGGCATGTACACCGCCAACTACGACGGAAACGGACCGATGATCGCTGTCAACGAGTGGCTGGGCTACACCCGGACCGCCACCCACGCCGTCCTGATCGCACCGCTGTGACCGGGCAGATCCTCGCCCTCGGTGGCGGCGGTTTCTCGATGGAGCCGGACAACCCGCTGCTCGACGACTATTTGTTGTCCTTGGCAAGGAACACCGAGCGGCCGCGAGTCTGTTTCGTGCCGACCGCCAGCGGTGACGCCGAGGGCTACAGCCAGCGCTTCCGGGACGCCTTTGGCCCGGACCGCGCCGAGGCCTCGGTGCTGAACCTGTTCCAGCGCGAGGTCGTCGACCTCGAGGAGTTCGTCCGCGGCCAGGACGTGATCTACGTCGGCGGCGGCAGTACGGCGAACCTGCTGGCGGTCTGGCGCGTGCACGGGCTCGACCGCGCGCTCAAGGCGGCGTACGACGACGGCGTGGTGCTGGCCGGGATCAGCGCCGGGATGAACTGCTGGTTCGAGGCCTCGGTCACCGACTCGTTCGACGTGAACAGCCTGGCGCCGCTGGAAGACGGCCTCGGCCTGCTGCCCGGCAGCGCCTGCCCGCACTACGACGGCGAGGAGCTGCGCCGCGGCACGTACCTCGACCTGGTCGGCAAGGGGTTCCCCGGCGGGTACGCCGCCGAGGACAGCGTCGGGCTGCACTTCCGCGACGGCGAGCTGGTCGCGGCCGTCACGTCGACGCCGGGCAAGGCCGCGTACGCCGTACGGGCTGGTGACGGCGGCGTGGTCGAAGAACCGCTGGCCGTGCGCTACCTAGGGGACCAGTAGGACGACGGTCTCGGCGACGCAGGCCGGCTTGGTCGAGCCCTCCAGCTCGACGACCCACTGCAGGGACACCTGTACGCCGGCCGGCGTCTCCTGCGCGCCCGCGATCGACGCACCGGCCCGGACCCGCGCGCCGACCGGGACCGGCGTCGGGAAGCGGACCTTGTTGACGCCGTAGTTGAGCTTCGCCGAGACGCCGTCGACGTCGAACAGCTCCGCGCCGAAGCGGGCGATCAGGCTGAGCGTCAGGTACCCGTGGGCGATCGTGCCGCCGTACGGGCCGGCGGCGGCGCGCTCGACGTCGACGTGGATCCACTGGTGGTCACCGGTCGCCTCGGCGAACTGGTTCACCTGCTCCTGGGTGATCTCCAGCCACTCGGTCTCGCCGAGCTGGGTGCCGACGGCGCCGACGACAGCGTCGACGCCGGTGAAGGTGCGGGGCATCAGGATCTCCTAGTTGCGGGGGCCGCCGGCGACGTACAGGACCTGGCCGGACACGAAGCCCGACTCCTCGCTGCAGAAGAACGACGCGGCGGCCGCGATGTCGGCCGGCGTACCGGTGCGCTGGACCGGGATCGCCGCGGCGGTCGCCTTCTTGAACTCCTCGAAGTCGATCCCGACCCGGGCCGCGGTCGCCGCGGTCATGTCGGTCTCGATGAAGCCCGGCGCGATCGCGTTCGCGGTGACGCCGAACTTGCCCAGCTCGAAGGCCAGCGTCTTGGCCAGGCCCTGCAGACCGGCCTTCGCCGAGGCGTAGTTCGCCTGGCCGCGGTTGCCCAGCGCCGACGTCGAGGACAGGAAGACCATCCGGCCGTAGCCCGCCTCGACCATGTGCGCCTGGCAGGCCTTCGACATCAGGAAACTGCCCTTGAGATGCACCGACATCACGGTGTCCCAGTCGTCCTCGGACATCTTGAACAGCAGGTTGTCGCGCAGGACGCCGGCGTTGTTGACCAGGATCGTCGGCGCGCCCAACTCGGCCACCACCCGCTCGACCGCGGCGGCCACCTGGTCGGACTGACTGACGTCGCAGCCGATCGCGACGGCCTTGCCGCCGGCCGCGGTGATCGCCTCGACCGTGCCCGCGCAGGCCGCCTCGTCCAGATCCAGGACGGCGACGGCGTTGCCGTCCGCGGCGAGCCGCTGCGCCACCGCGGCGCCGATTCCCCGGGCCGCCCCGGTCACGACCGCCACCCGCTGCTGCTCGCTCATCGCCACCTACTCCTGAGTTCGGTTTGGTATCCGGGATGACATTACCCACGTCGCGCCGGTCCGGGGTGCCTTGGATGCGATGATCCCCGTGTGGATCATCACAACCGGCACGTCTACCACTGCCCGCTGCGCTGGGGGGACATGGACGCGCTCGGCCACGTGAACAACGGCCGGTACGTCGACTACCTGCAGGACGCCCGCGTCGACTTCCTGTTCCGGACCGCCAAGGAGCTCGGCGCCGACGACCTGGAGACCGGGCTGCTGGTCGCCCGGCACGAGGTGCAGTACCGGGCCGCGCTGCGGTTCCGGCCCGAGCCGGTGCGGATCGAGCTGTGGATCTCGGAGATCCGCGCGGCGTCGTTCACGGTCGACTACGAGATCTGCGACGACGGGCCCGCGGGCCGTACGACGTACGTCGAGGCCAAGACCCGGCTGGTGCCGTTCGACTTCACGGCGAACCGGCTGCGGCGGATCACGCCGGTGGAGCGCGAGGCGCTGTCGAAGCTGGTGGGCGCATGACCTTCACGCATCCCGTGCTCGTGCGGTGGTCGGACATCGACTCCTACGACCACGTCAACAACGTGCGGTACTTCGACTACCTGCAGGAGGCCCGGATCGCGTTCCTGGCCGAGGTGTTCGGGGTCGGCGTGCACGAGTTCTTCGGTACGTCGCCGGTGGTGCTGGTCAGCCAGACCGTGGACTACCTGCGGCCGATCCTGCTCCGGCACCCGCCGTACGACGTGGAGGTGTGGGTGTCGGCGATCGGCACCTCGTCGTACACGCTGCAGTCGCGGATCGTGGACCACGAGGAGGGGCTGACGTACTGCAAGGCCACCTCGGTGCTGGTCACGGTGACCGCGGACACGCACGCCAAACGGCCGCTCGACGAGGCCGAGCGGGCAGCCCTCGGCGCGCACGTTTCGGTGGCTTGAGACACTGAGTGGCGATGAGTGAGCCACAGAGCTTCTACGACGCCGTAGGCGGGGCGGACACGTTCCACCGGCTGATCGCCGCGTTCTACCGCGGCGTCGCGGCCGACCCGGAACTGCGCCCGATGTACCCGGAGGAGGACCTCGGCCCGGCCGAGGTGCGGTTCCGGATGTTCCTCGAGCAGTACTGGGGCGGGCCGCGGACCTACTCCGAGCAGCGCGGGCACCCCCGGCTGCGGATGCGGCACCACCCGTTCGCCGTCACCCCGAGCGCACGGGACCGCTGGCTGGGTCACATGCGGGCCGCCCTGGACGAGATCGCCCTGTCACCGGAGCGGGACGAGGAGATCTGGAAGTACATGGTGATGGCCGCGCACAGCATGGTGAACACCGACGAACCGACGTACCCGGGCGCGATCGACGTGTCCGAGAACCAGAGCTAGGGAGACACACGAGCATGGCAACAGTTCGCACTGCCAAGGCCCACTGGGAAGGCTCGCTGATGGAGGGCGCCGGCCAGGTCGCCCTGGAGTCGTCCGGGATCGGCACGTACGACGTGTCCTGGGCCTCGCGGGCCAACGACGCGAACGGCAAGACCAGCCCCGAGGAGCTGATCGCCGCCGCGCACTCCACCTGCTTCTCGATGGCGCTGTCGCACGCGCTGGCCGGCGCCGGCAACGCGCCGGAGTCGATCGACACCACCGCCGACGTCACCTTCCAGCCCGGCGAGGGCATCACCGGCATCAAGCTCTCGGTCAACGGCAAGGTCCCCGGCCTGACCGCCGACCAGTTCGCCGAGTTCGCTGAGCAGGCCAAGAAGAACTGCCCGGTCTCCCAGGCGCTGGCCGCCGTGAACATCACCTTGGACGTCACCTTCACGGCCTGACGTTCACGCAGTACGCCGAACGGCGCCGGTTCCCCTGTCGGGAACCGGCGCCGTTTTCAGTCGGGTGGGGTGTGGCCGCCGGACGGGCGGCTGTGAGCTTCGGCCGGCGGCGGGGGCTCTTCCGGAGCCTCGAGCACCTGTTGTTCTTCCTCGCGTTCCGTTGCCGAGCCGACGCCGGACGGGCCGCCCCCGGGGTCGCGGTTGGTGAGGTTGCCGATGCGGAGGACCTCGCCGTTGCGGACGTACCAGATGGTGCCGTCCTCGCCGCGCAGGCGGGTGACGCGCAGGCCGACGGCTTCGACGACGCCGGTGGCCTTCTCCATGTCGATCAGGTCGCCGACGCCGTACTGGTCCTCGAAGATCATGAAGATGCCGGCCAGGAAGTCCTTGACCAGTGTCTGGGCGCCGAAGCCGAGCGCGACGCCGATGATGGAGGCCGACGCGACCACCGGCAGGATGTTGAAGCCGAGCTCGGCCAGCACCATCACCACCGTGACGGCGGTCAGCACGATCGTCACCGTGCTGCACAGCAGCGACGCGATCGTCTCGGCGCGCTGCGCCCTCCGTTCGTTGGCGAGCGTGTTCTCGACGAACTCCTGACCCCGTTTCGACCGGGCCAGGACACCGGCGACGGCGCCGTTGCCGGTCCGCCGGGCGAACCGGCGGATCGCCTTGTGCAGCAGCCAGCGCAGCACGAAGAAGGCCAGGACCAGCCCGACGATCCGGGCCGGGACCATGACGACCTGGTCGGTGACCTCGAGCTTGCCGTCGTTACCGCGCCGGAAGAAGGTCGGGAACTGCTCCGGCAGCGAAAGCAGGGGGTGACTGAGCAGGGACACGGGGTAGCTGAGCAGAATAGGCATCTCGCCGCCCTACTGTAGTGACCACCGCCTGAACTCACGAACCCAATCGCAGGAGGAAAGACGGTCTATGCCGAGCAGGCTGGATGACGAGCTCTTGCGTCTGGTGAGCGCGGGGGTGCTCCGCCAGTACCAGGCGGACGCGCTGCGCGACGCGGCCGACGCTGACAGTGCGGAGCCGGCGGCCAAGCAGCCTGAGACGCCCGCTC
Source organism: Kribbella sp. NPDC051770 (assembly GCF_040681455.1). Classification (NCBI taxonomy): domain Bacteria; kingdom Bacillati; phylum Actinomycetota; class Actinomycetes; order Propionibacteriales; family Kribbellaceae; genus Kribbella; species Kribbella sp. NPDC051770. The sequence goes on along the minus strand of NZ_JBFAYT010000012.1, from coordinate 136,064 downwards.
TGAAGCAGCCCCGCCCGGCTTCACCGCACAGCTCCGCGCTGATGGAGGTGCTCGGCTACATCGGCGGCGCTCTCCTCCTCGGCGCCGTGGCCCTTCTCACGGTCGCCAACTGGGGTGAGATGGGCCGAGCCGCCCGCATCACCACCGGTACGAGCGCAGCCGTCCTCCTCCTTGCAGCAGCCGTCGTGCTCGGCCTGTTCCGTCGCCGTGAGCAGCTGAGCTCAGCGCTCGCTTCGCTCGGCTGCTGCGTCGCCGGCTTCGCCACGTACGTCGCGATCGAGGGGGAGACCGGCCGGATCGTCGGTGTCGCGGTCGCTCTCGCGCTGGCTGTGGCCGGCGTCTGGTGGTTGCAGGGCTCGTCGCTGCTGGTGGCGATGTTCGCCATCCTCGCTGTCGGCGTGCTGGTGATCACCAGCGACGTGCTGACCCCCGCCGACAGCGTGCACACCAACAGCGCGGGCATCGCCGGCACCGGCTTCATCCTGGTCGCCTTCGTGCTGGCCATGGTCGGCCTGGTCCGCGACCAGGTGACCTCCTGGTCGCTGGCGGGCGCGGCGATGTTCAGCTCGTCGATCTGCTGGCTGATCCAGGAGCGCGGCGAGATCATGGCGCTCGCCGTCGGTACGGCGGGCCCGGCGGCGCTGCTGGTCGCGTACGGCCGGGTGCACGCGTCGTCGTACGCCGTGGTCGGCTGCTCGATCCTGCTGGTGATCTGGCCGACCGCGCTCTACCAGCTCACCGACAACGTGGCGGGCGTGGCCATCGGGCTGGTGGTCGCCAGCGCCGGACTGCTGGTCGCCGTACTCGTGCTGTCGCGTCGCCAGCGGCGGGCCACGTGAAGGTCGTCGTACTCGGCGCAGGGATCAGTGGGCTCTCCACGGCCCTGCTCCTGCGCGAGCGCGGCGACGACGTCGTCGTGGTGAGCGCCGATGCCACCGAGGCGACCACCTCCCACCTGGCTGCGGCAGTGTGGTTCCCCACCTCAGCTGGGCCGGCTGACAAGGTCGCCTCCTGGGGCAGTACGACGTACGACGTCCTGGCCCGCGAAGCCGCCGACCACGTCCCCGGCGTCGTGATGCGCGAGTCGCTCGTCGTCTACCGCGAGGAGCCCGGCCCGCAGCCCTGGGCCGCTGCAGTCGGCGAAGTCCGACCAGCAACGCCCGATGAGCTTCCCGCCGGTTACTCCCACGGCCTGCGCTTCGCCGTCCCCTTGGTCGAAATGCCCACCTACCTCCCGCGCCTGCACCAGCGCTACCTCGACACCGGCGGCCACCACCTCGTACGCCGGGCAGCCGCGCTCACCGACCTCCTCGACCTCCAGCCCGACGCCATCGTCAACTGCGCCGGCCTGGCCGCAGGCGAGCTGGTCGGCGACCGTACGACGTACCCGATCCGCGGCCAGATCGTCCGCGTCCGCAACCCCGGCCTGACGCTGTCGGTCCGCGACGAGCACCATCCGGCGGGCCGCGCCTACGTTCATCCGCGCACCGACGACTGCATCCTCGGCGGCACGCTCGACCAGGGCAGCTGGGACACCGCCGTCGACGACGCGACCACCGCCTCGATCGTGCAGCGCTGCACGGACCTGGTTCCAGCGCTGGCCGGTGCCGAGGTCATCGAGGCGCTGGTCGGTCTCCGCCCCGGCCGGCCCGAGGTGCGGCTGGAGCGGGACGAGCAGCTCATTCCTGGCGTTCCGGTGGTCCACAACTACGGCCACGGCGGCAGCGGCATCACCCTGGGCTGGGGCTGCGCTCAGGACGCGGTCAGCCTCGTGTGACCTTCAGTCCGCGCAGCGACAGCGTCCCGTCGAGCGAGCCGCGGCCCAGGTGCAGGTAGCCGCCCCGGAACGCCGTGTCGTTCACGGTGATCCGCGCCGGCTTGTCCAGCCGGCTCCAGGCCAGCTTGGTCGGCGTGACCTCCAGCCGGAACTTCATCCACCGGCCGCGGACCGGCTCGGCCGTCACCTCTGAGCCGAGCAGCGTCCCGGACCCTTTGCCGACCCTGTGCTCGTACAGCCCGAGCTCGCCGTCCCGCTGCAGGATCGCGTGGTAGCCGTTGGAGACACCGAGCCGGTGCTCGTAGTAGCGGTCGTCGGTGTGCCCGAAGGCCAGCGTCAGGTTCGCCGCCGGGTCCTCCGGCAGGACGTCGTACGACGCCTCGAACTCGATCGTGTACGCCGGCGCGGTGATCGGCCCGAGGTTCCCCAGCGTCAGGAAGTGCTGCGCCTTGCTGGCAGCGAGCCGGACAGAGCCGCCCGGTCCCCACTGCAGCGCGAAGCGGTCGTCGTACGGGTCTCTGGTCAGTTCACCCGCTACCGCGAGGCCGCGTGACCACTGGTCGGCCACACCGACCTCTGTCTTGCCGAGCAGGTAGGCGATGTTCGAGGTGACCGCACCGGTCATGCCGACCGCGTTGTAGTGGGTCAGGTCGGAGCGGCGGTGCAGCGGGTACGGCCAGATGGTCATCCCGGTGGCGACGGCCTCCTCGACCAGCGACGGCGCCAGATAGCCGCCTGGCCCGGAGTTCGGTACGACGATCGCGTCGGTGCGCGGCGACAGCAGGCTGGCCACCGTCTGCACCGACTCGGCGGTCATCTCCGCCGGTGTCGTGTAGTACGCGAAGACGCCCAGGCCCTGGCTCTTCGCCTCGGTGATCCGCTTGCTGCGGTAGTAGGCCTTGAGCATCACCGACGTCTCCAGCCGGTGCTTGGCGATCATCGCCATCATCGGCGCGTGGGCCCGGTCGTCCTTGGCCTCGACGCAGAGGATCGCCCGGCCGCCGAAGCGTTTGAGCACGTCCTCGAACAGCGGTACCCGGGCCTTCGTGCTCTGCCAGTACGGGCCCAGCCGAGCGACGTCGATCCAGCCCTTCTGCAGGTCGGCGTAGCTGATGCCACTGAGCTTGCCGGCCAGGTTGGTGGTCCGGTCGACGCTCTGGTCGTGCAGGCAGACCAGCACATTGTCGGAGGTGAGCCCGACGCTCACCTCCATCGCGCGGGCACCAGCGTCGTACGCCGCCTGGTACGACTCCATGCTGTGCTCGGGGAACACGTCACCGATGCCACGGTGCGCGACCAGGTACTTGTCACCGCGGTCGGCGGCCCAGTCGTCCAGCGTGAGTCCGCCGGGCTCCGACGAGTCCAGGTCCGCCGCGTCAGCGCCGCGACAACCAGTAGCCACCGCACCTACAGCCAGTGCGCCCAACCAGCCCAGCGTCGTACGACGTGTGATCTCCATGCGTGTCCTCCCGGCGGCACAGGCCCCCGCCTGCCGCTCTGCCACCGGCAGAGTAGATGCTGCGGAGCCTGGCAGCACAGGCTGTTTCGCGAGCTTGACCAACTTCTGCGGCGCGCTGCGTTCTGCTCAGGGGCCGGTCATGCGGCAGACTCGCACGCGTGACTGCACCCACTCCGGCCCTTGTCGAGCTAGCGGTAGCCCATGGCGTGGCGACGGAGTACTGGGACTGGCAGGGCCAACATGTGCTCGTGTCCAGCGAGGTGGTGTCAGCTGTGCTCGCCGCACTGGGCGTGGATGCGTCGACGCCGGCCAAGGCCGCCGAGGCGCTCGACGAGCACCAGTTGGACCGCTGGCGCCGGGTGCTGCCCGCCACGCTGGTGATGCGCGAGGGCTGGACGCCCTGGTTCCCGCTGCACGTGCCGCACGGGTCGACCGCCGAGGTCTGGGTCGACCTGGAGGACGGCGGGCAGCGTCGCGACGTACCGCAGCAGGAGAAGTGGGTCGAGCCGGTCTGGGTGGACGGCGTCCAGGTCGGTGAGGCGACGTTCCAGCTGCCGGGGGACCTGCCACTCGGCTACCACCGGCTGTGCGCACGGATCGGCAGCAGCCCGGAGGTGTTCACCGGCACGGTGATCGTCACGCCGCAGCGCCTCGAGCCGCAGCGGCTCGACCGCACCTGGGGCTGGGTGCTGCAGCTCTACTCGGTCCGCTCCCGCCGCTCCTGGGGCATCGGCGACCTGCACGACCTCGCCGACCTGGCGGCCTGGTCGGCCGGGGACCTGGGCGCCGGGTTCGTGCTGATCAACCCGCTGCACGCGGCGGAGACCGCGGGCCGGATGGAGCCGTCGCCGTACCTGCCGGCCTCGCGCCGGTTCGCCAACCCGATCTACCTGCGGATCGAGGACATCGACGAGTACGGCGACCTGGCGCCGGCCGAGCGGGACCGGGTCCGCACGCTGGGCCTGCAGAGCCGGGCGCTGAACGAGGACGTCGACTGGCTCGACCGGGACACCGTCTGGGCGGCCAAGCGGGAGGCGCTGCAGCTGCTGTTCGGCGTCCGCCCGTCGATCGGCCGGATCGCCGAGTACGGCGCTTACTGCGACCGCGAGGGCCAGGGACTGATCGACTTCGCCACCTGGGCGGCGATCGCCGACGTGCACGGCCCGGAGTGGAGCAAGTGGCCCGAGGAGCTGCGCGACCCGGCCGCCCCCGCTGTTGTTGCCTTCCGCAACGAAAACCCGGACGCGGTGGAGTTCCACTGCTGGCTGCAGTGGCAGCTCGACGAGCAGCTGGCCCGGACCCAGGCCCGGGCGAAGAACGCGGGCATGCAGCTCGGAGTCGTGCACGACCTGGCGGTCGGCGTACACCCTGATGGTGCCGACGCGTGGGCGCTGCAGAAGGTGCTCGCGGCCGGGATCCACGTCGGCGCGCCGCCGGACGCGTTCAACCAGCAGGGCCAGGACTGGTCGCAGCCGCCCTGGCGGCCGGACGCGCTGGCCGAGACCGGGTACGCCGCCTGGCGGGAGCTGGTCAAGGCGCAGTTGCGGCACGGCGGCGGCCTGCGGATCGACCACATCCTCGGCATGTTCCGGCTCTGGTGGGTGACCTCGGAGGAGAGCCCGACGCAGGGCACCTACGTGCGCTACGACCACGAGGCGCTGATCGGCATCCTGGTGCTGGAGGCAGCGCGAGCCGGTGTCGTCGTGGTGGGGGAGGACCTCGGGACTGTCGAGCCGTGGGTCCGCGACTACCTCACCGAGCGCGGCGTACTCGGTACGTCGGTGCTCTGGTTCGAGCGGGACGCCGACGGCAAGCCGCTGGCGCCGGAGCGCTGGCGGGAGCTCTGCCTGGCCACGGTGACGACCCACGACCTGCCTCCGACGGCCGGTTACCTGGCCGGTGACCACGTCGAGCTGCGCGACCGGCTGGGCCTGCTGACCCGGCCGGTGGCCGAGGAGCTGGCAGTGGACGAGGCGGACCGGGACGCCTGGCTGGCGGCGCTCCGCGAGCGGCACCTGCTGTCCGGCCACGAGGGTGAGGTCGAGCGGATCGTCGAGGCGCTGCACCGGTACGTCGCCCACACGCCGGCCAAGCTGATCGGCGTCGCGCTGGCCGACGCGGTGGGCGAGCGGCGTACGCAGAACCAGCCGGGCACGACCGACGAGTACCCGAACTGGCGGGTCCCGCTGGGCGGGCCGGACGGGATGCCGGTGCTGATCGAGGACCTGCCCAACAACACCCGGCTGCGGCGGCTGGTCGGCGTCCTCAGATAACTATCTGTCAGGAGCCGCTCACGAGCTGTTGACAATAAAATCGAACGGTTGCTATCTATTGTCCTTTCCGTACCGCCCCCCTTGACGGAAAGGATGTGTTCGCATGCGAGCACACAGGAAGACCCTGGCCGGGATCGCGCTCGGTGCTCTCGCACTGACCGGTCTGGCCGTCCCGACCGCCTACGGCCACGGCTACACCACGTCCCCGACCAGCCGGGCCAAGCACTGCGCCAACGGTGCCGTCCAGAACTGCGGCAACATCCAGTGGGAGCCGCAGAGCACCGAGGGCCCCAAGGGCTTCCCCGGCGGCGGTCCCGCCGACGGCAAGCTCTGCTCGGCCGGCATCGGTGCCTTCGACCAGCTCAACGACCAGCGCGGTGGCGCCTGGCCGACCACCCAGCTCAGCTCCGGGTCGCTCTACACGTTCAAGTGGACGCTGACCGCCGCCCACGCGACCACGGACTTCAAGTACTACATCACCAAGGACGGCTGGAACCAGAACGCTCCGCTGACCCGGTCCGCTCTGCAGCTGCAGCCGTTCCTGACCGTGCCGTTCAACGGCGCCCGCCCGGGGATGACGGTCACCCACTCCGGTCAGCTGCCGAACAAGAGCGGACGGCACATGATCCTCGCGGTCTGGACCATCGCCGACACCGGCAACGCGTTCTACCAGTGCTCGGACGTCAGGTTCTGACCGCCGGCGTTTGGTAACTAACTTTCCTGGGCAAGGCACTCCTTGAAACTGTCCGCCCCACTGTTTCAAGGAGTGTCCCCATGAAAACCTCCGTACGCCGTGCGCTGGTGACCGCGGTCGCTCTCGTCGCCGGGCTGACGCCCGGGGTCGTCGCCGTCCAGCAGGCCTCCGCCGTCACCAAGCTCACCCACAGCCAGGCCACCAGCCGGTTCAGCGCCGCCGGCGTCACCTGGTCGTCCAGCGGCGGCTGCTCCAGCCGCACCAACCCGACCTGTACGTCGTTCGACCAGATCAACCTGGCGACCGTGCAGGGCACGATCACCCTCAAGCAGGCCAGCGGGTGCGCCGTCCGGGTCACCGGCGGCACCGAGACCGGCCACGCCGGCGGGACCTACAGCCACTGGAACGGCTACAAGGTCGACGTCGCGGTCAGCGGCTGCGTCGACGGCTACGTGAAGGGTACCTTCACCCGGATCGCCAACCGCGGCGACGGTGCTCCGCAGTGGCAGTCCGGCGCCGGCAACGTCTACGCCAACGAGGGCAACCACTGGGACATCACCTACTACAACTGCGGCGGCTGCTGACCCCCTGAGCCCGGCTCCGGCTGTATTGCGTGCAGCCGGAGCCGGTCGCACCCGCGGGACCGCGATGGCCTAGGCTTCGAGCCGTGACTCCTTTGCTCTCCGGCCACACCTTGCTGGTGTTCGTCGGCATCCCGGCGCTGGTGATCGCGGTGGTCGCCCTGCTGGTCTTCGCGTCCACGATCGCGCAGGGCCCGCGCTACCGCCCGGGCCTGTCCTGGTGGGCCCCGCCGGTCTGGATCAACGGCCCGGTGGCGACCAAGCCGGACCCGGCCAACCTGCCCGAGCTCCCCGCCGGCAGCACCCCGACCGCGACCGCCGGCGGCGTCGCCCGAACGACCGGAGGCGCAAGTGCCAGCTGGTGACGCTTTCACCCACGACCAGCTGCTCGACCTCGAGCGCGCGGTCCGGCACGCGGAGGCCGCGTCCGGCCTGAACTTCTCGGTGTACGTCGGCGGTGCCGACTCCGAGACCCGGCCGTTCGCCCTCGAGCTGCTGAACGAGCTGCCCGACCCGGACCGCACCGTGCTGGTCTACGTCGACCCGGCCGGCCGCCGGCTGGAGATCGTCACCGGCGCCACCGCCAAGCGGCAGCTGTCGGACCACTCGGCCGGGCTCGCCGCGCTGACCATGCAGACGTCGTTCGCCACCGGCGACCTGACCGGCGGTCTGGTCACCGGCGTCCAGCAGCTCGGCGACCACGCGCACCAGGCGCCGCTGCTGCACCACGCCGACGAGCCGCACAAGCAGTAACTCAGCTGCCGCGGGGCCGGGTGCTCGGGTAGAAAGACCTGATGAGCACCACACGCCTCGAGCCGACCGAGATTCAGGCCGGCGACCTCCTGCTGCGTCCGTTCACCCTGTCCGACGAGCAGGCGGTCGCCGTCGCACTGGCTGACCCGGGCATCCTGCGCTGGACGGCCGGCAACGCCGTGATCCAGCTCCCCGCGGCCCAGCGCGCCCTTGCGTGGCTGGAGCCGCGGGTGCGCAGCTGGGCACTCGGCAACGCGGTCTTCGCCGTCGCCGACCTCAGCAGCGGTGAGCTGCTCGGCTCAGTGACGCTGCGGGACGTGCACCGAATCCCGGACCAGGCGCTGGCGGCGTACTGGGTGACACCGGCCGCGCGGGGGCGCCGGGTGGGCGCGCGGGCGCTCGACGCGGCCAGCCGCTGGGGCTACGAGAAGCCCGGCCTGCACCGGATCTCGCTGGACCACGCGCTGGTCAACGAGGGCTCCTGCCGCGTCGCGACGGCCGCCGGCTTCCAGCTGGAAGGCGTCATGCGCGACTACTACGTCGAGCCGACCGGCCGCCGCCACGACTCGCACCTGCACGCCCGGCTCTCCACCGACCCGGGCCTGCAGGCTTAGCGCCTGCGGAGGCCCGGCTGCGGTGAACTAGTCGAGCGAGGTCGCCGGCTCGTACGTCGGGCAGGCGTTGTTCTCGTGGATCTTCTGGACCTTCGGCGAGATGCAGGCGTTCATCGCGTTCTGCGACGAGGTGGCCGGTCCGACGAACACGATCCAGGTGGCCGTGGTCGGCTCGCCGCCGTCGACGATGCCCGGGTACTGGCCGTCGGCGAGCATCGCCCGCGCCGGGACACCGGCGTTGATCAGCTTGCCCGCCAGCTCCTTCGCGAGCTGGTCGGCGGCCATCCCGGCGTCGGTCGGGTAGGTGTCGATCACGGCGATCCACTGGCCGCTGCGGAACTTCGGCGAGGCCGGTCCGGTGTTCGGCGTCTTCGTCACGGTCGTCTTCTGGGTGGACGGCTTCGGCGCGGCCGGTTTGCGGTCCGCCTTCGCCGTGCTGGGGGCGGCCGGAACCGGTGGGTTCGACGGCGCCGCGGAGGTGACGACGGAGTCCCGGCCGGTGTCGGCGCTGCCGCCCGCCTGGGGATCCGGTGAACTGCCGTTGGTGAGGATGAACGCGAAGGTGCCGGCCATCGCCGTACCGGCGACGACGGCGGCGCCGATCGCTGCGCGCGACCGCCTCGGCCGGCCCTTGCCGCCGGTACCGCGGCGGTTGGTGCCGCTGTCGCCGCGGTCACCGGACGAGCCGGTCGCGGTGGCGGGTGCGTGGTCGTGGGCCGCGGCCCGGCGCTCGGCCGAGGACGTGGTCCGGGTGTCGCGGTTGGTCCGCCGGCCGGGTGCGCTGTGCGCGCCGTCGACGGGCGGGTAGTAGGCGTAGTCGTCCGGAAGGTTCTCGACTCCGCCGTACGACGTCGCGTGCGCCGCGGCGACGTGCCGCGACGGCTCGGTGTCGATCAGCTCGTCGAACGGCGCCGGGGCGATCCGGTCGGTCGGCGGCTGCGGCCGCGCGGGCTCGGCCCGTGCGGGGCCGGGGTGGGCCGGTTCGGGGTGGGCGGGTTCGGCGGCCGGTGCGGGCGCGAACGACGCACCCGCGGCAGCAGCCAGATCGGCAGCCGGACCCGACCAGAGGTCGGTGGGCGGATTCCGGTGGTCCAGGGATGTCACGGCAAAGGTCCTCCCCAAGTCCTTTCCGTTGGATTTTCCGGATCAGCTTAAGCCTGAACCCGCCGGTAAGTGAGTACTCCTCAGGTGCCGGAAATCTCCTTTACCTGCAGGCGATCGCGGTCCGGAATCACGTCACGACAGTGCGCCGAGAAACAATCGTTTGACAGTCACCGGTAGCGCACGCGCTACCACTGTCCGGGTTTTCAGGCGATGGCACCGAATTCCTTCGATCGCCAGGCTGACGGAAACACAGTCACCGAATTCGAAGGAAATCCATGGTTCTCAGGAGATTGCTGCTCACCGTCCTCGTACTGTCCGTGATCCCGGCGGCACCGGCCGTCGCGACCCGGACCGGCCCGCTGCAGCAGGACGTGAACCGGATCACGGCGGTCGGCGTCACCGGCGTACTGGCCCGGACGACAGCGCCGTCCGGGCGCTCGCGGACGGCCGTCGGAGGGGTCGCGTCCGCCGACGCTCCCGGGCGCCCGCGAGCCGACGGGCACTTCCGGATCGGGAGCACCAACAAGACGCTGGTCGCCACAATCGTGCTGCAGTTGGTCGGCGAGGGCCGGATGGGGCTGGACGACACCGTCGAGAAGTGGCTGCCGGGGTTCGTCCGCGGCCACGGGAACGACGGCCGGCTGATCACCGTGCGGCAGTTGCTGCAGCACACCGCCGGGATCTACGACGGCAACTTCCCGGTGATGGACAACGCCGAGCAGTACCACCAGCAGCGGTACGTCGTACGGACGGAGGAGGAGATCGTCCGCGCCGGGCTGAGCCACGCGCCGGACTTCGCACCGGGCACCGGGTGGCAGTACTCCAACACCGGGTACGACCTGGTCGGGCTGGTGATCAAGGCGGTCACCGGGCGGCCCTGGTACGACGAGGTGCAGCGGCGGATCGTCCGGCCGCTCGGGCTGCGGCACACGTACTGGCCGGGGACCAACCCGCGCATCGCCTGGCCGCACGCGCGCGGCTACACCAGGTTCGCCGCGGGGGAGCCGTACACGGACACGACCGAGCTGATCGACGTGGACGCGTCCGGTGGCTACATCTCCACGCTGGCCGACCTGGATCGTTTCCAGCGGGCGCTGTTCGCTGGCGAGCTGCTGCGGAAGGCTCAGCTACGAGAGATGACCCGGACGATCCCTGTCGGCGGGCAGGCGGCTGAGCTCTGGCCTGGCGCTCGCTACGGGCTGGGGATCTTCTCGCGGGACCTGGCCTGCGGCGGCACGCTCTGGATCCCCGGTGGGGATCAGCTCGGCTACCGGACCCGGCTGGGAGTCACTGCTGACGGCAAGCGCAGCGCGGCGGTGTCGATGTCGACGCAGCTGTACGACTCGGCGGAGATCGTCTTCGCGCAGGACAAGGCGGCGACCCGGTTGATCGACCGGGCGATCTGCGCGCGCTAGGTGCCGCGCGGTCTGCGCGAGCTAGGTGCCCGACGGGATGCCGTCGAGCTTCGGCGCCGGCCGGGTGTCGAGCGCGTCGTCGAGCCAGGCCTCGACGTCCACGTCGGCGTTCAGGATGTGGTGCACGTACGACGACCGCTCGTGCGTGAGCACCTCCAGCTCCCAGACCGTCGGCGCGACCCCGATCGGGGCCGGGCGCAGGTCGTCGACGTCGAGGCCGCTGAACAGGCTGAGCCGGGACTGGAAGTCCTTGGCCCACGTCTGCACCACCAGCGAGATGCCCTCCTCGGACAGGTGCAGCACGACCACGCCCAAGCCCAGCCCGCCCATCACGTCGTCGAAGTCGAGCTGACGGGTCGCGGTGGTCCGGGCGGCGGCGACCATCTCGTCGTCCCAGGCCCGGCCGCGCGCGGTCACGACGTACGGCTTCACCAGGCGGTGCGGGAAGCGCCAGGGCATCAGCGGCGTGACCGGTCGAGGCCGGTACGCCTCGGCGAGTCCGGTCAGAGCTACGGCAGCTGCACCGGCAAGGGCGGGATCAGGGGAAGCCACCGCGACAGTCTGCCCCACCCACGGACTCCGTGGGTGGGGCAGCCGTGTCAGCTCTCTACGCCGGTCAGCCCTCGGCGTCGCGACGCTGAGCGGACAGAGCGCGAACCAGGTCGGCCCGGGCCTCTCCGACGTAGCGCAGGGTCGGCGCGTCGACCGCGTCCGCCTCGCTGTCCAGCCAGCCGGTCAGCGCCTCCAGCGTGGACTCCTCCGCCAGGTTGCGCGGGGACAGGTAGACCAGGACGTTCTCACCCATCGAGGAGCCGAGCCGGGTGTAGACGTCCTTGGCCGCCGACAGGTACTTGCCGACGTACGGGCGCAGCAGCTCCTCCTGGCCCGGCTGCTGGAAGCCCAGGATCGTCCGGAACTGCGTCTCGTTCGGGGTGTCCTCGGACTCCACCGCGATCCGCCAGGCCGCTTCCTTCGCCTCCGCGGTCGGCCGGGCGGCCCGGGCCTGCGCGGCCCGCTCCTGCCCGGTGATGGTGGTGTCGCGGGTCAGCTCGTCCTCGATCGCGTCGCCGTCGACCCGGCCGAGCCGGGCCAGCGCGACGATCAGCGTCCAGCGCAGGTCGGTGTCGACGACCAAACCGTCCGGCAGGTCGTTGCCGTCGAGCCAGCCGGCCAGGCGGTCGGCGCCGGCCTCGGAGAAGACACCGCCGATGTAGGCCCGGGCGAACGCGAGCTGGTGGTCGCTACCGGCAGCGGCGTCGGCCAGCAGCCCGGCCAGCGCCTCCTCGTACTGCGCCCGCAGCGCGGCCCGGTTCTCCGGTACGGCGTAGTTGTTGATCGCCGTGGTCGCCTGGCCGAGCAGCGACCGGACACCGGTCAGGTCGGTCTCGGCGCGGATCCCCTTGAGCACGATGCCGACGTACTGCGAAGCAGGCATCTCGGCGTCGCGGGTCATGTCCCACGTCGCACCCCAGGCCAGCGCCCGCGGCAGCGACTCGGCCAGCTGGTCGATCGACTCGACCAGGGTCGTCCGGGAGCGCTCGTCCAGCCGGATCTTGGCGTAGGTCAGGTCGTCGTCGTTCAGCAGCACCAGGTCCGGCTGCGTCGCGCCGACCAGCTCGGCCAGCTCGGTGCGCGCGCCGTCGATGTCGACCTCGAACCGCTCGGTGCGGACCAGGCCGGCGTCGGTCCGCCGGTAGAGCCCGACGGCGAGCCGGTGCGGCCGCAGGACCGGGAAGTCGGCCGCCGCGGTCTGCTCGATCGCGAACGCGGTGAATGCGCCCTCGGCGTCGACGGTGAAGTCGGCGCGCAGCGTGTTGACACCCGCGGTCCGCAGCCAGCGCTCGGTCCAGTCGTCCAGGTCGCGCCCGGACGCCTTCTCCAGCGGCTTCAGCAGGTCGGCCAGTTCGGTGTTGCCGAAGGCGTGGTCGGCGAAGTACTCCTTGAGCGCCGAGATGAAGGTGTCCTCACCGACGAACGCGACCAGCTGCCGCAGCGTCGAGGCGCCCTTGGCGTAGGTGATGCCGTCGAAGTTCACCTCGACCGCGTGGAAGTCGACCATGTCCGCGGCGATCGGGTGCGTCGAGGGCAGCTGGTCCTGGCGGTAGGCCCAGGTCTTGCGGGCGTTGCAGAACGTCGTCCAGGCGTCGGCGTACTTGGTGGTCGCGGTCGCCTGGGCCCAGTGGCTGGCCCACTCGGCGAACGACTCGTTCAGCCACAGGTCGTCCCACCAGGTCATCGTGACCAGGTCGCCGAACCACATGTGGGCGAGCTCGTGCAGCACGGTGTTCGCGCGGCTCTCCAGCTCGGCGTGCGTGGTCCGGCTGCGGTAGATGTACTCGTCGCGGATGGTCACGCAGCCCGCGTTCTCCATCGCGCCCATGTTGTACTCCGGCACGAACGCCTGGTCGTACTTGCCGAACGGGTACGGCGTACCGAAGGCGCGCTCGAACAGCTCGAAGCCCTGCTTGGTGACCTCGAACAGGTCCTCGGTGTCCAGGTGGTCGGCCAGCGACGGCCGGCACAGCAGGGCCAGCGGGTAGCTCCCGTTCGGGCCCTCGTAGACGTCGGTGACGACGTGGTACGGACCGGCGACGACCGCGGTGATGTACGTCGACATCGGCACCGTCGGAGCGAACTCCCAGCGGGCCAGCTCCTCACCGTTCTCGCCGGCGTACGGCGTCGGCTCGGGCGTGGCGGCGTTGGAGATGACGACCCAGCGGGCCGGGGCGGAGACGGTGAACGTGAACGGTGCCTTCAGGTCGGGCTGCTCGAAGGTCGTGAAGACCCGGCGCGCGTCCGGCACCTCGAACTGGGTGTAGAGGTAGGTCTCCTTGTCGGCCGGGTCGACCGAGCGGTGCAGCCCTTCACCGGTGCGCGAGTAGATGCAGTCCGCGACCACGCGCAGTTCGTTGCGCTCGGCCAGCCCGTCCAGCTGGATCCGGGCACCGTCGTAGACGCTGTCCGGGTCGAGCGCGCGGCCGTTCAGGGTGATCTCCCGGACGGTGGCGGCGATCAGGTCGGCGAACGTGCTCGCGCCGTCCTCGGCGCCGAAGGTGAGCGTCGTCGTCGACGCGAACGTCGGTGCGCCGGCGGCGGCCGTGCTCAGGTCGAGCTCGATCGCGTAGCTCACGTCACGGAGCAGGCCGGCGCGGGTCCGCGCTTCGTCGCGGGTCAGGTTGGTTCCAGGCATATCGGCATCCTATGCAGCTGACCAGCCACTACGGTGAGGGTTTCCCCCAGACCTCACTCTTTTTATTTATCTTTGTATTATTTAGCTATGACTGCCCCCGCTGAATTCTGGTTCGACCCGGCCTGCCCCTGGGCCTGGATGACGTCTCGCTGGATGCTCGAGGTCGAGCAGGTCCGCGACGTGAAGACGACCTGGCACGTGATGAGCCTGGCCGTCCTGAACGAGGAACGTGACGACCACGACGAGAACTGGCAGCGCAAGCTCGGCATCGTCCGGGTGCTGATCGCCGCCGAGCAGGCGCACGGCAACGAGGTGCTCCTGCCGCTCTACACCGCGCTCGGTGAGCGGATCCACAACCAGGGTCGCGGCACCCGCGGATCCGACGGTGACGTGCTGGCCGAGGCGCTCGCCGAGGTCGGTCTGCCGGCCGCACTGCTGGAGGCCGCCGGCACCGACAAGTACGACGACGCGCTGCGCAAGTCGCACAACGCCGGGATGGAACTGGTCGGCATGGAGGTCGGTACGCCGGTGATCGCGGTCGAGGGCGTCGCCTTCTTCGGCCCGGTCGTCACCCCCGCCCCCAAGGGCGAGGCGGCCGGCAAACTCTGGGACGGCGTCCGCCTGGTCGCCGGCACCGACGGCTTCTTCGAGCTCAAGCGCACCCGGGACCGCAGCCCGGTCTTCGACTGAGACCTTCGGTCTGTCGTACAGGGGTTGAACCCACGACCGTCAGGCATGAAAGTTGTCGACCAAGTCTTTCCGTCGACGGTTGGTGGTTGCCTGTGAACGCTCTGCCGGTGGGTCCGTCCGCGTTGCCGACGGCCGGAGTGACCGTCTTCGACCGCGACACCGGACGGATCACCGAGCAGCTCAACCCGGACCTGTGCTTCCGCTCGGCGTCCGTGGTGAAGCTGCTGGTGGTGCTCGACTTCCTGTGGGACCGCGGCCCGGCGTACGAGTTGCCGGTCGAGGACCGGGAGCGGCTCGAAGTGATGCTGCGCAGCAGCGACGACGACGCCGCCAGCTACTACTGGGACGAGCTGGGCGGCGGCGCGATCGTCGACCGGATGGTGCGGCGGCTCGGCCTCACCCACACCACCCGGCCGCCCGCGACGCACCCGGGGTTCTGGGGGTACGTCGCGATCACTGCGGCGGACACCGTCCGGATCTACCGGTACCTGCTCGACGAGGCGCCGGCGCCGGTCCGCGAGTTCGTGATGGGGAACCTGCGCCGGCCGACCCGGTACGGGACCGACGGCTTCGACCAGTTCTTCGGGATCCCGTCGGTGTTCGGCGGCGACTTCAGCATCAAGCAGGGCTGGTCGGGTTTCCGCGGCAACGGCCGCTCGGCTCCGCCGGTGCAGGAGCTCGACCTGACCAGCGACGCGCTGCACACCACGGGCACGGTCGGCCCGGGGGACCGGACGATCGTCGCGGTCTACACGCTGCACCCGTCGGGTACGCCGTACGACAAGGCCTACGCCGACGTCACCGAGCTGGTCCGGGCCCTGGACGTCCCCGGCGTCCCGGGGGCGGAGTAGAGCTGCGAGACTCATGCCCATGCGAGTGCACATCGGCTCTGACCACGCCGGCTTCGAACTGAAGAACCACCTGGTGCAGCACCTCACGGCTGCCGGGCACGACGTCGTCGACCACGGCCCGGCCGTGTACGACGCGGTGGACGACTACCCGCCGTACTGCCTGCGGACCGCCGAGGCGGTGGTCCAGGACGGCGGCAGCCTGGGCATCGTGATCGGTGGCTCCGGCAACGGCGAGCAGATCGCCGCGAACAAGGTGAAGGGTGTCCGGGCCGCGCTGGCCTGGAGCACCGAGACCGCGAAACTCGGCCGCGAGCACAACAACGCGAACGTGATCAGCGTCGGCGCCCGGATGCACAGCACCGAGGAGTCGACCGGTTTCGTCGACACCTTCCTGGCCACGGACTACTCGGGCGAGGAGCGGCACACCCGCCGGATCGAGATGCTGTCGGGCTACGAGGAGACCGGCGAGCTGCCGCCGCTGCCGGAATCGTCCTGACCCTTCGGCTGTTGTCGATCACGGACGGGAGGGCGCGGCCGGGACACGTCCCGGGCGCGCATCGACCGTCCGGTCCCGATCACCGCGGGCGTCGGCGCACCCCTGCTCCGGCCCGCACCACCTGCTGACGTCGTACCCATAGAGGAATCATGCCCGAAGGCCACACCCTGCACCGGCTGGCGAACGACGTCTGGGACGCGTTCGGCGGCCGGGTCGTCCGCGCGTCCAGCCCGCAGGGCCGGTTCGTCGACGGAGCCGCGCTGCTCGACGGCCGGGTGCTGCGGCACACCGAGGCCCACGGCAAGCACTTCCTGGCCGAGTTCGACGGCGGCCGCTGGCTGCACATCCACCTCGGCCTGATCGGAAAGGTCGACTTCGGCACCGCGCCGATCCCGGAGCCGGTCGGGCAGGTCCGGCTCCGGCTGCAGAACGACGCGGCGTACGCCGACCTGCGCGGCGCGACGGTCTGCGAGGTGATCTCCGACGGCGAGCGCGAGACGCTGATCTCCCGGCTCGGCCCGGACCCGCTGCGCGACGACGCCGACCCCGATCTGGCCTGGAAGCGGATCCAGCGCAGCAAGCTCCCGATCGGCCAGTTGCTGATGGACCAGCAGGTGCTCAGCGGCGTCGGCAACGTGTACCGCGCCGAGGTGCTGTTCCGCGCCAAGCTGCACCCGATGACCCCGGGCAACCTGGTGAAGAAGCGCGAATGGCAGGGCATGTGGAGCGACCTGCTCGAGCTGATGAAGTACGGCGTGGAGACGGGCCGCATCGACACCGTCGCCGACGACCACACCCCGGAGGCGATGGGCCGCGACCCGCGCCAGGACGACCACGGCGGTGAGGTCTACGTGTACCGCCGTCAGGGTCAGCACTGCCTGGTCTGCGACTCGGTCGTGCGGACCGAGATCCTGGCCGGACGCAACCTGTTCTGGTGCCCGAAGTGCCAGCGCACAGGCCTGACCCGGAAGCCGTCGGTCAAGAAGTAGTGACGATCTGATGCGCGGACCGGTCGGTGCCGTTATCTTCGTCTCACCATGAGCGCCCGCGGCAGTTACGCGCGTCTGCGACGGGCCGGCCTGAGGGCTGCCCGGACGCTGGTTCGGCGTGCCCGGAAGTCGCACCCGCTGACGCTGATCATGCTGCTCTTCGTCACGGTCGCGATCAGTGCGGCGTCGCTGCTGCTGCCGTCATTGATACCCACTGCGGCGCTGACTATTCCGCTGCTGCTTGGCGGGTTGCTGCTGCGTTTCAAACCCCTGGTGGTGCTGACGTTCGTCGCGCTGGCGCTCGGGTCGTTCGTGATGTCGGAGCGCGCGGCCGGGCTGCCGAAGATCGGGTTCGTGGTGACGCTCGGCGTGGTCGGCTGGATCGTGCTGACCGGCGCCAAGGTGCGCAGCCGGCTCGGTGTCCAAGGCAGCCGTGGCGAGTCGATGCTGATCGAGCTGCGCGACCTGCTGACCGCCCAGGGCGAGTTTCCGCGGCTGCCGGCGGGTTGGAAGGCCGAGTCGGCGATCCGGTCGGCCGGCGGCCAGTCGTTCTCGGGTGACTTCGTGGTCTCCGCGACCCGCGGCGAGGATCAGCTCGAGGTCGCGCTGGTCGATGTCTCCGGCAAGGGCATCGACGCCGGGACACGGGCGCTGCTGCTGTCCGGAGCGTTCGGCGGACTGCTCGGCGTCGTACCGGTGGAGGAGTTCCTCCCGGCCGCGAACCACTACGCGCGCCGCCAGGACTGGGACGACGACTTCGCGACCGTCGTCCACGTCGCCGTCGATCTGAGCACGGGCGAGTTCGAGGTCCGTACGGCGGGCCACCCGCCCGCGATCCAGTTCGACGCGTGGTCGGGCCGCTGGTCGACGCGCGACGCGGAGGGCCCGCTGCTCGGCCTGGTCGAGAAGCCGGAGTTCGCCGTGAACAAGGGGCAGCTCAAGCTCGGCGACGCGCTCTTCCTCTACAGCGACGGCATGGTCGAGACGCCCCGCCGCGACATCGGCCTCGGCACCGACCGCCTGGCCGGCCACGCCGAACGCCTGGTGGCCAAGGGTTTCGACGGCGCCGCCGAGGAGCTCGTCGTCGAGATCGGCGGCCCCGGCGACGACTCCGCGATCGTCGTCATCCACCGCCAGACCCACCCCTCGGAAGCCACCGCCGACGCCTGCCCGGCCACCGGCCGCAACCAGCCGGCCGCACGGCGGCGTACGGCGATGCTGCGCACCCGCGCGAGCTGAGTCGCTGTCCCTGTAGCGTGCTCCACCGTGACGACCGATGAGACGTTGGACGGGACGAGCGCGCCGGAGGTGTCGTTCGAGGAGCTGGTCGCGACCATGCCCACGTCGGTCCGTGAGGTGATCCCGGACGCGCGCTGGAAGCTCGGCAAGCTCTGGGCGCTGGAGCTGCGCACCGAGCCGGTCGAGGTCGCCGACCTGGTCTGGATCTTCGACCTGCCGCTGTGGCAGCTGAACGGCGAGCGCTTCAAGGTCACCCCGCGTCAGGTCGCCGAGACGCCGATGAACTACCGCGACCACTACGAGCGCGTGATGGACGCCGACCTGGACTTCCCGATCCACCTGGTCGCGTACCGGGGGCGGCTGGTGGTGCTGGACGGCATGCACCGGTTGCTGAAGGCGCACTTCCTGAGGCGCCGCTGGATCGAGGGCAAGATCCTCACCGCAGCGCAGCTGCAGGAGTGCGTCGGCCCCTGAGCTGTACGGCGGTCAGCTCGTGGCTGCCTTGATGACTCGGGTCAGGTTGCCGTGCAACGACTCGAGCTCTTTCAGCGTCATCCCCAGCCGCTCGATGATCGCCGGCGGGATCTTCAGCGCTTGCTCACGCAGCGCCTGCCCGGACGGCGTCAGCTCGACGGCCAGTGAGCGCTCGTCCCGCGGATCGCGGCCACGCGTCAGGTAGCCCGCAGACTCCAGCCGCTTGAGCAGCGGCGACAGCGTGCCCGGGTCGAGCTGGAGCAGGTTGCTGAGCTGCTTCACCGACAGCGGCGACTCCTCCCACAGCGCGAGCATCACCAGGTACTGCGGGTGGGTGAGACCCATCGGGTCCAGCAGCGGCCGGTACAGCGCGATCACGCTGCGGGACGCGACGGCGAGTGCGAAACAGACCTGGCGGTCCAGCTGCAGCAGGTCGGCCTCTTCGGTCTGCGACACGGGTTTTCTCCTTCGTGCGGTCTCGTCTACACTAACACTTGGTACACCAATCATTGCCACACCAATCATCAGGGAGTCTGTGATGAGCGCGAAGAACGAGGGGCTCAGCCTGTTCTACCGGGTCCGGTGGCGGCTGACCTGGCTGCTGCTGCACGTGGCCGGCCCGGCGACGCTGCCGGACTCGCAGGACCCGCGCCGCCGGATGGAGCGTCAGCGGGCCGCGAAGGTGGCCGCCGCGCGGCAGGCCCGGGAACGCCGGGAGAGCGTGTAAACACCCGCTCGGGGGTACCTTGGGTGACATGTCATCTCAGAATGAATACGCCCCCAGCCCGACCGACTGGGTCCGGAACGCGGTCGAGAAGATCGACGCCACCGGATCCACCGACGCGGCGGGCTTCAACGGCATGGGCGTCGTGCTCATGACCATGATCGGCAACAAGTCCGGCAAGATCCGCAAGGTCCCGGTGATGCGGGTCGAGCACGACGGCGTGTACGTCGCGGTCGCGTCGCTCGGCGGCGCCCCGAAGAACCCGGTCTGGTACTACAACCTCAAGGCCGACCCGAACGTGAAGCTCCAGGACGGCACCGAGACCAGCGAGTACGTCGCCCGCGAGATCGAGGGTGCCGAGTACGACGAGTGGTGGCCGCGTTCGGTCGCGGCGTACCCGGACTACGCGGAGTACCAGAAGAAGACGACGCGCAAGATCCCGCTCTTCCTGCTCGAGCCGAAGAGCTAGTAGCTCAGCCACACCATGCTGGAGCCGGCGGCGATCTTCAGGACGCCGTCGGTGATCCAGAGGGCGCGGTAGGGGATCTCCGGGACAAGCAGGCCGAGGCCGGCGTTCACGATGCAGAGCAGGCCGAGCAGCCCGCAGATCGGTCCGTGCGAGAAGGCCAGGATCAGGAAGTGCACGCCGACCACGAGCAGGATCCACAGCCAGAACTCGCGCGACGTCCGGTCCGGCACCTTGGCCACCACCAGGTTGACCAGGCCGACCTCGGCGACCACGCCGATGCCGAAGGCGACGTACTGGTAGATCGCCGGGTAGCCGAGCCCGTCGAAGATCGTCTTGGTGATCCCGCCGACCATCATCACCACGACGGCGAGCGCGGCACCGGTGATCAGCCCCGGCAGGAACCACCGCCGGCCGCCCGCACCGCCGACCACGATCCCCAGCCCGACCAGCACCAGCAGGGCCCCACCGCCGCGCATCAACGGGAACGTCCGGGCCATCCCCGTAAAGTCCGTGATCAGATCCACCGCCGCAGGGTATGCGGTGCCGGGTGCAGCACCTGCGCTGTGAGACGCTGAAGGAGACTGTCCGACGCGTGGCGTCGACCGAGTTCTGGGAGTTCTGCTGACCACACACGACGCGGTGCGCGAACCTTTCGTCGGATCGACGCGGCTGCGGCTGGCCGGGCTGGCGCTGCACGCGTACACCGCGAGCGGCACCGTGCTGGCGCTGCTGATCGTGATCGCCGCGATCGACGGCGACGCCGTCCGGGCGCTCTGGCTGATGCTGGCCGCCCTGGTGATCGACGGCACCGACGGCATGCTGGCCCGCCGGCTGCGGGTCAAGGAGACCATCCCGTGGTTCGACGGCGCGATGCTGGACAACATCGTCGACTACCTCACGTACGCGTTCGCCCCGATCGTGCTGCTGTGGACCGGCGGGTACCTGCCGTCCGGCTCCTGGGGCGCGGTGCTGGCGGCGCTGCCGTTGCTTGCGTCCAGCTACCAGTTCTGCCGGGTCGACGCGAAGACCGACGACCACTTCTTCCTCGGCTTCCCCAGCTACTGGAACGTGGTCGCCTTCTACGTCGTCGTGCTCGGCCTCGGCCCGGCCGCGACCGGCGTGATCCTGGTGACCTGCTCGATCCTGGTCTTCGTCCCGGTCAAGTACGTGTACCCCTCGCGAACCAAGGCCTTCCGGTCGATGAACCTGTTGACCACGGCGATCTGGCTCGGCTCGTACGCCGTACTGCTGGCGCAGATGCCCGACCCCAACGCCGCCGTCGTCGCGCTGTCGCTGGCCTACCTGGTCTACTACGGCGTCCTGAGTCTGTACCTGACCTTCTGGGTGCCGCGGCGCAAGGCAGTCTGAGTGCTGCTCGGTCTGGGAGCCGCGCTCGGGGCGGCCGTGCTGTTCGGGGTCGCCGCGATCCTGCAGGCGGTCGGCTCCCGCAAGGTCCCGACCGGTTCCGAGCTGGATCCGCGCCGGTTCGCGGCGTTCGTCGCGGCGCTGCTGCGGCAAGGCCCGTTCCTGGCCGCCCTGGTACTGAACCTGGCCGGTTTCGGTCTGCACTTCGTGGCGCTCCGGCTGCTGCCTTTGTATCTGGCTCAGGCAGGCATCGCCGCGAGCCTGGTCGTGACCGCGCTGCTCGCGACGCGCTGGATGAGCGATCGCCTGTCGGCGGTCGAGTGGGGCGCGGTGATCGCGGTGTGCGTCGGGCTCGGCGTCCTGGCGGTGTCGGCCGGGCACGCGGGGGAGAGCGCCCGGCACCACGGGCTGACGATCGGCATCCTGCTCGGACTGATCGCGATCATCGTCCTCGGCGCCGTCGCCAGCCGCTCGGAGCACGCCGGCGCGACGGCACTCCTGGGGTTGCTGGCCGGCCTCGGCTACGCCGGGGTGGCGATCTCGGCGAGGCTGCTGGAAGACGGCTCGATCAGCGAACTGCTCCAGGGCTTCACGACGTACACGCTGCCGTTGAGCGGTGCGCTCGCGTTCATCCTGTACTCGCTGGCGCTGCAACGCGGCTCGGTGACGCTGGCGACGACACCGATGATCGCGCTGCAGACGATCACGCCGGCTGCGGTGGGGGTCTTCGTGCTGCATGATGCGGTCAGGCCGGGCTGGGGTCCTGCGGCGGTGGGTGGTTTCGTACTGACCGCAATAGGCGCACTGATCCTGGTCCGCTTCGAATCAGTGAAGGACTCGGCTGAGGAGACGACGTCGGGCGGCGGCCCGGCCTCGGCCGACGGGTCGGCGGGTGGTTCGGCTTCGGCTAGCGGGCCGGCCACTTCCACGGAGGCTCGTCCAGCGGGCCCTGACCCGCGATAGCGGTCTGGCCGAACTCCTTCACCAGCTCGATCGTCCGCAGATCCTGCCCGGTCTCGTCCGCTCCCGCCTGCAGCGCGGCGAGGAACGGCCGCGAGTGCGTCACCAGGATCACCTGCGTCTCCTTCGCCGCGGTGATCACGAGATTGGCGAGCGCCGGCAACAGATCGGGGTGCAAACTCGTCTCCGGCTCGTTCAGCACCAGCAGCTCCGGCGGCCTCGGCGTCAGCAGCGCGGCGACCCACAGCAGGTACCGCAGCGTCCCATCCGACAACTCCGCCGCAGCCAACGGCCGCAGCAGCCCGTGCTGCCTGAACACCAGCTCGAACAGCCCGCTCCGATTCCCGATCGCCACCGCGCTCCCCGGAAAGGCCTGCTCGACCGCCTCGTTCAGCGCCGCGCGGTCCCCGATCTGACTGATCGTCTCCAACGCCGCCGCCAGATCGGCGCCCTCGGCATCGAGCACCGGCGTCCGCGTCCCCACCCGCGCCTGCCGCGCGGGCGCGTCGGCGTCGGTCCGCAGGTGGTCGTAGAACCGCCACCCCCGAATCCGCTCCCGCACCGCCATCAGCTCCGGCGCCCGATGCGGATCCGCGAACTCGCTCAGCATGCTGTCGAACGTCTGCAGCTGATGCCCGCCGTCCTCCCACTCGCCGCTGTCACCCCGGATCCGCACCGCCGCGTGCTTGCGATCCACCAGCAACGACGCCGGCCGGAAGAACGGCCCCGCCCAGAGCGCCTCCCGCTTGATCTCCGGATCCTGCCCGAACGGCCCACCCATCGTCGGCAGCCCGAAGTCCACGGCGTACCCGTAGTCCTCGGAAGCGAACCCCATCCGCAAACTCACCGGCCCCGACCGCACCGTCCCCTGCACCGCGAACTCCCCACGCCGCACAGCCTTTCCCACCACCTCAGGCCCGGCCCACAACGTGCTCTGCAACCCACCCTCCCGAGCCAACGCCGCCACCGCCCCGTTCCGAGAGGCATCCGCCAGCAACCGCAGCGCCCGGTACAACGAAGACTTCCCACTCCCGTTGGCCCCCGTCACCACATTCACCCGCCCCAACGGCACCACCACCCGCCGCAACGACCGATAACTCTCCACCGCCAACGTCGTGAGCATGCCGCCACGCTACAAACCCCCACCGACAAGCGTCCGCCCGTACGGCGTCCAGCAGACCCCGTCGTCAAAGCTGCCAAGGGCTGATCGCTCACCGCCCGACCGCCCGCCGAGCTGGAATCCGCTCCCCGCCGGCACCCGAACGTCCCGCACCAACTCCTGCGGCCCGAGCAACTCGGGCCCCTGGTAGTCGACGTAGAGCCATCCCTCCGCGGACACGTAGCACCCGACCCGCCCGTCCACGACCAGACTGGGCTCGCCGTACAGCTCCTCGAGCTCGCTCCGCCGAAGATCCCCCAACCCCGCCCGAGCCTTCTCAGCAAGCGGCCCCCAGTCCACGGCTCGGTCGATCGCCAGATACCCCAGCCGATGAAAATGCCGCGCGTACACCGACACAACCCCGGCCGCAGACCGAGTACCAGCGCCGAACACCCGCTCGAACGCCCCGCTCACCCCGGTCGATCCGTGCCCCTGGCGATCCGCGTCGACGAAGTCCGAGTCGACCTCCTCCAGGAAGCACACGTCCTCGACCAGTTGCCCGCACAGCACCTCAGCCTCGCGCGCGGTCGACACGTACATGCAGGTCGGCAGCACGATTGCCGAGATCTCGGCAATCCACCGTTCCTTCAACTCAGCCACTGTCCGCACCCCGGAAGCGTAGATACGCACTCAGGGTGCAGACTCGACCAGGTGATCACGCGTGCGGTGCGGCTGGGGATCGTTGGCCTCGGAGCGATGGGTGGGCGTGTCCTCCAGATCGCTCAGTCCCACCCCGACTACGAGGTGGTCGCCGCCGCCGACCTGGACCCGACGGTGGTTGAGCGGTGGGCCAGGGAGTTCCCGGCGATCCACTTCACCACCGATCCCGCAGAGGTTGTCGCCGCCGAGATCGATGCCCTCTATGTCGCCACCCCACCCGCCACACACGCGGACCTCACCGTGGCGGCCTTCGCGGCGGGGCGTGCGGTGTTCTGCGAGAAGCCGCTCGCGGTCAGCCTGGCCGATGGGCAACGGATGGTCGAGGCGGTCGCCGGCTCAGGACGCGCGGCTGCGGTGAACTTCGCGCTGTCGGACCAACCGGCGACGCGCTACCTCGAAGAAGTCCTCGGTGCCGCCGGTGAGATCCGCGCCGTCGAGATCCGCCTGGCCTTTCCGCACTGGCCCCGGCCGTTCCAGGCGTCGGCAGCTTGGCTGGGCGAGCGGGCCCAGGGCGGATTCATCCGCGAGGTCTTCTCGCACTTCGCCTACCTGACCGATCGCCTGATTGGCCCGCTGACTCCTGTCGACCTGGTGCTCGACCATCGCGGTCCCGGCGCCGAGGTCGCGGCGTTCGGGTTGTACCGGGCCGGTGACGTCCCGGTTCAGGTCAGCGGTGTGATCGCCGGGCCGACGACGTACGAGTGGATCGTGCGCGGAACCGAGCGCTCGTACCTGCTGCGCGACTGGACCGAACTGTTTGTTGCTGAGGGCAATGAATGGGAACGGGTCGGCCTGCCGGAGGAGCGCAGTGGTGACGCGTCGCGGCTGTCGCTGTTCGCCGAGGCCGTCCGGGGTAACCATCCGGAGAACCTCGCCGACTTCGCCTCGGCGTACCGCGTGCAGCAGGCCGTCGAGGCCTGGCACACCAGCTAGCCCAGCAGATGACGAACAGGGCCTCTTCCACCGAGGTGGAAGAGGCCCTGTCTCAACAAACCAATCTCAGCCGCGAACCCGCCTTCGCGCCCTGCCTCAGCAAGGTCCCCGGCAGCAGCGCCAGGGTCCCGGCGACGCCCGCCGGTGACGCCGATCAACCTCTCAACTGGCAACGCCGCCTGCCGCGACTCGGCCGCAAGCCCGTCGAGCATCCGACGTTCTCCGCCGGCCCCGCAGCGCCGGATCAGCCGCAGACAGGCCTCGACCGTGCCGCCGGTGGCGAGCACGTCGTCCGACCACCACGACGACCTCGTCGGCCGGCGTCGGCGCCTTGACCTTCACCTGCTCGGGCCGGCGCCAGCGTCTTGACCTTCACCTGCTCGGGCCGGCGCCAGCGTCTTGACCTTCACCTGCTCGGGCCGGCGCCAGCGTCTCGGCCTTCACCTGCTCGGGCCGGCGCC
>NZ_JBFAYT010000012.1:0-110637 GCF_040681455.1 Kribbella sp. NPDC051770 | reverse complement strand
GCCAGCGTCTCGGCCTTCACCTGCTCGGGCCGGCGCCAGCGTCTCGGCCTTCACCTGCTCAGTCCGGCGCCAGCGCCTCGGCCTTCACCTGCTCAGTCCGGCGCCAGCGCCTCGGCCTTCACCTGCTCAGTCCGGCGCCAGCGCCTTGACCTTCACCTGCTCAGTCCGGCGCCAGCGCCTCGACCTTCACCTGCTCAGTCCGGCGCCAGCGCCTCGACCTTCACCTGCTCAGGCCAGCGAGTCCTCCCATGCCTGGTGCAGTCCCGCGTAGTGCCCGCCGTGCGTGATCAGCGAGTCCGGTGAGCCGTCCTCGATGATGCGCCCGTGCTCCAGCACGATCACCCGGTCCGCGGTTTCCACCGTGGACAGCCGGTGCGCGATCACGATCGCGGTCCGGTCGGCGAGGATCGTGCGCAGCGCGCGCTGGATCAGCCGCTCGCTGGGGATGTCGAGGCTTGAGGTCGCCTCGTCCAGGATCAGCACCGCCGGGTCGGCCAGGAACGCCCTGGCGAAGGCGACCAACTGCCGCTGACCAGCCGACAACCGCGAGCCGCGCTTCTCGACCGCGGTCTCGTACCCGTCCGGCAGCCGCACGATGAAGTCGTGGGCGCCGATCACCTTGGCGGCCTCGACGATCTCGTCCATGGTCGCGTCCGGCTTGCCGAAGCGGATGTTGTCGGCGACCGTGCCGGTGAACAGGAAGTTCTCCTGGGTCACCATCACCACCCGCTCGCGCAGGTCGTCCTCGGTGAGTTTGCGCAGGTCGATGCCGTCGAGCACGACCTGGCCGCCGGTCGGGTCGTAGAACCGGGCGACCAGCTTGGCGATCGTCGTCTTGCCGGCGCCCGTCGTACCGACCAGGGCGAGGGTCTGCCCGGCCGGGACGTCGAGGTCGAGCCCGGGCAGGACCGCCACGCCGTCGACGTACGAGAACTTCACGTCCCGCAGCTCCAGGTGTCCGCTCGCCTTGCGGGCCGGCTTGGCCGGGTCCTTCGGCTCGGGGACGTCGGGAGACTCGTTGAGCACGCCGGACAGCTTCTCCAGCGCGGCGCTCGCGGACAGGAACGTGTTGTAGAACTGCGAGATGTCCTGCAGCGGCTCGAAGAACTGCCGCAGGTAGAGCAGGAACGCGGTCAGCACCCCGACGGTGACGTGCCCGTGGTAGGCCTGCCAGCCGCCGTAGGCGAGGATCGCGACGATGGTGATGTTGCCGACGCCCTTGATCGACGGCATGAAGATCGCGTTGATCCGGAACGACTCCAGGTTCGCTTCCCGGTAGCGGTCGTTGACCCCGTGGAAGATCTCCTCGTTGCGCGGTTCGCGGCGGAACGCCTGGACCGCGCGGATCCCGGTCATCGACTCGACGAAGTGCACGATGACCAGCGCGACCGCTTCGCGGCTGCGCCGGTAGACCAGCTGCGACCGGCGCCGGAACCAGGTGGTGAGGAAGAACAGCATTGGGAACGACAGCAGCGCGAGCAGGCCGAGCTTCACGTCGAGCGTGAGCAGCAGCACCGCCGTACCGATCAGGGTCAGCAGCGCCGTCACCAGACCGTCGAACCCGGTCTCGAGCATCTCGTCGATCACGTCCACGTCGGAGGTCAGCCGCGAGATCACCCGGCCCGAGGTGTAGCGGTCGTGGAACGACGGGCTGAGCCGCTGGAAGTGGTCGAAGACCCGGCGGCGCAGCCCGAGCAGGATGGTCTGGCCGAGCCGGCCGGACCGCATCAGGAACACCTGCCGGGCGAACGCCTGGATCAGCGCCGACGCGAGCACCGCCGCGACCACGGTCAGCAGGGTCGTGTTGCCCTCACCGGCCAGGATCGGCGGGATGCCCTTGTCGATGCCGAGGTGGACCAGGTACGGCACGGCGAGCCGGGCCGCGTTCTCGACGACGACGATCGCGACCAGCAGCCAGATCAGCTTCTGGTACGGGCGGAGCAGCTCGCCGAGGAGCTTGCGGGACTGCTCCTTGAGCCGCACGGTGGTGGCCCGGGACAGCTCGTCGTCGCCCTGCTCGGCGTACCCGCGCCAGGACTCCTCGCGGTCGATGATCTGTTCGGGGCTCCGGGTCTCCTCGGGATCCGGCTGAGGCTGAGATGCCTGTTGCGCCGTGCTCATGCGTGCACCTCTTCCTCTTCCGCCGCGAGCAGCTGCCGGTACGCCGGGACCGTCGCCAGCAGCTCGTGGTGCGTGCCGACGTGGGTGATCGTGCCGTCCTCGAGCAGTGCGACCTGGTCGGCGAGCATCACCGTCGACGCCCGGTGCGCGACGACGATGCCGGTGGTCGCGGAGAGCACGTTGCGCAGCGCCTCCTCGACCAGGGCCTCGGTGTGCACGTCGAGCGCGGACAGCGTGTCGTCGAGCACCAATACGGCGGGCTTGGCGAGCACCGCGCGGGCCAGGGCCAGGCGCTGCCGCTGACCGCCGGACAGGGACATGCCCTGCTCACCGACCCGGGTCTCCAGCCCCCAGGGCAGGTCGTTCGCGAAGGTCGCCTGGGCGATCTCCAGCGCCTGCTGGACGTCGGCGTCACTCGCGTCCGGGCGGCCGAGGGTGATGTTCTCCCGGACCGACATCGAGAACAGCGTCGGGTCGTCGAACGCGGAAGCGACCGCGCTGCGCAGGGAGCGCAGGTCGAGGTCACGGACGTCGTGCCCGTCGATGGTGATCCGGCCGCCGGTCACGTCGTACAGCCGGGGGACCAGTGCGGTGAGTGTGGTCTTGCCCGACCCGGTGGCGCCGACCAGGGCCAGCGTCGTCCCGGGGGTGAGGTCGAGGTTGATGTCGTGCAGCACGTCGGCGGAGTCCGGCGAGAACCGGAAGCTGACGTTCTCGAACCGCAGGTGACCCTGCGGGTTCTCGAGCTGCTCCGGCCCGGACTCGATCGACGACTTCGTGTCGAGGATCTCGCTGATCCGGTCCGCCGACGTCATCGCTTCCTGCGCCATCGCGAGGATGGTGCCGAGCGACTCGACCGGCCAGATCAGCGACAGCATCAGCGTGATGAACGCGACCAGGGTGCCGAGCGTGATTGCGTTCCGGCCGACGGCGAGCGCGCCGAGCAGCAGCACGATCACCAGCGTCAGGTTCGGGATCACTTCGAGGAAGGTCCAGAACCGCGACGCCAGCCGGACCTTCTCCACCGAGGTGCCGTAGAGCTTGACCGCGCCGTCGTTGAACTGCGCCTTGACGTGCTCACGCCGGCCGAAGGCCTTGATCACCCGGAAGCCGAGCGCGGACTCCTCGATCGAGGTGGCCAGGTCGCCCTGCTGGTCCTGCACGCGGCGCGAGATCGCCAGGTACTTCTTCTCGAACTTCAGCGACACCATGATGATCGGCACCGCGGCCGCCAGCACGACGACGCCGAGCGGCCAGTACAACCGCAGCAGCAGGATGGTGACGACGACCAGTTGCAGGATGTTGATCACCAGGAACAGCAGGCCGAAGCCCATGAACCGGCGGATCGTCGACAGGTCGACGGTGACCCGGGACAGCAGCTGACCGCTCTGCCAGCGGTTGTGGAACTCCATCGGCAGCGTCTGCAGCCGGACGTACAGGTCGTGGCGCAGGGTCGCTTCGAGGTCGCTGACGGTCCGGGACTGGGCCCAGCGGCGCATCCAGACCAGCAGGACCTCGCTGATGCTGAGCCCGAGGGCGAGGAGGGCGAGCGGGACCAGGAGGCTGAGCTCGCGGCGGGTGACCGGACCGTCGATGATGGCCCGGGTGACGAGGGGAACGCTGAGGCTGACGCCGACACCGAGGACGGCCGTGGAGAACATGATCGCCAGGCGGTGCCGGTGGGGGCGGAGGTAGGGCCGTAGCCGCCACAGATTGTGACTGCGGGCGGGGGCTCGGGTCGAGGGGGGTGCGATCG
This sequence comes from Kribbella sp. NPDC051770, assembly GCF_040681455.1. Taxonomy (NCBI): domain Bacteria; kingdom Bacillati; phylum Actinomycetota; class Actinomycetes; order Propionibacteriales; family Kribbellaceae; genus Kribbella; species Kribbella sp. NPDC051770. The sequence goes on along the minus strand of NZ_JBFAYT010000012.1, from coordinate 106,760 downwards.
ACGGCGCTTGGGCAGGGTGCTCTGAGGGCATCTGGAGGGGCGCACTTCCCAACATGCTCGGCAGTGAGTGGGGTTGGCTAACCGGAAAACGGCGCGATTTCCAGTATCACCCAGGGCTCAGCGCTTGTCCTGGCAATTCCATTCCCCGGTGATGTAACTGCTGCTACCTGCAATGACCGGGCCCCGGTACTGCGCGGTGACGGGGCTCACAGTCATTGCGGTTCGTTATGGATTGGCCCGGAGAAATGCGATCCCGTCGACCGTGGCCGGGGCTGTGGAAGTCGAGACGATGCGGACTTCGCCGCTCCGGTACGCCGTGACCGGCAGGTAGGTGACCTTCCGGGTCTGGGTGGTCGCGGCCAGCGAGACGGTGGCGATCTTGACGCCCGCGTGGAACACGTCGACCGAGCCCTGACCGGGTCCGTTGAGCGTGACGAGCGCGATCCGGACCCCGGACTCGCCGGTCTTGGTCAGCGCCGTGCCCTTCGCGTTCAGCGTCGAGGTGGTGCCGAGGAACGCTAGTGGGCTGCTGCCGCGGGTCACCGAGCCGACCGAGGTCAGCGCCCGGTCGTCCTGCGGGTACACCGAGCAGGTCTGCGGCGACCAGCCCGACACGTTCCCGATCACGTCCCTGGCGCGGACCTGGAAGCAGCGGTCGGACCCGGCGTTCGCGCCCCAGGCGACCGAGGTGTCCTGCAGCGTCTGCCAGGCCGCCGGGTACACCCACGCGCCGAGCGCTTGACCGGGCGCGGCGTTGCGGTAGGCGACGTCGTACGCGACCGGGTCGAGGTTGTCGGTGAACTGGTAGCTGTACGCCTGCGCCGGAGTCAGGATCACGCGGTCGCCGGGCCGGCTGCTGACGTGCACGGGGGCGGTGCCGTCGGTCTCGCTGCAGTACGACGCGCTCCAGGCGCTCAGGTTGAGCGCGAAGTCGCGGGACCGGACCTGCCAGCAGGTGTCGATCCCCGGGTTCGCGGTCAGGCTGACCTCGGTGATCTTGATGCCCTGCCACCCGGCGATCTCGCGCCAGGCGCCGTACGGGGAGGTCGGGGTCGGGCGCTGCTGGATCCGGAGGTCGTAGCTCAGGACACCGGACGCCGGCTCGTGCGGGTCGTCGGCCGGGTCGCGGAAGGTCCAGTAGAAGCGCGAGGTGGTGAAGTCGCGGATCCGGTCCCCGGCGCTGGCCTCGGTCAGCACCGGCGGGGTCCGGTCGGCGCGCTGCTGCGGATCGGGCTTCAGCCAGTCGAGCGTGATCACCCGGGGCCGCGCGGTCGGGTCGGCGTAGACCAGCTTCGGCTGCCCCGACCCGTCGGCCCGGAAGGTTGCCGGGTGCAACTGCCCGAGCACCGGCCCGTACCGCCGCTGCCCAAGCGCGGGGTCGTTCAGATCGGTGACGAGCAGGTCCTTGGCGCCGACCGCCGCAGCGTTCGTTGCGCCGTCGGCCGATGCGGGAGCGCCGGCGGCGCTGGACTCACCGTCGACGAGCTGGGCGACGAAGCCGTTGCCCAGTTGGGCATCGGCGGGGACGGTGAGATTGCGCGGAGCCTCCGGGCCGGAGATGTCGACGACCTGGTTGCCGCCGGCGCAGCCGGTGAGCAGGGCCCAGCGGCCGTTCGCCGCGTTCGGGCCGACCGTGCACCCACTGGCGACGGTGATCGTCTTGCTGGTCCCCGCGGTGACGTCCTGCCCACGCAGTACGCCGGGCTCGGTCACCTTCCACGCAGTGCTGCCCACGAGCGCGAACGGCGGTTGCAGATCGAGGACCTTCGCCTTGGTCGCGACGTCGTAGATCTCTCCGTTGTGAGCGACGAACTTGCCGCCCTTGCCGAGCACGACGTCGTCGGCCGCCGGGAAGGTCAGCTCACCGACGCGGGCCTGGGTCCCGTCGAAGGTGAGCAGGCTCGACCCTTCGAGCTGGAACGGCTTGCCGGAGCTGCTGCCACCGGTCGCCGTCCAGGCTGCGCCGTTGTTGCTCGTCTCGTACAGCGAGTGCGCAGGTTGCTGGTCTGAGGCAACCACGCGGGAACCCGACAGCCCGACGTACTGCACCTGGGCGTTGAACGCGGGGGTCGCCTTGACGGTCTGGAGCACACCGTCCGAGCCGACCGACGCGATCTTGCTCTGCGCACTGACCAGCAGCCGCCCAGTGGTGAGGTCCGCGGCATCGTGCACCCCGGTAACGAACGGGCGCGTGACCGTCCCGGCGCCGGTGACCTTCACCAGCTCCGACCCGATCCGGACAGCGACGTCGTCGCCGAGCGGCAGGATCGGTTCGCCGTACGGGACTTGGATCGTTCCGGTCGTCGCCGAGGTGCGTTGTTTCCAGGCCAGTGAACGGGTCGTCTCCGTCGCGGCGGTCTGCCACAGGACGCGGTTCGGTGTGAGCTGCGCCCATGCTGGATTCGCGGGCAGCGTCGTCACGGCGGTCCCCGCCCCGGTCGCGAGATCCACGACCGCGATCCGCCCGGACATTCCGAGCAGCAGCGAGGAGTCGTCGCTGTCCAGGATCGTCGGATCGCCGGCGGCGTTGGTGACGGTCTTCTCGGTGTTCCCGATCGCCCGCAACGACATCGTCGACCCGCGGCGCAGCAGGACGCCGCCGGGATAGACGCCCTCGTACACAGCGCCCTCGGGCACGCTCACCTGACTCGTCGCGTCCGTCCCCAGATCGCGAAAGCTGACGACACCGGCGCCGACTTGGACGGCATACTGCCCGAGCAGCGTCGGCGCCTGATCCAGCTGCCCCGGTGGCCTGTCGACCGTTCTCGCAGTCGTCCCGTCGGTCGTGCGCTGGATCTCCCAGGGCTCGGGCGACCGGTCGTCGGGCTGGGCGTACGAAGTCACGTAGTACCGACTCGTCACCGCTCGTAGCCTGTACGGCGGATCGGCCACCACCCGGTTCCCGACGGCCTGCCCCTCGCCGAGGTGCGGTGGCGGCTCCGCGGCCGTCGCTCGCCCGGCGCCCAACGGCAGCAGAACCAGTGCAATCCCGGCCGCGACCAGTCGATTCCTGTTCACTCCAAGCCCCCTCACGAAGTTCGGCACGCTAGTCGTTTTCGACGAGCAAAGGAAGTATGCAGTCGGAATGCGGTGACGCTGCGTGCTCGTTGTCCGCTGTGGAAAACCCGGTGACAAGGCTGTGCAGGCTGCGGGACCCTCGAATCCCGAACCGCGAGAAAGGACCCGATGCAGGCTGCAGTCACCGTGACGCCGAAGCAGTTGCCCGAGGTGTTGCTGCACGTCGCCGTCGTCCGCCCGGTCTTCCTCTGGGGAGCGCCCGGGATCGGCAAGTCCAGCCTGGTGCGCGCGTTCGCGGACTCGCTCGGCCTGGAGTGCGTCACGCTGCTCGGGACCCAGCTCGCGCCGGAGGACCTGATCGGCGTACCGCAGATCGTCGACGGCCGGAGCCGGTTCGCGCCGCCGATGAGCATCGCCCGGGACGCGCCGTACTGCCTGTTCCTGGACGAGCTGAACGCGTCCTCGCCGGAGGTGCAGAAGGCGTTCTACTCGCTGATCCTGGACCGCCGGATCGGCGAGTACGAGCTGCCTGAGGGATCGGTCGTGATCGGCGCCGGCAACCGGGCCACCGACAACGCGCTGGCCCGCCCGATGGCGTCCGCGCTGCTGAACCGCCTGGTGCACGTTCACCTGCGCGCTTCGGCCAGCGACTGGCTGACCTGGGCCGGCGGCGCCGGGATCCACCCGTGGATCCTCGACTACCTGCGCAACCGCCCGGACCACCTGTGGACCGCGCCGCCAAAGACCGAGGAGCCGTTCTCGTCGCCGCGCAGCTGGCACATGCTGTCCGACGCGCTGCACTCGTACGGCGACGACATCGACGACGAGATGCTGCGCGTCCTGGCCTTCGGCACCGTCACGGCCGCGCACGCCTCCGGGTTCCGCGCGTTCGTGAAGACGGTCCGCAACGCGTTCGGGCTCGAAGCCGTGCTCAAGGGCGAGGTCGGCTGGCCGAGCGCTCCGGGTGATCGCGACCTGCTGTACTTCCTGGCCGAGACGTTCCGGGCCCGGCTCGTGAAGGAGCTGCCCGCGGACAAGACCGGCGGCAGCGCGGCGTCGCGTCAGCTCGCACACCGCGGCAAGGCGCTGCTGGTCGAGCTCGCGGAGATCTCGCTGGAGATCGCGCAGGTCGTGATCGCGTCCGACGAGGACGGCCGCGCGGTGCTGCCGACGTGGTTCCTGGTCGAGGTCACCCGCGACCTGCCGCGCCTGGTCGCGGCGCGGAACTGACCGATGCCCCGGCGTCCACCCCGCAAGGATCCAGCGCTGGAGGCGATCCACGCCGGCTGGCAGCGGGTCGCGGAGCACCCGCTGTTCGCCGCGCTGGCCGGTCAGCCGCCACGTCGGAGCGACACTGTCGCGACCGACGGCTGGGCGCGGATCGGGAGTGCTCGCGAGATCCTGGTTCACCAGACGCGGCGGGCGACCGCCGACGAATGGGCGTGGGTCTTCGCGCACCTGCTGATCCACCTGGGCCTCGGGCACGCCTCGCCGGACCGGCAGGCTCCCGACCGCGCAGCGTCCGCGGCGTACGACGTGGCGGTGAACCGCTTCCTGCAGGCGCTCAAGCTCGGTCGCCCGGTCGTCGACCTGCCGGTTGCGCTGCCTTCGACCGATGAGGACGCGCTGGCTCGCCTGTGGCGCTCCAGCGGCGTACCGGACGAGCACACGCGGTGCGGAGTCAACGGTGGCGAGGCTGACGTCACCAACTCGGCCTGGACCGGGTGGGGCAAGCCGCCTGACTGGCCTGCTCGCTTCGCTGTTGGCCTGTCGGCTGCAGCGACTGCGGCAGTGGACGTTGCGGGCGGCGTACGGTCGTCGCTGTCCGACTCCAAGGGGCGGGTGGACGATTGGACGGCCGCGCTGGGGTGGTTCGTTTCGTCGTACCCGCTGATGGGTGCGCTGGCAGCTTCGATGACTGTCGTCGCTGAAGTGGAGCTGGCGCGCAACTGGGATATCCGGGTGGCTGCGGTAAGTGCTGTCGCCGGGGAGATCTACGTGAACCCGCTGGCCGGGCTGACGCCAGGGGAGTGGCGGTTCGTGATGGCGCACGAGATGCTGCACGCCGCACTGCGCCACGGCGAACGCGTCGGCGGGCGCGATCCGTACCTGTGGAACGTCGCGGCCGACCTGGTCATCAACGGCTGGTTGCTGGAGATGGGTGTCGGCACGATGCCGGAGGGTGCGCTGTACGACGCGGAGCTGAAGGGCCTGTCCGCGGAAGAGGTCTACGACCGCATCGCGCGCGACCTGCGCCGCTACCGCAAGCTGGCGACGCTCCGCGGCGTCGGGCTGGGCGATGTACTCGGGCAGCCGCTGCCGCATCCCGGCGAGGGCCAGCGGGCTGCCGGGCTCGATGACATCTACCGGCGGGCGCTGAGCACGGGACTGGCGTACCACGACGAGTCGCGCGGGCTGCTGCCTGCCGGACTGGTCGAGGAGATCCGGGCGCTGGACCACCCGGCGCTGGAGTGGGACGCGCAGCTTGCGCGGTGGTTCGAGGAGCACGTGCCGTCGGTCGTGCCGACTCGGTCCTACGCTCGGGCCTCGCGCCGTCAGGCGAGTACGCCGGACATCCCGCGGCCTGGTTGGGTCCGGCCGGAGCGGCCGGAGCTGCTGCCGACGTACGGGGTGGTGCTGGACACGTCGGCGTCGATGGACCACCGGTTGCTCGGCAAGGCGCTGGGGGCGATCGCGTCGTACTCGCATGCACGGGATGTGCCGGCTGCCCGCGTGGTCTACTGCGACGCGGCGCCGTACGACGCCGGGTACGTGCCGGTGGACGAGATCGCCGGCCGTGTGCAGCTCCGCGGACGCGGCGGGACGGTTCTGCAGCCTGCGCTGAACCTGCTGGACCATGCAGACGACTTCCCGCGGGAGGCTCCGGTACTGATCATCACGGACGCCGACTGCGACGTGCTGCGGGTGCGGCGTGAGCATGCGTATCTGATCCCGTCGGGGGCGACGCTGCCGTTCAGGGCACGGGGGCCGGTGTTCCGGATTCAGTGAGGGCTGATCGATGTTATCGCTGTTAGCAACGAAGCGGCTGCGGCCCTGAGCGGTCGTAGGCTCGCCGGATGCGGGAGTACGTAGGCGTTGTCGCGCGGTACGGCGACCAGATCGCACTGGTGCGGGAGCAGTACGACACCTGGGATCGGATGCACTGGAACCTGCCCAGTGGGGCTGTCGAGCCTGGTGAGGACCCGCTGGCGGCTGCTGTGCGTGAGCTGCGGGAGGAGACCGGTCTGCGGGTTGCTGCGTCCGCGCTCGCTCAGGTGTGGACCGCTGTCGTCAGCCACGACGGGGTGCTGGTCAACCGGTCCTTCAACTACACGGTGACGGTCAGCGATCCGCGCTTTGCGCCCGACGACCAGGACGGGGCGGTGCTGGAGGTCCGCTGGTTCTCGGTCGCTGAGGCGGTCACGCACTTGAGCGCTGTCCCGTACCCGCCGCTCAGTGCACCTGCGGTCGCTCATCTGACCGAGGCGGCGCGCACCGAGTGGTCGTTCAACCTCAGCGATGGCGGTTGGACGTACTAGTCGAGCGGCTCGCGGTCGAGCACTTCCACGTAGACGACCAGGCCGTCGACGACGTCCAGCACCAGCTCGCCGTCCCAGCCGGGGGAGTCCTCGGCGTACCAGTTGCGGTGTCGTTCGAGCGGATAGCCGCCGTCCGGTGGGGGCGCGGTGTGGAAGCTCTGGCAGAAGTCGTCCCCGCACTCGCACCTCTGCACCACCGGCAGCCCGTCGATCTGCGCCGCCAGCTCGTGCTCCCCGTCCCGAGTCAGCGCATCCCGTACCTGGCCGGCGAGCCGCGGCCACGCTTCACCCAGCAACATGCGGGCAGCCTACGACCCGTGCCGTCGCCGCGCCCGGTCCTGTGGAACCATCCGCGCATGAGTCTCGGATATCCCTGCAAGTCGTTCTCGATCGGTCTCCCCACCGCCGACGAGGACCAGTCGCTGACTGCCTTGTTCCAGCACGTCGGGCGGGCGTTGGCCGAGCACGAGCCGATCAGCATGGAGGACATGCTCACGATCGGATTCGAAGCAGTCCTCGAGCCGGACGGCGTCACCCGCGGGACCTTCACGATCGTCTTCGCGGACAACGACGAGGATCTCGACGAAGACCTGGACGCCGCCGCCTCGGCCGGATCGGCTGGTTGATCGAGGGGTGCCCGGGATGACGCGGCTCCTCTGGTCCGGCACGCTGCCCGACCTGGAGCTGCCGCACCGGAGCAAGCTGTTCCTGGCCGACGAGCTTCCGGCGTACGAGCTGGTGAGCTCGGCGTTTGTGCTCGTGTTCGACAGTCTGGGGCGCTTGCTGCTGCGGTACGCCGAGTTGCCGGCTCGTGGGGGCTGGGATCTGCCGGGTGGGCACGTGGAGCCGGGGGAGACGCCGCAGCAGGCCGCCGTTCGCGAGCTGCAGGAGGAGACGGGCTGGCGCGCGGCTGAGGCTGACCTCACCGTACTGGGCTGGAACCGGATCACCCTCGACGGGCCGAAGCCCGCGGGCTTCAGGTATCCGCATCCGGTCGGCTACCTCGTCTACGTCACCACCCACCTCACAGAGCCCGGTCGCCCCACCACTCCCGAGGCCGACTCCGAGTGCTCCCAAGCGGCCTGGCTGACCCGCGCGGAGGTCCAGACCAGATGCAGCGCCCGCCGCTGGCTCCCGCTCGTGTAAATCCCAGGCGCCGGGCGGGCTTCCTCTGGAACCATTCATCCCATGGGACCCTGGGAGGCAGACGGGCAGATCTACGAGCCCGCCTCGGGCTACGACGTGCAGCGGTCAGGCTGATACGACGAACTGCAGGCGCTCCGCGGCCGCCCGGGGGACGGGCCATTGCTGTTCGTCTTCGTGCCGGACGATGACCCGTCGGCGGCGACGTTCGAGTGGCACGGCTCGGTGCGGTCGATCCCGCTTGCGATCATCCGCCGCTTTCTCGCCGAGCTCCCGGAGTACGAAGCCTCCGGCCGCCCCGGAGAATGACTTGCATGTCCCAGAGCGCTTCTCAAGCCGCTGCCTTCTTCAGGGAGATCACCGCGACCGCTGGCTTCCGGGGCTGCGGCGGGACGGGTTCCTGGTGGGTATCAACTGGACCGGTCCCCGCGCGACGGGCTACGACTTCACGCCGGACGAGGTCCTGAATCGTCTGTCAGCCGCCTCGCCGCTTTGAACAACCTCCGACGGGTCGAGTCGGCGTCCCAGCCGGCGCGCACCGTCAGCATGACCTACGAGGTCATCGACGGTCCGCGCCGACTCCGGCAGATTCGTCGCATGACGATCTCCACCGAGGACGCCACCCGTGCCACTGCCCAGAGGTTTCTCGAGCTTCGTCTCGCCGGGGACATCGAGGGGCTGGTCGCGCTGTTCGCCGACGACGTCGACTGGATGCTCGCGGAGAACCCGGCGGTCCCGTGGATCAGGCCGTGTTCCACCGGCGCCGAGTGCGCCGCGTTGTTCACCGAGCTGGCCGCGCACACCGTGCCCGAGGACGCCCGCGCCTCCATCGACGCGTTCCTCGTCGACGGCACCGAGGCCGTCGTGACCGGCCACCTGTCGGGAAGAGTCCGGGCGACGGGCAAGTCCTTCGCCGGTCCCTTCGCCCTCCGCCTCACCGTCGCGAACGGCCGGATCACCCGGCACCATCTGTACGAGAACAGTCTGTCGATCGCCGAAGCCTGCACGCCGTGAGGCAACCCACCGTCAGAGTGGATGTGCACCAGCGAGCCGGCCTGAAACAGCAGAAGGCCCGGTTCGCACGAACCGGGCCCTCTCAGCTGAGCGGGTGACGAGAATCGAACTCGCGTAGTCAGTTTGGAAGGTTGCGCTAAACCGCAGGTCAGAGCCGATTCGGGGCTCTGCGTGTCCTGCCCGTGGCCTAGCCACCCGTGATGGCTGCGTTGAGGGCGTCGGCGATGGTGCGGTCGCGCAGGGACGCGGCGTGCTGGTAAATCTCAGACGCCCGCCCGCTGGCGTGACCAATGCGCGCCATGAGCTCGGCCTTTGTTGCCCCGCTCTGGGCCGCCAGGGTGGCCCCGGTGTGGCGGAGCTCGTGCGTTCGGATTCGGGGCAGCTTCTCGTGTTCAAGCGCGCGGTGAAAGACCTTCGCCCAGTTCTGACTAGCCAGGAACTTGCCCGAGCTCGTGCCGAACAGCAGGTCGTCATCGTCCGGCCCGGTGAAGTGCGCCAGGTGATACACCAACGCGTCGGCTACGAACTGCGGGGCCGCCACGTCGCGGAAGCCTGCCTCTGTCTTGGGCTCCGAAATGCGTCCCTTGCGCTGCGACCGCTCGATGTGAATCGAAGACCCGTCGGGCTTCACATCTCGCCGGCGAAGTGCAGACGCCTCTCCGAACCGGGGCGCGCAGTAGGCCAGCACCAACACGAACGCCCGGTACTTGTCCGGCAGCTTGGTCGAGTTGGCCACTCGGTTCACTTGCGGGATGGTCAGAATCTGAACCGGCTTCTGTCGCTTGGCGGTGCTGGCTCCTTTGATACGGCACGGGTTGACGTCAATCACCTCATCGGCCACGGCCAAGTTGAGGCAGCCCCGGAGCATGCGGTACGCCTGGGCGAGAGCGCTGCTACCGACCTTGGCCCGCTGCCTGCCGGTGCGCCATTCGCGGACGCTGGCGGTGGTCACGTCGGTAACGAGTACGTCGGCCCAGTGCTCCTCAAGGTGGCTGCGCCACACCTGCGCGTAGAGGTCTTTGGTGTTGGGGCGCACCTCGTCATCTGGGCGCGTCATGTACTTGGTGGCGTAGTCGCCAACGGTGGCCTTGCTGGCGCTGGGTGCCCGCCAGACGCGTCGAACCTGGTCGGTCTGCGTAGTGGCCAGGAACACCCTGGCGTCGGTCTTGGTGCCGAACGTACGGCTGCGCCGCTTGCCGTCTGGGCTGACGTACCGCGCCCGCCACTTGCCCGAGGGCAGTTGGTTCACCGTGCCGTAGCTGCTGCTGCGTGTCCTGCTTGAACTGGTCATACCTCGAACGCTACAGACTTCGTCACGGTACGTGACGGCTGCTCGCAGGGCGTAACGGTGTGTAGTAGGCGCTCTTGGTTAGTCATGGGCGTTGAGGTGGTGAGCAAGAACACAGGCAATTACGGAGTGCGAGCAATGGTGACAAACGGCTATTGCCGTGGGTGGGCTTTAATGGGCTATAGTTGCCGCACGGCCCAATCGGGCTAATACCGCTAGCGGGCATTCGCCTTCCGAGCTAGCTGAGCAGGCGTGAGACGCCGGGTATAACTTCTGACTTACGGAGTTATGCCATGAGTTCAAACCTCCTCAATGGAGAAGAAGCCGCGGAGTACCTCGGTGTCACTCCACGCTGGGTCCGCCGGGCCGTTGCCCAGCGCATCCTTCCGTTCGTGAAGGTCGGGCATTATGTCCGATTCGAAAAGCACGAGCTGGATAACTACATCCGCGCGAGCCGAGTTCCTGCTGTCGACAGAGGTTGAGCCAACACCAATCCACCTCTATCGAAGCGGGGAAACGCATGCCTAAGCTCAGCGGCAAGCACGCCAAGGAACTTGGTGCCAGTGCCATCGGTGACGAGCAAATCGCTAATCGAGGCTACAAAACCGTTGGCAAGAACAAGAAGCTGAGGGAGCTGGAGCTGGGCTTCAGCAGTGTTCAGCTGAGAGCGCCTGGACTGCTGATCCCGTCATATGACGCGGCAGGGAACGTCACCACCTATCAGTTCAAGCCGGACAAGCCTCGTCTCGGTGACAATGAGAAGCCAGTCAAATACGAGACTCCGCGTGGTAGCCGTACGCGGGTCGATTGCCCTCCTGGGTTAGGCCTCCGCCTGAAGGATGCCGACGAACCGCTCTGGATTACCGAGGGGGTCAAGAAGGCCGACTCTGCGGTGTCTGCTGGCCTGTGCTGCGTCGCGCTTACGGGGGTGTGGAACTGGCGGGGCACCCGGGCAGACGGAAAGAGCGGCCCACTCGAGGACTGGGACTCCATCGAGCTGACCGGCCGAAAGACCTACATTGCGTACGACTCAGACGTCATGGTCAACGAGGGTGTGCAAGCTGCCCTTCATGACCTGACCAGATTCCTCTCCCTGCGCGGAGCGGTGGTGTGGTGGGTGATTCTCCCTCGCTCTGCCACCCTCGCCGGTGAGCCCTCGAAGACGGGCCTCGATGACTTCTTTGCGGACAACGGCACCGTAGAGGAATTGCTCGGCTATGCCGTCGCCCCCGAGAGGTCCGTTCGGGTCGATGGCAAGGAGTTGCGGGACCTCACTCGGGACGCCCTGGCGGTGCTGGCCAGTGCTAACCAACCTGAGCCGAGCCTGTTTCAACGAGACAGTGCGCTTGCGGAGGCCAACGGGCAGGGCATCACCAAGGTCAGTAAGGACCGAATGAGGCACCTGCTTGGCGAGGCTGCGGACTGGTACAACCTCCGAAAGGTAAAAGACAAGGTCGTGCGAAAGGCGATCAATCCACCTTTCGACGTCATCAGTAATGTGCTCGTGGCACACGAGCTGTGGCAGCCGTTCCCGGCCCTGGAGCGGGTCGTGACCACGCCGGTATTCGCCGCAGACGGGACGTTACGCACCCAGCCTGGATACCACCCGTCTTCCCGTTCTCTGTATCTGCCGCCTGCGGGGTTGGTGATCCCGGACGTCTCGCCGGCTCCCTCGAAGACTGAAGTCAAGGAGGCTAAGCGGCTCATCAAGGAGCTGTTTCAAGACTTCGTGTTCGTGGGCGATTCGGACCGGGCGCATGCCTGGGCGCTGCTCTTGCAGCCGTTCGCCCGTGAGCTCATTCGGGGTTTCACGCCGATGTACTCGACTCAGGCTCCGAAGCAGGGCACCGGTAAGACGCTGCTCGTTCGGTCGGCCCTGGCTGCCTCGGTTGGGTACGTGGACAGCATCTCTGCTCCACACGGAGACGATGAGATGCGAAAGACGCTCGGGGCAACGTTCATGGCCGCAGCCCCGGTGCTCTTCATCGACAATCTGGACAGGCAGCTCAACTACCCGTCGCTAGCCAGCGCGCTCACCTCTCCTATCTGGACCGGCCGCGTGCTGGGCAAGAGCGAGAACAGCAGCAATGTCATCAATTGCACGTTCGTGCTGACAGGCAACAATCCTCGCTTCAGTGCCGACATGGAGCGCAGGGTCGTAAAGATCCGGCTGGACACTCTCCTAGAGGACCCAAGCAAGCGGGAGGGCTTCAAGCTCAGCCTGCCCGGCTGGGCATTGGAGAATCGGGGCCGTCTCGTCTGGGCTGCGTGCACTCTCATCAGTTCGTGGATCGATAAGGGGCGACCGGGGCCAGGCAAGGCCGTGCCATCTCTCGGATCGTACGGCGCGTGGCGGCGAGTCATCGGCGGGATTCTCGAAGCCCACGGCGTACCTGGATTCCTGGAGACGCCGGAGGAAGAGGAGCAGGACATCTCTCCTGAGAGGGAGACGCTGGAGGCCATCCTCGAAGCCGTGGTGACGAGTGACTCCAAGTTCAACGAGCACTCCTGGTTCATGGCAAAGGACCTCGCCTTGCATCTCTTCACCAACGAGGTAGAGACGCCGATGGTCTCCGGCAACACGAAAGAGCAGTACGCGCAGAGCCTCGGAACGTTCCTCGGGTATCGAAAAGGGCAGGTAATCAACGGTTATCGGCTCGAACGCAACACCAACAGGAGTCGAGGTGGGTACGCATGGCGATTTGCGGTGCTAGACGAGGGGTGAAGGTACACAGGTACACAGGGGTGCACTCCCCGCCCCACCTGGGGATTCATGTACCTGTGCACAGATGCACCCCGATGCGGGATTGCGGCCCTATATAAGAACTTCTGTTAACAGAAGAGTCATACGTATAAACCGCAAAAGGGTACAAAGGGTACACAGGTACACGATTCACCGATCTACCAGGGGATATGTCTGTGTACCCCTCTGTGTACCACCCGTGTACCCCAAGTTCGAGGCAAAATCAGGCTAGAGAGGCAGTTCGATATGAAGGTCAACAGGGCTATTGATCAGGTTGTCCCCGGCAACGGTGCGTGGGTCATCGAGGACGGGCAGGCGTACGCCGTGAGGAGCTTCCTCTACTGGCATGAGGTGGCAGACAACGACACGCTCTTGCACTCGTTCACGGTGACCTACTACGGGAGATGCGACGGGGATGAGACCTACCTGATCCCGTTCACCGGTTGGGTGTTCGCGAGCAAGAAGGAGGCTCGTCGCTGGTGCAACCTCAACGGGCGCGAGTTCAACGAGGGGGAGCTCTAATGGACTGGGATCTCGTGTGGGTGTTCCTCATCAGTGGGGTGCTGGGGGTGGTGGGGTATGTGGCCGGACAGGCTGGCGTACATCTGCTGTGGCTGCTGCTGAGCTGGGCTACGAAGGGTCGCGGGTAATGGCCAGGGGTAGGCCACGCAAGGCAGGCGTAGACCGCAACCAGTGGCGCGGCCCACGGGTCACAGCGGCCAGACTCCACATGGCTCAGTACCTGCCTGCTCCGTGTGCCCGGTGCACCAAGACGGTTAGCACCATGGCTGAGATGGTGGTCGGCCACATCAAACCCAGGTGGCAACATCCCGAGCTGACATGGGAGCCCACCAACTGGCAGGTGGAGTGCAAGGACTGTTCGAACAAGTCGGGGCAGCGTGCGGTCATCGAGAAAGCGATGGCAGCAGGAGCAGCAGCCGAGCGAGCTCGACTTTTTTCTGATCGAGGGGAGGCACCTAAGGCTCGGCCGCTGACTATTTCTCTACACGAGACCGATCCCGTCGAGTTTGAAGTACCGGACCGTCTCAAGTGGGACAACCCAGCGCAGCACGAACCGGAGTGGATGCGCGGGGCAATCAACGTTCCCGACGACGCATCTCCGCCGCTGGCGATGACCCCACCCCATCCGCGGGCTGTTGGCTCGTACGGCTTGGAGGCCATCAACTGGGTGCGAGAAGAGACGGGCGTAGAGCTGCGCTGGTGGCAGAAGCTCGCATTCATGCGCCAGCTCGAACACGACGAGGACGGCGAGCTTGTTTGGAAGATCATTCTTGAGTCTGGGCCGCGCCGTGTGGGCAAGTCCGTACGCCTGAGGGCTGGAGCGCTGTGGCCCATCGACCAAGAAGAGCTGTTCGGTGAGCCGCAGCTCGCTATTCACACCGGCATGAACGTGGCCATTGTTCGCGAGATCCACCAGAAGGCTTGGACCTGGGCGACCATGCGAGACGGCTGGCGGGTGACGCGGGGTGCGGGACAGCAGGAGGTGATCAAGGGTGACAATCGTTGGCTCGTGCGAGCTGCTGACGCGGTTTACGGGTACGACGTGTGCCTCGGCATGGTCGACGAGGCGTGGGGCGTCAAGCCCGAGTCGTTCACCGAAGGGCTTGAGCCGGCGACCCTCGAACGTATTTCACCTCAGCTCCTTCTGACCAGTACGGCGCATCGGCTGGCCTCGGGCCTGATGCCGAACAAGTTGTCGGCGGCATTGAACGTAGAAGACGGAGAGACGCTGGTTCTCCTGTGGGGTGCGCCTCCGGGCAGCGATGTGGGCGACCCGGCTATCTGGCGGGCGGCCTCACCTCACTGGTCCCCGGGGCGGGCCAAGATGGTGGAGGCGAAATACCTGGCTGCACTCGCGGGGGTTGTAGACCCAGACGCTGAAGACTCGGATCCGATGGCGGGCTTCATTGCGCAGTACCTCAACATGTGGACGCTCAAGGTCACGAAGCAGGAGAAGGGCAACACGGTCGTGACCGAGGCGGCGTGGGAAACCCTCGCTTCGCCGCTCCCGCCCACTGCGCCACAAGCCGCCGCGATTGAGTCGTGGTATCAGAGCGGCGTCTCTCTCGCCCTTGCCTGGCCGGTACCGGGCGGCGGGGTGGTGGTCTCAGTGACCGACCACGCAGACCTGTCAGAGGCCGCCCTGGCGCTGAAGACGGCACGATTCCGGCGGGTGGCCACGGTGGGGGCGAGCTTGCTGGACGACCCGGCCCTCAAGGGGGTGCGAACCAAGAAAGGGCAGGTTCGAACTGTGGCAGCCGTGCAGGATCTCGAACGACTCATTGCTGACGGCACCCTTCGCCACGACGGAGGGGCGCACCTCGGCGGCCAGGTGCTGGCGGCGCGCACGCTCCCATCGGCGGACGGCCTGCGAATGGCTTCGACAGAAAGGGCAGACGCGATCAAGGCTGCGGTATGGGCGATTGCAGATTGTCGGAAGACGCCCGTGGGTCGACCAAGGATCATCGTGGCCAGTTAAAATAAAGATGCCGAGGGCAATTGTTAGCGTCCCGAAGCATTCTGTAGCCTGCGCCTATGGGGTGGCTGGGAGCGCTTTTCGGGAAATCGCCGGTCGTGGCCGATGCGATGACTCTCGAAACGATTTCACCGAGAAATGAGGGGTCAATCTCTCCTCGTTTCTCGGTCGATATCGATTCGGGTGTTCTGTACGGAGTGCCCAGTTTCGATGACTACATCTTCGCTCGCGCCAAGATCAGTAAGGAAGAGGCGCTGTCCGTCCCCGCCATCAAGCGGGCTCGCGACCTCATCTGCGGCGAGATCGGGCAGTTCCCCCTTCTCCTCCTCGACCCCAACGGAAAGCCGACCGACTGGTCGCTGCTGAGCCAGCCGGAATCCGGCGTGGCCCGTTCGGTGACCATGACCCGAACGATTGAGGACATGCTCCTGTCGGAGCGGGCCTGGTGGCGTACGAGTCACTACGGCTGGCATGGCCGCCCGGCTGAGATCGTCCGGCTGGACGCCGAGACGGTTACGGTTCAGCCGAACTTCGTGTACTACCCCGAGGGCTCTGCGACGGTTTGGCCGGACATCCCCGGCATGATTCGCATCGATTCCCCGAACAGCGGTCTCCTGTCTTCGCCGGCCATCCGCACCTACATTGCGCTCTCGCGATTCGCGGCACGAGCTGCGACCGGGATGCCTCCGGTGGACTGGTTCACCCCGACTGAGGGCGCGGACCCGGTTGGCATTCCCGAAGGTGACGAGACCCAGGAGGAAGCCGACGAGAGGGAGATTCGCTCGCTGCTCGCCGCTTGGTCCCTGGCTCGGCAGCTCGGCAACACCGCCTACATCCCGGCCGCTCTCAAGTACAACCGGGACGGATTCAACCCCGAGCAGTTGCAGCTCTCGGAGTCCCGCGAGTTCGCCATCACTGAGATTGCCCGACTGACCGGGATTGACGCTGAAGAGCTGAGCGTCTCCACCACGAGCCGCACCTACTTCAACGCGCAGGACCGCCGTCGTCAGCGGATTGAGTCGGTCCTCGGCCCGTACATGACGGCTGTCGAAGACAGGCTGTCCATGGAGGACGTAACGCCGCCCGGTTTCAAGGTTTCGTTCGACACCTCGTCGTACCTGAGGCTGGACGATCTGGCGGCTGCTCAGGCTGACCAAATCCTCATCAGCTCCAACGTCCTCATCCCGGATGAGGCGCGGGAGAAGCGGAGCTTGGAGCCGTTAGGGCTCCCCGCGCCCGCCCGTCCGGCTCTGCCCGCCCCACAGGAGGCGACCAATGGGTGACACCACCATCTCCTTCGAGGCAGCGGAGTTCTCCGTCGACCAGGAGAGCCGCACTCTCACGGGGATCCTCTTGCCGTTCAACGAGGTCTCTCGCCCGGCGCGGGACCCGCACACCGGCAAGGTCGCTCGCTTCTCGTTCGCCGAGGGCACCGTCACGCTTCCGCAGGACCCGAGCGATGTAGTCCTGAACTTTGCTCACGACAACAAGTCGCTCTACATGCAGGTCGGAACGGCGTACGAGCTGACCCCTCAAACCCAGGGCGTTCTCGCGAAGTTCCGCATTGCCAAGACCCCGGAGGGTGACCGCGTTCTGGCGCTGGCCGATCCCGAGGTGCGCGTGCTCAAGTCGTTCTCCGCCGAGGTGGAGGGCAGCTTCGAGGCAGACAGAGAAGGCGTACAGCACGCCAAGACGACCACGCTCACGGGGGCTGCGGTCGTCCGGGTGCCTGCATTCGCTGGCGCTCACATCACGGCTGTTGCGGCATCCGCCGCGCCGAATCAGGAGGAACCGATGGGAGACACGAAGGTCGGCGCGGACGAGACTGTCGCGTTCACCAAGGCCGAGGGCGAAGCCCTCATGGCGAAGGTCGAGGCGCAGTCGGCCGAGATCGCCCAGCTGAAGGACATCAAGATCCCGGTCGGGCCGGGTGCGGCCCAGTTCGAGATCAAGGAAGAGCCGATCTACCGGTTCGCCGGCTCCGAGGGTGCTCCGTCCGGCTTCGACTTCGCGACGGACCTCCTTGCCGCTGGCAAGGACGGCGACCAGGCCGCGCTCGCCCGGCTGCAGAAGTTCACGGCCGACCAGCTCAGCCCGCAGTTCCTCGCCACCACCGACGTCAACGAGGTCAACCAGCCGACCTACCGGCCGGACATGTTCCTCGGTCAGGCCCCCACGCCGACGTCGCCGCTGTACGACACGTTCTACAAGGGCGGTCTCAGCAACGTCACGCCGTTCTTCTGGTCCAAGCTGGACCGGGTCAACACCGACGTCGGCGTGCACGACCACACCGAGGGTGTGGAGCCGTCGCCCGACGATCTGCTCACCGTCACCGGCACCACGGTCACCCCGACTGCGGTGAGCGGCAAGGTGCACATCACGCGAGAGGTGGCGGCCCAGGGCGGCAACCCGGTCGTCTCGGGCCTCGTGAAGGCGGAGTTCGACCGGTCGTTCAAGATGGCGCTGGAGGCCAAGACCGCTGGTCTGCTCTCGGCGGCTGCGTCGGGCGTGACCTCCCTGGCCACCATCGCGGCGGGTGCCGCTG
This sequence comes from Kribbella sp. NPDC051770, assembly GCF_040681455.1. NCBI lineage: Bacteria > Bacillati > Actinomycetota > Actinomycetes > Propionibacteriales > Kribbellaceae > Kribbella > Kribbella sp. NPDC051770. The sequence goes on along the minus strand of NZ_JBFAYT010000012.1, from coordinate 88,973 downwards.
GTGACGTCGCTGGCAAGGCGATTCAGCGGGGTCTCATCAAGGTTCAGTTCCTCCCCGACGGCTTCCGGTTCACCAAGATGTTCGGTCACGAGGACCTGTACACGGCGCTCGCCGAGTTCGAGAACGAGGACGGAGAGCCGCGCTACCCGATCATCAACCCGCAGAACCGATCCGGCATCAGCGGTGACAAGTACTCGTTCATCGACATCGCCGGCTGGCGGATGAACCCGACCGCGAGCCTCGGCGCGACGAGCACCAGCGCGAGCAACTCGTGGCTCGCCGACCCCACCGCCGTCCACGTCTGGGCTTCGGGTCTGCAGTACCTCGACAAGCTGCAGGAGAAGGTCGAGGGCTGGGACATGGGCGTCTTCGCCTACTTCGCCGGGGTCGTGTACGACCCGACCGGCCTCCGCAAGATCCCCTACGACCCGACCGCCTGATCGGAGCGACTGACATGAGTGAGCAGGTGAAAGTCGGCGACACCGTCGACCTCGGCAAGAACGGCTACGTCCGTCTCCCGGACGGGTGCGTGGTCACCTCCGGTCGTACGTACGTCGTCCGCCACGAGGGCACTCACGCTCTCGTTGTCGACGGCAACGAACGGGAAATCGTGGCTGTCGACCCGAACAAGCCGAGCGACAACGGCGACGACGAGTCGGACGACTACAACGACTGGAAGGTCGAAACCCTCCGGCAGGAGCTGCGGGAGCGCGAGCTGCCCACCTCCGGCACCAAGCCCGAGCTCGTCGCGCGTCTCGAAGCCGACGACGACAGCGACGACTGACCAACCCAAACACTTCCTCATTGCTCTGAGGGAAGGAGGCGACCATGGCCGCACCAGACGTAAGCCTTCTGAAGGCTTACCTCGGTGAGTCGTCATACACCGACGAGGACCTGAGTGTGGCCATGGCCGCCGAAAAGATTGCGCAGAAGCGACGCTGCCGTGTTCCTGCTGACGATGCCGATTGGCCCGAGGACCTGACCGAGGCGCTCTGCCGCCGCGTGGCCCGCAACCTGGCCATGCGTGGCATCCCGCTGGCTGTGCTTCAGGGAGACGCAGAACTGGGTTTGCCGGGCCTCAGGCTGCCAGGCCAGGACCCGGAAGTTCGGCGTCTAGAAGGCCCGTGGCGGCGGATGGTGCTCGGCTGATGGACACCACCCGCGAGACCCTCGCTGCCGCCCTCTCGACCGTAGAGGGCATCAAGGGTTACGAGAAGCGCCCGAAGGCTCTGAGGGCCGGCGACTCGTGGTCGCTAGTAGACGTGGTGGCTCGTGGCCCTGGGCAAGCGTGGCAGACCACCTGGCGCATCGCCCTCGTCATCGGCCCCGACGAGGCAACCGCAGTAGACCAGCTCGACAAGTTCGTACCGCTGGTGGTCGATGCCCTCGTCGAGCTGGTGTATGTCGACTCGGCTCGCCCGCTTCTCATCCCCGTCGAACAGGGCAACAACCTGTACGGCATCGAATTCGTAGCAAGGAGTGAGTGATGGCTGCACCTGCTGGCGCGTACGTTCTGAGGGACGCGCTCGTGAAGATCGAAGCAACGGACTACGCCGCGCAGTGCACGTCGGTGGTCCTGACCCCGGACCAGCCGGTGCAGACCCTGCGCACGATGGTCCCGGACGGAGTCGTGCAGGACGTCGACTCGGCTGTCTGGACTGCGAGCATCAACGGCATTCAGGACTACGTCGATGCTCAGGGCCTCGCGCGGTTCCTCACCGAGATGAGCGGCCAGGAGATCGACCTGGAGTTCGAGCCGAAGAAGGGTGGAGTCAAGGCGACCATCACCGCGGTTGCCAAGGCCGTCCCGTTCGGCGGCGAGCAGGGCAGCTTCACCACCTTCTCCGTCGAGCTGCCGTGCAAGGGCGCTCCTGTCTTCGCCGACCCGGAGTAGGGGCAACGTGTTCACCGTCAAGGTCAAGCCCGACGGGGCGGACGAGTACTCAGTCACCATCGAGGCTCGCGACACCCTCACGTGGGAGAAGACCACCAAGGGCAACAAGACGTTCCTCGAGTTCATGTCGAACATGGACATGCAGAGCCTCTACAAGATGGCGTACATCGCCTCGTGGCGGCAGGGCCTGTGGTCCGGCACCCAGAAGGAGTTCGAGGAGACCACCGACGTGGTCTTTGAGGCGGAGGACGAGGACCCGGACCCTACCCTGCCGGGTCCCTCCACCGGCTCCTCATCGGACTCGCCCTCCAAACAGGCATCGCCCCGAGCGTCTGGGCGGAAGAAGGCGAACGGGCAGTAGTCACGGCCCTCGCTCTACTGGCCGAAGGCAACGAATCGAGTAACGAACCTAGCAGCGGACAGGGGGTGCCAGAAGGATGGGAGTTAGCCTCCACCTCGGAGTGACGGGGGTACGCGGCACCCTCGCTGCCTTTCGTAAGCTGCCCAAGGATGCGACGGTCGAGCTGCGCAATGCCAACCAGTCCATCGCGGATGAGCTTGACGACAAGATCGCTGTTGCCGCCCGGGCGTCCTCGCGGCAGTCCGAGGTCGTTGCTTCCGGCATCAAGGCGCGTCGCGACCGGGTCCCCAGCGTGCAGGCGGGCGGGAGTCGCAAGGTCGCCAGCAATCGCCGGCCGCTGCACAAGCTCCTGTTCGGAGCGAACTTCGGCGCCAAGTTCCTCCCGCAGTTTCGCCCCCATCGGGGCTCGGGAACCAAGGACTACTGGTTCTACTCGACCGTAGACGACAACCGAGAGAACATCGCGAAGCAGTGGACCGACGCGGCCGACCGGGTGCTCAGAGAGTGGGGCTCCGGTGAGTGACACCTCTCGTACCATCAAGGTCAAGTTCGATGGCGACGCAAAGGGCCTCGCCCGCGCTTCCAAGGAGGGTGAGCGCGAGGTAGACAAGTTCGCCAAGAACACGGAGAAGTCATTCAACAAAGCTGGTGACAAGGCGTCTCGTTCCTTCGGTGCGTCGATGAAGAAGTGGTTCCGCGGCGACGGAGCGGGCCTGTTCGCGGAGGTCGGCAAGTCCGGCGGCACCGTCTTCGGCAGCGGCCTGCTGGGAGCGCTGAAGACCCCAGTGCTTGGTCCTGCCCTTGTGGCCGCAATTGCAGCCGCCGCAGCCGTGGCGATGCCTGCCGCTGGCGCGATTGCGGGCGCGGGGCTGGTAGCTGGCTTTGGTGCTGGCATTGCTGGTCTGGGCCTTGTGTTCGCGGCGAGGTCGGACGCCGTCAAGAACGCTTGGTCGGCCACGCTGTCCGAGATGGGCTCTACGCTCACGACCCTTTCGAAGCCGTTCGAGCAGACGCTCGTAGACATGCTGGCGTCTGCTCGGCGGACCTTCGGCAACTTCGTTCCGGCACTCGGCGCGGCGTTCGCCAAGATGGCCCCGGTTCTGTCCGGGTTTGGGGATCAGATCGGCAAGGCGTTCGACAAATTCGAACCCGCCATCGCTCCGATCACCTCGGCTTTCAACGAGGTCATTCGCTCCCTCGGCCCCGCGCTGGTCGACATGTCAGGAAACATCTCTCAGGGCTTCATCGACCTGGCAGACAGCGTTCGCCAGAACCCAGACGCACTAGCCGACATGACTCGCGGCGTGGGCAATCTGACGCGAGACCTGCTGAGTCTCATTACGACTCTGAACAACCTGAACGGGCAGTTCAAGAGCATTACTGGAGTGTCCGCTGTTACGGCAGTGTTCGAGGGGCTGCGAGGTGCGGTACACCTTCTGCTCGGCCCGTTCGCCGCACTGGGCGGCATCCTCTCCAACGGCTCAAGGGTGTTCGGTTCTCTGAAGGGCTCATCGGACGCGGCGGGCTCTTCTATGTCCTCAGCGGCAGCTCAGACCGTGGCTCTTGCTCGGGCGCACAACGGCTTGCCTGCTTCGGTGCAGGGCGGTGCGAACGCGCTAGAGGATGAGAAGAAGAAGGCCAACGAGGCGGCGGCTGCGTTCGAAGACCTGATTCAGAAGACGTTCCGTCTGTCAAATGCCACGCTGGGTCTGTCCGGCGCGCAGATCAGTTTTCAGGCGGCTATCGATAGTGCTACCGCTAGCGTCAAGTCCAACGGTCGCACGTTGGACATCAACACGGAGAAGGGCCGGGCCAACCGCACGGCTCTGAACTCGGTGGCTTCCTCCGCGAACAGCCAGACCGAGGCGATGCTCCGGGCGGGCAAGGGCAACGTTGCCGCTGCACAGACCGCCGAGAAGTCGCGAGCGAACTTCGTGAAGCTGGCCACTCAGATGGGGCTCAGCCGCTCTCAGGCCGACGCGATGGCGCGGCAGATGATTGCCATCCCCAACGTCGACCGGCGGGCCAAGCTCACGGCTGACAAGAAGGATCTCGACGCCAAACTCGCGGCGGCTCGTCAGCAGTTGGCCGACCCCAAGCTCACGGCCACTAAGCGGGCCAAACTGGAGGCTGAGATCTCGCAACTGCTGCGGCAGAAGGCGGCGGCTCAGGCGGCCATCAACTCGTTGACTGGCAAGACGGTAACGCTCACGTTCTTCCAGAGGGTCATCGGCCAGAAGCCTCCACAGGACATTGGCGTTCGCCTGCCGGGTCGGGCGTCGGGTGGGCCTGTGCAGCCACGGCGGCAGTACCTCGTCGGTGAGCGTGGCCCCGAGGTCCTGACCATGGGCAACACCCCAGGTCGAATCACTAGCGCCGAGGCGACCAAGGCGTTCGCCGGCTCGGACCGGCCGCTCATCGTGGAGAACCACATCGAGATTGGCGGCGAGGTTGTGCGGGTGGTTCGCACCGAGATCAAGAAAGACCACAAGGAGACCAAGCGCACTGTCAACGCGGGGGTGAGGTAAGTGGCACTCGCGATTGAGTTCGACGTCACACTGTGTCGCCAGGTGATGGACTTGACTGGGCTCGGGGCAACCACCGACCACGTCACAGTTGACCGGGCCGTCTCGCCGTTCGTGCGGTGGGAAACGGTACGGGGGTGGAGTGCGCAGCCGGTGAGCGGCAACGCGGTGACCTTCTTCGACTACGAGTTCCCGGAGGGCACCGACTACAAGTACCGGGTCAAGGAGTTCAACGCGTCCGGCACGCTCACCGGCACCACCGAGTACGCCGTATCGGCTACCGAGTTCAACGAGCCGTGGCTAAAGATCCCCGCGGTTCCGGTACTGAACCGGCCGGTGGTGATTGTGGACCGGGGCGACATAACCAACCGCAGCCGTAGCGGCGTCATGGACGTTGTCGGTCGCAACTACCCGGTGCAGATTGGGGACGTGCGGGCAGGGCTGGCGTACACGCTTCAGCTCCTCACCGACACGGCTGCCGAAGAGCGCGACATGGAGTACACCCTCTCCACTGGCGACGTCATCTTTCTGCATCTACCTGCGGCCGTCGAGGTCCTGCCGGGCGGGTACTTCTCGGTAGGCGACGTCCAGCGAGCCTCAACGCTCCGCCGCTCTCCCCGCAGGGTGTGGTCGTTGCCCCTCATCGCCGTTGCTGCACCGGGGTCGGAGGTCATTGGTAGCGCCTACACGATCGCCAGCGTGCTCGCGGAGTACGAGACCGTGACGACGATGCTGGCGGACAACGACACCATCGGCGACCTGATCTCGCGCACCGGCACCCCGTCCGAAGTGCTCGTGCCATGAGGGCCGTAAGCAAGGACTTCCTCGACACTCTGCGGGGGAGCCATGTAGCCGTCTTCCGCGCCCGCGTCTGCGAAACGTACCAAACAGGGGTGGACCCGGTAGGGGTAGAAGTCCCCATTCTCGGCGGGGACGTGCAGGCAGCCTCGACCGCCAAGATTCGCTCGACGCTGAACCTGACGACGTCTCACGAGTGGCCCAAGAACGCCGCTGGACTGTTGGCCCCGTACGGCAATGAAGTCTTCGTGGAGCGGGGCATCAAGTACGGAAACGGGCGCACGGAGTTCGTAGGGCTCGGCTACTTCCGCATCAACAACCCGGAGCAAGAAGAGGCGCCAGTCGGAGAGGTTGATCTCACCGCGACGGACCGCATGAGTGGCATTGTCGACGGACGGTTCTTGTACCCGCGCCAGTTCGCCGGCTCGATGACGCGAGGTGCACTGGTCGAGCTGCTGGTGACTGAGGTCTACCCCGACGCCGAGATCGAATGGGACACCCCTTCCCTAGCGGCGCAGACTCTCGGGCGCACCATCGTGGCCGAGCGAGACCGGTATCAGACCCTTCAAGACCTCGTGACCAGCCTGGGCCAGGTGGGCTACTTCGACTACCGGGGCGTGTTCGTGGTGCGGGCCGCCCCAACTGTGACCGGCTCTCCAAGCTGGACCGTCGACGGTGGCGCTAACGGCGTACTGGTCAAAATGTCTAGGTCGATCACACGCGAGGGGATTTACAACGTCGTGGTCGCAACGGGGGAGGCCACCGACACTGCCCCGCCTTCCCTCGCCGCCGTGGCTGACCTGAACCCCGCGAGCCCAACTCGGTACGGCAGCCGGTTCGGTCCGGTGCCCCGTTTCTACAGCTCGCCATTCATCACCACCAACGAACAGGCTCGGTCGGCCGCCGCGGTGCTGCTTCGCAAGTCTCTCGGCCTGCCATATCAGGTGGACCTTGAGAGCATTCCTAACCCGGCGCTTGAGCCTGACGACGTCATCAAGGTCCGGTACCCGTCGCGAAAGAGGTCCTTCTCGTTGCGGACTGAAAACCACATCATCGACACGATCACGATCCCCCTGGACGCGCAGACCCCCGTGAGCATGCGCACCCGCAAGCAGTACGGCGAGGAGATTGGGGACGTGACCGCATGACCCTCGCTAGCTTGTTCCCCACCGGCCCGGCTTCGACCGGAGCCCTTCGTCAGGGGGTGGTCCGTAGCTGGAATACGTCGACCGGCGAGAACGTCGTTGAGATCGCCGGGGGATCGCTGGCCAACGTCCCTTCGTTGACATCCGAGTCGACAAGCATAGACGTCGGTGACGTGGTCTCCGTCTTCATGGCCGGCGATCAAATGTTGATTCTCGGCAAGGTGACCATCCCAGGAGACCCCGGCACAGTGCCGAGCTGGTCCGCGGATATCTCTGCTCTCGACGCAACGGTCACCACCGTCACGACCGAGACAATCCCGGCTGTGCAGGCGGTAGCCGACGCCGCCCAGGCAGACGCCACCCAGGCCCAGGCAGACGCGGCCCAGGCAGCCTCAGACGCCGCAGCAGCCCAGGCGGCAGCGGAGGCCCTACAGACCGACCTTGACGCCGCAGAATCGGCTGTAGCGGCTGCACAGGGCGAGCTCGACACCCTCACCGGCACGACCCTGCCCGCATTGCAGTCGGACGTCGACGCGGCAGCCTTGGCGGTGGTCGCTGCGCAGGCCGCTGCAGACTCGGCTCAAGCTGATGCAACCTCCGTGCAGGCGGACATTTCGACTTTGACAGGCACGACAATCCCCGCGCTCACCTCTGAACTTTCCGACGTAGCTTCAGAGGTGGCGGGCATCCTGCCGGTTGGCTCGACGGACATTAGTGATGACGCGATCACCACCGCGAAGATTGCGGCCAACGCGGTCACGGCTGCGGAGTTGAATGCGGGTGCCGTCACTACCGCAAAGCTGGCAGCGGGTGCAGTAACCACGAACGAGCTCGGGGCAGGAGCTGTCACTGCCGTCAAGATTGCGGCCGACACCATCACGGCTTCCGAGTTGGCCGCTAACGCGGTGGTCGCAGGGAAGATTGCGGCGGGCACAATCGTCGCCGCTGACATCAGCACTGGCGCAATCACCACAGCGAAGCTGGACGCCGGAGCGGTGACGACGGCCAAGCTCGCGGCCGGTGCTGTTACCGCGACGGAGATCGCTGCCGGAGCCATCACGGCCGCCAAGCTCTCTGCTACGGCAATCGACGGCAAGACCATCACCGGGGCCACCATCAAGACCGCCGGTAGCGGTACGCGATGGGAGCTTTCTAGCTCACCTGGCAACGCGCTCTACGCGTACTCGGGATTGGCGTCGGAAGCCTCCCCCGGTGCACTCACGGTTCGTACCGTCGGGAGCCTGGAGGCGCACACGTCTCTTGAGGCGCCGAGCCTTACCAGTACCTCCGGCGGATACATCGACCTCGTGGCGACCAACAACCTTTCCCCCAATCCGGCACAGTCCCAGGTGTTTATCGGGGCTACTTCGATCGCCCTAGAGGACCCGGACACAGGGGAGACGCTGATTGTCCGCGCTGGGGTTCTCTACAACGTGGACTGGAAAGCCTGGGTCAACGTCAGCTCGTTGCTGAACTCCTGGGTCTGGTACGGCGGCTCAGCCCCGACCCCCCAGTTCCGCTACTACCCAGACGGAGACGTGGGGATTCGTGGCGTTGTGAAGTCCGGTACCGCGTCAACCATCTTCAGCCTGCCTTCGGGCTGCCGCCCGCCGAAGGGCTTCAGCGTTCAGGTGCCCATCAACGGCAGCAGCGCGCGTCTCATCATCCAGGCGAACGGGGACGTACAGGTCCCGGTCACCGCTGCCTCTCAGAACTTCACCGAGTTCTCTTGCCGATTCTCAACCCTCGCTTAGGAGGTCTGACATGGCTGACACCACACCCATCTACGAGCTGCCGTATCTGGAGCTCGGAGATGCCCCCAACATCGCTCAAGGGCTCGAAGACCTCGCGCTGGGGGTAGAAGACGAGCTTCAGCGCATCGACGGCGTCAACAGCTCTCAGGCTGCCGCCATCACCGCTCTTCAGAACGCGGCAGCCCTGCTGGGGATTCAGAACATTCGCAAGACCGCCGACGAGGCCGTCACCAGCAACCCGGCCGTGCAGTGGGACGACGACCTCCAGTTCACCGCCGCCGCAAACACCAGGTACTTGGTCGAGGCGACGCTCTTCGTAACGGTGGAGGGAAACAACTCGACCACTGACTTCCGCGCTGGGTGGTCGATGCCCGTAGGTGCATCGGCAGCGTTCGGAGGTATTGGCCCGGACCCGGCAATGGCTAGCGGGCAGGCGGTGGGCGGCGGCAACTGGGGCGCGCTGTACGGCACCTTCGACGGCACGCTGACCTACGGCCTGTACTCCACCGGCACGACGATGATCACCATCAAGGGAATCCTGACCAACGGGTCGTCGTCCGGAACGGTGCGGTTCGCGTGGTCGCAGGCCAACTCCGCCGCGCAGGCCGTGACGGTGAAGGCGAACAGCTACCTGAAGATCATCAAGGTCGCGTAATGCTCGGGCAGATAGACGACTACGCAGGCTGGATTGTTGGTGTGCTCGGCGGGCTGACGGCGCTCGGCGTCGTCGGCCGCTGGGTCGTGAAGCGGGTGCGACGGTTCTCGCGGAAGGTGAACGACGCGGCAGACACGTTGCTCGGGCGCGATGAGATTAGACACCCGGATACCGGCGACGTGCTCGTGCAGGCCACGCCTGGCCTTGGCCGGCGACTGGCGAGCATCGAGGGTGCCCTTACATCCCTGAGCGACACACGTTCTGAAATGCAGGCGCTGACGGCGCGGGTTGACGGGCTGGCCGCGTCGGTTGATCAGCACTTGGCTGACTCGGCCGAGGTGTGGTCCGCGCGAGCCCACGCGGAGACCAAGATGTGGGAGACCATCAACACCATCGCCAAGGCCCCGGCTGCCGAGCCGTGGGACGGGGTAGATCGGCGCGGTACCGGGGCCAAGAATGCGGAGCAGGGGTAGGGCCTACCAAGGGCCGAACCTTCAGTCTCTGGGGTCGTGCGGGCTGTCTGGCAGCTCAATTACCCCGGCATCGTGCTTCCTGAGCTCGGACGTCATCTGACCGTTGAGATTGGCCAGGAGAACTTGGAGCTCGTTGACGAGGGCGAGCCCCTCGCTAGCCGTCAGGGCCGCGTCTGCCGTCGCCCTTCGTAAACTACTTTCGCTCATTGCCTCTCCTCTCGTGACTGAGAGTCACCATAAGTCACAGAGAGTGATGCTCGAAGAGCGGTGGGTGTCGTGTCCCGTGCGTGTCCTAAGCAGGGGTCACAGGCGGCCCATAGCGGGCAGTGGCGGTCGGTTGGCCGGGGTTCCCCAGGGGGCCGGATTCGGCCCCTGACCTGGGGAAACGCCTCAGCTGAGCGTGGAGCGGGTGACGAGAATCGAACTCGCGTAGTCAGTTTGGAAGACTGGGGCTCTACCATTGAGCTACACCCGCGTGCACCCGGTCGCCCGGGTACGTCGGCCATGATTTCACATCCTGGGGTCGGGCTCAAAACGGGTTCCCGGGGCGGGTTGATCCAGCCCGTTACCCTCGACCGGAGGGGTGGGGGCGCGAGCATGCCTCCGCGTCCACTAGACTCGTTCGGTCACTGCGGGGCGTAGCGTAGTGGCTAGCGCGCCTGCTTTGGGAGCAGGAGACCGCAGGTTCGAGTCCTGTCGCCCCGACAAACCCCTGCAGCACCTGCGGTGCGGCCTGTCCGGGCGTGCCGCGATCGTCATCGACCAAGGAGAACCGCCACCGTGAAGAGCACCGTCGAGTCCTTGAGCCCGACCAAGGTCAAGCTCATCGTCGAGGTGCCGTTCGAGGAGCTCAAGCCGAGCCTCGACGCGGCGTACAAGAGCATCGGTCAGCAGATCGTCGTCCCGGGCTTCCGCAAGGGCAAGATCCCGCCGCAGGTCATCGACCAGCGGGTCGGCCGCGGGCCGGTGCTCGAGGAGGCGATCAACGACGCGCTGCCGAAGCTGTACTCGCAGGCCGTCCAGGACAACCAGGTCAAGGCGATCGGCCGGCCCGAGGTCGACGTGACCGAGTTCAACGACAAGGAGAGCCTGCAGTTCTCCGCCGAGGTCGAGGTCCGCCCGGAGATCGAGCTGCCGGACCTGACCGGTCTGGAGGCCTCCGTCGAGGACATCGCGATCTCCGACGAGGAGATCGACGAGCAGATCGAGTCGCTGCGCCAGCGGTTCGGTTCGCTGAACCCGGTCGAGCGCGCGGTCGCCGACAAGGACTACATCACCCTCGACCTGTCGGCCACCAAGGACGGCGAGAAGATCGAGGAGGCGCAGGCGACCGGCCTGTCGTACCAGGTCGGCAGCGGTCAGCTGCTGGACGGCCTCGACGACGCGGTGCTCGGCCTGAACGCCGGCGAGTCGAAGACCTTCGTCACCCAGCTGGTCGGCGGCGCGCTCAAGGGCGAGGACGTCGACGTGGCCGTCACCGTGACCGCGGTGAAGGAGCAGGAGCTGCCGGAGTTCGACGACGACTTCGCGCAGACCGCGTCGGAGTTCGACACCGCCGAGGAGCTCAAGGCCGACGTCCGGACCCGGCTGGAGCGCGGCAAGCGCCTCGAGCAGGCCGGCGACGCGCGCGACGCGGTCCTGGAGAAGATCCTGACCCTGGTCGAGGTGCCGGTGCCGGACGGTCTGCTGACCGACGAGGTCGCCGCCCGCCGGGAGAACCTGGAGCAGCAGCTCGGGTACTCCGGGATGACCTTCGAGCAGTTCCTCGAGGGCGAGGAGCAGACCTCCGACGAGTTCGACGAGGACCTGAAGAAGCGCTCCGAGGACGCCATCAAGGCCCAGTTCGTGCTGGACCTGGTCGCCGAGCAGCAGGGCCTGAACGTCAACGACCAGGAGCTCACCGAGCACATCGTCCGGCACGCGCAGCGTTCCGGCGTCAGCCCGGACCAGTTCGCCCAGCACGCGGTCGAGAACAACCTGGTCCCGAGCCTGGTCTCCGAGGTCGTCCGCGGCAAGGCGCTCGCGCACCTGGTCGAGAACGCCAAGGTCACCGACGCCTCCGGCAACGAGGTCGAGCTGAAGACCCTGCTCCCGGACGGCTCGTACGCCGAGGCCGAGGCGGAGACCGCCGACGCCGAGTCGGCCGAGGAGCCCGCGAAGGCCTGAGTACGCCGTACCGCTGAACGCCCCGGACCCCACCTGCGGTTCCGGGGCGTTCGCGCGTCTACAGCTCCAGCCGGTACTCGAGCAGCACCGGCCGAGGCTCGTACGCCGACCGCTTGCTGCTCCCCGTCGCGACCCACCCGTGCTTGGCGTAGAAGCGGCGCGCCCGGTGGTTCCCCTCGAACACATGCAGGTGTACGCCGGGCCACTCGCCGCGCAGCGTCCCCAGCGCCGCGTCGTGCAGCTCGGACGCCGCCCCGGAGCCCCAGCTCCGCACCGCCGTCCCGAAGTGCAGCAACTCGTCGTACCGGGTCGCCGCGAACCCGACCAGCCCGGCGTCGTCCACCGCGACCCAGGCGCGGATCGCCGGATCATCCAGCTCGACCGCCCAGCGATCGCGGATCGAGTCCCGGGGGAAGGGGTACTCGGCCTGCGGGAAGACCTCCGCGAGACCCAGCACCGCGCCCTCCTCCTGCAGCACGAGCAGCTCGCCCAGATCCGGCCGTTCCATCGCACGCAGCAACATCCGCCCATGCTCTCCCGGCGTCAGGGCCAGATTCGCTCAGGGCAGACACGATGCGCCGTGAGCGAACACCTGCCCACCGCCCTTAGCTCTGTCGCTGTCGCCCAGTAATGTCGGCTTCGTGAACGAGACATTTGCAGCCAGCCCCACCGCCGCGGGCGGCAACGGATCCGGCGGACTCGACGACCACATCTACCAGCGCCTGCTGAGCAACCGGATCATCTTCCTGGGGTCCGAGGTCCGCGACGACAACGCGAACGCGATCTGCGCCCAGATGCTGCTCCTCAACGCCGAGGACCCCAACAAGGACATCTGGCTGTACATCAACTCCCCCGGTGGTTCGGTGGACTCCGGCATGGCGATCTACGACACCATGCAGTGGATCTCCAACGACGTCGCCACCGTCGGGATGGGCCTGGCCGCCTCGATGGGCCAGTTCCTGCTCTGCGCCGGCGCGAAGAACAAGCGCTTCGCCCTGCCGCACGCGCGGATCATGATGCACCAGCCGTCCGGCGGCATGGGTGGTACGGCCTCCGACATCAAGATCCAGGCCCAGCAGTCGCTGCACATCAAGGCGCAGCTGTTCAAGCTGATCGCCGAGCACACCGGCCAGCCGCTGGAGCAGGTCGAGACCGACGCCGACCGGGACCGCTGGTTCACCGCGGACCAGGCCAAGGAGTACGGCTTCATCGACCACGTCGTGGCCAGCGCCGCCCAGCTGACCAGCGGCAGCCCGAACTCCTGATCTTCCCCCACTTCGTTCTTAAGGACACCGCATGAACTACTTCATCCCGCAGTGGGAGGAGCGCACGTCGTACGGCATGCGCCGGGTCGACCCCTACACCAAGCTGTTCGAGGAGCGCACCATCTTCCTCGGGACGCCGATCACCGACGAGATCGCGAACGCCGTGATGGCGCAGCTGCTGTGCCTGGAGTCGATGGACGCCGACCGCGACATCAGCATCTACATCAACTCCCCGGGCGGCTCGTTCACGGCGCTGACCGCGATCTACGACACGATCCGCTACATCAAGTCCGACGTCCAGACGGTCTGCCTCGGCCAGGCGGCCTCCGCCGCGGCCGTGCTGCTCGCCGCCGGTACGCCGGGCAAGCGGATGGCGCTGCCGAACAGCCGGATCATCATCCACCAGCCGGCCACCGAGGGCACCTACGGGCAGTCCAGCGACATCGAGATCCAGGCCAACGAGATCCTGCGCCTGCGCTCGCTGCTGGAGAAGATGCTCGCCGACGCCAGCGGCAAGGACATCGAAGAGGTCTCCCGCGACATCGAGCGGGACAAGTTCCTGACCGCCGAGCAGGCGGTCGAGTACGGCCTGATCGACTCCGTCCTGGAGTCGCGCAAGGCCCCGGTGCCGGTCGGCGCCTGAGCCCGTACGACGGCCTCCCGGGTCCCGTTCGCGGGGCCCGGGACGTCCGGCGCGGCACCCTAGAATCCGCCGGACGTCTCGTCAAGGGCCCTCCGTTCGCCACAGGCGTACTCGCGACGCTGTGGACAGAGCAGCGGTTGGGCTCGGAGCGGGGTACCGTCGGATGAAGGTCCGAGACCGCTCCTGCGCTCGGCCGTCCTCAGCTAGTGAGAGAAGGGATCTGTCCCGGTGGCACGCATAGGTGACGGCGGCGACCTGCTCAAGTGCTCGTTCTGCGGGAAGAGCCAGAAGCAGGTCAAGAAGCTCATCGCCGGTCCCGGCGTCTACATCTGCGACGAATGCATCGATCTCTGCAACGAGATCATCGAGGAGGAGCTGAACGAGGGCTCCGAGGTCGGTCTGACGGAGCTGCCCAAGCCCCGTGAGATCTACGACTTCCTCAACGCGTACGTCGTCGGACAGGACGTGGCGAAGAAGGCGCTCGCGGTAGCGGTGTACAACCACTACAAGCGGGTCCGCGACGGTCAGGGCTCCTCGAGCGCCGGCCGGCACGCGAAGGACGAGGCCGTCGAGCTGGCCAAGTCGAACATCCTCCTGATCGGCCCGACCGGCTGCGGCAAGACCTACCTCGCGCAGACGCTCGCCCGGATGCTGAACGTGCCGTTCGCGATCGCGGACGCCACGGCGCTGACCGAGGCCGGGTACGTCGGCGAGGACGTCGAGAACATCCTGCTGAAGCTGATCCAGGCGGCCGACTACGACGTCAAGAAGGCCGAGACCGGGATCATCTACATCGACGAGGTCGACAAGATCGCCCGCAAGAGCGAGAACCCGTCGATCACCCGCGACGTCTCCGGCGAGGGTGTGCAGCAGGCGCTGCTGAAGATCCTCGAGGGGACCACGGCGTCGGTGCCGCCGCAGGGCGGGCGCAAGCACCCGCACCAGGAGTTCATCCAGATCGACACCACCAACGTGCTGTTCATCGTCGGTGGCGCGTTCGCCGGCCTGGAGCACATGGTCGAGCAGCGGGTCGGCAAGAAGACCCTCGGCTTCAGCATGAGCAACGAGGCCGAGGCGCCGCGCGAAGCCGGTGGCTACGCCGACGTGATGCCCGAGGACCTGCTGAAGTTCGGCCTCATCCCCGAGTTCATCGGCCGGCTCCCGGTGATCACCACCGTCTCGCCGCTGGACCGCGAGGCGCTGATCAAGATCCTGTCCGAGCCGAAGAACGCGCTGGTCAAGCAGTACCGGCGGCTGTTCGAGATCGACAACGTCGAGCTGGAGTTCAGCGAGGACGCGGTCGAGGCGATCGCGGACCAGGCGCTGCTGCGCGGGACCGGTGCTCGTGGGCTGCGGGCGATCATGGAAGAGGTCCTGCTCAACGTGATGTACGAGGTCCCGAGCCGCGAGGACGTGGCCAAGGTCGTCGTCACCGGCGAGGTCGTGCTGGAGAACGTCAACCCGACGCTGATCCCGCGCGACCAGATCGAGCGCAAGCGCGAGCGTCGCGAGAAGACCGCCTGAGTTTTCGTACTCCGAACCGGTGGTCCGCTGCTCTCAGCGGGCCACCGGTTTTCGTTGCGCCTCCTCCTCCGAGTGGATACGAGCTTCAAGACTCCTGGGGGACGCGGGCGGACGCGGCGGTTGCCTAGCGTCGTGGGCAGGGTGCCGCTCGCACCCGTTCCACGAGTGAGGGAGAACCGTGCGAAGAACCACGAGGACCACTCTGACCCTGGCCGTTGCCGCGACGCTCGCCGTACCGGCGGCGGTTGCGCCGGCTGTTGCTGCACCTGCATCGGCTGGTGCCGCTGCGGCCGGTGCGACCGCTGGCGCTGCTTCCGCTTCGTCCGCCGGTACGGCGAACGCCGCGTCGGGCTCGGCGGCCGACGCGGCGCTCGTCCGGCGCGAAGCGGCCAAGGCCGCGCGGGTCGCCGTACCGAAGCTCGCGTGGAAGAGCTGCGGGACCGACCCGGCGCTCGCCAAGTTCCAGTGCACCTCGGTCGAGGTGCCGACCGACTACGACCGGCCGCGCGGTGGGACCACCACGATCGCGCTCACCCGCCTGCCGGCATCCGGCCAGCGCATCGGCAGCCTGTTCACCAACCCCGGCGGCCCGGGCGGCCCCGGCGTCAGCTTCGTCCAGCAGGCCGCCGAGATCGCGTACACGCCCGAGGTCCGCGCCAAGTTCGACATCATCGGGTTCGACCCGCGTGGTGTCGGCCAGTCCGACCCGGTGACCTGCTTCCCGACCGCGGCCGAGGAGAACGCCGCGTTCGCCGGCATCCCGCCGTTCCCGGTCGGCGCCGAGCAGACCAAGACCTTCACCCGCGCGATGCTGCGCGCCGCCGTCGGCTGCATGACCACGTCCCCGGACCGGCTCACGCACTACTCGACGGCGAACGTTGCCCGCGACATGGACCTGCTCCGCCGCGCCGTCGGCGACAGCAAGCTCAGCTACGTCGGCTACTCGTACGGCACCTACCTCGGTGCGACGTACGCCAAGCTGTTCCCCGGCAACGTCCGCGCGCTGGTGCTCGACGGGACGCTGTCCCCGGAGTGGTACTCCGGCTCCGACGGCGACCGCCGGCCGCTCGGCGTACGGCTGCGGCAGGGCGAGGGCTCGTACGACACGTACCAGCAGTTCCTTGCCGAGTGCAAGAAGGCTGGGGCTGCGAAGTGCGCGCTCGCGGCATTGGGTGACCCGGCAACGGTGTCCGAGAAGCTCCTGCAGCAACTGAAGGCGAAGCCGGTCGAGGTCCCGCTGCCGGACGGTACGACGCTGACGGTCGACTACCAGACGGCGCTGTTCGTGATCTTCCAGAACCTGTACTCGCCGCTCGCCTGGACCGACCTCGCCACGACGCTCGCCTCGCTCGTCACTCCCGCCCCGGCGGCCCGGACCGCGGCCTCACCGGTCGCGGCGAAGGTGCTGGGCGAGTGGAACCGTCGCCAGGAGGAGTACAGCGGCCTCGGCGCCGCTCTCCAGCCGTGCATCGAAGCGGCCCAGTCCGGCCGCCCGCTCGCGTACCCGCAGTTCGCCGCCGACGCGAACCGCCGCGCCCCGCACTTCGGCGCCCTCCGCGCCTGGGTCGGCCTGCCGTGCGAGTTCATGCCGGTCCGCGACACCGACGCCTTCCGCGGCCCGTGGAACCTGTCGGTGAAGTCCCCGGTCCTCGTCTTCGGCACCCGCCACGACCCGGCAACGCCGTACCAGACCACCCGCCCGTACGCCGACCTGTACCCGGACGCCCGCATGGTCACGGTCGAGGGCTTCGGCCACGCCACGATCGGGCTCAGCGCGTGCGTCGACCAGAAGATCACCAACTACCTGGTGAATCTGAAGGCGCCCGCCGACAACTCGAGCTGCACCCAGGACCACAAGCCCTTCACCCCACTCACCAAGTCCCGCGCAGCAGCCGCGGAATCCGCTCTCGACCTGGCGGCCTTCACCTCCTAACCCAAAGACCGCCGGTCCCCACTTGCGCGGGGACCGGCGGTCTTCTTCTCCCTCAGTTCACTTCATCGCCGTGAATGCCTCGTCCGACACCGGCCCGACATCATCAACACTCACCCCGTCGTTGGCCGCCTGCACGATCACCGTCAAGGTGTTCGACCCCCGGTAGCACTGCGTCGGCAACGCATCCGTCGACGCGACACACGTCGAAGCCCCCACCTGCTTCACCTGCTCAAGCTTCGCCCCCGAGTCGCTGATCGTCTTGTCGATGTCGACCTTCCCGCGCAACGCGATCACGACGTACATCCGATCCCCGTCGAGATCCCCGTACGCCTCGACCGTCGCCTGCTTCCCGTCGTTGATCCGGCTCAGCGCCTCCCGCGTCTGATCCAACTTCAACTGCTCCCGCAGCTCCGGATCGGTGATCCGATCCAGCCCAGCCAACGCGGTGGGCGGCGTGATCCCCCGAGCAGTGTTGAGCCGACTCATCGGACCAAGCCCCCCGAAGTACCCGAAGAGCGCGATCACCAGCAGCACCACGAGCACCCCACCGACGGTCACCCAAGGATTCCGCCGCCAGGACCGCTTGGGCCCGTTGGTCGGGGGCTTCTTGCCGCCGCCACTGGTCTTCTTGGCGGGCGCCTGGGGCGCCTTCTTTCCGTCAGCCTTGGTTGCAGCACTTCCAGCTCCAGCCGCTCCGCCTGCACCAGCGGCCGGCCCACCTGCAACTCCAGCCGCCGCACCAGCCCCAGCCACCGCGCCGCCAGCAGCCCCAGCCGTGACCCCGGCACCGGTAGACGTGCCGCCTGTACTGGCAGCCGCTCCGCCCGCAGCTCCAGCTGCAGTACCTGCAGCCGCGCCGCCTGTGCCAGCCCCCGGGCTGCCTGCGCCGGCCGCCGAGCCGCCCGCAGCTCCAGCCGCTGCACCGGCGCCGGTAGACGCGCCGCCTGCACCGGCAGCCGCGCCGCCTGCGCCCGCGGTCGTCCCAGCTCGCTGCGCCGGGCTCGCGGCAGCACCACTACCTGCTGATCCATCCGCGGCAGCTCCTGCGCCGGGCTTTCCATCCGCAGCTGCTCCGCCACCTGCACCGGCGCCAGCCGACTTCGCACCTGCACCGGCCACACCAGCCCCAGTCGTGTCAGACAGGGTCCCACCGGTAGCCGCGCTCGCTGCGGTGCCGCCACCAGCAGCTGCCCGCTCACCGGTGCCGCCAACAGCAGGTGCACCCGCCGGAGCTCCACCAGCGGCCGCGCTCGCTGCGGTCCCACCACCGGCTGTCCGCTCACCGGTGCCACCGGCAGCTCCACCCGCCCCAGCGCCACCGGCTGCTGCAGCTGCGACGGGATCAGGTGCCCCCGCAGGCCGCGCCCCACCGCCTCCAGCGCCAACCGTGCCGCCTGTACTGGTGCTGGCACCTGTGCCCGCGCCCGCGCCTGAGACCGAGCCTGTGCCCGCACGTCCGTCCGTACCTGTGGCCGAGCCTGCACCTGTTGCAGGGCCTGCACCTGCCGTCGTGCTACCTGCTCCTGCGGCGGCGCTGGTGGTTCCTGCGGTCGCGGAAGCTCCTCCGGCTGCGGTGCTGCCCGAGGCCGCAGCCGTCGTGCCCGCGCCCGCCGCGGTGCTGCCGGTGCTCGCGCCCGTGCTAGCGCTGCCTGAGCCCGCGCTCGCGCCCGTGCTGCCGGTGTCCGCTCCTGTGGCGCCCGAGCCCGCGCGGCCGGTGCTCGCTCCTGCGCTGCCAGCGGCGGTGGTACCGGAGCTTGCCGGGGTGGCGGCCGAGGCAGGAGTTGCTGGCGTTGCCGGTGCGCCTGTGGTCGCCGCGGTCGCGGATCCGGTGCCGCCGCCCGTGGAGGCGTCAGCTGCTGCCGGGTGTGTTGCTCCGGTCGGCTGTGTAGCCGGCTGGTCAGCGGCGGCGGCCGGGGGAGTGGATCCAGGGCCGCCAGCCAGTGTCGTGCCCTGGGACGCCGTTCCACCTGCGGCGGTGGGTGGGCTCGACGGAGTGCCACGGGTCACCGGGGCTGCTACCGGAGGACGCCTGATCGCTGCTGCGTCCGTCGTACCGGCGGGAGGCGTTGAGTCGGCTGGCGCCGCGCCCGTGCGGGAGGCGTCTGCGGGCGGTGTCGCGCCTGGGCCGCCTGCGAGGGTGGTGCCGGATGTCTCCGCTGAGCCTGCTGTACGAGCGGTCTCGGAGGCTGCTGTAGCGGGGCCAGAGTCGGAGGGTGCAGGCTTCGGCTGCGAGCCGGTGGATGCCGTCGAAGGGCCGCCCGCGGGTGAGGCGGGCTTGCTGGCCGACGAGGATTCCGTAGCTCCGGTGGATGGCTTGTCTGCCGCCGGGCGGAGGGGAGTCTGCTGGGGCATCGGCGTCTGCGCAGGCATTGGAGTCTGCTTCGGCATGGGGGTCTGACCGGGGCTCGTACTGCGTGCTGAAGCTGAGCGAGACGACTTCCTGGGAGTCGACGGCTTCGCGGAGGTCGGCTCCGCGCCAGCCGGCTGCGAGGACCCCGTTGACCCGGTGGCAGAACCCGCCGCCGCGGACCCAGCGCCCGTCGGTGCGGAGCCAGCACCCGGGCCGACTGACCCAGCGCCCGCCGCCGCGGATCCACCACCCGCCGCAGCAGACCCACCAGCCTCGGCCCCGCCCCCCTCGAACGGCAGCTCCGGCGCCCCAGCCGCGGCCGTCTTCTTCGCCCCCCGCGCCGCCCCCTTCCTCGGCGCACGTCGCGCCGGCCTCTTCTGGCCCCCATCGGGCGAAGGGGAGGCAGCCTGCTCAGGGGGCTGGTTCTCGTCGCTCACGGGTGCTCCTTCGGACGGCCTGGGGTCGGGCCGATGGTTCCACATCGGGGTGACTGGCTTCGCAGCGTAGTCGTTGGGGTGAAAAAGGTGACGCCCGCCTCCGGACGGCGGAGGCGGGCGTCGGGTGACACGGAGTCCGGTCAGAGGGTGGCGACGACCGTGACGGTTTCGGCGGTGTCCTCGGGGCTCCAGAGGATCTCGCCGGTGATGCGGCCGGCGGCGCGCAGGTCGTTCTCGGCCTGCTCGGCGAGGGTGAGGCGGGCGGCGGGGCCGGTCACCTCGACCTTGGAGACCTCGGTCTTCATCGAGACCTGGGCGGTGGACTTGGCGCCGCGGATCCCGGTCAGGACCTCGCTGACGGCGTCCAGGACGGCCGGGTCCTGGTCGGCGACCGCGATGTCGACCTCGGCGACCGGCCAGCTGGAGGTGTGGATCGAGCCCTCCTGCCACCACGACCAGACTTCCTCGGTCGCGAACGGCAGGTACGGCGCGAGCAGCCGCAGCTGGACCGACAGGGCGACGGCCAGGGCCGCCTTCGCCGACGCGGCCGGGCCGTCGCCCTGGCCGCCGTACGCGCGCTCCTTGACCAGTTCGACGTAGTCGTCGCAGAAGGTCCAGAAGAACCGCTCGGTGACCTCGAGCGCGCCGGTGTAGTCGTAGCGCTCGAACGCTGCAGTCGCTTCGTCGACGGTCTGGCGCAGCTTGTGCAGCATCGCCAGGTCGACCGGCTCGGTGACGGCGGCGGCGTCGGCCGAGGTCGCGCCGAAGCCGAGAACGAACTTCGACGCGTTCAGGACCTTGATCGCCAGCCGGCGGCCGACCTTCATCTGCGACTCGTCGAACGGCGAGTCCAGGCCCGGCCGGGCCATCGCCGCGCGCCAGCGGACCGCGTCGGAGCCGAACTTGTTCAGGATCTCCGACGGGACGACCGCGTTGCCCTTGGACTTCGACATCTTCTTGCGGTCGGGGTCGACGACGAAGCCGGAGATCATCGACCGCGCCCAGGGCAGCGTGCCGTTCTCGAAGTGGGCCCGGACGACGCGGGAGAACAGCCAGGTGCGGATGATCTCGTGGGCGTGCGTGTTCAGGTCCATCGGGAAGGTGCGCTTGAACAGGTCGTCGTCGCGCTCCCAGCCGCAGACGATGTGCGGCGTCAGCGACGACGTCGCCCAGGTGTCCATCACGTCGGGGTCGGCCTCGAAACCGCCGGGCTTGCCGCGCTGGGACTCGTCGTACCCGCGCGGGCACTGCGAGGTCGGGTCGATCGGCAGCTCGGCCTCGGCCGGCATCAGCGGGTGGTCGTAGTCGACCTCGCCGTCGAGGTCGATCGGGTACCAGACCGGGAACGGGACGCCGAAGAAGCGCTGGCGGGAGATCAGCCAGTCGCCGTTCAGGCCCTCGACCCAGTTCAGGTAGCGGTGCTTCATGTGCTCGGGGACCCAGCCGAGCTCGTTGCCGCGCTCGACGAACTCGGCCTTGAGGTCGGCGCTGCGGCCGCCGTTGGTGATGTACCACTGGCGGGTGGAGACGATCTCGAGCGGCTTGTCGCCCTTCTCGAAGAAGTTCGCCTTGCGCTGGGTCGGGGTCGGCTCGCCGTCCAGGTCACCGCTCTCGCGGAGCTTGCCGACGATCAGCTCGCGGGCGCTGAAGGTGGTCTTGCCGGCCAGCTCCGCGTACAGCTCGGAACCGGCGAGCCACTCCGGGGTGTCGCGCAGCAGCCGGCCGTCGCGGCCGATGACCGTGCGGACCGGGAGCTGCAGCTCGCGCCACCACTGGACGTCGGTGAGGTCACCGAAGGTGCAGCACATCGCGATACCGGCGCCCTTGTCCATCTCGGCGGCCGGGTGCGCCAGGACCGGGACCTCGACGCCGAACAGCGGCGACCGGACGGTCGTCCCGAACAGCGCCTTGTACCGGTCGTCGTCGGGGTGCGCGATCAGCGCGACGCAGGCCGGGATCAGCTCCGGGCGGGTGGTCTCGATGTAGATCGGGCCGTCGGCGCCGTGAAAGGCGATCCGGTGGTAGGCGCCCGGGTAGTCGCGGGCCTCGAGCTCGGCCTGCGCGACCGCGGTCTGGAACGTGACGTCCCACAGCGTCGGGGCCTCGGACAGGTAGGCCTCACCGCGGGCGAAGTTGCGCAGGAAGGCGCGCTGCGACGTGCGCCGGGAGTCCTCGGAGATGGTGGTGTAGAGGTACGACCAGTCGACGCTGAGGCCGACCTGGCGCCACATCGCCTCGAAGGCCTGCTCGTCGATGTGCGTCAGCTCGCCGCACAGGTCGACGAAGTTCTGCCGGCTGATCGGGACCTGCTTCTTCGGGTCCGGCTTCTCCGGCGGCGTGAAGTCGGCGTCGTACGGCAGCGACGGGTCGCACTTGACGCCGTAGTAGTTCTGGACGCGGCGCTCGGTGGGCAGGCCGTTGTCGTCCCAGCCGATCGGGTAGAAGACCTTCTTCCCCCGCATCCGCTGGAACCGGGCGACCAGGTCGGTGTGGGTGTAGCTGAAGATGTGACCGACGTGCAGCGACCCGGAGACGGTCGGCGGCGGGGTGTCGATCGAGTAGACGTCGGCCCGCTCGGCCGTCCGGTCGAACGCGTAGGTCTCCTCCTCGCGCCATACAGCCGCCCACTTCTCCTCGAGGCCTTCGAGGGTGGGCTTGTCGGGAACGCGGGAGATCTCGGTCATGCGCACAATCGTAGTGGTTGTCAAGGGATGCTCCGACCGGATATCCACAGCGCCCCCAGGACCCGGGGCCGAACGTCCTCCGGCGCTTGCGGCGCCCAGGCACGCACCTCGCGACATTTGAGCGGCATCCACGATGCTCCGCATCGAGGACGCCGCTCAAACGCCGCGATGCACGCACCTGGACACCGCAATCACTCGGAGGCCGTTCGGCCCCGGGTCCTAGACTGGACCCCTGATGAGCGACCTCACGTACGCCGAAGTGTCGGCGAAACTCCAGGCCCGCTGGCCGGAGACCAAGATGGATCCCTCGCTGGAGCGCATCCAGCGGCTCACCGAGCTGCTCGGCGACCCGCAGAAGGCGTACCCGGTGGTGCACCTGACCGGGACCAACGGCAAGACCTCGACGGCCCGGATGATCGACACGCTGCTGCGTGAGGCGGGGCTGCGGACCGGCCGGTTCACCAGCCCGCACCTGGAGACGGTCCGGGAGCGGATCACGCTGAACGGCGAGCCGATCAGCGAGGAGCGCTTCGTCGAGGCGTACGCCGAGATCGCGCCGTACCTGGACGTGGTGGACGCCGAGCAGGAGCACCCGCTGTCGTTCTTCGAGGTGATCGTCGCGATGGGGTACTCGGTCTTCGCCGACGCCCCCGTCGACGTCGCGATCATCGAGGTCGGCCTCGGCGGCACCTGGGACGCCACCAACGTCGCCGACGGCGTCGTCTCGGTGATCACCCCGGTCGCGGTCGACCACGCGCACATCCTGGGCCCCGACCCGGTCACGATCGCGGGCGAGAAGTCCGGGATCATCAAGCCCGGTGGTACGGCGGTGATCGGGCAGCAGAGCTTCGACGTGCTGGAGGTGCTGCAGCGCCGCGCGACGCAGGTCGGCGCGCAGGTCGCCCGCGAGGGCCTCGAGTTCGGCGTCACCAGCCGGACGGTCGCGGTCGGCGGGCAGCTGATCTCGATCAAGGGCCTGGCGGCGGAGTACGAGGACATCTTCCTCCCGCTGCACGGCGAGTACCAGGCGCACAACGCCGCGACCGCGCTGGCCGCCGTCGAGGCGCTGCTGGGCGCGACCGAGCAGACCGAGGGCCGGGTCACCACCGAGCTGGTCCAGGCCGGGTTCGCCGAGGTCACCTCGCCGGGCCGGATGGAGGTCGTCCGGACCGGCCCGACCGTGATCGTCGACGCCGCGCACAACCCGCACGGCGCGGAGGCGACCGCGGCGACGGTGTCGGAGGCGTTCGCGTTCAACCCGCTGATCGGCGTGGTCGGCGTGATGAAGGACAAGGACGTGTACGGCGTACTGGAGGCCTACGAGCCGATCATGGAGACCGTCGTGGTCACCCGGAACTCGTTCGACCGCTCGATGCCGGCCGAGGAGCTGGGCGAGATCGCCGCCGAGGTGTTCGGCGAGGACCGGGTCGTGGTCAAGCCGCACCTGGTCGACGCGATCGACGAGGCGCTGCGGCTGGCCGAGCAGAACGCGATCGCGTTCGGCAGCGGCGGCGTCCTGATCACGGGCTCGGTCATCACCGCCGGAGAGGCCCGTACGCTGCTGGTCCGCAAACCGAAGGAAGCGAACCGATGAGGTCCCTGGCGTCGATCGTGCTCGGCTTCGAGTCGATCGTGCTGATGCTGTCCACGATCGTGATGATCTCGGTCGCCGACGTCTCCACCGGTACGGCGCTCGGCGTGTGCCTCGGCCTCGCCTTGCTGGCCATCGTCGCCGCCGGTCTGCTGCGGACCAAGGTCGGCTACGCGCTCGGCTGGGTGGTCCAGCTCGGTGCGGTCGGGCTCGGCTTCGTCGTCCCGGTGATGTTCGTGCTCGGCCTGGCCTTCGCGGCGTTCTGGGTGATGGCGATCGTGCTCGGCCGCCGGATCGACGAGGCCAAGGCGGCTCAGGCGGCGGCCGCCGGTTAGGCTCGCCGCCCCGAGACTTTTCGTCAAAGCCTTCGAGAAAGAGATGTGACATGTCGCAGCGCACCCTGGTCCTGCTGAAGCCCGACACCGTACGCCGCGGCCTGGTCGGGGAGATCCTCGGCCGGTTCGAGTCCAAGGGCCTGTCGATCGTGGCGATGGAGCTGCGCACGATCGACGGCGAGACCGCCGACCAGCACTACGCCGAGCACGTCGAGCGCGACTTCTACCCGCCGCTGCGCACGTTCGTCACCAGCGGCCCGCTCGTCGCGCTGGTGCTCGAGGGCGACGAGGCGATCGAGGTCGTCCGCGCGCTGAACGGCGCCACCGACGGCCGCAAGGCGCTGCCGGGCACCATCCGCGGCGACCACTCGCTGTCCAACCGCGAGAACCTGGTGCACGGCTCGGACTCCCCGGAGTCGGCCGAGCGCGAGATCAAGATCTGGTTCCCGGACCTGCCGTAGTACCCCGTACGCCGTACTGCCCGGCCCCGGTGCGACCGCCCTCATGATCCGCACCGGGGCCGGAGCTTATTTCAGCGCCGCCGCCACCTTGTCCCGGAACGCCTTCGTCGCGAACACGTGCCCCGGCGTGAGCGACCGCTGCACGAGCTGGATCACCACCGTGTCCGCCTCCTTGATCCCGGCGATCAGCTCCTCCTCGCTGACGTGCCCGGTCCACAGGAACGTCCCGTCGGCGAACAGCGGTCGCAGGTTGCCCAGTGCGAAGTAGCTGAACGAGTCACCGATCAGCACCGACTTGCCACCGACCAGCCCGGTCGCCGGCGTCGTCTTCCACTTCTCCACGCCGTACAGCACCTTGGTGGCGTCGAACGCCGCGTAGCCCGGCTGCGGCGTCACCGTCGTACCGGTGGACACCTGCAGCGACGGCGGTGTCTCGGTAGCGGTCAGCCCGAGCAGCACGTTCAGGTCCGCTGTCTTCGTCACCTGGTCGGGCGTAGTCGTCAGCCGCGCCTGCAGCCCCAGCTTCTCCGCCAGCGCCTTGGCAAAGACAGCAGCGCCGGCGCCTGACCAGTGCGAGTCCGTCCGCCAGTAGGTCTGCGACCTGGTCATCGCTGCCCGCAGCGGAAGCCAGTTCGGGTGCTGGTAGGAGTCGAGGACCCGGTTCTGCTCAGCGATCCCGTCCAGCGCGCACTGCCCGTCCGGTACGGCGTCCGGTGGGTCCACCACCGACGACTTGTTCGGCCCGAGGCTGAACACCACGCGCCGACCCGACCGCTGGATCACCTCGGTCAGTGCCGCGAGTCCGTCCAGCCCGGCCTGGAACCCCGGCGTCTGCTTGCACGCCTTGGTGAAGTCCTCGCCGAGGAACAGGTACCCGTCGTCCCCGCGCACGACCTTCCCCGACGGCGGCAGCTCCCGCAGCACGTTGAAGTCGAACCACGACTTCCCCCGGACGGCGGTCGACCGCCCCGCCAACCGATCCGACGCCCACGGCCCGACCGCGTCCAGCGCGTCCCACCCCGCCGACGTCTTCGGCGGGGGCGCGATCGCCCGGTTGTCGACCGGCGCCTGCCGGAAGCCCACGGCGTACCCGAAGGCCGGCCCGAACACGAACACGAACGCGACCACCCCGGCGACGACCTGACCTCGTCTCACCACATCCCCCTGTCAGAACTGGAAGTACAAGAACGGGCTGAACGTCCCGGCCACCGCCACCATCGCGGCGTACGGCGAGAGCACGAGCGCGGCGGCCTTCAGCGACCGGCGTGCCCAGCGCGGTGTCTCCTCCAGCCCGTCGATCACCCGGCCGGTCACCCACGTTGCCGGGAGCAACACGGTGGCCAGGACGAGCACGAGCAGCGCGACCCGGTGCCCGGACAGCAGCATCGCGACGTCGGGTGCGACCGACCAGCCGTGCCAGGGCATGATCATTGCCTGCAGCATCTTTCCGGCGGCCGGCAGCGACTCGGCCCGGAACAGCACCCAGCCGAAGACGACCAGCAGGAACGTGATCGCGCGCCGCGGCCCGGCCCAGCGGTCCGAGCGGCCGAGGCCGGTCGCGCGCTCGATGATCAGCAGTACGCCGTGGAAGGCGCCCCAGACCACGAACGTCCAGGCGGCGCCGTGCCACAGCCCGGTGACCAGGAAGACGATGCTGAGGTTCCGGTACGTGCGGAAGGTGCCGCCGCGGTTGCCACCGAGCGGCACGTACAAGTAGTCGCGGAACCAGCGCGACAGCGACTGGTGCCAGCGCCGCCAGAAGTCGGTCACCGAGATCGCGGAGTACGGCCGGGCGAAGTTCTCCGGCAGCCGCAGGCCGAACATCATGCCGAGGCCGATCGCCATGTCGGAGTACCCGGAGAAGTCGAAGTAGATCTGCCCGGCGTAGGCGAGCGCGCCGATCCACGCGGTCGCCGTCGACGGGTCCTCGGCGGCGAAGGCCGCGTCAGCCAGCGGAGCCAGCGAGTCCGCGATCACCACCTTCTTGAACAGGCCCCAGGCGAACCGCGGGAAGCCCTCGGCGAAGTCGGCGAACCGGTCCCGGCGGGAGTCGCGGAGCTGGTCGGCGATCTCGTGGTAGCGCACGATCGGGCCGGCCACCAGCTGCGGGAACATCGCGATGTAGGTGACGAAGGTGAGCGGGTTGCGCATCGGCAGCCGGACGCCGCGGTAGACGTCGACGACGTACGACAGGTGGTGGAAGGTGAAGAAGCTGATCCCGATCGGCAGCGCCAGGCTGACGATCCGGGTGTCGCCGAGGCCGAGGCCCTGCGCGATCGAGTGCACCGCGGTCGAGGCGAAGCCGGCGTACTTCCAGACGGCCAGGACGGCGAGGTCGGCGACCACGGTCGCGACGACGACGGCCTTGCGGCGCCGGATCGGCAGCGCGCCGATCGCCAGCCCCGCGGCGTAGTTGACCGCGATCAGTGCCAGCAGGAGCAGCACGAACTCCTTGCCACCGACGGCGTAGAAGCCGAGCGAGAACACCGCGAGCACACCGTTGCGCGCCCGGTGCGGCAGGATCCAGCTCGCGAGCAGCACCGCGGGCAGGAAGTACCACAGGAACAGTGGCGCGGCGAAGGACAAGGCTGATCTCCCCCCAGGTCGAAAGCAGCTGCGGCACCGCTAGATACGGACGTACGCCGTCCGAGGACGCCTCTAGTGCCCTAGATGGCTTGGGGAGCGAAGAAGTTGCGTCAGCCGAGCCGGGCCTGCAGATCGTCGGCGGTGGGGTGGTCCAGGTCGGTCAGCAGGGTCAGAGCCGACTGCCACGAGCTACGGGCCGCCGGCTGGTCGCCCAGCTCCTGGTGAACATCGCCGAGGTTCTGCAGCATGAGGGCTTGGTAGTAGAGGTCGTTCAGCTCCCGGTAGAGCGACAGCGCCTTGCGGTAGCAGGCGATTGCTTCGCCGTACGCCGACTGGCAGCGGTAGGCGTAGCCGAGGTGGTCCCAGGTCGCTGCCTCGCCGAGCTTGTGGTCGACCTGCTGGTAGAGCCGCTGTGCCTGCAGGCAGTACTGCAGCGCCAGCTCGTACTCGCCGAACGTGTTGGCGTGCAGCAGGCCCAGCGAGTTCAGCGCGAGGGCCTGGCCGGTCCGGTGCCCAGCCGCCTTGAACAGGTCGGACGCGACGAGGTCGTGCTCGTACGACTCCTTCAGGCGGTCCTGCTCGGCCAGTACGAACGCCAGCATGCGTTCGCACCAGGCCTGTGCCACCGGGTCGCCCTTGGCGAGGTCCAGCGCGCGCTCAGCCTCGGACTGGGCTTCGGGGAGTCGCTGCTGCCGGGCCAGGGCATGGGCGCGGTAACGGCGGGCCATCACCTGCGCTGCTGCGTCACCCGAGCGCTCGCAGGCGTAGACCGCCGTACCCATCACGTCGACCCAGGTGCTCCAGAGGCCGCGGCGCTCCAGGTAGCCGGTCATGGTGCGGGCCAGGTGCGTGGCGTGGCCGTCGAAGCCTCGGCGTACGGCGTGCTCAACCAAGGCAACCAGGTTCGGGCACTCCTGCTCGAACCAGTCGAATGCCTCCTGGTATCCGCCGAAGCTCAGCGCGTACGGCGTACCGGCGGGTGCGGGCAGCTCGTCGGGGTCCCGGTGCGGGCGGAGCCACTGGTCGCCGGCGTCCGCCGTACGGAGGTAGTGGTCGAGCAGGCGGTGCAGCGGGGGCCCGTCCTCGGCGGCGAGCTCGGCTGCGTAGGTGCGGAGGAGGTCGTGGGCGGTGTAGCGGCCGGGGGAGTGCTGGGTGAGGAGGTGGGCTCGCTCCAGCTCAGCGAGGGCAGGTGCGATGCGGTCAGGCGTCGTACCGGCCAGGGCGGCTGCTGCGTCGACTGACAGGTCTGGGCCGGGGTGAGCGCCGTAGAGCCTGAAGACCTGCGCTGAAGTTGCCTTGACGAGCTGGTACGACCAGGAGAAGACAGCGCGGAGGTCCGTGGCCTCGTCCTCTCCGGCGAACGCGTCCAGACCCTGCCTGGTACGCCGGAGGTCAGTGGCGACCGCTGTGAGCGACCAGGTCGGGTGCGCTGCGGCGTGGGCGGCGACCAGCGACAGAGCCAGGGGGAGCCGGGCGGCGAGGCCGATGAGCTCCTCTACGGCGTCCGGCTCGGCCCGCACCCGGTCGCTACCGACTGCGCCGGTCAGGAGAGCTGCTGCTTGGTCCCAGTCCATCAGGTCGAGGTTGACCGGCGTAGCGCCCTCTGTGGCGAGCAGGCCGGGCAGGGCGTCGCGGCTGGTGACCAGGACTCGGCAGGTGTTGCCGCCGGGAAGCAGCGGCCGGACCTGCGCGGCGCTGCGGGCGTTGTCGAGGACGATCAGCATCCGGCGGTCCTTGAGCAGCGTCCGGTAGAGCGCGGACTGCGCTGCCTCACCGGCGGGGATCCGGCCGGGCATGGACTGCAGCGCGTCGAGGAAGCCACGGACGGCGTCGGCAGGGTCGACCAGCTCGCCGGACGGGTCGAAGCCGCGCAGGTTGACGTAGAGCTGGCCGTCGGGGAAGTCGGCGCGCTCGGCCCACTGGACCGCCAGCGAGGTCTTGCCGACTCCCGCCGTACCGGAGACGACCGCTATCGACCCGGTCGGGCTCAGCAGGGCTCGGTCAAGCGCCTCCAGCTCCTGCGTGCGGCCGATGAAGGTACGCCCGACTGCGGGCAGCTGGTGCGGGACGGTCTGGTGGCTCGTACGAGCGGCTGCTGCGCGGGCATCCGTCGCCAGCACGGCCTGGTGGAGGCGGCGGAGCGCTGGGCCGGGGTCGAGCCCCAGCTCGTCAGCCAGGTGCCGGGAGGCCTCGCTGTACGTCGCCAGCGCGTCAGCGGGCTGACCGGCCGCGATCTGGCTCTGCATGAGCAGCGCCCAGAGGGACTCGCGCAGCGGGTAGCGGCGGGTCAGGCTGCGCAGCTCGGCGCCCACCTGGTCGCCGTGCTCGAGCTTGGCGGCCAGCAGCAGCTCGGTGGCGTGCAGGCGCTCCTCGGTGAGGGCAGGGACCGCATCACGGATCAGCGCTCCGGCGGCGAGGCCGGCGAGCGGCTCCCCGCGCCAGAGCGCCAGCGACTCGGTCAGCAGCCGCATGCGCTCGTCCGGGTCGGCGGTCGTCGTACTGGCCTCGACCAGGTCGCGGAAACGGGTCAGGTCGATCTCCGCCGGGTCGACGGTGATGACGTAGCCGGCGGCCTCGGTACGGATCAGTGGGCGGCCCAGGAGGGTGCGCAGGCGGGACATGTAGGTCTGGAGCGCCGCCCGGGGGCGTGCTGGGAGGTCCTCCTCCCACAGCGTGTCCATCAGCTCCTGGCCCGCGACCACGCGGTTGGGCTGCAGGAGGAGAGTCGCCAGCAGGACCCGGAGGCGGTTCGCGGCCAGCTCGATGCGCCGGCCGGAGTCGTCGAGGACCTCCACCGGACCGAGCAGCCGGAATTCCATGGCGCCATTGTGGCCCCCCGACGGGCGTGAAAGCGCCACGAAAGCGTCATGAATGCGCCAACCGTCATGCTCGCCGGACGAGCGGCCGAGGTGCTGACCGGCCGCTCACCGGGTTCCGAGGGAGGAGCGCTCGCCCGTCAGGGGAGGGGCGAGAGTCTGGGGGCGCGTGGTGCCGCCGGTGGTTGCCGGCGGCACCACCCGGAACGGCGTACCGGCGGGTTGTCCACAGCCGAACCCCGAGTTCTGGCCGCGAGTGAGCTTCCCGATACGATGCGTGCTGGACAGGCGGAGTCGTGTCGGTCCCTGGGAGGCGACTGGTCCGCGCTTAGCCTGAGAACCCGGGACCCGAGCGGCGGGAGGGGGCCTGCATGGCGAACAGCATGCTCGGCCGAGACATGGCGGTCGACCTCGGTACGGCGAACACCCTGGTCTACGTCCGGGGCCGCGGCGTCGTGCTGAACGAGCCGTCCGTGGTCGCCACCCGCACCGACGAGCCGCGCGAGGCGGTCGCGTTCGGGCACGAGGCCAAGAAGATGATCGGCCGGACGCCGGGCAACATCACCGCGATCCGCCCGCTCAAGGACGGCGTGATCGCCGACTTCGACGCCGCCGAGCAGATGCTGCGCTACTTCATCCAGCGGGTGCACCGGCGCCGGTACTTCGCCAAGCCGCGGATCGTGGTCTGCGTGCCGTCCGGGATCACCGCGGTCGAGCAGCGCGCCGTCCGCGACGCCGGGTACATGGCCGGCGCCCGCAAGGTCTACATCATCGAGGAGCCGATGGCCGCCGCGCTCGGCTCGAACCTCGAGGTCCGCGACGCCACCGGCAACATGGTCGTCGACATCGGCGGCGGCACCACCGAGGTCGCGGTGATCTCGTTCGGCGGCATCGTCACCTCGCAGTCCATCCGGGTCGCCGGGGACGCGATCGACAAGGCGGTCGTGAACTACTGCAAGAAGGAGTACTCGCTGATGCTCGGCGAGGCCACCTCCGAGCAGATCAAGATGACCATCGGCTCGGCCTTCCCGACCGCCGACGGCCCGGACTCGGAGATCCGCGGCCGGGACATGGTCTCCGGCCTGCCGCGCACCGTGAAGGTCTCCTCGGCCAGCATCCGGCAGGCGATCGAGGAGCCGATCACCGCGATCGTCGACGCGGTCAAGGCGACCCTGGACAAGACCCCGCCCGAGCTGGCCGGCGACATCGTCGACCGCGGCATCGTGCTGACCGGCGGCGGTGCGCTGCTCAAGGGCATGGACGAGCGGCTGCGGCACGAGACCGGCATCCCGATCCACGTCGCGGAGAACCCGCTGGACGCCGTCGTGCTCGGCGCCGGCAAGTGCGTGGACAACATCGAGACCCTGAACCGCATCCTCGTCACCGACAACCGCCGCTGAACCCTGGACCCATGCTCAAAGACCTCGGCACCCCCGCGAGAGGCCTGGTCCGCGCCGCCGGGCTGCCCCGCGAGATCCGCCGGCGCCGGACCGTGCTGGTCCTGGTGATCCTGGCCTCGCTGACCCTGATCGTGCTCGACGCGCGCCGGTCGGCCGGTTCCCCGGTCGACCCGCTGCGGCACGCCGCCGCGGCCGTCTTCGGTCCGCTGGAGTCCGGCGCGACGTCGGCCCGGCAGCCTGTGGACGAACTCCGCGACCGGTTCGCCGAAGTGGATACCTTGAAGAGCGAGAACGAAAAACTTCAAGCGGAGAACGAGAAACTCACCGAAGAACTGCGCACCACCGAGTACGCACGCAACCGCGCCGCCGAGCTGGACCGGCTGCTGAAGGTCGCACCGAAGTACACGGTGACCCCGGCCCGGGTGATCGGGATCGGCAGTGCGCAGAGCTTCAACCACACAGTCACCATCGATGCCGGAACGGCGGACGGAGTACGACCGGACATGACAGTACTGAACGGGGACGGGCTGGTGGGCCGCGTCGTGCGGGCGACCGACGCGACCGCCACGGTGCTGCTCATCGGCGACCGCAACTCGACCGTCGGCGGCCGGCTGAACTCGACGCTCGCGCTCGGCTTCCTGTCCGGCCGCGGCGAGACGTCGGGCACGATGGACTACAAGCTGGTCGACCTGCGGGCCCGGCCCAAGGTCGGCGACCGGATCGTCACCTGGGGCTCGAAGGGCAACGCGCCGTACGTGCCGGGAGTCCCGATCGGCACGGTCACGTCCGTCACGCCGAACCAGGGCACCCTCGGGTCGACGGCGACGGTGAAGCCGTTCGTCGACCCGACCCGGATCGACACCGTCGGCGTCGTCACCGGTCCGCCGGCCCGGCCGCCGCGCGGCGTCGTCACGCCCGAGCAGGGGCGCTGACATGATCCCGCTCCGGATCGCGCTCGCGGCCCTGTTCCTGATGGTCGCCGTCACCGTCCAGACCTCGCTGCTGCCGCACATCGCGGTGGCCGGCGTCGTGTGCGACCTGGTGATGATCGTCGTGGTCGGGCTCGCCCTGGCCCGCGGGCCCGAGTGGGGTGCGATCTGCGGCTTCGCCGGCGGCCTGATGCTCGACGTCGTCCCGCCCGCCGACCACACCGCCGGTCGCTGGGCGCTCGCGCTCGCGGTCAGCGGGTACGTCGCCGGCCTGATCCGCCGCGAGACCTCGGCCGGGCCGGTCGGCCCGGTGGGTGTCGCGGGGACGGTCGTGCTCGGCGCCGCGCTGTCGCTGCTGCTGTACAGCGCGACCGGTTCGCTGCTGCACGACCCGGCCGTCGACTGGAACGAGTTCGGCGTCCGCCTCGGCATCGCCGCCGGGTACGACGTGGTCGGCGCGATCGTGGTGATCCCGATCGTGCTCTGGGTGATGCGCCGGGTGCTGCCCGCCCGCGAACGGCGCCGGGTCCTGCCATGAGTTTCGACAGCTTCAACCCCGCGCCGCTGAAGGCCCGGATGCGCCTGTTCGTGATCGGCGTCCTGGTCTTCTCCCTGTTCTGCACGCTGTTCGGCCGCCTGTGGTACCTGCAGGTCATGGTCGGCGACAGCTACGCGAACGCCGCCGACAACAACCGCACCCGCGACGTGCTCACCCCGGCGCCCCGCGGCACGATCGTCGACGCCGCCGGCCGGACACTGGTCGGCAACCGGGTCTCCCTGGTGATCTCGGTCGACCGGTCGGTGCTGGCCAAGCTGCCCGACCAGCAGCAGGAGAGCGTGCTCGGCCGGCTCGCGAAGGTGCTCGGTCAGAAGCCCGCCGACCTGACCGCGCGGACCAAGCTCTGCGGCGAGCCGGGCGCGTCCAAGCCGCCGGCCTGCTGGAACGGTTCGCCGTACCAGCCGATCCCGGTCGCCAAGGACGTCAGCGAGCAGGTCGCGATCGAGGTGATGGAGCGCCGCGAGGACTTCCCGGGGGTGGCCGCCGAGTCGGCCGCGCTGCGCGCTTACCCGGCGCCGTACGGGGTGAACGCGGCGCACATCCTCGGGTACCTGTCGCCGATCACCACCGAGGAGCTCGACAAGATCGACGCCGCCGGGCAGGACCCGGTGCCGCACCGCTCCGACCTGGTCGGCCGGGCCGGCGTCGAGCGCACGTACGACGCGATGCTGCGCGGCGCGCCCGGGCTGAAGACGGTCAGCGTCGACGCCGTCGGGTACACGACCGGCACCGTGAAGCAGACCGCGCCGGTGCCCGGCTCGACGCTGGTGACCAGCATCGACGCGCGGGTCCAGGCGTCGGTCGAGAAGGAGCTGCGCGGCGCGATCATGACCGCGCGCAAGCAGTACGACAAGATCACCAAACGCAACTACGTCGCCGACTCGGGCGCGGCCGTGGTGATGGACACCAAGACCGGGCACATCGTCGGGATGGCCAGCTACCCGTCGTACGACCCGGGCGTCTGGGTCGGCGGGATCTCGCAGCGCGAGCTCGACGCGCTGTACTCGCCGCAGTCGGGGACGCCGCTGCTGTCGCGGGCGTTGCAGGGTCAGCTCGCGCCGGGGTCGACGTTCAAGCCGATCACGACGGCGGCCGCGCTGGGTGCGGGGTACAGCCAGAAGACGCGGCTGGACTGCTCGTCGTTCTTCGAGGTCGGGAACCGCAGGTTCAAGAACTACGAGTCCGCGTCGTACGGGATGATCGGGTTCGACCGCGCGCTCGCGCTGTCCTGCGACACGTTCTTCTACCGGATCGCCTACGCCCTGTGGCTCAAGGAGGGCGGCAACTCCGGCGACATCAACGCGGTCGACCCGCTGGTCGAGATGGCGAAGAAGTTCGGCCTCGGCAAGGCGACCGGGATCGACCTGCCCGGCGAGGCGTCGGGGCGGATCGCGGACCGCAAGTGGAAGAAGTCGTACTACGACGCGCAGAAGGACTACTACTGCAAGCTGGCCGACGCGCCGCCCGCGGGGACGTCGTCGTTCCTGAAGCAGTTCTCCCGCGAGTTCTGCGCCGACGGGTACCGGTACCGCGCGGGTGACGCGGTGAACTTCGCGATCGGCCAGGGCGACACCACGCTGACCCCGATCCAGCTCGCGACCGTCTACTCGGCGCTGTCCAACGGCGGCATCCTGTGGGAGCCGCGGGTCGCGGCGAAGGTGATCGGCCCGAACGGCAAGGCCAAGCCGATCCCGAGCACGATCGCCGCCCGACTCCCGGTCCCAGCCGCGAACCTGCGCTACATCGACAAGGCGCTGCGCGAGACCGTCCGCTCCGGGACGGCGGCCTGGAAGTTCAACGGCTTCCCCCTCGACAAGATCCCGGTCCGCGCCAAGACCGGCACCGCCGAGGTCTACGGCAAGCAGACGACGTCGTGGCTGGCGTCGTACACGGACCGGTACGCCGTGGTGATGATGATCAGCCAGGCCGGCACCGGCTCAGGCGCCTCCGGCGAGGCCGTCCGCCACATCTACGAAACCCTCTACAACATCAAGCCGCCCGCCCCCCCGGCTGCGAAGAAGACCCCATGACCGCGCCGAAGGTGACCGCATGAGCCTCCTCACCATGCGCCCGGTCCGCTCCCGCACCGACCGCCGAGGCGCCCTCTGGCAAGCCGACTGGGTCCTGGTGCTCGGCGTACTGGCCTTGGCGTTCCTGGGTGCCCTCCTCGTCTGGTCGGCCACCTACCAACGCACGTCCCTCACCGACGGCCACCCGAGGGCCTACCTCTTCCGGCACGCCCTCAACTTCGCCATCGGCGCAGTACTAGCAGTAGGCGCCGCAGTAACAGACCACCGCCGCCTACGCATCCTCGCGCCCCTGCTCTACGTAGCGTCCCTCGTCGGCCTCATCCTCGTCCTGGTCCCTGGCGTAGGCGCCGTCATCAACGGCTCCCGCTCCTGGATCCAGCTCCCCGGCATGTCGGTCCAACCCAGCGAGTTCGCCAAGCTGGCGGTCATCGTCGGCATGGCCCTGCTCATCGCCGAAAAAGGCGAAACCAACCACCGCGAAAACGCCCGCACCATCGACGTAGCCCAAGCCATCGCAGTCGCAGCCATCCCAGTCCTCCTGGTCATGCTCCAACCAGACCTGGGCACAGTAATGGTCCTCGGCTCCATCGTCTTCGGCATCATCGCAGTCTCAGGCGTCCCCAAACGCTGGATGCTCGGCCTGGTCACAGCCGCGGTCCTGATCGCGACCCTGGCCATCCAGTTCAACGTCCTGAAGGAATACCAACTAGCCCGCTTCACCGCCTTCGCCGACCCCTCCCAGGACCCGCAAGGCATCGGCTACAACGTCAACCAGGCCCGCATCGCCATCGGCAACGGCGGCGTCTTCGGCCAAGGCCTCTTCCACGGCTCCCAAACCCAGAACGCCTTCGTCCCCGAACAACACACCGACTTCGTCTTCACCGTCGCCGGCGAAGAGTTGGGCCTGATCGGCGCCGGCGCCATCATCGCCCTCTTCGCCCTCATCCTCTGGCGAGGCCTCAGAATCGCCGTCAACGCCCGAGACGCCTTCGACCGCCTGGTAGCCACCGGCATCGTCTGCTGGTTCGCCTTCCAGGCTTTCGAAAACATCGGCATGACCCTAGGCATCATGCCGGTAACGGGCCTACCGCTCCCGTTCGTGTCGTACGGCGGTTCGTCAATGTTCGCAGGCCTACTGGCAGTAGGCCTACTGCAAAACATTCACCTACGAACGCACGAGATCTAACCCCAACCACAACCGGTCAGCCAACAGCCAACCCTAGCCACAGCAGGCCCACCACCGAAGCCAAAGGTGACAAGGGCAATGGCCCACCCCAAGGTGACGCCTGCTGACTTCTCGCCCAAACAGCAAGCCTGTACCTGGTAGTCGGCCGAGGTAGGCGAGAAGTCCACAGGTGGCACCTACCCGCACTCAACAGCAAACCCGCGGCCGGCGCCGCGAGGCCCGAACCACCCGCACCCGCCCTACGTGCGTCAACCCCAGCCGGTCAGCCGACAAGCAACCCCAGCCCCAGCCAGTCACCCGACCAGCAACCCCAGCCCCAGCCGTTCGCCGTACCGCGATCCCTTCAGCGCCGCTTGAACCACCGCCGCCGCGGCTCCGGAACCTCGAGCTCGAACGACCCGGTCAGGAACACATTCGCACTGACGATCGCTCCCGGCAGCGGCGCCGCAACCTCCGCAGGGAAACACACGTCAGCCTCGAACCCAGCAGTCACAACCCGCGCGACCACAAAGTCCTGCCCAGTCAGCATCGTCGTCCGCCGCTCCGCATACCGCACCCTCCCGTTCACAGCAGCCAGCGGCTGCACCTCACCCCCGAACATCCCACTGGGAATGAACGATTCAGCAGCCATCCGAGGCGGCCACACCCAATCAGCCTCGTAATGCTCAGGCCGCGGCCCAGGATCCCCATCCGACAGCAGGCTCGCCTCCGAGCCCGCGAAAGCCTCAGCATCCGGAAAGATCCGCACCTCCGGAGCCAGCCCGACAACACAAGCAAGCCCAGCATGCTTGCCCTCACCCAGCAGTGCCAGCTCCTCAAGCTCGATCGCCAACCGGGTCACCGTCTCCCCACCATCAACCACATCAGCAACCGCAGCCTCCGAACCCGCCCGCTGCAGATCACCCAGCTGAACCACCCGCTCACCACCGAACGAAGGCGTCACCCGCAAGATCCCGCGCTCCCCGACCACCAAAACCAACCGAGCCCCCGAAGGATCCTCCCACCGCCGCACCTCCAGCCCGTCCTCCGCGCGCCCGACCACCGCGGCCCGCGGGCCGATCCGATCGACGAGATCCGCGAACGCTTCCGGCGAATCCACCCCCAGCCCAAGGCAGTCCAAGTTCGAAGCCATGACCACGACCCTGCCA
Organism: Kribbella sp. NPDC051770; assembly: GCF_040681455.1. Classification (NCBI taxonomy): domain Bacteria; kingdom Bacillati; phylum Actinomycetota; class Actinomycetes; order Propionibacteriales; family Kribbellaceae; genus Kribbella; species Kribbella sp. NPDC051770. The sequence continues at coordinate 51,325 of NZ_JBFAYT010000012.1, read as the reverse complement.
GCCACCACCCACGAACCTCCACCGCGCCACGATCAAACACCCGTTTTTTCCCGGAACTGTCACGTCCAGCCGCGCTGTCTTGTCTTCATCTCGTACGCCGAACCCCCTTCCCGGCGTACGCCGGTACGCCGGTCCCCTCTGGCGTACCCCGGCACGCCGCTCCGCCGGCGAGCCACCCGCCGCCGGTGCTCGGCGAGCTGACCCCGCCGGTGCGGCGGCCCCAGCTCGACCGGCGGCGGGCACCCAAACCCCAACAACCCCCATCCGACGCTGCCCAGCGCCAGGCGGATCACCGCCCGCCCATCACAGCGCGCCGCGACCACCGCCAGGCCCTGCTCACCGCTGCGGCAGCGGCATCACCGTCGTCCGCCGGTGATGCTCGAACACCACCGAGCTCCGGATGTCCCCGATCTCCTGCCGTTTCGCTAGTTGCAGCACCAGGTCGCGCAGCGCCTGCGTGTCCTTCACCGCGACGTGCGCGAGGAAGTCCGACGCCCCCGACACCATGAACATCGCCAGCGTCTGCGGCAGGCTCTGCACATAGTCCTGGAACGCCGTCGCGACCGCCATCGCCTGCGGGCGCAGCTTGATCGAGATGATCGCCTGCGTCGACCGGTCGATCGCCGCCAGGTCGACCGCGGCGTGGTACCCGCTGATCACGCCGCGCTCGCGCAGCCCGCGGATCCGCTCCAGGCAGGTCGACGGCGCGATGCCGAGCTCGGCGGCCATGTCGCGGTTGGTGCGGCGTGCGTCGTTCTGCAGGATCCGCAGCAGCGCCGTATCAAGTTCGTCCATACCGACCAGTGTGCCGCCTGCGCCGAACTTCGTTCGGTTTCCAAGCGAGTACGGCGTACGCCTGGCTAGCGTTGGCGGTGATCTGTTGGGCAGGTGAAAGGAACGACGGCATGCTGGCGAACAAGATGGTGGTCGTACTCGCGGCCGAGGCTCCGGTCGGGGTCGCGCTGAACACAGCGGCGTTGCTCGGCGTCGCGCTCGGCGACCACCACGAGGACGTCGTCGGGGAGCCGGTCACCGACGCCTCAGGGGCGGTGCACGAAGGGATGTGCGCCCACCCGATCCCGGTGCTGCGAGCGTCCGGCGAGCAACTCCGCGACCTCCGGGCCCAGGCGGCCGCGCGCGAGGGCGTCACGGTGCACGACATGAACCAGGTCGCCCAGCGGTCGCGCACGTACGAGGAGTACGCGGCAACGCTCAGCGGAACGAAGCCGGACGACGTGGAGTACCTCGGCCTCGGCCTCTACGGCCCACGCGCGGCAGTCGACTCGCTGACGGGCGCCCTCGCGCTCTACCGCTAGTCAAGAGCCGACTTTGAGCACCGCTCAGGTACCAAACGAGCGCGGCGACGGCTGAGCCGTGCTCAAAGTCGCGAGTCAGATGGCCGGGTGAATCTTGCCGACCGGCTGCCCGCCGCCGAGGACGGGCACGTGGCGCAGCTCTTCCGCGGCTGACACGTCGGCGCCGCACTTCTCCAGCAGGGTCAGGGCGAGGGCGGTGGTCGCGCGCGGGTTGCCGTCGATGACCTTCACGGCGACCGCGTGGCCGTCGGGGGTGGACATGCCGATGACGCCTTCGGCTCCGCCCTTGGCCAGTACGCCGGGCAGCAGCCGCATCGTGTCGGTGTTCAGGTGGCCGCGGCCGCCGACGTACTCGGGGTGCTCGCGCATCGCGGCGGCGACCTGGTGGTCGGGGGTGCCCGGGGCGGCGGTGGCCAGCAGGCTGAAGGCGCGGGCGAGGCCGGTCAGGGGCATGCCGAGCAGGGGAGCGCCGCAGCCGTCGACGGTGACGATGCCGGTGGTTGCCTCGGTCAACCGTTCGATCTCGCGTTGGATGATCTGCTGGACGGGGGAGGCGGGGTCGAGATAGGTGCTCGCCACAGTGTCGCCGCCCAGCGCGACCGCACCGAGCAGCATCGCCGCGTGCTTGCCCGAGCAGTTCATCCGTACGGCGTCCGGCGCGACCCCCTCGGCGATCAGCCGGAAGCGCGTCTCCTCGTCCTCCGGCCGATCCACTGGGCAGCCCAACGCCGACCGATCGAGCCCAGCCGCCGCCAGGATGCGATCGACCACCGCAACATGCCGGTCCTCACCCGTGTGGCTTCCCGCAGCGATCGCCGTCGCAGGCCCGTCCAGCACAGCCCCGGCGACCAGCGTGCCGACCGCCTGCAGCGGCTTGGCGGTCGACCGCGGCAGGATCACCGCATCGACATCGCCCGCGGCGAACAGCGTCGTACCAGCTGGTGACAGCGCGACCGCCATCCCGAAATGCCGGCTCTCGACGAACCCGTTGCGAACGACAGTGGCGAGCTCGACGACACCGTTCAGACCTGGGACACCCTCAGACATGCCGCGAAAGCTAGCACCGCCCGTAGGGTGAACAGCATGCGGCTCAACCACCAGACGACCGGCCCCGACGACGCGCCCGTGGTACTGCTGGCCTCGTCGCTGGGCACCGACCACACGATGTGGGCGCCTCAGGCCGACGCCCTCTCCAGGACCCACAAAGTGATCGCCTTCGACCACCGCGGCCACGGCGCCTCCGACGCGCCGCCCGGCCCGTACACGATCGACGACCTCGGCAACGACGTGCTCGAGCTGCTCGACGCGACGCAGACCGAGCAGGCGTCGTACGTCGGAATCTCGCTCGGCGGCGCGGTCGGGCTCTGGCTGGCCCAGAATGCCCCCGACCGCTTCCACCGCTTCGCGCTGCTCTGCCCACCGGTCAACCCGGCCGCGAACGCCCAGACCTGGATCGACCGCGCGGCGCAGGTCCGCAAGGACGGCACCCAGGCGATCACCGAGGCGACCCTCGGCCGCTGGTTCCTGCCCGAGTACGCCGAGGCGCACGCCGACGAGGTGGAGACGATCCGCGGCCAGCTGCTCAACACCAGCGACGAGGGCTACGCCGCCTGCTGCGAGGCCCTCAGCACCCTCGACCTGACCCCGAAACTGGCCGACATCACCGCGCCGACCCTGATCGTCACCGCCGAGCAGGACGCGTCCGTCCCGCCGGAGACCGTCATCCCGCTCGCGAGCACGATCCCCGGCGCCCACCTCGAGATCCTCGAGAACGCCGCGCACCTGGTCACCTACTCGCACCCAGAGAGGATCAACTCCCTCCTCCTCACGCACCTGACCTGAGCGCTGCCTCCACGCTCGATATCCACAGCCTCCGGCCGCCGGATGCGGGCTCAACCGGCCCCCGGCGTTAGGCTGGACGTGTTCTGTTCCCGTACGGAAGTGTCCTGATGACTGTCGAGTCGTTGTTCCCGCGCCTGGAGCCGGTGCTGCCGGGTGTGCAGAAGCCGATCCAGTACGTCGGTGGTGAGCTGAACTCGGTCAGTAAGGACTGGGACACGGCGAGTGTGCGCTGGGCGCTGATGTACCCGGACGCCTACGAGGTCGCGCTGCCGAACCAGGGCGTGCAGATCCTGTACGAGGTGCTGAACGAGCGCGAGCACATCCTCGCTGAGCGGACCTACTCGGTCTGGCCGGACATGGAAGCGGTGATGCGGGAGCACCAGATCCCTCAGTTCACGCTGGACAGCCACCGGCCGGTGCGGGCGTTCGACGTGTTCGGGCTGTCGTTCTCCACCGAGCTCGGGTACACGAACATGCTGACCGCGCTCGACCTGGCCGGCATCCCCCTGTACGCCGTCGACCGCACCGAGGACGACCCGATCGTGCTGGCCGGCGGCCACGCCGCGTTCAACCCCGAGCCGATCGCGGACTTCATCGACGCGGCGGTGCTCGGCGACGGTGAGGAGATCGTGCTCGCGGTCTCCGAGGTGATCCGGGAGTGGAAGGACGAGGGCAGGCCGGGCGGCCGCGACGAGGTGCTGCTGCGGCTGGCCAAGTCCGGCGGCGTCTACATCCCGAAGTTCTTCACCGTCGAGTACCTGCCCGACGGCCGGATCCAGCGCGTCGCCCCGAACAAGCCGGGCGTGCCGTGGCGGACGGCGAAGCACACGGTGATGGACCTCGACGCCTGGCCGTACCCGAAGAAGCCGCTGGTCCCGCTCGCCGAGACCGTGCACGAGCGCTACTCGGTGGAGATCTTCCGCGGCTGCACGCGCGGCTGCCGATTCTGCCAGGCCGGGATGATCACCCGCCCGGTCCGCGAACGCAGCATCACCACGATCGGCGACATGGTCGAGAACGGGCTCAAGCAGTCCGGGTTCGAGGAGGTCGGGCTGCTCAGCCTGAGCTCGGCCGACCACAGCGAGATCGCGGACGTCGCCAAGGGTCTCGGCGACCGGTACGAGGGCTCGAACGTCTCGCTGTCGTTGCCTTCGACAAGGGTCGACGCGTTCAACATCACGCTGGCCAACGAGTTCTCCCGCAACGGCCGGCGCAGCGGTCTGACCTTCGCCCCCGAGGGCGGCTCGGACCGGATGCGCAAGGTGATCAACAAGATGGTCAGCGAGGAGGACCTGATCCGCACTGTCGCGGCGGCGTACAGCCACGGCTGGCGGCAGGTGAAGCTGTACTTCATGTGCGGCCTCCCGACCGAGACCGACGAGGACGTCCTCGCGATCGCGGACCTGGCCAAGCGGGTGATCGCGACCGGCCGCGAGGTCTCCGGGCGCAACGACATCCGCTGCACGGTGTCGATCGGCGGGTTCGTGCCGAAGCCGCACACCCCGTTCCAGTGGGCCTCGCAGCTCGGCGTCGAGGAGACCGACGCCCGGCTGGCCAAGCTCGGCGCGGCGATCCGGTCGGACAAGAAGTACGCGAAGGCGATCGGTTTCCGGTACCACGACGGCAAGCCCGGCATCATCGAGGGCCTGCTGTCGCGCGGCGACCGCCGGGTCGGCCGGATCATCGAGGCGGTCTGGCGCGACGGCGGCCGCTTCGACGGGTGGAGCGAGCACTTCTCGTACGAGCGCTGGCTGGACTGCGCCGACAAGGCGCTGGCCGGCGAGCCGGTCGACCTGGCCTGGTTCACCACGCGTGAACGCGAGTACGCCGAGGTGCTGCCCTGGGACCACCTGGACTCCGGCCTGGACCGCGACTGGCTGTGGGAGGACTGGCAGGACGCGCTCGAGGAGGACGGCGCGATCGAGGTCGAGGACTGCCGCTGGACCCCGTGCTTCGACTGCGGCGTCTGCCCGCAGATGGGTACCGAGATCCAGATCGGCCCCACGGGCAAGAAGCTGCTCCCGCTGTCAGTCGTGTAGGCGGTAGATCGTCTCGCTGAGCGTCAGCTGCTCGGCGCTCGCCAGCACCAACCCGTCGATGGTCGCAGGATCCACGTACGGGTTGGGGATCCCGACCGTCCGCATCCCGGCCGCGGCCGCCGCCGCGACCCCGTGCGGGGTGTCCTCAACGGCCAGCGCAGCGCGGCCGGCCAGCGGCGCCCCCTCACCCACCCCCTCGCCGAGCCGGGCCAGCGCGAGCTCGTACACCGCCGGATCCGGCTTGTGCGCCTCGACCTCGTCCCCGGTCGCCACCACATCGAACAGCTCCACCGCGTCCACCCGCTCCAGGTGCCCCACCACCCACGGCCGCGCCGAGCTGCTCGCGATCCCAACGCGCAACCCCAGTTCCCGGGCCTCCAGCAACCACTCCCGAATCCCCGGCCGGAAATCCATCGACGCATGCAGCCGATCCCGATGCGCGGTCCGCCGCGCATGACTCGCCGTACGGTCGAACCCCGGCACCAGCGCCGCCAGCCGCTCGTACCGCGACTCGCTCATGTCACCTCCGTGCCCCGGCCAGAAATCGTCCGCGAGATCGAGCGACAACCCGTGGTACGCCCACTCCGCCTGCCAGCTCTCGACCATCGTCGTCTCGGTGTCCATCAGCAGCCCGTCGAAGTCGAACACCACCGCCTCGATGTCGACGTCGGTCAGCAACCGCAGCCCCAACCGATGGATCTCGCGCGCCGTCAGCCCACACTGCGCCAGATAAGCCCGTACCCCGCCGTACCGCGAATCCACATGCTCCAGCGTCGCCAGAATCGTCGAAGGCAACGACCGCCACACCACCCCCGCCGCCTCCCGCTCGTCAGCAGGCAGCGCCGCGATCCGCTCCAACGTCCCCAACTTCGCCTCACTCAATGCGAAGTCAGCAGCGATGACCTCCCGCGGTACGCCGGCCAACTCCTGCAGCAACGCGACCAGCAACCCGGTCCGATCCTTCCCCGACCGGCAGTGCACCACCACCGGCACCCCCAAAGACACCGCCGCGACAGCCCGACAGACCTGCAGGATCTGCCCCACGTTCCGATCGAGACTCCCGCGATAGATGTCGGCCATCAACGGCTCGTCCTCAGCCACCCGCAGCTTGTCCGCCACCGGATCGATCCAGGGAATCCGCCGATACATCGCGGACCCGTCCAGCGGGTGCGGCTCGGTCATCTCCCAGTCCGACCGCAGATCCAGCACCAACCCAGCACCAACCGCCCGAAACGCCGCCCACCCGTCCGCATCCAACCGATGCAACGAGTCGCTCCGAATCAGCCCCGCCACAGTCGTCCCGCCGTACCGCGTCGGCAACCCGGCGAGATCCCGGGTGTTGAGGCATCCGCTCCAGCTGAGATCTGTCACCCCTCAAAGGCTATGACACCGCCGAGAGGACCCCTCTCTCGGCGGTGCGGCAGGATCACCGGCGTTCGGCGATCACCAGTTGGAACTTCTCGAACGTCAGGTGGACCGTGTTGTGCGAAGCGTCGACCGTGCCCAACGACGCCCCGGTGAACGGGTCGGTCAGGCGATACCGCCCCCGCCCGAGCCCACGCAGCTCGACCGTGCCGTCCCAGGTGTCGGCGTAGAAGGCGTAGTGGAGCGTCGAGTCCTTGGACACGACATGCGCTTCGGGCTTGTCGAAGCCGATGTCGTACAGGTCGCCGCGGTACTCACCTGTGGGCAGCATGTGCTCCTTGTAGAGTGCGACCCATTTCTTCCAGAGGACCTCCTTCTCCGGCGTGAGCACGTTTCCGCGTCCGGGTCGTGTGCCCTCGGGGTCGCTCGGGTAGGTGAACTTGGTCGAGAGGACCGCGCCGACGCCGTAGCTGGAGGCGAAGTCGTTGCGGCCGTCGCTGAGCTCGACGTGGTCGCCGGCGTAGCTGCTGCCGTGGCCCATCAGGGCCTTCATCGTCTTGCCCTTGTGCCGGACCTGGTACGACGACGTCGGGTCGGAGGCCGGGTACTGGTCGACACCGGGCAGGTTGTGGAACGCGAACGCCGTACCGCACGGGCAGAGCTCGACGACGGCGTTGCGGTTCACCCGGTGCACGGCCTCGTGGATCGCCTTCCAGAACGTCGCGACCCCCTCGACCGACTCCTCCGGGCGCGCGTGCTTGTGCGCCGGGTTGTAGCAGGGCGCGACGGCGTTCAGGTGCTGGCCGTCGATCTTGAGACCTTCGTAGCCCCAGCTGCCGATGAAGCGCTTAGCCTGAGAAACGAAGTAGTCGACGGTCGGCCGGTACGCCGGGCAGAGCGTCCAGGCATCCCACCACGTCACCTGCTGCTTGTTGCCCTCGGCATCGAGTAGCAGCATGTCCGGGCGCTCGGCGAAGAGGTTGCTGTCCGGGTCGGCGGCCAGCGGCGCCCACCACAGCCTCGGCCGCAGCCCGGCGTCCCGGATCTCCCGGGTGAACGCCCGCATGTCCGCCTCACCGCGCGGGAACTTGGCCAGGTTGATGTCCCAGTCGCCCTCGTTGGTCTGCCAGCCGTCGTCGAGACCGGCCCACTTCAGCCCGACCTCGCGGACCTTCGGCAGCGTCCCGAGCACCTGCTCCACGGTGAAGTTGCGCTCGTAACCCCACGCGCACCAGATCGGCTCGTACGCCGTGCCGGCGACCTTCGGCGCCCGCAACCCGACGTCGCTCATGTAGTCCCGGTACCGCTGCAGCGGCACGAAGTGGTCGCGCCGGTGCGCGGTCAGGAACGTCGTGTCGGTGGTCAGGTGCTGCCCCGGCCGCAGCGTCCGCGGGGTGTCGCCCTCGATCGCGAGGCTCGCGCCGTCGGTGGTCTTGCGGACCGGCATCCGCAGGATCCGCGCCCGCGGCTCCAGGTGACCCACCGACAGCCCGGCGCCGAGCCGCCACACCGAGGCCATCGGCGTACCGCCGCCGTAGTCGGAGGCGTCCATGCCGAGCGAGTTCGCCTGGAAGAAGTCGTCGGTGACCGGCTGCACCCAGTCGCGCCGGTCTTCGTGCGTGCTGCCGGAGAAGGTGTAGAACCCACCGGGCTTCTGCAGCAACTCGTGCGCGCCGCTGCGCCAGCCGGCGACGTCAACCGAGCGGTGGGACTTGTTGGTGTACGTCACCTGCATCACGGTCATCCCGGGCAACCGTTCGTACGACGTCAGCTCGACCGTCTTCCGGACGCCTTGCGCGGAGTCGCCGTCGACGGTGACCTGGAGGCCGGCGCCGTGCCGCGGATGGCGGATCTTGCGGGTCTTCCGCCCGCGGTAGCGGAAGTCCTCGACGGCCGTTCCGTCCTTCAGCAGCAGGGATTCGCTGGCGTCGAAGCGGGTGACGGTGGACCCCAGGACGGTGACCCGGCTGTGCAGCCGGTCGTCGAGCTCCAGGGTGATGGACGGGTCGCCGACGCCGAGGAAGCCGGGGCCGGGGTGGTGGGGCGCGGGCGTCGCGCTCGCGCTCTCGGTCAGGGTCGGAAGGGCTGCCAGTCCGGCGCCCCCCAGGGCTATTTTCAGTACTGTTCGCCGCAACATGACCAGAAAAGTATGAATGCAAACAACTCTGGTCAAGAGCGAGCATCAAGTGCGCAACACATTGCGCACTCGTGCACCCCCTGCTCAGACAGCGAAAACCTGGACTCCGGCCTGCCGCAGCGCGGCCAGCTGCTCGGGCTGAGCGCCCCGATCGGTCACCACGTCGGTGACGCCCGAGAGCAGGCTGATCCGCGCGAACGTGACCCTCCCGATTTTGGTGCTATCGGCAACTACCACGCTGCGCCGGGCCCTGCTCAGGAAGGCCAGATCGGTCTGCGCCTCCATCTCGTCGTACGTCGTGCAGCCCTCCTCCGGTGTCAGCCCGTCGACGCCGATGAAGGCCAGATCGAGGTGGTAGTTCGACAGCATCGCCTCGGCCGCCGGCCCGACCAGCTCGTACGAAGGCCGCGCGATCCCACCGACCACCACGAGCCGGATTCCCGCGTGCCCAGCCAGCTCGGCGGCGATGTTGATCGCGTTCGTCACCACGGTGATCCCGCGCCGTTCGGACAGCGCGCGGGCGAGCTCGAGCACCGTGGTGCCGCCGGTCATCCCGACCACCGCGCCGTCGGCGATCAGCGCCGCCGCGGCCCGGCCGATGGTGCGTTTCTCGCGCTGGTGCAGCGCCGCCTTGACCCGCGTCGGCACCTCGTCGCCGGCCGAGTTGGCGGTGGCGCCGCCGTGGGTCCGGACCAGCAGCTGGCTGCGGCTCAGCGACTGCAGGTCGCGACGGATCGTCGCTCCCGAGACGCCCAGGGCGGCGGCCAGTTCCGCGACGTCCACCCGGCCCCGTTCCCCGACCTGGTCGAGGATCGAGCTCAATCGTTCTGCCTTGCGCACGACCGGCACTGTAGCAACCTCCGCTTGAGCAACTTTTGCGCACTTGATCATTTTTCTGCGCATGCATTCGAATTCCTTGACCATTTTTGATCACGGAACTACGTTCTCGTCAAATTCAAGCGCTGGGATGCGCAGATGCGCGTCGGCCGCTACCCCGTGGAGAAACCATGCTGAGGATCAAACGCCGGACCGGAACACCGATCGGCACGTCGCGACGGACTGCTCTGGTGGCGGGTCTCACCGGGTTGGCCGTCGTACTCGCGGCCTGTGGTGGCGGTGGCGGCGACAGCAAGGCCAGTGGCGGCTCGACCGAGACCAGCGGCGTGACGATCACCGTCGCGCTCGCCTCGGACCCGCCGCCGAAGGCCGCGCTCGCCGACTTCACCCAGCAGACCGGCATCACGGTGAACTGGGTGAACCTCGACTGGGACAGCCTGCAGAACAAGATCTCCGCGGCCGCCACCGCGAACACCTACTTCGCCGACGCCACCAACGTGGACTGGTCGCGGGTCGGGCAGCTCGGCAAGCTCGGCTGGTACTACCCGATGGGCGACTACGTAGACACCAAGTCGATGGAGGCCGACGTCCCGCAGCTCGCGTCGTTCGTCAGCGACGGCAAGGTGGTCGGCATCCCGTACGACGCCTCGTTCATGGTGACCACGGTGAACACCGAGATGTTCACCAAGGCCGGCGCGAACCCGGCGCCGAAGACCATCGACGAGTACACCGCGGCGCTGAAGGCGATCAAGGCCAAGGGCATCGTGGAGCACCCGCTGAACATCCCGTTCGCCGCGGCCGAGGGGCTGTCGACGTACTGGTACGAGACCACCGGCGCGTTCGGCGGATCGGTGCTGGACAAGGACGGCAAGCCGCAGTTCACCACGCCCGACTCGGCCGGCTGGAAGGCCGCCCAGTGGATGGTGGACGCGCTGAAGACCGGCCTGGTCCCGCCGGGCAACATCAACGTCACCGACTCCCAGGGCCAGCAGACGCTGATGGCCAAGGGCGTCGTCGCGAGCACCTTCTCCGACTACTCCGGAACCGTCGGGACCCTCTACGGCATCAAGGACTCGTCCTCGGTGGTCGGCAAGGTCAAGTACATCCCGACCCCCGGAGCCACCGGCCCGGCCGCGAACCTGAGCAACCCCGACGGGATCGGCATCCCGAAGAAGGCCAAGTACCCGAACGCGGCCGCGAAGTTCATCGAGTGGTTCACCGCCACCGAGCAGCAGGCCGACTTCTCCGGCGTGAACGGCCCGGACAAGACGATGCCGGGCTACCCGATGCCGTCGCACCTGTCCGCGGTGAAACAGCTGACCGCCAAGGGCAGCCTGATCGGCGGCTCCGACCTCGAGCCGATGCTGCAGGGGTCGAAGCCGGTCTTCGAGGGCGGTGCGCCGTCGTGGTACCCGAAGTTCTCCAACGCCGTCTACACCAACCTGCACGCCGCCGCGACCGGTTCGCTGTCGGTCGAGCAAGCGATGAAGGCGATCGGTGACACCGCGACCGAGCTGGCGTCCGGGTCGTGAGCTCGCCGACCACGCACCCGGAGGCGACAGCGGACCGGCCGCCGTCGCCTCCGGGCCGGCCCGCGCCGGGCGTGACCCCGGTACGCCGCTCGCGCGTCGACCTGCTGCCGTACCTGCTGATCGCGCCGGTGATGGTCTTCATCGCGCTGCTGGCGCTGGTCCCGGCGGTGACGACGGTCGTGCAGTCGTTCTTCCGGGTCGACGCGCTCGACCCGCCGACCCGCTTCGACGGGTTCGGCAACTTCGTCCGGCTGGCCGGTGACAAGGCCGTCCAGGGCAGCATCGGCAACACCGTGTTCTACGTCGTGGTCGGCGTCGTGCTGTCGACGCTGATCGGGATCGGCGCGGCCGTCGTGCTGCAGAAGCCGTTCCGCGGCCGCAGCCTGGTGATCGCCGTACTGATCCTGCCGTGGGCGCTGCCCGGGGCGGTCGGTGGCGTGCTGTGGACCGGGATCTTCGACCCGAACGCCGGGCTGATCAACAGCGTGTTGTCGTCGCTGCACCTCGGCGACGGCGACGCCGTCCTGCTCGGGCAGAACCGGCTGCTCACGATCACGCTGATCGAGCTCGTCCAGGTCTGGCAGATCGCGCCGTTGTCGGTGCTGCTGATCCTGGCCGTGCTGCAGCTGATCCCGGACGAGCTCTACGAGGCCGCGCAGATCGACGGCTGTACGCCGTGGACGGCGTTCCTGCGGATCACGCTCCCGCTGGCCCGGCCAGGGATCGCGGTGACCATGGTGCAGGCCGTGATCGCGACGCTGAACGTCTTCGACCAGCCGTACGTCCTGAACGGCGCGGCGAACACCGGAGCCTCGATCACCATGCAGACCTACTTCATCAGTTTCCAGGATCTCGACTTCGGTGGAGGCTACGCGTTGTCGCTGCTGATCACGATCGTCACGCTGGTCATCTCGCTGCTGGTGATCCGCCTGGTCTACCGCCGGGTGGAGCTGTGAAGCGCCGGACCCGCGGCCTGCGCGGGTTCGGGGTCGCGATGATCCTGCTCTGGTCGCTGGTGCCGATCTACTGGGCGATCAAGACCAGCCTGCAGACCGAGGCCGACGCCCGGGCGAAGCCGGCGCACTACCTGCCGACCGGCGCGACGCTGAAGAACTACACCGCGCTGCTCGGTGGCGACGGCGACGTACCGGCGCAGATCAGGCGGTCCGCGGTCAACATCGTCGTCGAGTGCGGTGCGGCGACCGTCCTGACCGTGCTGCTGGCGACGCTGGCGGCGTACGCGTTCGCGCGGATGCACTTCCGCGGCAAGACGGTGCTGTTCTACGCCGTGATAGCGACGATGGCGTTCCCGGCGTACACGACGCTGATCCCGCTGTACCGGATCATGAGCACCTTCGGCCTGGTCAACACCTACACCGGGATCGTGCTCGTCTACGTCTCCGGATTCCTGCCGTTGGCCACGTGGATCCTGCACAACTACTTCGCGAGCCTGCCGAGCGGGATCGAGGAGGCCGGTCTGGTCGACGGCGCGCACCGGCTCCAGGTGCTCTGGCATCTGCTGCTGCCGCTGGCGCGGCCGGGCATCATCTCGACCGCGCTGATCACGTTCCTGTTCGCCTGGGGACAGTTCCTGTTCCCGCTGGTCCTGTCCAGCGACCTGTCCACCCAGCCGCTGACCGTGGTGATCGCCTCGCTGCAGGGCCGGCACGTGGTGCCGTCGACGCTGCTGAACGCCGCCGGCGTGCTGGCGATCGTCGTACCGGCGGTGCTGGCGCTCGCCTTCAACCGCTACATCGTCAACGGCCTGCTGGCCGGCAGCACCAAGTGACTTGTCTGAGAGGAACCCTGAGTGAGTGAGAACTCGATCGTCCTGATCGGCGCGGGGAGCACGGTGTTCACACCGGGGCTGATGACCGATCTGGCGTCGTGCCGTACGTTCGGCGGCTGGACCGTGCACCTGGTCGACCTGAACGGTGAAGCCGCCGAGACGATGGCCCGGGTCGGCCGCCGGATCGCGGCCGAACGCGGTGCCGACCTGCGGTTCGTTCCGCACGTCGACCGCCGCGAGGCGCTGCCCGGGGCCCGGTTCGTGACCACCACGATCGCGGTCGGTGCCGCGGCGGGCTGGCGGGCCGACGTGGAGGTGCCGGCCCGGTACGGGATCGCGCAGACGGTCGGCGACAGCGTCGGTCCGGGCGGCGTGCTGCGAGCGCTGCGGCACGTCCCGGAGCTGGTCGCGATCGCCGAGGACGTCGCCGACCTGGCGCCGGAGGCGCAGCTGATCAACTACTCGAACCCGTTGACCGCCAACGTCCGCGCGATCACGGCGCGGACCGGAGTCAAGGCGGTCGGGCTCTGCCACGGCACCATGCACACGTTGTCGAAGCTGACCGCCGATCTCGCCGTACCGGCGGGGGAGGTGCACGCCGTCTTCGCGGGACTGAACCACCTCTGCTGGCTGCTCGACCTGCGCCGCGGTGCCGAGGACCTGTACCCGCTGCTGCGCAAGACCGTCGCCGAGCGCGCCGGCGGCGCGGACGCTCCGTCCACGCGGGAGGAGGGTGTGCACCTGCCGGTCTCGGCGGACCTGATGAACACCTTCGGCCTGTACGCCGCCCCGGGGGACCGGCACGTCGCCGAGTTCTTCGGGCACTACCTCCGAGCGCGCGACGGCGGACCCGCCGACGAGAAGGACCTGCCGTGGGGTCTGCAGGGCGGGCGCGACGCGACGATGGAGTACATCGGCGAGAAGGACGATCTCTGGGAGCTGCTGCACGCGCAGGCGGACGGTACGGCGCCGCTGCCGCAGACCGACAACCAGGAGGCCGAGCGGCTGGTGGCGATCGCCGAGGCGCTGGTCACCGGCCGGGATCACGTCGAACTGGCCGTGAACCTGCCGAACCAGGGCAAGATCAGCAACCTGCCGCCAGATGCCGTCGTGGAGGTCCCGGCCGTCGTGGGGGCCGCGGGGATCACGGGGCTCGGCGTCGGCGCGTTGCCTGACGGCATCGCCGCCGTACTGACCGCGCGGGCGCAGCAGCAGGAGATCACCGTGCAGGCCGCGCTGACGGGGGACCGGGCGCTCGCCGTACAGGCGCTGGTGCTCGACCCGCTGGTCAACGGGCTGGAGATCGCGACGAACATCCTCGACGACGCGATCGAGGCGCACGGCGGCACGATGGAGCGCTTCGCATGACCGTCGACGAGCTCGCCACCCATCGTGAAGTGTTCCAGCAGCCAGGTGTCTGGCGAGAAGCTGCCGCACTGCTGGCCGATCGCCGCGACGAAGTGGACGCGTTCCTCGCGCCGCTGCTGGCCCGGCCCGATCTTCGGATCGTGCTGACCGGTGCCGGTACGTCGGCCTTCGCCGGTGAGGTTCTGGCCCCTGCCTTGACCCGAGCGCTGCGGCGGCGGGTGGACGCGGTCGCGACCACTGACATCGTCTCGAACCCGCGTGAGGTGTTCGCCGAGCAGGTGCCGACGCTGCTGGTCTCGTTCGCGCGCTCCGGTGACAGCCCGGAGAGCGTCGCTGCGACGCAGTTGGCGACGACCTGTCTGGAATCGGTGCACCAGCTGGTGATCACTTGCAACGCCGACGGACGGCTCGCTCGGGAGCACGACGAGTCGGCCACGTCGTTCGTCCTGCTGATGCCTCCGGCAACGAACGACCGGGGGTTCGCGATGACGTCGAGCTTCACCTCGATGCTGCTCACCGCCTGGCTCGCGCTCGCGCCAGGGCAGGACGCCGATCTCGCCGACCGCCTCGCGGTGGGCGCCGAGCAGGTGCTGAGCCGGGCCGACGACGTCGCCAAGCTGACTGCCGGCGGGTACGACCGGGTGGTCTATCTCGGCAGCGGTCCGTTGGGCGGTCTGGCGCGGGAGTCCGCGCTCAAGCTGCTCGAACTCACCGCGGGGGAGGTGGTCAGCTACTACGACACCGCGCTCGGGTTCCGGCACGGGCCGAAGGCGGTGCTGCGGGCGGGCACGCTCGCCGTCGTCTACCTGTCCAACGACGCGTACACGCGGCAGTACGACCTCGACATCGCTGCCGAGCTGCGGACCGCGATCGGGGCCGAGAACGTGCTGGTGGTCAGCGCCGGCGAGTCACCCGACGCGTGGCAGCTCGACGGGCTGGCCGGTGTCGACGACGCAGCGCTGGCCCTGCCGTTCGTGGTGATCGCGCAGCTGCTCGCGCTGCGGTTCTCGCTGAGGCTGGGGCGGACGCCGGACAACCCGTTCCCGGACGGCGAGGTGAACCGCGTCGTCGAGGGCGTAACGATCCACCCGCTGCCGCGATGACGGTCTACCTCGGAGTCGACGGTGGTGGTTCCGGTACGGCGCTGTGCCTGCTCTCCGGCGACGGCGAGCTGCTCGCGTCGACGGAGGCACCCAGCTGCTACTACCTGGACGCCGCCGACGGCGAAGGTGTCGGGCTCGTCCGCCGGGTGCTGGTCGAAGCGGTCCCGACGGTCTGCGCGGCCGCGGGGATCGAGCCGGGCGACATCACTTCGGCGTTCTTCGGGCTTCCGGCGTACGGCGAAGTGAGCGCGGACCTCCCCGAGCTCGACGCGGCACCGCGCGCCGCGCTCGGGCACGACCGGTACAGCTGCGGCAACGACATGATCTGCGGCTGGGCGGGTTCGCTCGCGCTGGCCGACGGGATCAACGTGATCAGCGGTACCGGCTCGATGACCTACGGCCGGCGCGGTGACCACGGGATCCGGGTCGGCGGTTGGGGCGAGCTGTTCGGCGACGAAGGATCGGGCTACTGGATCGGGATCGAGGGCCTGCGGGCGTTCGCGCAGATGAGCGACGGGCGACGGCCGGCCGGCCCGCTGCTCGGCGTACTGCGGGAGCACCTCGGGCTCACCGCCGACCTCGACCTGGTCGACGTCGTGCTGAACCGGTGGCGGGGGAGCCGGCGGGCGATCGCGGCGCTGTCGCGTCCCGTCGTCCAGGCGGCGCGGCTCGGCGACGAGGCCGCGGCCGGGATCGTCCGGACCGCGGCGGCCGAGCTCGTCCGCCTGGTCGAGGCCACGCGGACGGGTCTCGGGTTTCCTGTTGACGCGAAGGTGCCGGTGTCCTACTCGGGCGGCGTGCTGACCGCGCCGGAGGTGCTCGGCCAGTTCACCCGGGCGCTCGGCGACGGCTACGACCTCCGGACGCCGGTGCACAGCCCGGTGATCGGCGCCGCCCTGTACGCCGCGCTAGCTGACCACGCCGCCGAGGGACTCGTAGTCGCGCCAGCTCGTCCCGTCCCAGGCTCGGTGGTACATCGCGTGATCAGTCCCGACGACGAACACGTCGAGCAACCCAGGCCCGCGCGACACCACTGAACCCGCCGGCCGCGGACGCGCGACGGGCGCCTCGACCTCCACCAACCACCCAGCCAACGCCGCAGCATTCATCCGCAGGATTTCCGCCGCCAGCGGCCAGTTGAGTGTGCTCAGCGTGTCCGCGGCCGAGTGGATGTTCCCGTTGGCGCTGTCCGCGCCCTCGATCGTCAGCAGGGCGGGCATCCCGGCGTTGATGAACGGCACGTGGTCGCTCGCGAACGGGTTGAGCGAGGTCTCCACCTTCAACCCGGTGTACGTCGCCGCGGCGGTGGTCAGGTCGGTCATCAGCGCCGACGACACGGACGCGCCCTCGAGCAGCACCGTCGGTGTCGCGGTGTTCTTGGACGCGATCATGTCCATGTTGAGCACCGCGCGCACCCGCGCCCGCTCGGCGGCGGGCAGCGCGGCGACGTACTGCTTGCTGCCGTGCAGCCCCTGCTCCTCGCCGCCGAACAGGATCAGCCGTACGTCGTGCTGCCAGGTCCGCGTCGCCAGCACGCGTCCCAGCTCCAGTACGCCGGCCGAGCCGCTGCCGTTGTCGTCGGCGCCGGGCGCTGACGCGGCCGGGCCGCCGGACTGGTTGATCGAGTCCAGGTGCGCCGTGATCAGCACCAGCGAGCGCGGGCCCGGGCCGGCGCCTGGACGGTCGCCGACCAGGTTCTCCGAGTGGCCGGCGCCGACCGTGATCGGCAGCCGGGTCGTCGTGTAGCCGAGGGCAACCATCTTCGCGGCGGCGAAGTCGACGGCCTGCGTGTACGTCGTACTCAGCGATTGCCGGGTCGGCAGGTTCGCGAGCCAGGTCAGGTCGGTCTGGTACGCCGCGAGGGAGAGGTCGGCGAGCAGGTCGGTGACGGTCCGCTCGACCCGTTGCGCCCCGAGGGGAGGGACGTCGACGACGACCCCGGGACGCAACGGTTCGACGCGCCAGTGGTGGTTCGACCTCCGGCGCGGCTTGTCGGCGGCGGAGATCACCAGCTGACGGCCGTGATCGAGCAGCGGCACCACGTCGGGGTGGTCGTCCTGGAACGACCGCCCGACCTGGGTCACCAGCAGCAGGCCGGGTACGGTCCGCGAGGCGCGGCCGAGCCGCTGCGCGGCGGCGCACCACAGGATGGTGCGGTCGCCGAGCCGGGCGGCCCGCTGCGCGTCCGCGGCCTCGGCCGCCGGTACGACGAGGTAACGCACGGGTTCACTCACGACATCCCCCCAAAACAACAGTGACCAACTCACTGCCAGACGAGTTCGAGCCGGTCGGCGGTGACCTCGACGACGAGCGC
The DNA here is from genome assembly GCF_040681455.1 of Kribbella sp. NPDC051770. Lineage (NCBI taxonomy): Bacteria > Bacillati > Actinomycetota > Actinomycetes > Propionibacteriales > Kribbellaceae > Kribbella > Kribbella sp. NPDC051770. The sequence continues at coordinate 33,683 of NZ_JBFAYT010000012.1, read as the reverse complement.
CGAGCCGGTCGCACCCCGGGCGACCACGCCCGACGGCTCCCACTGGCCCAGGTGCTCCTCGGGCGCGTCCCCGCGACCGATCAGGCGCTCGACGAAGGTCCCGTCGGCGCGGAACTCCACCCCCCGCCGGCCACGGGCCGGCGGGAAGGCGAAGTCGTCGCGGCGGTAGACGCTGATCCCGTCGTGGTCCTCCTCGAAGGAGTGCGTCCACCGCCCGAGCAGCGGCTCGGTGCTCAGGTCGGCACCACCTCCGCGATCGTTGCCTTCGGCATCATCGCGGGCGCGGCGTCCGGTGCCGGGGCGGGCAGCGTCACCTTGAAGTCGCTGATGATCCCGCCGAGCGGTTCGTACCCGGTGACCGACGGTCTCCAGGCCGATCCGTCCCACCACTTGTGGTAGAGCCCGCCGTCGGTGCCGACCACGAACACGTCCAGCCGGTCGCTGTCCCACGCGGTCACCCGCGGGTCGTCGACGCAGATCCCGCCCAGGTACTCGAAACCGGACCACGCCGTCCCGTCGTACCACTGGTGGTAGAGCGCCGAGTCCGTGCCGAGCACGAACACGTCCAGCCGGTCCTCGCCCCACGAGACCGCCGTCGGGGCGCTGGCGCAGATCCCGCCGAGCGACGCCCAGCCCGACCACGCCGTACCGTTCCAGGACTGGTGGTAGAGCGCGGAATCGGTGCCGAGCACGAACAGGTCGATCCGGTCCGGGCCCCACGAGACCACGGTCGGTGGGCTGGTGCAGATCCCGCCGAGCGACTCGAAGCCCGACCAGGCCGAGCCGTCCCACCACTTGTGCCAGACCGCGTTGTCGGTGCCGAGCACGAAGACGTCGAGCCGGTTCTCACCCCAGGACACGACCTGCGGCGGGCTCATGCAGATGCCGCCGAGGTACTCGTAGCCGGTGACCGACGGTCCCCAGGCCGATCCGTCCCACCACTTGTGGTAGATCGCGCGGTCGGTGCCGAGCACGAACAGGTCCAGCCGGTCCGGTCCCCAGGTGGCGACCCGCGGCGGGCTCATGCAGATCCCGCCGAGCGCCTCGTACCCGGTGGCCGACGGTCCCCAGGCCGACCCGTTCCACCACTTGTGGTAGACGCCGTGGTCCGTGCCGAGGACGAACGCGTCCAGCCGGTCGGGTCCCCAGGACGCCACTTCCGGAGCACTCATGCAGACACCACCCATGTACTCGTACCCGCCGACCGACGGTCCCCAGGCCGATCCGTCCCACCACTTGTGGTACATCGCCCGGTCGGTGCCGAGCACGAACGCGTCCAGCCGGTCGCTGCCCCACGACACCACCGGCCCGGCCGGCGTCGGCGCGCCGGCTTCGGCGTACGACGAGATCAGGTCGGTCCGGACGGTGTCCAGGCAGGCCTCCATCCGGGCCACCTGGTCGTTGCTGAACATCACCATGCCGCGGTCGTCGGTGTAGTCCATGTAGTTCACGAACAGGTCGCCGTTCGGCCCGTTGCTGCACGACACCTTCGGGAACGCCGGTACGCCGAAGTTCGGGCCGCCCTGGTTCGGGGTGTCGGCGACCTCGTCGCTGCCGGAGCAGCCCGAGCCGTCGTCGCCCCAGATGTGGAACAGGTTCAGGTAGTGGCCGATCTCGTGCGTCGTGGTCCGGCCGAGGTCGAACGGCGCCGCCGCCGTACCGGTGGTGCCGAACCCGCTGTGCAGGATGACGACGCCGTCGGTGTCGGCCGGTCCGCCCGGGAACTGGGCGTAGCCGAGCAGGCCGCCGCTGAGCTGCGCGACCCAGACGTTCAGGTACCGGTCGGTCGGCCACGGGTCGACACCGCCGGTCGCCGACGACTTGATCTGGTCGTCGTGGGTGAACGAGGTCTTGCTGGTCTGCGTCCGGGTGACGCCGGTGGTCGGGTTGCCGCTCGGGTCCTCGGTGGCCAGGAAGAACTCGATCCGCGCGTCGGCGACGAGCCCGGTGAACGGCGCCGGGACGAACCCGAGATCGGTGTTGGTCGCGCGGAAGTCGCGGTTCAGGACGTCGATCTGGCTGTCGATCTGGGCCTGCGAGACGTTCTGCACCGGCGTGTTCCAGACCACGTGCACGACCACCGGGATCTTCGCGACGCCCGTGAAACGGTGCTGGCGGGCCACGTACTGCGTCGTCGCGTTCTCCAGGGCCGACCGTGCGGCGGCGTACGACGGATCGCTGGACAGCAGCCGTCGGTGCACGTCCATGACGCCGCAGTTGCGCCGCGAAGGCCGCTCGACGTCACCGCCGGACCCGCTGTTGGTACCGCCCATCCCGCCGCTTCCGCTGGGCCCGCTCGACATGCCGCCGGGCATCCCACCGGCTCCGCCGGAGCTGGATGCTCCCGGCATCCCCGGTCCGGACGCGGGCCCGCTCGTGCTGCCGGGGCCGGCCGCCCCAGGCATCCCGGCACCGCCACCCTCACCCGCGACCTCGCCCGGCATGCTCATCCGCGCGGCGCCGGTGGTCCCGTTGTGGTGCGGCTCGCCGGGCATCCCCGGCATCCGGTCGGGATCGTTCCCGTGGATCTTGTCCGCTCTCCCGTTGGCCTTTCTCGGCATTGCTCCCCCTAGGTGCACAGGGGCGACAGGCAGGACGGCACCCGCCACCGCGCTCCCCGAGCGCGCACCGACGGTCCCGGACCAACGACGCTTCCCAGATCCCCCAGACCCACGCATCAGCTGAAGCCGGGCTCTGACCCGGCCTCCCCTACGGACAGGCGGCCCCCACGTCACTGTCCGTTTCTCACCATGCGCCGTACGCCCGTACAGCACAAGACCTCAGCGCCTGGTAACCAGATTCACCGAAACCCCAGCAAACGTTGGAGAATTGCTTGAAACCTCAAGGGGGAGGTCGCCCGATGCGCCGTGAACTGTCCGTCCCGTTCGAGACCCGTGGTGAGCGTGGCCTGGTCAACGTCCGCGTCGTGGCCAACGACGACCCGTGGGCGTCGGGGCACCAGCTGGTCGTGCCCGACCTGGACGCCGAGACGTTCCGCGGCTTCCCGATCTGTACGGCGACGCTGCGGTACCACGGTCAGGGCCTGAACGCGGTGATGGGCTGGATCCAGGTGGTCACCCGCAGCTTCGACGCGTCCACGACCGTCGACGCTCTCCCGTACTTCGCCGGCGCCGCGCCGTTCTCCGGCTACGGCCACCTGCCGACGTTCTTCGACGCCCCCGCGAACCCCGACCACCCAGACGGTGTCTGGACCGCGACCACGTTCCTCACCGTCGTGCCCGACGTGATCCGCACCCACCACGTCGTCCCGGTCGCCGCGTTCACCTGGGGCTACCGCCTGGTCGGCGGCCACCCGTCGACCCTCGACCCCGAACGCCGCGACCACACCGACTGGTCCGGGCACCGCGGGGTTCTCGAACGCGACTACCCCAACTGGACGTTCAGCTGAGTTCGCGCTCGAACGCGACGCGGTGATCGCTGGCCCGGAACCCGAGTTTCGCGTTCACCGCGATCATCGGCGCGTTCTCCGGCGCGTTCCAGGTATGCACCACCGCCGGCTGCTCCAACGACGCCTGCAAGGCCTTCAAGTTAGGAATCTTGACCGCAATCCCCAACCCACGCCCACGATGCTCACGCCGTACGAAGGTGTCGTTCTGGAACAACCGCTCCGGCGCCGCCCGGTTCCCACTCATCTGCGTGTACGCCGCCAGCCGCCCGTCCGCGTCGACCGCCACGGTCGTCTGCGTGAACCGCCCCTGCTCGACCCGCCACGCCTCCCGCGCGGCGAGCCGCTCCGGCGTCCACACCTGCACCTCGACGCTCCGATCGCCGTGCGGCACGTCGCGGCTCATCGTCGTGTACGCGTCGGCGAACTCCGCCAGCCACGCGTCCGGCGTCAGGTCCGTCCACTGCACCAGCTCGTACCCCGGGACCGCGCGCTCGAGCCCGACGATCACCGACTCGTCCAGCGGCAGCTCGATCACCTGATGCAGCTCGGTGTGCTTCTGCACGAACCCGCGCGCCTCCGCGAACGCCGTACCGGAGCTCGCACCCGTCGCTGCCTTCGCGATCACCGAGCCGGTCAGCAACGTCCGCCCGTCGGCGTGCGCCCGCTTGATGACCTCCTCCAGCAGGCGTGAGGCGACGCCCTGCCGGCGGAACCGCGGATCGACCGCGATCTCGACGTCGAGGGCGTGCGTGTTCTCGCTGAGCCACCAGTCGAGCCAGACCATCCCGAGCCAGGTGTCGCCGTCGACGAGGCCGAGCCCGTTCGACCGCTCGTCCGGGCTGTCCGCGGTGAACAATCCGCGCGCCTCGGGCATCGCGAGCCCGACCGGGAACTCCTGCTCGGTACGGCGTACCTGGTCCCGGACGGCGAAGAACTTCTCGAACACGACCGGGTCGCGCCCGTCCACCTCGACGATCTGCATCCGCCGACCTTATGCGGGTCGGTTGGCGGCCCGCGCATGCTTTTTCGCCGCGGACGAAACGAATGCGGTCCAGGCCGGACATGTGTGGGATGTAGGCCGACCCCGAAGGAGCACCGCGTGCGCAAGAGACCCTGGACGATCCTGCTGGCCGCTCTGATGCTGCTGACCCTCACTCCGATCGCGGCCGAATCTGCTCCGCCCCCGGAGCGGTCGATCACTCTGATCACCGGCGACAAGGTCGTGCTCAGGGCCGGCGACCAGCTCTCGGTCGTGCGGGCGTCCGGCCGGGAGAAGATCGGCTACGAGAGCCGCCGCACCGCCGGCGGCTGGACAGTCATCCCGTACGACGTCCGCTCAGCCGTCGAGTCGGGCCGCTTGGATCGGCGCCTGTTCGACATCGACCTGCTCCTCCGCGACGGCTACGACGACGCGGCCCGCGCCGACATCCCGCTGATCATCACCGGCGCTTCCCGTCAGGCGACGAGCTCCGGCACCGCACTGTCCGTCCTGAAGGAGAACGCCGCAGACTTCCTCGAGCGGCACCTCAGCCGCGACAGCCGTCCCCCTCGATCGGTTGACGATCCGAGCGGCCTCCGGGCGGGCGGCGTGAAGATCTGGCTGGACGGCAAACTCCACCCCTCGCTCGACCACAGCGTCCCGCAGATCGGCGCCCCCGCCGCCTGGCAGGCCGGCTACACCGGCAAGGGCATCACCGTCGCCGTCCTCGACACCGGCATCGACGCCACCCACCCCGACCTCACCGGTCAGGTCGTCGCCGCCAAGAACTTCACCACCGACCCATCCGCCGACGTCGTAGGCCACGGCACCCACGTCGCCTCGACCATCGCCGGCAAGGGCGCGGCTCCGGTCGCCGACCTCCGAGCCGGCAAGGGTGCCGCTCCGATCGCCGACCTCCCGGCCGCGAAGGGGGTCGCCCCCGATGCCAAGCTGCTCGACGGCAAGGTCTGCGACGACTTCGGCGGCTGCGCCGAGTCCGACGTCCTGGCCGGCATCGACTGGGCGGTCGCCCAGAAAGCCAAGGTCGTCAACCTCAGCCTCGGCGGCTCCAGCCTGGAAGGCGGCCTCCTCGACCAGGCCGTCAACCGCCTCACCCAGCAGACCGGCATCCTCTTCGTAGTTACTGCAGGCAACAACGGCCGCACCGTCGAGTCACCCGGTACGGCGGCCGCCGCCCTCACCGTCGGCGCCGTCGACCGCGACGAGAACCTCGCCGGTTTCTCCGCCCCCGGCCCGGTCGCCGCCGGCGCGGTCAAGCCCGACGTCACCGCCCCCGGCGTCGGCATCGTCGCCGCCCGCTCGTCCGCTTCCCACCCGCAGGACCCGGTCGGCGACCGCCACGCCCGGATGTCCGGCACCTCCATGGCCACCCCGCACGTGTCCGGCGCCGCCGCTCTGCTCGCTCAGCAACACCCCACCTGGAAAGCGGCAGAGCTCAAGGCGACCCTGACCTCGACCGCCCGCGCCAACCCCGCGCTCACGCCGTACCAGCAGGGTTCCGGCCGCATCGACGTCACCCGAGCGATCACCCAAACCGTCGTCGCGACAACGACAAGCGTCTCCTTCGGCACCACCGCCTGGCCCCACACCGACGACAAGCCAGTCACCAAGCAAGTCAGCTTCCAGAACCTCAGCGCCATCCCGGTGACCCTTGACCTGACCGCCACCCTCAAGCAGGGCACCGCCCCAGCCCCACTGACCCTGAGCACCAACCACCTGACCCTTCCCGCCAACGGCCAAGCCGCAGTCCAACTCACCTCCAACACCAACCACCAAGGCCCCGACGGCCTCTACACCGGAACCCTCACCGCCACCACAGGCACCCAGAAGCTCACTGTCCCCCTGGTCGCCGACAAGGAAGTCGAGAGCTACAACCTCACCCTCACCACCCTCGGCCCCGACGGCAAACCTCTCCCCGCCGCCCAGGTCTACGCAGGCCTCGTTGACCTGAACACTCTCGAAAGCCGCGACCCAGGCCGAGTCCCCAAGGGCAGCTACGCCCTCGACGTCACCGCCTTCGGACCGGCCGGCGAGCACTACCGCATGGTCCAGCCCGCGCTCACCGTCGACCGCGACCTGCACCTCACGGTCGACCTCCGCAAAGCCAAGCCGGTCAAGCTCACCGTCCCGCGCGCCGACGCCCGCACCTTCGTCGTCTTCTTCGGCTACGAGATCCGCAGCCCATCAGGCGCCAAGGCCCTCACCTTCAACCTCCAACCCGAAGGCGACAAGCTCTACCTCGGCCGCCTGGGCAATCCCACGGCACCCGACCGCTTCCAGAGCTTCGTCTCCTCGTACGTCGGCAAGCTCGCCGCCGATGGCTCACTCACCGGTACGCCGTACTTGTACGGCCTGGTCGACACCCGCCGAGGCCAGTTCTTCGACGGCCTCCAGCGCCGTATCTTCACCGACCGCCAACTGGCCCACGTCGTCACCCGCTACCAGGGCACGGGGGAGTCGAACTGGGCCCTCGTCGGCCGCCGCCCAGGCGTCGACACCCTCCCGATCGCCGCGCCGGTGCAGCTGCCGTCGACCGTTCACCAGTTCCTCGAACCCGACACCGACTGGCAACAGATGCTCGGCGAAACCCAGCGCGATCCCCGCCAGTACAAGGCCGGTACGACGACGTACGAGACCCTGACGACCGGGGAGCGGTGATAACCTCGAAACCGCAGGCGCGGGTTCCGACCCGGTCGTAGGGCGCAACGGCAGATCCGCCGAAAGGGCAAGGCCCACCTACGTCACCACCGAGAGGGAGCGCCATGCCCAAGCTGGAAACCTACAAGAAGCAGGCCAAACTGCTCGTCCGCCGGCACCGCGAGGGAAACCACTCGATCGGCGGCCGAATCCGCCAGCTCGACCGTTACCGCGAGTTGCCGGACCGCGAGGCCCTCGCGCTGAAGTTTCCGCTCACCGAAGCCCAGGAGATCATCGCCCTCGAAGCAGGCTTCGCCACCTGGGCCGAACTCAAGGCAAGCACCGAGACGGCATCGCCCGCCGGTAAGCGGACTGGATCGCCGGACTCGACCGGGGCGCCGCGCCGGCAGGCAATGGCCCCGCCGACCAGCGCGCCGCCAGCGGCTCCGGCTGCCGGCGAGCGAATGGCTGCCACACCCACGGGCGAGCGAATGGCTGCCACACCCACGGGCAAGCGAATGGCTGCCACACCCACGGGCGAGCGGGTGGCTGGCATACCCTCCAGCGAGCGGCTCGCCGCCGCACCGTCCAGTGAGCGGCTGGCTGCCTCGCCGACCAGTGAGCGGCTGGCTGCCGTACTCTCCAGTAAGCAGCCGATGGCCTCGCTCGCCGGTGAGCAGCCAGCGGCTCCGCCCACCGGGAAGCAGCCCGAGGATCGGCCTGCCGGCGAGCAGTCGGAGGATCGGCCTGCCGGCAAGCAGGGGGCGGATCGGCCCACGGCCGAGCAGCCAGCGGTCCCGCCCGCCAGCGAGCAGCCGGAGGATCCGCCCGCCGCCCAGAAGCCGGCGGCTCCGCACACGGCAGCCGCAAGTGCCAACCCGGTGCTGTTCGTCGCCGACGTCGAGGCGTCGGCGACGTACTACCGAGACCTACTCGGCTTCCGGATCGACTTCCTGCACGGCAAGCCGCCGTTCTACGGCTCGGTCTCCCGCGACGGCGCGACGCTGCACCTGAAGTTCGTACACGAACCGGTGTTCGCGCCCGGTGTCGCGGAGCGGGAGGGGCTGATCATGGCGTTCGTCGAGACACCGTCCGTCCGCGACCTCTACGCCGAGTACCTGGCCGCCGGTGCTGAGATCGTGCAGAAGCTGACCAAGCAGCTCTGGGGCGGCACCGACTTCATCGTGCGCGACCCGGACGGGAACGCGATCGCGTTCGTCGGCCTTGCCCGCCCCCTGCCTCTTCCTTGTTGAGTTTACAAGCGGAGGCGGCGGGATCGGCGGGGTTGTCCACAGGTTCAGTGGTGCGGTCGCAGGGCCCGGTTGGCGGCGGGTTCTGCGATGGCGGCATCCGCACACACTTGAAGCGCACCTCTGCACACGGAACGGGTGTGCGGGGTAGACCCCGAGCAGCCGGACCTCGACCGAGGCGGTGGGATCGGTGGGTTGTCCACAGGATCTTCGACCTCGGTGCCTCCGACGCCGAGGTCGGCCTGCTCAGCGCCGCGCTGGCTCTGCTCGGTCTGCCGGCCGGTTTCAGTGGTGCGGTCGCAGGGCCCGGTTGGCCGCTGGCTCTGCGATCTGCGCCCGGAACGGATGCGCGGGGTAGACCCCGAGCAGCCGGACCTCGACCGAGAAGAAGGCGAGCTCCTCCAGCGCGAGCGCCACGTTCGGGTCCTCGGGGTGGCCTTCGACGTCGGCGTAGAACTGGGTGGCGAAGAAGGTGCCGCCGAGTTGGTAGCTCTCCAGCTTGGTCATGTTGACGCCGTTGGTCGCGAAGCCGCCGAGGGCCTTGTAGAGCGCGGCCGAGACGTTGCGGACGCGGTAGATGAAGCTCGTGATCACCGGGCCCGAGCCGACCGGCGGGACCTCCGGCTCGCGGGACAGGACCAGGAAGCGCGTCGTGTTGTGGTGCTCGTCCTCGACGTCCGTGGCGAGCACGTCCAGCCCGTACAGGCCCGCGGCGGCTCGCGGCGACAGGGCGGCGACGGTCGGGTCGCCGAGCTCGGCGACCTCGCGGGCGGCGCCGGCGGTGTCGTCGGCGACGACCGTGGACCAGCCGTGCTCGCGGATGATCTTGCGGCACTGGCCGAGCGCGTGGACGTGGCTGCGGACGGTCGTGATCGTGTCCACGGTGGCGCCGGGCACGGCCATCAGCTGGAAGTGGATCGGCAGGAAGTGCTCGCCGATGATGTGCAGCCCGGACTCCGGGAGCAGGTGGTGGATGTCGGCGACCCGGCCGGCGATCGAGTTGTCGACCGGGATCATCGCGAGCGCGGCGCGCCCGGTGCTGACCGCCTCCAGCGCGTCCTCGAACGTGGTGCAGGGCAGCTGCTCCCGGCCGGGGAACATCTCGGTGCACGCCATCGCCGAGTTGGCGCCTGGCTCACCCTGATAAGCGATCGGTCCGTCCACGACATCCCAGCGTACGCCTAGGTTGTCTCAGCCTGCGGATCAGGTGTCCGACTTGCGGACCTTCTTCGGCGCGCCGGTGGTCGCCCGGCCCTCCAGCTGCTTGGCCTTGGTCGCGTACATGTCGACGTACTCCTGGCCGGACAGCTCCATGATCTTGTACATGATCTCGTCGGTGACCGCGCGCAGGATCAGCCGGTCGCCCTCCATCCCGTCGTACCGGGAGAAGTCCAGCGGCTCGCCGAACCGGACCGTCGGGGAGGCCAGCGACGCCACCACCTTGCCGGGCGGGGCGACCACGTCGGTGCCGATCACGCCGACCGGGATCACCGGGACCTTGGCCTCCAGCGCCAGCCGGGCGACGCCGGTGCGGCCCTTGTAGAGCTTGCCGTCGTGCGAGCGGGTGCCCTCGGGGTAGATGCCGAACAGCTCGCCGCGCTCCAGCACCTTCATCCCGGCCCGGATCGCGCCCTCGGACGCCGACCCGCCGGAGCGGTCTATCGGGACCTGGCCGGTGCCCTTGAAGAAGCCGCGCTGGAACCGGCCCTTGATCCCGGCGCCGGTGAAGTAGTCGGACTTGGCGACGAAGGTGATCCGGCGGCGGACCGCCAGCGGCATGAAGATCCAGTCGGCGTACGACAGGTGGTTGCTGGCGATGATCGCCGCGCCGACGTCCGGGATGTTGTCCGCGCCCTCGACCTTGGGCCGGAAGATCCGCTTCACCGGTGGCCCGAGCAGGACGTTCTTCAGGACCCAGTAGATGCCCTTGCCGTCACCGTCGCCAGTGTCGTCGACCTGCTGGTCACGACCCGGTTCGGGCCGCGGCGACTGTGCCGGTTGCGTCATCGATGTCCTCTCCTCACGATCCCCGAGCCCTCATGATGCCGTACGACGCCTGAACATGCGGTACGACGCCGTCGCGCAGCGTCGTCGCGGCGGTGAAATCCGGCGGACGGCGCGCGGCAACCAATGACAAGGCGGTCCGACGCCCACCACCCACCAACTTCGCCGCTGCGCCGGGTCGCGCGCTCGGCGCAGCGTCGGCCGTCGGCCTTCGCGAAGGTTGGTGGGTGGTGGGCGTCGGCCCGCGGCGCGCGGCAACCAATGACAAGCCCGCCCGCTGCTTCGTAGGCTTCTCACGGCGGGCTCGGCACGGGCCGCCGGGGGCGCCCGAGCAGGAGGGCAGCGGTTGTGAGGACTGCTTCAAAGGTTCGCCGGCTGACGGCGGTGGTGGGAGTGGCGGCGGCGGTGTTCGCCGGGCTGCCGCTCGCGGCGGCGACTGCGTCGGAGAGCACGACAGCCGCCCGGACGGCGGTCGAGGCGAAGGTGGTGCCGCTGCAGGTCACCGGGCCGGCCGCGTCCCGGTTCAACCTGGTGGTGATGGGCGACGGCTACACCGCCGCCGAGCTGCCGAAGTTCCGCGAGCAGGTCGACAAGCACCTGAACATCCTGTGGAGCATCGAGCCGTTCAAGTCGTACCGCAACTACCTGAACGTCTACGCGATCGAGATCCCGTCCCCGCAGAGCGGCGTCGACTGCGACCCGAACCTGACCTCGCCGAAGGTCGACACCCCGCTCAGCATGGGCTTCTGGGGCGGCTGCAACCCGGCCAGCGTCCAGCGGCTGCTCACGGTCAGCTCCAGCGCCGCCGCCCAGTACGCCGACCTGGTCGCCGGCACCACCTCCGCGAACCGCCAGATCCTTGCCATCGGCAACAGCGACACGTACGGCGGCGCCGGCGGCAGCTACGCGACCGCGTCCGGCGGCAACGCGCTCTCGGCGCTGATCACGCCGCACGAGCTCGGCCACTCGCTCGGCGGGCTGCAGGACGAGTACGACTACTACGCCCGCGGTGAGCGCGGCGCGCCGTACGAGGGTGGTGAGCCGAGCTCGATCCACCACACGCTGCTGACCGAGCAGCAGATGCTGGCCGAGCAGAAGAAGTGGTGGCGCTGGCTCGGTGACGACTCCGAGAGCGGCGGCAAGATCGGCCGCTTCGAGGCCGGCCAGTACGCCGGGTCGGGGATCTGGCGGCCGAGCAAGCACTCGATGATGAAGGTGCTCGGCTACTACTTCGACCAGGTCTCCCGGGAGCGGATGACGCAGCGGATCTCCTCGCGCGCGACGCTCTTCCAGGCCAGTACGCCGGCCGGCACGGTCGCCGGCGACCAGGTCGTCTGGCTGCAGACGCTGCACCCGGCCAGCCACGAGCTGGACGTCACCTGGACGCTCGACGGCACCGAACTGGAGACGGACAACGCCCGCGCGCTCGACCTCGGCACGCTCGACCTGGCGCCGGGTACGCACGCGCTGACCGCGAAGATCGTCGATCCGACCGACTTCGTCCGCGACCCGGCCGTCCGGGCGTCGTCCGCGTTGACTGCGACCAGGACCTGGACGGTCGACACCACGAAATCTGTCGTTGGTTCTTCCGTTGACCACACATTCACGACCTCCACCTCCACCGACCACCCCGTGAACGCCAATGAGGTCGTCTACGTCGAGACCACCCAGTCCGACACCGCGCAGCCTCCGGTCAGTTGGCAGCTCGACGGCGCCGACGTACCGAATCCGGGCAACGAGCGCGACTTCGCCCTCTCCGGACTGCAGCTGTCGGGCCGCCACACCTTGAGCGCGACCGTCGGCACCGACACGCTGACCTGGACCGTCGACGCGGCCCAGGCCGAGGTCACCTCGACGCTGTCCAAGCCGCTGCTCACGGTGCAGAAGCCGACCGGCCCGGAGTACGTGTACAACGACGCGTTCACGATGAAGCTGACCGCGGCCGACGACAGCCCCGGGTACGTCGTACCGGAGTTCCGGGTCGACGGCGACGGTTGGTACAACTACTACGGCTGGCCGACCGACGCGAACGCGCCGTTCCGGTTCACCGCCGAGGGCACCGAGATCGACCAGCTCGTCTACGGCAAGCTCGGCGTCCCGCGGGTGGTGCCGTGGGACGACGTCCCGCCCGGCTACGGCCGGCACCAGGTCGAGTACCGCGCGATCGATGCCTCCGGCAACATCGGTACGGCGAACCGCTTCGCGGTCACGCTGCTCAAGCCCGCTCCCGCCTGTACGACGACGATCACCGGCGTCCGGAACGGCCCGCTGACGGTCGCGAACGGCGTCACCTGCTTGCAGGGGGCAACGATCAACGGGCCGGTCAGCGTCGCCGCTGGGGCGTCGCTGGTCGCCACCGACAGCCGGATCTCGGGTCCGGTCCGCGGCGTTCGCGTGGCGCAGGTCCACCTGCTCCGCACGACGGTGAACGGCCCGGTCGCGCTCGAGGGGACCACCGGCGCCGCGGTCGTCGTCGGCAGCACGGTCAGCGGCCCGGTCTCGGTGACCGGTGCGCGGACCGCCGACCCCGTCGTACTGGCGGGCAACACGGTCAACGGTCCGCTGAGCTGCTCCGGCAACGCCGCGTCGCCGAGCAACCTGCAGGCCCCGAACAAGGTCGTCGGCCCCCGATCGGGGCAGTGCTCGGCGCTCTGATGCGAGGGGGAGGGGCGAGCGGCCCACCGGCTCGGGCGGACCGGCTCGCCCTTCTCCACCCCCGATGACAGGTCGATGGCAGCCCCGCACCGGTACGTTGCCGGTGCGGGGCTCACTGTCGAGCTGGGGAGGTCTGGGATGGACGGACTACGGGTGGCGGCGCTGCTGGCTGCCACGCTCACCACGGGGATGGTCGCCGGCGTGTTCGGGATCTACGCGAACGCGATCATGCCGGGGCTGGCCAAGACCGACGACAGGACCTTCGTCGGCGCCTTCCAGGCGATGGACCGGGCGATCATCAACCCGATCTTCCTCGGCCTCGGCTTCGTCGGCTCGCTGGTCCTCACGCTGCTGGCGGGCATCCTGCACCTCGGCGAGGACGCCTTCGCCTGGATCGCGGCCGCCTTCGTGCTCTACCTGATCACCTTCGTCGTCACGATCGCGGTCAACGTCCCGATGAACGACGCCCTCAAGGCGGCCGGTGACCCGGACACGATCGACGTCGCCGCCGCCCGGGCCGCCTTCGACGAGGCCCGCTGGCGCTCGTTCAACCTGCTCCGGGTCGCCCTGAACACCGTCGCGTTCGGCTTGCTCGCCTGGGCGCTGTACCTGACCGGGAAGAGTCACGCACCGTAGTACCGGCCACGGACCGTGAGGATGTGAGTCTGCGGCGCCGGGCTGTCAGAATGCGGTCGTGGCACCTGTACAAGCTCCGCCGTCCCAGCAGCTCCCCGCGGTCCAGAAGCTGCGCGTGCGCTTCGCCAAGCGCGGGCGCCTGCGGTTCACCTCGCACCGCGACTTCCAGCGCGCCTTCGAGCGGGCGGTCCGGCGCGCGGAGCTGCCGGTCGCGTTCTCGCACGGCTTCAGCCCGCACCCCAAGATCTCGTACGCCGGAGCCGCGCCGACCGGCGCCGCCTCCGAGGCGGAGTACTTGGAGATCTCGCTCACACACGAGCGCGAGCCGGACGCCGTCCGGGCGGCCCTCGACGCGGCGCTCCCGCCGGGGCTGGACGTGCTCGACGTGGTGACGGCCACCGGCGGGTCGCTGGCCGAGCAGCTGGAGGCCAGCGAGTGGGTGATCGCGTTGCCCGGCGTGGATCCGGCCGAGGCGGCCACCGCGGTCGAGGCGTTCCTGGCCCGGGAGGAAATTCTGGTCGAGCGCATGACCAAACGGGGGCTTCGCTCGTTCGACTGTCGGGAGGCCGTTCTCCGACTCACCGTCGGTAGTGAACCGGTTGCGGTTGCCACGTGTGCGATACTGCAAGTGGTGTTACGGCACGGAACCCCGGCCGTGAGACCCGACGACGTTCTCGCCGGTGTGCTCGAAGTAGCGACGCTCCAGGTGACGGGCCCAGCTCTGCTGACCAGGCTCGCCCAGGGCCCGCTCATCGCGGCCAGCGGCACAGTGGACGATCCGCTCGCTCGAGACCGCGACGCCAACCAGGCGACCGCGACCGGCCAGGCGGTAGACCATGAGACGCATCCAGCGGAGGGCGACGTCGCCGCTCCGACTGCGCCCTGAAGCGTGGGGGAGCGGGACCCAGCAGGCTTCCGCCGTGCCGGCCACCCGCCGGAAACGGCGAGACCGTGACCGCCTTCTGGGCGCGCCGGACCCGTGACAGGGGTCGCAGGATGCGCCGGAGGGCCTGAGGAGACCCGCACTGCATGCTCGACAACGAGCCGAACACCACTGAGGCCGACGCGTCGGCCGCGACCCCGCCGGCCCGCAAGGCCGCCGCCCGCAAGACCGCTGCGAAGAAGACAGCGGCCAAGACCACCACCACCCGCAAGCGCACGGTCAAGAAGACCGCCGCGCCCGCCGAGGTGAGCACCCAGTCCGACGCCGAGAGCGCGGACCCGGCCCCGGCGCCGGTCAAGAAGACCGCGGCCCGCAAGACCGCCGCCAAGAAGGCCACCGCCAAGCGCACGGTCAAGAAGGCCGCCGCAGCCGAGCCGGCCGCCGACGAGGCCACCCCGACCGCCGACGGCGGCCCGGTCGTCGAGACCCCGGCCCCGGCGAAGAAGACCACCCGCCGCCGCACCACGAAGAAGGCAGCGGCCCCCGAGCCCGACCTGCTCACCCCGGAGTCCCCGCTCACCGACGGCCCGGTCGCCGACGCGGAGGAGGACGAGGAGGCGCTCGCCGCGGCGGAAGCCGCCGCTGCTGAGTCCACGTCTGCTCCGAAGTCGGTGACCACCACCGGTACGTCGTACGTGACGGTCGGCGGCAGCGCACCTGCTGCTGAGCCTGAGCCTGTTGTTGCCGAGGAGCCGGAGGAGGCTCCCCGCCGTACCCGCCGTCGGGCGCCCGCCGCCGCGCCGCTGTTCCAGGCGCCGGTCGAGGTCGCCCCGCAGGCCGCCGCGACCAGCCCGGTCGAGGCGACCCCGGAGGCCGAGGCGCCGCGCAAGCGGACCCGCAGCCGCCGTGGCGCGGCCGCTGAGGTCGCTCCCGAAACAACGGTCGACGAGCAGGTCGACGTACCGACCGAGGACACCGACGAGCCCGGTACGACGCGCCGCCGCCGCTCGCGCCGTGGACGCGACGCCGAAGAGGTCGCCGCCGACCGCGCCGAGCCGGTGCTCGAGGCCGCGCAGGACGTCAGCGCCGAGGACGCCGCGGCCGACGCCGACGACGACGGTGACGACGAGAACGGTGAGGGCACCCGCCGGCGCCGCCGCCGTCGCGGTGGCCGTCGCCGCCGCAAGTCGGGCGAGGGTGCGGACGACAGCGCCGACGACTCCTCCGACGAGGACGACAGCGACGACGACACCTCCGCCGAGACCGAGGCCGAGGACGACACCGAGCAGTCCGACGACGAGGGCTCCGGCAGCTCGTCGCGGCGCCGCCGTCGCCGCCGTCGCCGTAAGGGCGAGGAAGGCTCCGGTTCGGCCGACGACCCCGACGAGACCGTCGTCCGGGTCCGGGAGCCGCGCAGCAAGAACACCGCGAACGAGATCACCGCGGTCGAGGGCTCGACCCGCCTGGAGGCGAAGAAGCAGCGCCGCCGCGAGGGTCGCGCCGCCGGCCGCCGCCGCGCGCCGATCGTCACCGAGGCCGAGTTCCTGGCCCGCCGCGAGTCGGTCGAGCGGGCGATGGTGATCCGCGCCCGCGGTGACCTGACCCAGATCGCGGTCAGCGAGGACAACGTCCTGGTCGAGCACTACGTCGCCCAGGAGGAGCAGGTCTCGCTGATCGGCAACGTGTACCTCGGCCGGGTGCAGAACGTGCTGCCCAGCATGGAGGCCGCGTTCATCGACATCGGCAAGGGCCGCAACGCCGTCCTGTACGCCGGTGAGGTCGACTGGAACACGCTCGGCGCCGGCAACGGCCCGCGCAAGATCGAGTCGGTGCTCAAGTCCGGTCAGGCGGTCCTGGTCCAGGTGACCAAGGACCCGATCGGCCACAAGGGCGCCCGCCTCACCAACCAGATCAGCCTGCCCGGCCGGTACGTCGTGTACGTGCCGCGCGGCGGCAACGGCGGCATCAGCCGCAAGCTGCCCGACACCGAGCGGAACCGGCTCAAGTCGATCCTCAAGGACATCGTCCCCGACGAGGCCGGCGTGATCGTCCGGACCGCGGCCGAGGGCGCGACCGAGGAGGAGTTGACCGCCGACGTCAGCCGCCTGCAGTCGTACTGGACCGAGATCGACAAGAAGTCGAAGTCGGGCCAGGCGCCGCAGCTGCTGCACGGCGAGCCGGACCTGCTGATCCGGGTCGTCCGCGACCTGTTCACCGAGGACTTCACCAAGCTGGTGATCTCCGGTGACGACGCCTACGACCAGGTTCGCGAGTACGTCGAGCACGTCGCGCCGCACCTGGCCGACCGGGTCGAGAAGTGGAGCGGCGACGGCGACGTCTTCGCGAACTTCCGGATCGACGAGCAGATCAAGAAGGCGCTCGACCGCAAGGTCTGGCTGCCCTCGGGCGGCTCGCTGATCATCGACCGGACCGAGGCGATGACGGTCGTCGACGTCAACACCGGCAAGTTCACCGGCTCCGGGGGCAACCTCGAGGAGACCGTCACCAAGAACAACCTGGAAGCGGCCGAGGAGATCGTCCGTCAGCTCCGGCTGCGCGACATCGGCGGCATCATCGTGATCGACTTCATCGACATGGTGCTGGAGTCCAACCGCGACCTGGTACTCCGCCGCCTGGTGGAGTGCCTGGGCCGCGACCGGACCAAGCACCAGGTCGCCGAGGTGACCTCGCTGGGGCTGGTCCAGATGACGCGCAAGCGGATCGGGACCGGGCTGCTCGAGGCGTTCAGCGAGAACTGCGACCACTGCGGTGGGCGCGGGCTGATCCTGCACGACGAGCCGAAGGAGTCCCGCCGCGGCGGGGGCCGCGGCCAGCAGCAGAACGGTCACGACCACGGCGCCAAGGCGTCGTCCACGTCCGACGGTGAGGGCCGCAAGAGCTCGCGCCGGAACCGGGGCAAGGGCCGGCGCGACGACGAGTCGGCGGAGGCTGCCGAGGCGGCGCCGCACAACGGCGACGCGGCGCAGCGGCTGGCCCAGATCGCGGCCGCTTCGGCGGGGGCGAACGGGCACGGCGAGGATCAGGCGGCGTCGCAGGACGCCGCCCCGGCGGCTCAGGTCGACGCGCAGGCTCCCGCCGCGGAGCAGGCGGCAGACGGCGTACCGGCGGACGGCGTACCGGCCGAGGCGGGCGTGGATGCGGCTCCGGCTGCCGACGCGGACGCCGAGTCGAACGGCTCCACCCGGAGCCGGCGGCGGCGCAGCAGCCGGAGCCGGTCGAAGGCGGCCGAATCCGACGCGGACAGCGCTCCGGAGCTGGTCACGACTGCTCCCTAGGCCGTTTTGAAGTTTGCGACGCTCGCGTAGTAAACTTCCCTTTCGGCGCGCATCCTGCGTGCCTCCTTTGTGTGGGCCGGTCGCTTGACTCCATCAGCGGCCCGGCTCGGTAAGTCTTCCGAACAAACAGAGAGTGAGATCCACGGTGTACGCGATCGTGCGCAGTGGCGGCACCCAGCAGAAGGTCGCCGTCGGCGATGTCATCGAGATCGACAGCCTGACGGACCAGGTCGGCGACACGGTTTCGCTGCCCGCAGTCCTCGTCGTCGATGGCGACACCGTGACGACCGACGCTGCCGCTTTGTCCAAGGTGGCCGTGTCGGCCGAGGTGCTGGGCCGCAGCAAGGGCCCGAAGATCACCATCCTCAAGTACAAGAACAAGACCGGTTACCGCAAGCGCCAGGGGCACCGCCAGCACTACACCCAGGTCAAGGTCACCGCGATCGACGCGAAGAAGAAGTGAGCTGATCTAGACATGGCACACAAGAAGGGCGCGGCGTCCACCCGTAACGGGCGCGACTCGAACGCGCAGCGGCTCGGCGTCAAGCGGTACGGCGGCCAGCTGGTCAACGCCGGCGAGATCATCGTCCGGCAGCGCGGCACGCACTTCCACCCGGGCACGCTGGTCGGCCGCGGTGGCGACGACACGCTGTTCGCGCTGGCCGAGGGGCGGGTCGAGTTCGGCACCCGTCGCGGCCGTCGCGTCGTCAACATCGTCCCGGCCCCGGCGGAGTAACACCGCCACCCGGCACGATTGCAAGCTCTGAGAAGGGCGGGTCGCGGAATACCGCGAGCCGCCCTTTTCGCTGTTCATGGAACCACCCCCTGCAGGAAGTAGAGAACACCGATGGCGATCCCCAGCTTTGTCGACCGGGTCACGGTGCACGTCACCGGTGGCAACGGCGGAAACGGCTGCGCCTCGGTGCACAGCGAGAAGTTCAAGCCGCTCGGCGGCCCGGACGGCGGCAACGGCGGTGACGGCGGCAGCATCATCCTGCGCGTCGACCCCGACCAGACCACCCTCGTGGACTACCACCGCGCCAGCCACCGCTCCGCGACGAACGGTGCCCAGGGCAAGGGTGACCACCAGAACGGCAGCAAGGGCGGCGACGTCGTCCTGCCGGTGCCCGACGGCACCGTGATCAGTACGCCGGACGGCGAGCAGCTCGCCGACCTGGTCGGGCCGGGCGCGGAGTACGTCGCCGCCGCCGGCGGCAAGGGCGGTCTGGGCAACGCGGCGCTGGCCAGCTCCACCCGCAAGGCTCCCGGATTCGCCCTGCTCGGTGAGGACGGCGAAGAGCGCACCATCGTGCTCGAGCTCAAGGTCGTCGCCGACATCGGTCTGGTCGGCTTCCCGAGCGCGGGCAAGTCGTCGCTGATCGCCTCGATCAGCCGGGCCCGCCCGAAGATCGCGGACTACCCGTTCACGACCCTGATTCCCAACCTGGGTGTCGTCGTCGCCGGGGAGAACATCTTCACCGTGGCCGACGTACCGGGTCTGATCGAGGGCGCCAGCGAGGGCCGCGGGCTCGGTCACGACTTCCTGCGGCACGTCGAGCGCTGCGCGGCGCTGGTGCACGTGATCGACTGTGCGACGTACGAGCCGGGTCGTGACCCGCTCAGTGATCTCGACACGATCGAGGCCGAGCTGACCGCGCACGGTGGCCTGGAGGACCGGCCGCGGCTGGTCGCGCTGAACAAGATCGACGTCCCGGACGCCCGCGAGATCGCGGAGATGGTGACCGCGGAGCTCGAGGAGCGCGGGATGCCGGTGTTCTCGATCTCCACCGCCAGCCACGAGGGGCTGGACGCGCTGAAGTTCGCGATGGCCGAGATCGTCACCAAGCGCCGGGCCGAGGCCGAGAAGCCGAGCGCGAACCGGATCATCATCCGGCCGCAGGCGACCGGCGGGGTCGAGTTCAAGGTGAAGAAGCTGCCGGACGGCGGCTGGCTGGTGCAGGGTGACAAGCCCGAGCGCTGGGTCCGGCAGACCGACTTCGCCAACGCCGAAGCGACCGGGTACCTGGCCGACCGGCTGAACCGGCTGGGCGTCGAGAAGACGCTGCTCGAGCGCGGCGCGCTCGCGGGCGACGCGGTGATCATCGGTGACGGGCCGAACGCGGTCGTCTTCGACTTCGCGCCCGAGGTACAGGCCGGGGCCGAGATCCTGGCCCGCCGCGGCGAGGACCACCGCCTCGAGGAGGACCGCCCGGCGGCCCAGCGCAAGAAGGCGAAGGACGAGCTGTACCACGCTCGCCGTTCCGGCGAGGTCCCGGCGTCGCCCGACCTTTCGGAGTACGGTGCGGGCTGGACCGACGACGAGGTCGACCTGTCCCCGGCCGAGGCGAAGGCGGCCCAGAAGGCCGCCGAGAAGCTGGCCCGCAAGCAGGCCCGCGAGCTGGAGGCCGAGCAGGAACTGCAGGCCGAGCTCGCGTTCGCCGCCGGCCAGGACATCGACGTCGAAGCGGAAGACCGTTTGAAGTAGTTGCCCTGAGCCCGCAATGGCGCGGGCCGGGGCCGCTGCACCCCTGGTGGGAGAGCTGATGAAGCGCCGCGCGGAGGTCGTCCAGGCGACCCGAATCGTCGTGAAGGTCGGATCGTCGTCCCTGACCCAGCGAGGCCGGATCGACCTGGACCGGGTCCGCCAGCTCGTCGACGCCCTCGCGGCCCGGCGCGTCGGCGGCACCGAGGTCGTACTCGTGTCTTCGGGCGCGATCGCCGCCGGCTTGGCACCGATGGGCCTACGCTCGCGCCCCCGCGACCTCGCCACCCAGCAGGCCGCGGCGTCGGTCGGCCAGGGCCTCCTGATGGCCCGCTACAACGACGCCTTCGCCGCCCACGGACTTCGCGTCGGGCAAGTGTTGCTGACAGTCGACGACGTCACCCGCCGATCCCACTACCGCAACGCGTACCGCACCTTCGCGCGGCTGCTGGAGCTCGGCGTCGTACCGATCGTCAACGAGAACGACACGGTGGCCACCACCGAAATCCGCTTCGGCGACAACGACCGCCTGGCCGCGCTCACCAGCCATCTCGTCCACACGGATCTGCTGGTCCTCCTCTCGGACGTAGACGGCCTCTACAACGGCGACCCCCGCAAGCCCGGCACCGTCATGCTCCCCGACGTCCGAGGCCCCGAAGACCTCGCTTCCCTCCAGATCGGCCGCACCGGCTCCTCCGGCGTAGGCACCGGCGGCATGCAAACCAAGGTCGAAGCCGCCGCCATCGCCACCGCCGCAGGCATCCCGGTCGTCCTCACCTCAGCCGCCCGAGTCGCAGAGGCCCTCCAAGGCGACCCGGTAGGCACCCTCTTCCACCCCACCGGCCGCCGCCGCAAGACCCGCCTGCTCTGGCTCCAACACGCGACGTCAGGCCAAGGCCGCCTCCAGCTCGACGAGGGCGCCGTCCGAGCCGTCACCGAACGCCGGACGTCGCTCCTCCCCGCCGGAATCCTCACGGTAGAAGGCACATTCTCAGCGGGCGACCCGGTAGACCTGGTCAGCCCTTCAGGCACGGTGATCGCCCGAGGCCTGGTCAACTACGACGCCGCGGAACTCCCTGACCTACTGGGCCGCAGCACCCGAGACCTCGCCAAGGAACTGGGCCCGACGTACGAACGAGAGGTAGTCCACCGAGACGACCTCGTGCTCCTCTAGCAGGCCGACGCCCACCACCGGTGCTGCACGTCGGGGCCTGGCGGACGTGCAGCACTCACTAACTGCTTGTCCAAGTCACTCGACGGACGCCCGCACGCCTGGGCGCGGGTCTCGACGGCAGGTTAGTGAGTGGTGCAGGTCCGGGAAGCTCAGTGGCTCTTCACCGCCAGTACCGGGCAGTTGGCCTCCAGCAGGATGGACTGCGCCTGACTTCCGAGCAGGAGTTTGCCCACCGGAGTGCGCCGGCGCAGGCCTATCACGATGAGCTCGGCGTTGAGCTCGTCGGCGAGCCGCAGGATCTGGTCGGCGGCGTCCTTGCTCTCGACGAGCTGGGTCAGCTCATGCGGTACGCCGGAGTCGGTGAGGCGCTCTTCCACCGACTGCCAGGTCTGCGCCGACGCGTAACGGGTGTCGACCAGGGACTCACCCCGGGTGGAGTTGATGACGACGAGCCGCTGCGACCGGAGCCGGGCTTCGGCGATGGCGGCTTCCAGGGCCGCGACGCCTTCGGGGGTCGGGACGTAGCCGACGATGATGGGCATTCAGACTCCTACGGGAGTGCGGGTGCGGCGGCGGGCTACCAACGGTGGGACGATCAGGACGAGCAGGATGACGGCGTAGACGAGCTTGGCGAACCAGGTGTTCCAGAGGCCGCTGATGTGGCCGTCGCTGATCTGGAGGGCTCGGCGGAGTTGTTCCTCGGCGGTGGGGCCGAGGATGATGCCGATGATGGCCGGTACGACGGGGAGGCCGAAGCGGCGCATCGCGAAGCCCAACGCGCCGAGCAGGAGCAGAAGCCACAGGTCGAAGGTCGACAGGTTGGCGGCGTAGGCGCCGATGCTGGCGAAGAAGAGGATGCCGGCGTAGAGGTACGGGCGGGGGATGCGCAGGAGCTTCGCCCACATCGGGGCCAGTGGCAGGTTCAGGGCGAGCAGGATGATGTTGCCGATGAAGAGGCTGGCGACGAGGCCCCAGACGAGCTCTGGCTGAGTTTCCAGCAGGCGCGGGCCGGGCTGGATGCCGTAGCCCTGGAAGGCGCCGAGCATCACCGCGGCGGTCGCGGTGGTCGGGATCCCCAGCGTGAGCAGCGGAACCAGACCACCGG
This sequence comes from Kribbella sp. NPDC051770, assembly GCF_040681455.1. Classification (NCBI taxonomy): domain Bacteria; kingdom Bacillati; phylum Actinomycetota; class Actinomycetes; order Propionibacteriales; family Kribbellaceae; genus Kribbella; species Kribbella sp. NPDC051770. The sequence goes on along the minus strand of NZ_JBFAYT010000012.1, from coordinate 11,152 downwards.
CGGCCGACGCGTTGTTCGTCGCCTCGGGACCGGCGACGCCCTCGATCGCACCCTGGCCGAACTCCTCGGGGTGCTTGCTCAGCTTCTTCTCGGTCACGTACGACAGGAACGTCGGGATCTCCGCGCCGCCGGCCGGGATCGCGCCGAACGGGAAGCCGATCGCGGTGCCGCGCAGCCACGGTTTCCACGACCGGCGCCAGTCCTCCCGCGTCATCCGGGCCGCCCCGACGCCGATGATCTCGGCCGGCGTACGGCGTAGGTGAGCGGCGATCCACAACGCCTCGCCGACAGCGAAGAGGCCGACGGCAACCACCACGACGTCGATGCCGTCGGCAAGTTCCGGCAGGCCGAGGGTGAGGCGTTGCTGCCCGGACGTCGGGTCGATGCCGATCAGGCCGATCAGCAGCCCGATGCCGAGCGCGGCCAGGCCGCGGACCTTCGACGAGCCGAGCACGGTGGTGACGGCGATGAACGCGAGCACCATCACCGCGAAGTAGTCCGGGGCGCCCATCTTCACGGCCAGCTGGACGATGCTCGGGGCAAGTAACGCCAGGCACAGCGTCCCGATCGTGCCCGCGATGAACGAGCCGATCGCCGCCGTCGCCAGCGCAGCGGCGGCGCGACCGCGCCGGGCCATCTTGTTGCCCTCGATCGCGGTCACCACCGACGCGCTCTCGCCGGGGGTGTTGAGCAGGATCGACGTGGTCGACCCGCCGTACATACCGCCGTAGTAGATCCCGGCGAACATGATGAACGCCTGCGTCGGTTCGAGCGAGTAGGTGATCGGCAGCAGCAGCGCGATCGTCATCGCCGGGCCGATCCCGGGCAGGACGCCGATCGCGGTCCCGAGCAGTACGCCGACGAACGCGTACAGCAGGTTGGTCGGGTGCGCGGCGGTGGCGAAGCCGTTGAGCAGTTCGGTGAGCGCGTCCATCACAGGATTCCCTTGAGGATCCCGACCGGCAGCGCGATGCCGAGGCCGAGGTTGAACAGGTACCAGGTGCCGACCGACAGCGCGACCGAGATCACCGCGTTGCGGACCAGGTGCCGGCTGCCGAGCGCGTACGTCGTACCGAAGAACAGCACCGCTCCGGAGACCGGCCAGCCGAGCCGCTCGATCAGCAGGATGTTGGCGACGAACGCGATCACCAGCAGCCCGAGCGTCTTCCAGTCGCTGCCGTGGGTCAGGTCGACGTCTTCGCCGGCCTCCTGCTCGCCGCGGCCGCCGCGGAGCACGTCGACGGCGAGCAGCACCGCCGTACCGATCAGCAGTACGCCGACCCCGATCGGCACCGTGCGCGCGTCGACCGGCCCGCGGGTCTGCAGGGTCTGCAGCTGCAGCGCGTCGATCACCGCCCAGCCGCCGAGGAGCAGGAGGAGGAGGGCCACTCCGAGCTCGGAGCGGCCCTGCTTCACGGTGCTCATCAGGCGACGAGCCCCAGCTCGCGCAGTACGCCGGCCACCCGGTCGTTCTCCGAGGTGAGGAAGGTCTTGAACTCGTCACCGGTCTGGAACGCGTCGGTCCAGCCCTGGTCGGCCAGCGTCTTCTTCCACTCCGGCGAGTCGTGCATCTTGGTCAGCAGCTCGACGTACTGCTGCTTCTTGGCGTCCGACAGCCCGGGCGGGCCGACGATGCCGCGCCAGTTGGTGAAGACCAGGTCCACGTTCAGGCTCTTCAGCGTCGGCGCGTCGACCTCGGCGACCGGTTGCTCGGTCGTGACCGCGAGGATCTTCACGTCACCGGACTTGGCCTGCTCGACGACCTCGCCGATCCCGGTCGCGGCGAAGGCCAGCTTCTTGCCGAGGATCGCGGTCAGCAGCTCGCCGCCACCGTCGTACGGGACGTAGTTGACGTCGGTCGGCTTCACGCCGACGGCCTTGGCCAGCAGCATCGGGGTCAGGTGGTCCGGCCCGCCGGCGTTGGACGCGCCGCCGACCGGGACCTTGCCCGGGTCGGCCTTCCAGGCCGCGACCAGCTGGTCCAGGGTCGTGTACGGCGAACCCTTCGGTACGACGATGGCCTCGGCCTCCTCGATCATCTTCGCGATCGGGACGGTGTCGTTCAGCGTCGCCTTCGACTTGTTGGTGAAGACGGCCCCGACGACGCCGAGGCCCATCTGCATCAGGAGGTCGTCCTTGCCCTTCTCGTTGACCAGACGCTGCAGGCCGACCGTGCCACCGGCGCCGGCGGTGTTGAACACCTCGACGGTGTCGGTCAGCTTGGCGTCCTGCATCGCCTTGGCCGCGGCCCGGGCGGTGGTGTCGTAGCCGGAGCCGGGCGAGTTCGGGACGAGGATGCGCAGGCCCTTGACCGGGCCGTCGGAGGCGCCGCCGGAAGCGTTGTCGTCGGCGCTGACGCCGCACGCGGACGCCGTCAGAGCGACCGCGAGTACGGCGGTGATGCTGGTGAACCAGGTCCGTGCTCTCACGGCGGTCTCCTTCGTCGGTGGTGCGGGTTGCCCGTCAGCGTGGCCGGGCGGCGTACCGCTGTCACCGTTACGAACGCAAACTCAGTTGTGTTCATTGTGCTCACGCGACCATGGCCAGATCCGGGCGCGGCAAGCACAATCAGTCCCGTGAAGGCTAGATGGCGGGTTCTCCTGGGCAGGCGTCGGTGGACGCTCGCCGGGCGGATGCTGGCCGTCCAGCTGCTGATCGTGCTGGTCGTCCTGGTCGGGGTCGCGGCGGCGTCGGTGGCCCAGTCGAACTCGCGGTTCCGCGAGACCGAGGGGCGGCGAGCGCTCGCCATCGCCGAGAACCTGGCCGTGACCACCGGCGTACGGCAGGCGGCGGCGACGAAGTCCCCGGCGCTGATCGGTCAGGCGCAGTCGCAGGTCGAGTCGGGCCGGACGTGGTCGGGTTCGACGTACATCAAGGTCGCGATCGCGGACCGGCGGATCATCGTGTCGACCGATCCGTTGCCGGTGACATCGGTCGTGTACGCGCAGGCGACCGACGCGTTCCTCGGCCGTGGCTGGGTCGGCCGCGACGACGAGACCGGCGCCGCGCTGGCGATGGCGCCGATCATCAACGTCGAGACCCGGCAGACCGACGGCGTGGTGATGGTCGGGCGCCAGTACCCGTCGCTGCTCGCCAACCTGGCCGCCGCGCGGCCGAACCTGCTCACCTACCTCGGGATCGCCAGCCTGCTGGGCGTGCTCGGGTCGTTGCTGCTGGCAAGGACGGTGAAGCGGCAGACGCTCGGGCTGGAGCCGCGTGAGATCACCGGCCTGGTCGAGCAGCGGGAGGCGTTGCTGCACGGCATCAAGGAGGGCGTGCTCGCGGTCGACCTGGAGCGGCGCGTGACGATGGTGAACGACGAGGCGGCGCACCTGCTCGGCGTACCGCTGACTGCGGCCGGGCAGGCGTTGTCGGCGGTCGACGACACCGGGCGGCTGGTCGAGATCTTCGACGGGACCGACACCGCGACCGACCGGATCCTGCCGCTGCACGGGCGCGTCCTGACGCTGAACCGGATGCCGGTAAGGAGTCACGGCCGGCACATCGGCTGGGTCGCGACGTTCCGGGACCGGACCGAGCTGCTGGAGCTGCAGCGCGAGCTCGATCTGACCCGGAACACGACCGACACGCTCCGGGCGCAGGCGCACGAGTTCAGCAACCGGATGCACATCGTCAGCGGGCTGATCGAGCTCGGCGAGTACGACGACGTCCGCCGCTACATCCAGCAGGTCGCCGCCGATCAGACCGAGCTGACCGCCGGGATCACCGCGCGGGTCGCGGATCCGGCCGTCGCGGCGCTGCTGATCGCGAAATCCAGTCAGGCGGCCGAGCGCGGGGTCAGCTTTGTGGTCAGCGTGGCCACGTGGTTGCCGCGGCTGGACGAGCGGCTGGCGACGGATGTGTCGACGGTGCTGGGGAATCTGGTCGACAACGCGCTGGATGCCGCGACGGGTTCGCCGGATCCGGCGGTGACGGTCGAGGTGCTGGAGGCTTCGGGCGCCGTACGGATCGAGGTCCGGGACTCGGGGCCGGGGGTGGACAGCGCGATGCAGCACCGGGTGTTCGCGCACGGGTTCAGCACGAAGGACGGCGCCGGGGACGACCGGGGGATCGGGCTGGCGCTGGTGCGGGTGATCTGCCGGAAGCGTGGTGGGGACGTGACGGTGCACAACGACGCGGGCGCGGTGTTCGTGGCGACGTTGCCGGTTCAAGCCCGGGTTCGCGCATGATCAGGGTGCTGGTGGTGGACGACGACTTCATGGTGGCGCGGCTGCACTCGAGCGTGGTCGCTTCGCAGCCCGGCTTCGAGGTCGTCGGGGCGGCCCGGACCGGCGCGGACGCGCTGTCCGCCGTACGGACGTTGCGTCCTGAGCTCGTACTGCTCGACATCTACCTGCCCGACATGAGCGGTCTCGAAGTCCTCCGCCGTTTCCGCGAGTCCGCGGCCGACTACCCGGTCGACGTGATCGTGATCAGCGCCGCGCGTGACCTGGAGACGCTGCGGCAATCGCTGCGCAGCGGCGTCTTCCAGTACCTCGTGAAGCCCTTCGAGGTCGAGTCGCTGCGCGCCCGTCTGGAGGACTACGCCGCGCACCAGGCCGAGCTGCGCCGACTGACCGAGGTCGGGCAGGAGGAGGCCGACCGCGTCTTCCGCACCGCGAGCGGCCGGATCCCGGCGCCCAAGGGCATCAGCCCCGAGACCACCGACCTCGTCCTGCAGGCGCTCGGTGACGCGCCCGACGCGGACCTGTCGGCGACCGAGTGCGCCGAGGCGACCGGCCTCTCGCGCAGCAGCACCCGCCGGTACCTGGAGCACCTGGTCACCATCGGCCGCGCCGAGATGCGACCCCGGTACGGCGTCGCCGGGCGGCCCGAGCGCCGCTACAAGATCGTTCCCAGATAGGAGACCGTATGGATCGGGCTGCCGCTCCAGCCGCATTGCTCGGCTTCGCCGAGGGGGTGTTGCGGGCCGAAGGAGTTCCGGCCGATCACGCGCACCTGCTCGCCGACACACTCGTCAAGGCCGAGCTGTGGGGGCACGCGTCGCACGGTCTGCTCCGCCTGCCCTGGTACGTCGAACGGCTGCGCAGCGGCGCGATGCAGCGGGTGACGTCGGCGAAGGTCGTTCGCGACGGCGGCGCGCTCGTCGTACTGGACGGATGCGACGGGATCGGGCAGGTGATCGCCGACCAGGCGACGACGCTCGGGATCGAGCGCGCGAAGGTGCACGGGGTGAGCGCGGTCGGGATCCGCCGGTCGGGGCACTTCGGGACGGCGGCGTACTACACGCGGCGGGCTGCCGAGGCGGGCTGCGTCGCGTTCCTGTGCACGAACGCGAGCCCGGCGATGGCGCCGTGGGGTGGGCGGGAGAAGAGCATCGGGACCAACCCGTGGTCGATCGCCGCGCCGGCCGGGCGGCACGGCGTACTGGTGATGGATCTGGCCAACACGGCCGTTGCCCGCGGCAAGGTGTATCTCGCGGCCGAACACGGGACGCCGATCCCGGCGGACTGGGCGGCCGATGCCGCGGGCAACCCGACCACGGATCCGCGGGCGGCGATCGAGGGGCTGATCCTGCCGATGGCCGGGCCCAAGGGGTACGTGATGTCGTTCATGATGGACGTGCTGGCGGGGGTGCTGACGGGGAGCGCGTTCGGCGACGCGGTCGGTGGGCCGTACCAGGCTGACGCCGCGAGTGGGGCTGGGCATTTCCTGCTCGTCGTGGATGTGGCGGCGATGGCGGATTCCGGTGAGTACGCCGAGCGGGTCGAGGCGCTGGTCGACGCGACGCGGGCGGCGCCGAAGGCCGCCTGGGCGGACGAGATCCTGGTGCCGGGGGAGCTGGAGGATCGCAACGCCGTACGGAACGCTGCGGGAATCGTTCTGGCCGCGGCGACCTGGGCGAGCCTCGGCAAGCTCGCCGCGGAGACCGGGGTGGAGCTGCCGTGATCACGCTGACGGTGTCGTTGCAGGTCGTGCCGGGTGAGCTGGCGGGGTTCGTGGAGGCGATCCGGGTCAACGCGGAGGCGTCGGCGCGCGAGCCAGGCTGCCGGTTCTTCGACGTGTGCCAGGGGCTGGAGGACGATCACCACTTCGTACTGCACGAGCACTACGTCGACGAGGCCGCGGTGGAGGCGCACCGGAGTGCGCCGCACTTCAAGGTGTGGCGCGCGGCGGTCGCGGCGTACGTCGTACCGGGGAGTCAGGTGAACACGCTGGGTCGGCAGTTGTTCACGTGAGACGGGGAAGCGGCCGTGTGGGCGGGCGCCCTACGATTGGTGGATGAGCGAGATCATCCAGTTGTGCCGGCAGGCGCGCGAGGCGTCGTACGCGCTGGCGGCGGCCTCCCGGGCGGCCAAGGACGCGGCGCTGCACGCGATGGCCGCGGCGCTGCGGGCGAACACCGAGCGGATCGTGGCGGCGAACGCGAAGGACGTCGCGGCGGCCCGTGAGGCCGGTACGGCGGAGTCGACCGTCGACCGGCTCGCGCTCGACCCGGGTCGCGTGGACGCGATGGCGGCCGGGCTCGAGCAGTTGGCCGGGCTGGTGGACCCGGTGGGCGAGGTCGTCCGGGGGTACAACCTGCCGAACGGGCTGGAGCTCAAGCAGGTCCGGGTGCCGTTCGGTGTCGTCGGGATCATCTACGAGGCGCGGCCGAACGTGACCGCCGACGCGGCCGGGATCTGCCTGAAGTCGGGCAACGCGGTGCTGCTGCGCGGCTCGTCCTCGGCGGCCTCCTCGAACGCGGAGATCATCGCCGTACTGCGTGATGCCGTCGTCGAGGCCGGGCTGCCGGCCGACGTGATCCAGGGCGTGCCGGGGGACCGGGCCGCGGTCAAGGAGCTGATGCAGGCGCGCGGGCTGGTCGACGTACTGATTCCGCGAGGTGGGGCCGGGCTGATCCAGACGGTCGTGACGGAGTCCACGGTGCCGGTGATCGAGACCGGCGTCGGGAACTGTCACGTGTACGTCGATGCGGACGCCGATCTGGATCTGGCGCTGACGATCCTGCTGAACGCGAAGACGCAGCGGCCGAGCGTGTGCAACGCGGCGGAGTCGTTGCTGGTGCATGCCGCGGTGGCTGACGAGTTCCTGGCTCGCGCTTTGCCGGCGCTGGCCGCGGCCGGGGTGACGGTGCACGGGGATCCTGCAGTTGTTGCGCTGGGCAAGGACATTCAGCCGGCGACCGAGGAGGACTACGCGGCGGAGTACCACGGGCTGGAGCTTTCGGCGGCGGTGGTGGACTCGCTGGAGGCTGCGGTCGGGCACATCCGGAAGTACAGCTCGAGTCACACGGATGCGATCATCACGCGGTCGCAGGCGGCGTCGCGGCGGTTCGTGCAGGCGGTGGATTCGGCGGCGGTGGTGGTGAACGCGAGCACTCGGTTCACCGATGGTGGTGAGTACGGGTTCGGTGCCGAGATCGGGATCTCGACGCAGAAGCTGCACGCGCGGGGGCCGATGGGGCTGCCGGAGATGACGTCGACGAAGTACGTGGTGATCGGCGAGGGGCAGATCAGGACCTGAGCAGCTCTGCGGCTTCCCGGTTGACCGCTTCGATTTCCTTGTCGGTGAGGGCTGCGAGGGCGGCTCTGTGGTTGGGCGCTGACTCGATGTCGAGGAGCTGGATCGGGCCGTCGTGGCCCGGCCAGCTGAGGAGTGCGGCAGGTTGGTCCGGCGGGCTGACCTCGAGCTTCGTGAGGTCTGCGCCGATGCCGTCGCCGGTCGCCTTCACGACGGCTTCCTTGCGGGTCCAGTACGTCGTGAACGCGGCGGCCTGATCGTCGGCTTTGAGCAGTTCCTCGGTTTCTGCCGGGGCGAGGCTTACCCGCGCCAGGGCCACGGCGTCGAGGCCAGGGTTGATCAGCTCGACGTCCAGGCCGACCGGGGTCGTCGGGTGGAACGCGACGCCGACCAGATCGCCCGAGTGACTGATCGACAGCTCGGCGCCTTGCGCGCGGACTTTGCCGTGCGGGCGCCCGCAGTCCGCGCAGGTGCGATCGATGGCGATCCTTGCCGGAGGCAACTGCTGCCGGCCGGCCAGGAGCCGCCGTACGATCGTGCAGCCGAGCAGGAAGCGGTCCTGGTCCTCGACCCGCTGGTACGCCGCCAGGCGCTCGCGCTCGACGCTGTTCAGGTCGTCGATCCACGCCCGGTCGATCGGCTGCGTGCTGAGGCGCGCCCACCAGATCTCGATCATCGCAGCGCCCATTCGACGGCCTCGGGGATGTCGGTGACCGGGTAGCGGACGGCGCGCACGACACGGTCGGCGCCGATGACGAGCACGAAGCGCTTGAGGCGTTCGAGGCCGCCCGAGCGGAACGTCGGCAGGCGGAGCGCGGCGGTCAGCCGGAGGTCGGTGTCGGAGAGCAGCGGGTGCTTGATCTGCTCCAGCTCGGCGAAGGTGCGTTGCTCGTCGGGTCGTTGGGTGCTCACGCCGTGGACGGCGATGCCGGCGGCACGGAAGTCGTCGTACCGCTCGGTGAAGAGTTTGTTCTCGAGGGTGCAGCCGACGGTGCCGGCGATGTCGGCCCACTCGTCGGGCAGGCGGGTCGGGCGGCCGGTTGCGGGGAAGCCGAAGAGCACTGTGAGTCGAGCCTCAGAGATGACATCTAGCGGTTCTCCCGTGGTCGACGGCAGCCGCAAGGCCTCCGGAACCCGCCGCCCGACCAGCTCGTGCACACGCTGCGCAGGCGCCTCCGCCGGCGCGTTCGTCCCGGTCAGCTCCCCGTCGCCGAGCACCCACCGGTCGCCCCAGTCCTGCAGCGCGACCAGCACCGGCAGCAGCGCCTGGCCGCGCGCCGTCAGCCGGTACGCGTACCGCGTCGGCCGCTCCTGGTACGCCGTACGCTCCACAACCCCGCTGTCCATCAACCCGACCAGCCGCTCGGTCAGCACCTTGCGCGAGATCCGCAGCGAATCCGCGAGCAGGTCGAACCGGTCCAGCCCGCGCGCGAGGTCCCGGACGATCAGCAGCTCCCACGGGTCGCCCACGACCGCGAGGGACTGCGCCACCGCGCAGTCCGGGTCGGGCGAGAAGCTGCTCCGCCGCACCTGTCGTCCTCCTCGAAACTGGTTGCGCCCAACCTAGCCGGGCCATTAAGTTCCCGCCAGGAACTCTATCCATCTGGGGGACTCGATGGGCTTCTGGCGCCGGATCGCCGACCTCCCGGGCTGGCTCAAGGCCGTGATGGCGGGGCAGCTCGTCAGCTCCGCGGGCGCGCTGGCCTGGATCTACCTGACCCTCTACCTGGTCGACGACCGCGGCATGAGCGCGCAGCAGGCCGGGTTCGCGGCAGCGGCGTACGGCGTGGGGCTGCTCGGGGGCAATCTCGGCGGCGGCTGGATCGGCGACCGCTTCGGCCTGCGGACCGCTGCGATCGGTAGCCAGCTCACCTGGGCTGTGGCCTGCCTGGCGATGCCGGTGGTCCCCACTGCCGGGCTGGCGGCGCTGGCTGCTGTCGCTGGGCTGTGCGGGGGAGCGAGCCGGCCCAACCTGAGCGCACTGGTCGCTACCGCGATGCCTGCCGACCGCCGCCGGGAGGGGATCGCGCTGTCGCGCACTGCGAGCAACGCCGGGTTCACCATCGGGCCGCCGCTGGGTGGGCTGCTGGCGGCGTACGACTTCTCGCTGGTGTTCGTGGTTGATGCGGTGAGCAGCCTGGTGCTGGCTGCTGTGGTCTGGCGGTGGGTGCCTGCAGCGAAGCGTGCTGTGGTGCAGCAGGCACATGGCGTCTGGGCTGCGCTCCGGAAGGATCGCGCGACGCTGGTGCTGCTCGGTGCGATCGTGGTGGTCGATACGGCGTACCGGCAGCTGTTCGCGACCATGCCGCTGCTGCTGCGCGACGCTGGTTCACCAGCGGTGGCGTACGGCGTACTGATCGGGTTGAGCTCGGTAGTGATCGTGCTGCTGGAGGCGCCGATCGCCGTACGGCTGGCTGGGCACCATGCGCTCCGGGTGGTTGCAGTGGGCTTCGTGCTCGTTGGAGTGGGGCTGGGCGTGTTGGGCGTGTGGCCGGCGGTTGCTGGTGCCGCTGTGGCGGTAGCGGTGATCACTGTGGGGGAGATGCTCTACAAGCCGACCGCTACCGCTCACGTCGCCGACGCGGCGCCTGAGGGGATGGTGGGGCGCTACAGCAGCCTCTACGCGGCTGCGTCGATCAGCGGGATGTTCCTGGCGCCGGCACTCGGCGGTACGGCGTACGAGCATGTGCCGGCGCTCCTGTACCCAGCGGCCGCCGTACTGGCGCTGGCAGCCGCTGCTGCGCTCACTGCGGCAGGGGAGCGGGCCGCGCTTCCCAGCGAGTCGACAGGACGACCGTCGTCCGGGTCCTGACCACGCCGTTCACACGGCGGAGTTGGCCGACCACTGCCTCCAGTTGCGTCACGTCAGCGACCCGGACCTTCACCACCAGCTCCTGGTCGCCAGCGACGAACCAGCAGTCCTCCACCGCCTCGATCTCGCGGACGCCGTCGACGATGTCGTCGGTCTCCACGTCGTCGCGCTGGAACAGGCCGATCAGCGCGCTGGTGCCCAGCCCGACCTGGTCCGGCGCCACCACCGCGCGGTAGCCGAGCAGCACGCCACGCTCCTCCAGCCGCTTCACCCGCTCCTGGACGCTCGGTCCGGACAGCCCGACGACCCGGCCGAGCTCGGCCCAGCTGGACCGTCCGTTCGCCCGCAGCGCCTCGACCAGCTGTCGATCGATAACGTCCATGAATCCTCCCGTTCACCGCAGATTCGTAGGGAGATCGTCTGATCTGCCTTTAATTCGTTTGTGTTCGCCCAGCGTACGACGTACAATTTCAACTAGCTGGAGATGCCCCTCCAGCTACACCACAACCCTGTGAAGGAATCATGATCACCCCCGAAGTCGCCCGTGCCCACATCTACGAGCTGCGTCGCGTCGCCGAGCTGCACAACCGTGCCGCGAGCCGCCCGTCGGCTCTGCGCCGGCTGCTGACCCGCAAGCGCTGACCCTTGGGGGTGTCTGACCACTCCCCGCCTACTGCGCGGCACTCGGCACGGCATCTCGCTGCACGGGAGCCAAGCTCACGATGCTTCGCATCGCCACGCTCGTCTCCCGTGCAGCGAGCTACCGCACCGAGCACCTGCTCGCTACGGCGCGGAGTGGTCAGACACCCCCACCGCGGGGGCGGGGGGGCGGGGACGGGGCAGCCGGGGCCGGGG
>NZ_JBFAYT010000011.1:65360-287157 GCF_040681455.1 Kribbella sp. NPDC051770 | reverse complement strand
ACCCCCGCCCGGGCGGCGACCGCGGCCGAGGATGCCGCGGAGCACGCCGGCAACGCAGCCAACGCGGCAGCGCTGGCGAGGGAGCACGCACAGGCGGCGGAGGCCGCGGCCGTCGCCGCACAGACCGCGGCCGAGCAGGCGGGCGCGATCTACACCGCGGCGCGCGAGGCCGACCGGGCCCGCCTGGAGGTGGCGCACGAGCAGGGGCTGGAGGCTGCCCGTGAGGCAGCGCGAATCATCCAGACCGACGGTCTGGACGTGCCGTCGTACGACCAACCGCAGGCCGACTGGCACACCCCGGCGGTGAACACCGCGCTCGCTGTGATCGCGAACCCGGGCACATCGCGCGAGGTGGCGGTGGCGAAGGGACGCGAGGTGGCGCTGGCCCTGGTCCGGATGCCCGGAACCTGGACCAGCGAGGCGGCGCGCGACGCCCTGGCCGGCAACGACGAGCAGCTCCTGACCTTCGTCCGTGGCGGCCTGGCCGAGGCGGAGGGGATGGACGATCGCACCACGCTGGCCGGGCTGGGCAGTACCGGGACACCGGCCATGCAGGCGGCGATCAAGTCCGCCGCACGCGGTACCGATGTCGAGGTCGCCGCCTTCCTGCGCAACGTGACCTACCCCGAACGCATCGACGAGGACACGCTGGCCGTGAACCGGATCCTTGCGGCGGCCCGGAAGAACGGCGACCAGCACACCGTCGACGCGGCGACACACGTCCTCGACGACGGTTCCGCGCTCCCGTTGCGGGAGTTCGTCAAGACCGGTCAGCACGCGGCCCGGGAGGCCGACGAGGAGATCAAGGTCAACCAGGTACTGGCCCGTGCCCCGGAAGGCAGCGAACTGCGGATCGCGGCCGACATCGCGCTGCAGGGACCGCGCGCCTTCCGGACCAAGTTCATCGAGCAGGGGCAGTACCAGGCGGCGTTACGGGACCACGACACCGCGGCGCACGAGGAGGCCGTCGCATCCCTGGTGACCCAGGCGGAGGAAGCGGCAACCCGTGCCCTGGAGAACTCGATGCGGGCCTGGCAGTCCGCCGCGCTGGCGGCCGGTGCGGCCGCGGAAGCGGCCGAGCATGCCGCCGCTGCCGAACAGGCGGCGCTCGACGCAGGTGCTCATGCCGCGGCAGCGGTCGCGGCGGCAAGCCGTGCGCAGGCCTCGGCGACCCAAGCGGCGGCCTCGGCGCGGACGGCGATCAGCGCCGCCGCGTCCGCTCACCGGTCCGCGGAGTCCGCGGCCCAGTCGGCGACCTGGGCACGCATCTCCCTGTCCAAGGCGCAGCGGTTCGCGAACCAGGCGATCGACAGCGCGAACGACGCCCGGCGGCTCGCCGAGGAGGCAGGCCGCAGTGTCGTCGAGGCGGCGGCGGAGTACGACCGGGCTCTCGGCGCGGCCTACCGGCTGATGACCGACGAGCTGATCTCCGAGGCGGAGAAGGCGACAGCGACGTGCCGCAACCCCCTGCTGCCCGGCGAGTTCACACCTCAGGGGTACAACCTGGACTGCCTGAAGGACATCGCGGACAACACGGTCGAACTCGTCGAGGACGGCTTCGACCCGAGTCAGCTGGCCTACAAGCAAGGGGTCTTCTGCGAGAACCTGTACGGGCGCGGCGGTCCGCTGTTCGACCGTTGCCTGGCGCACGTACTGAGCCCGACCTTCGAGACCGACGTGCTGACCGACGGGATCGGTGACCTTCTCGACACCATCCACGCGATGGTCGCGGCCCTCAGCTCCGTCCTGGAAAGCGTCGCCGTCTGGCGGCTCTGCAAGGGTCCGTGCAAGAAGCTCTACCGAATCCTGACCGACGACGTGCTGGAGTACGACACCTTCTCCGAGTGGTTGTTCTGGAGACAGGTCGAGGCGCGCGAGGAGAGCATCTCGGTCTCGCAGTGGCGAGACCTCGCGATCGGCAACTGGAACATGGTCCAGTGGTACTTCGAGAACAGCTGCTTCGCCCCGCCCTCGGGGATGCGCATCGCCGCTGCCCCGAAGTACCACCAGTGCGCGACGCAGAAGGCGAGGGCCGCGCTGTCGCAGGCCGGGTGGACTCCGCGGGTCTACGACGTCGGCGGCGGATTCACGGCCAGTCTCTCGATCGAGCGCATGGTGCACGTCATGACCCGGCACATGTGGCAGTACTTCGGTACCGACACCAAGGCGACCCAGACGTACTTCGCGCCGACCGACTCGATCGCCAGCGTGACCGGGTACCTCGACCGCGTCGTACGCCAGAATGCTCTCGGTATCCGTGACTACCTGAACGGAACCCGGAGCAGCTCACAGTTCACGTTGGTGATCGACGGCTACACCTATGTGCTGGGCATGCGCCGGGACGGCTCGATCGGGCAGTTCTACCGGAAGTGACCGACCGGGCGGATGAAGTCTCGACGATTGGTGGTGAGCGTCCACGTGGCTGACGCGCGACTGACGCTCGCGGGCGTGCTGCAAGCCCCGGCGGGTCACGGGACGCTCGTGGCGGTCGGCATGGGACCGGACGGGCCGGCCGCGGTGTGGTCGAGCCCGTCCGGGGCCGCCGACATCCTGGGCCGGCAGACGAGCCCGGACGGTGCGTCGTACCCGGCGACCAGGACGGCGACGTCTCCGTCCGCTGTCCTGGTGCGCCATGCCGCGGACGGCTCGGTGCTGCCAGTGGTGACTGTCGTCGACCGGTTCCCGCTGGCGCACCCGCTGGTGCAGCCGATGCCGGGCGGTGGCTATCTGGTCGTGGGGGCACGCTGCCGATGGACCGACGGCACGCCGGAGCACAACGCGTTCGTGTACTCCGCCGACGGCACCGTCGAGCGGACCGGAACGCTCGGCGACGGCGTGGAGCATCTTCAGCTGGATGGCGAAGGGAGGATCTGGGCCGGCTACTCCGACGAAGGGGTGTTCGGCGCGTTCGGGTGGAACGGTCCAGGACCTCGACCGCTCGGAGCAGCAGGGATCGTCCAATGGTCCGGACGGTTCGAGAAGCAGTGGGAGTCACCGCCGGACGACGTGTGGATCGACGCCTGCTACGCACTGAACGTCTCCGGGGACGCCGTGCTGGCCTGCACGTACGCAGACTTTCCGGTGCTGCGGATCCGGCGCGGTGAGGTCGAGGTGAGCACGGCCGGCGCGCACGGCCCGAACGGGATCGTGTCCTCGGGCGACTCCGTCGGCCTGATCGGAAGCTACGACGATCCAGGGCACGTCCTGGTCGGGCGGCTGGCGGAGGGGCGGCTGGAGTCGCCGCGGACGTGGAGCCTGAGCATGCCCGACGGCAGCGCGGTGCCCCCGGTCCGCGTCATCTGCCGCGGGCCGGTCGCGAACTTCTTCGTGGGGACTTCATGGTTGCGGTTCACCCTCGCCGGGTGACCGCCGATCAGAGGCGTGCTGTCGCGTCCGGCCGGATCTGACAGCGCTTTGAAAGCGCCTGCGGGTGGAATGTGTGGTGGCGCCGGGCTCCGGTGCCACCACACGTTTGCGTGCACCGGAGGCTGCCGATGCTGCGGATCCACTTCACCTCGGAAGATCTGATGCGGGTCCGGCTCGCTCCCGGAGCGGACCCGTGGTGGGAGGCGATGCTGAGCGCTCGCCAGATCGATCTGCTCGGTGGGCCGTTGGTGTACGACGAGTGGCGGTCGCAGGTGCGGTCGGCGTTGTGCTCGGAGGCGCGTGAGTACCTGCGCGTCGCGCCGTCGGGGAGGCTGGGCCTTCGTACGTCCGCCGGTGGTGGCGCCGATCTGATCGAGGGGCGGGACGCGGCGCTGCGGGCCTATCACGAGCAGGCGATCGCGCCGTACTGGAGTGTGTTGCGCCGCGAGGTCGACGCCGACATCGCAACCCGGGCACGGATCCTCACCAGCGCCGGTACGGCGGCTCTGCTGGCGTCGACGCATCCGTCGATCACGTGGCGGGAGCCGGTGCTGAGCATCGACTCCAGTGTGGAGCGAGACGTGTACCTGGCGGGCCGGGGGCTGACGGTGCAGCCGGCCTTCTTCTGCTGGCGTTCGCCTCTCGCGCTGTCCGGTCCGGGGTTCGCACCGGTGCTCGTGTGTCCGATTCCGCATCGGATGTCGTCGCTGCGGTCGTCCGGCACCGACGAGCACGAGCGGGCGCTCGCCGCGCTGCTGGGCCGGACGCGCGGAGCCGTGCTGGTCGCGCTCACGTACGGCGCGAGCACGAGCGAACTGGCGAGACAGCTCGGCGTCTCCAGGCCGTCAGCCTCCGAGCATGTCGGCGTACTGCGCGAAGCCGGCCTGGTCACGTCGCGACGGGAACGGACCAGCGTGTGGCACACGCTGACCCCGCTCGGCCATGCCGTGCTGGATGCCGGTACGGCGCCGCCGGACGCCGGTCAGCGTTCGCGTGTCCGGGCGCGGGCCTGACCCACTAGCCCGCGGCGCCGCGCAGCTCTCGTTCTCGAACAGCGTGCTCGTCCGTGCGGGCGTCGTACCGCCAGAAGTCCTTCAGCCAGGCGGCAGTGCCGATCACGCCGGCCACGCAGAGGATGCCGCCGCTGACGATCGACGTCCGCACCGACGTCAGGTCGGCCACCAGGCCGGAGCGGGACTGGCCGCCCAGCGGGCCGAGGGAGTACGAGAGCATCTCGATCCCGGCCAGGCGGCCGCGCATCTCGTCGGGGATGGTCTGGTTCCAGATCACCGCGCGGAACAGGCCGGAGATCATGTCGGCCCCGCCCGCGACGGCGAAGAACGCGATCGCGAACCAGATGTTCGGCGCCAGCCCGGCGATGCCGACCGACGCACCCCAGGTGATGGTCGCGAGCACCACCGCGCGGCCGTGGTGGTGGACGCGGCGGGCCCAGCCGCTGGTCAGCGTCGCGAGCATCGCGCCGACCGCCTCGGCGCTGTAGAGGAGACCGAGCAGTTTCGGTTCCTTCAGCACCTCGGTCGCGAACGCCGGGAAGAGCACGATCGGCATCGCCAGGAACATGCCGACCATGTCCACGGCGTAGGTCCCGAGCAGGTCGCGGCGCCGTACGGCGTACTTGATGCCGTCGCCGATCGCGCGCAGGCTCGGTGGCGTGCTGTGCTCGCTCGGCTTGTACGAGCCGAGCATCGCGAACAGCCCGGTCGCCACCACGAGCCCGGCCAGCTCCACCGCGAACGCCCAGGTCACGCCGGCCGTGCCGACCAGTACGCCGCCGAGCGCGGGCCCGGCGAGCTGGCCGACCTGGAGCGTCAGCGAGTTGAGCGTGACCGCGGCCGGCATGTCCTCGTGCCGGACGACGCGCGGGAACAGCGCCTCGCGCGACGGGCGCTGCAGCGACGACGCGATCGCGTTCAGCGCGCCGGCGACGTAGATCACCCAGACCTGCGGGCTGGCCAGCAGCGTGTTCGCGAGCAGGACGGCGCAGATCACCACCTGCGCGATCCCGGTCAGGATCAGCATCTTGCGCCGGTCGACGTGGTCGGCCAGCGCGCCGCCGTACAGGCCGAAGATCACCAGCGGGGCGATCGTCACCAGGCCCATCGCACCGACCGCGAAGTTCGAGCCGGTCAGCTGGTAGAGCTGGAACGGCAGCGCGACGTACCCGACCATGCCGCCGAGGAAGAAGACCGAGCCCGAGATCACCAGGATCCGGAAGTCGCGGGACGCCCGCCACGGGGTCAGATCGACTTTCAGGCGGGCCAGGCGCTCGCGGAAACTAGGTGCCACTGGCACATAGTGGCACCCGGTCGCGCGCCTCGACGAACCCTTTACCGCTCTACCGTCGGCTCTGGACGCGGTCTGGACCGGAACCGATCCGCCGCGTCCGGCGTCAACTACGACGGCGCGGGGGACGGCCCGGCGCCCGGAGCACACGACGGAGAACCAGATGATCTCGACCACGACGGTCCGCACCCGGGCCATCGCCCTCGTCGCCGCGGGCGCGGCCGCACTCGGTACGGCGCTGCTCGCGCCGGTCGCCGCGGACGCGAGCGTGACGACCGCCACCGCACCGGCGGCGGTACAGAGCGGGGTGCCGTACACGCTGAAGCCCGGGGAGATCCTGCGACCGGGGCAGTACCGCCGCTCGTGGAACAACAAGTACCTGTTCATCATGCAGAAGGACGGCAACGCGGTCCTCTACCAGGGCAAGACCGCCCTGTGGGCCAGCGGCACCAACGTCAAGGGCGCCTCCATCTCGCTGCAGCGCGACGGCAACCTGGTCGTCTTCCTGAGCACCCGGGCGCTCTGGACGAGCAGCACGTACGGCAAGAAGCCGTCCGGCCTCCAGGTCCAGGACGACGGCAACCTGGTGATGTACGACACCGCCAAGCACGCCTACTGGTCACGCTGGACGGTCATCGAAACCCTGAACCCCGGCCGCACCCTGAAGACCGGCCAGCTGCTCTACTCCCGCAACGGCATGTACCGCCTGCAGATGCAGTCCGACGGCAACCTGGTCCTGGTCAAGGCCGGCAAGACCCCCCTGTGGTCCAGCAAGACCAACAAGAAGGGCGCCTTCGCCATCATGCAAACCGACGGCAACCTGGTCGTCTACGTCGGCAAGACCCCCCTCTGGTCCAGCCGCACGAACAAGAAGAGCTCCATCCTCCAGATGCAGGGCGACGGCAACCTGGTCATCTACTCCGGCAAGACCCCGGTCTGGTCTACCCGCACCAGCGGTCGCTAGGACTCGAGCAGCGGTAGGAGCGCACTGAGGTCGGTGCGCTCCCCGCTGGCTCTGAGGCGGCCGCTGTCGCGGGCTTCGGGCCACTCGATGCGGCCGAGGGCGAGGTCGATCCAGAGGTCTGGCGGCATCTCTACGACGGCGCCTGGAGTGCCGCGGGTGTGGCGCGGGCCCTCGATGCACTGCACTGCGCCGTACGGCGGGACGCGGACCTCGACCGCGTGGCCTGGGGCCTTGGCCACCAGGAGTTTCAGCAACTGTTTGACCAGAAGTTTCAGGTCGGACCGGTCCGCTTCACCGGCGAGGTAGCGGCGTACCGCGGCATCGAGCTCCACGACGGGTCAGCGTAGCCGCGGTTTCACTGACGCCCCCTTCGTGGTCGATAATCGAGGGCGACGACAAAGGGATGCGGAGGTCCGGATGCTCACGCCCAGGCACCAGGCGCTGCTGGCGACGCTGGCCGGGATGACCGTCGGTGTCGCCGTGTTCGGCACCGTGCTGGCAGTCAACAGCGCGACGGGGGACGACTCCGCGCAGACCGTCGTCACCAGTCCCACGCCGACGCCTTCGCCGAGTGTGGGTGACGGGCTCCGGCCGGACGCGTTGCAGTTCGTCGCGGAGACGTTCGGGAGCGAGCGGTCGCCGGTGACCGCCGAGGTTCCCGCGGGCTGGAAGAGTACCCAGAGCGGCACGAGGCCCCGGTACGTCGACCCGACCGGCGTCTGGCAGGTCCGGTTCGACGCGCGCGGCAGCAAGCAGACGCCGACGGCGCTGCTCTCGGCGCGGCAGGGCAGCATCGACGAGCCGGACTACAAGGTGCTGAGCACCGAGAACGCGACGCTGGTCTACACGTACACGGACAAGGCACGCGGGCCGCGGATGGGGTTGTCGCGCTGGATCTCCGCGGGTGACAGCGGGCGGTCGGCGATGGAGATCACCGTCGGCGGCCGTCCCCAGGACGAGGCCGGGCTGCGCGCGGTGCTGGAGCACGCGACCGAGACCCTGCAGCTGCCTGCGGGCGGCGACGACCGCCCGAGCTAGCCGAGGGCGGCGAGCCTTCCCGACGCAGCGAGGACGGCGGCCCGCCCGGCTCAGCGCCGTACCGTCAGCACTTCAGGTCTGCCGCAGGCGGTGAACCCTGCAGCAGATAGCTCTCCACCGCCGTGTCCACGCACTGGTTGCCGGCCTTGTAACCCGTGTGCCCGTCGCCGTCGCGCGTGATCAGCACACCGCTGTCCAGCTCCCCGGCCAGACCGACCGCCCACGCGTACGGCGTAGCCGGGTCGCGGGTGGTCCCGATCACGACGATCGGCTTCGCGCCGGTCGCCTTGATCGCGTGCGGCTTGCCGGTCGGCTTCACCGCCCAGTTCGCGCAGGCCAGCGAACCCCACAGCAGGTACGCCCCGAACCGCGGCGACTCGGCCAGGTACTTCGCCTGCAGCGTCTTGGCCTCCGCGACCGACTTGATGTCCTGCCGGTCCAGGCAGTTCACCGCGTAGATCGCCTCGTTGGCGTTGGTCGTGTAGCCGCGCGGCGTCCGGTCGGTGTTCTCGTCGACGATCGCCAGCAGCCGCGCGCCCTTGCCCTCGAGCCCGTCCGCGACGGCTTCTTCGAGCCGCGGCCACGCCTCCTGCGAGTACAGCGGGTAGATCACGCCGAGCACCGCCAGCGCCTGCGTCACCTCGCGGTCGCCGCCGGTCGGGATCGGCTTGGCGTCGGTCTCGGTGAGCAGCTTGTCGACCGCGGCCAGCACCTCCGCCTTCGTCGTACCGAGCTCGCAGTTGCGGCCGGCGCAGTCGGCGGCGAACGCGTCGAGCGCGGTGTCGAAACCCTTGGCCTGGGCGATGTTGTTCTCCTCGGCCGTCTTGGCCGGGTCGACCGCGCCGTCCAGGACCAGCCGGCCGACGTTCTTCGGGAACAGCTCGGCGTACGTCGCCCCGAGGAAGGTCCCGTACGAGTAGCCGATGTAGTTCAGCTCGACGTCGCCGACCAGCCCGCGCAGCACGTCCATGTCGCGGGCCGCGTCCTCGGTGGAGACGTGCGGCAGCAGCTTGCCCGAGCGCTCCTCGCAGGCGTCGGCGAAGCCCTTCGACACCGTGTTCAGCTCGGTGATCTCGGCGTCGTCGTCCGGGCTGCCGTCGGTCGCGATGAACTTGTCCTGCTCCTCGGTGTCCAGGCAGCGCACCGGCGTCGAGTCACCGACACCGCGCGGGTCCCAGCCGACCACGTCGAACTTGCGCAGCAGCGCCGGCCCGAGCACGAACGACGCCGCGGCCGCGAACTGGACGCCGGAGGCGCCGGGGCCGCCGGGGTTGATGAACAGGGTGCCGATCTTGCCGGTCCGGTCGCGCGCGGGGATCTTGCGGGCGCGCAGCTCGATGGTGTCGCCGGTGGGCTTGGTGTAGTCGAGCGGGACGGTGATCGTCGCGCACTGGCTGCCGGAGCCGCAGCGCTGCCAGGACGGCGTCTGCTGGTAGAACTTCTCCAGCCCCGCGGGGATCGGCCCGGCCGGCCCGTTGGTCGGGTTCCCGCTCGTCGTCCCGCCGTTGTCGGCGTCCTGGGCGCGGGTCGCGACCCCGCATCCTCCGACCAGCGCCAGCACCAGCAGCCCTGCAACCACCCTGCACGTCTTCACTACGAGCCGTCTCCCGAGTTGTCGTCCGGTTCAGCGCTGGTGGACCCGGTGTCCGTCGACGGGTCGCTCAAACGCCGGCGCCGCCGGGGCTTGCGGCGGCGAGCGGGCTCGGCGGCCGGGGGCTCGTCGGCCTGCGCCGGTACGTCGCCCGCGCGCGGCTCCGCCGCCGGGGGTCGCTGCCGAGCGGCCGGCTGGTCCGCGGCCGGCTCCCGGCGTACCGGGGTCGGCAACTCAGCAGGCGCGTCCGGCGTAGTCGTGCTGCTCGCCTCGTACTGCTGCCGCGGCGAGCACACGTCCGCCCGGCTGCACGCGCAGCGCCGACCCGAAGCAGCGAGCCGTACGACGACCGTGTCGCTCGGGACGTTGTGCCCGACCACGACGCCGTCGCCGGCGGGCGTCTCCACCGGCGTACCGACGCTCGGCGCCTTGGCGTTGAACTCCTGGTAGAGCGGGTGCTCGTACTTCAGGCAGCACATCAGCCGGCCGCACGCGCCGGAGATCTTGAGCGGGTTGAGCGGCAGGTCCTGGTCCTTGGCCATCCGGACGCTGACCGGCTCGAAGTCCTTCAGGAACGTCGCGCAGCACAGGTCGCGGCCGCACGGCCCGATCCCGCCCTGCAGGCGCGCCTCGTCGCGCGCACCGACCTGACGCAGCTCGATCCTCGCGCGCAGTCCACGGGCGAGGTCGCGGACGAGCTCGCGGAAGTCGACGCGGTGCGGCGCGGAGAAGTACACGATCACCAGCTGGTCGACGTCCGGGCGCCGGTCGACGAAGTCGATCCCGACCACCTTCATCGGCAGCCCGTGCTCGCGGATCAGCCGTTTCGCGGTCAGCCGGGCGTCGGCGCGCCGGTCACGGTTCTGCTCGTCCCGCTCCAGGTCGGCGTCGGTCGCGACGCCCTCGCACCGCGGCAGCCCACCGATCTCCTCGGTCACGTACTGCGGCGCCCACACACACTCGGCGACCTCGGGTCCGTCATCGGTCGGAACCAGCACCTTCTCCCCGACCCGCGGCCGGTGCGGACCGGGGTCCAGGTAGTACAGCCGTCCGTACCGCTCGAACGACACCGCCATCACCATACCCACGCGGCCAGAGTAGGGCATTCACGGTTGAGGGCTGTTGAGATCAGGCGGCGCGGCCTCCTGCGGCGGCGGCGATGCGGGCCAGCAGCGGTGGGATGTCGTCGATGCCGGTGTGGACCTCCAGGAACACCAGCCGGTCCGGCGCGGCGTCGGCCTCGGCCAGCGCTTCGTCCAGCTCCAATGCCGTGCGGGCGGTGAGGAGCAGCGCCTGGTCGGCGGTCATCGCGGCGGCGACCGTGTGCCAGTTCCACGGCGCGATGTCGTTGTACGCCGCCCGCGGGCCGTTGATCGCGCGCTCGATCGTGTAGCCCTGGTTGTTGACCAGGACGACGATCGGGCTGACGCCGTACCGGACCATGCTGCCGAGCTCCTGGACGGTCATCTGCGCGGCGCTGTCGCCGGTGAGCAGGATGCCGCGGCGGCGGTCGTCGGCGAGCTGGGCGCCGAGCAGCGCGGGGAGCGCGTACCCGATCGAGCCCCACAGCGGCTGGCCGATGAACCCGGCGCCGGCCGGCAGCGGCTGGCCGGACATCCCGAAGAACGCCGTGCCCTGGTCGGCGACGACGAAGTGGTCGCCGCGCAGGAACGTGGTCACGTGGCTCCACAGCTCGTCCTGCGAGAGCAACCCATCAGCAGAGCTCGTGCGGGCCGTCGCCGACAGCGTCGGCGCGTCCGCAGCGGCCCGCGCATCCCCAGCGACCGGCGCTTCGACCGCGAACGGAGGCAGGTCGACGAACAGCTTCGCCAGCCCGGCCAGCGCCGCCTTCAGCGGTACGCCGGCGTACAGCGCGCTCCCCACCTTCGCGGCCTCGGGCTGCAGATCGATCACCCGGGTCGCGTCGATCTGCTGGCTGAAGAACCCGCTCGTCGTGTCGGTGAACCGCACCCCGGCCTGGATCAGCACGTCCGCCGACTCGACGGCCTCCCGCGTCCCCGGCCGGCTGAACGCCCCGAAGTACGTGCCCGCGAACCGCGGGTCCGACTCGTCGACGAGCCCCTTGCCCATCGCCAGGTCGGCGTACGGGAGGTTGCTCTCGGCAAGCAACAGGTCGAGCTCGTGCTGCGCGCCGTACCGGTCGACCAGGTGGTCGGCGAGCACGACCGCCGTCCGCGCCCTCCCGAGCACCACCTGCGCATGCCGGAGGAACCCCTGCAGCGCATCCTCGTCCACCTCCGGCTCGGCAACGACCAGCGCACCCTCAGCCGAGTCGATCGGAGCAGTCGCCACGTCAGCCGGGATCCGCAGGTACACCGGCCGCCGCTCCCGCAGCGCCGCCAGCAGCACCCGGTCGATCTCACCAGCGGCGTTCTCCGGCGTCAGCGTCGCCAACGCGCAACTGACACTCTCCGCCGCCCGAGCGAACCGCTCGTAGTCCCCGTCCGCAGCCGTGTGGTGTACCGAAGCCCCGGTCCGCTCGAACGCCGACTTCGGGCTCCCAGTGATGTGTACGACGGGCAGCAGCTCGGCGTAGCTCCCGGCCAGCCCGTTGAGCGCGCTGAGCTCGCCCACCCCCGAGGTCGTGAGCAGCGCGCCGATCCCCCGCATCCGCGCGTACCCGTCGGCCGCGTACGCCGCCCCGAGCTCGTTCGCCGTCCCGACCCACTCGATCGCCGGGTGCGCGACGACCTCGTCGAGCAGTTGCAGGTTGTAGTCCCCCGGTACGCCGAACAGATGTCGTACCCCGAGCTCGGCCAGCCGGTCCAGCAGGTACCCGGTCACCGTCGTCGTCGCCACAACCCACACTCCCCGTGAATCATTCGTTTGACTCATTCAAGAGTAGCTCTTGAATCGTCAACTACCCACGGAGGGGCGGGCCGGTGGCGAAGACTTGCCACCGGCGGTCACTCAGCGCTTGCTGTCCTTCACGGTCCGGTCCAGCGGATCCCCGTCCGGCCCGTACGCCGTGCAGTAGATGTTGCGGTCGCCGCTGTTCCAGCCGGCCCGCTCGGGGTACCAGCTGACCGGGTCCAGCTCGGAGTCGGAGACGTCGATCCCGACGTACGGGCGGAACTTCTCGTTGCAGGCCTTCTCGCCGAGCTCGCCGACCTTCTCGTCACCGGGCCAGTCCTGGGCCGGCAGCGTCACCACGGCGTACAGCTCGCCGTCGTGGTCGACACTGCAGGCCGCCCGGGTGACCTCGTCCTCGTCGGAGGTGTCGTCGAAGCACTCGCCGACCACCAGCGCGTCGATGTAGACACCCGGGGCGCTGGTCGAGCTGACCGGCGTCCCGCCGCTGGAGTACTCGTCGTCGGGCAGCGAGGCGCCGATCGCGATCAGCGCGAGCACGATCGCGGCGGCCACCGTCACGACGGTGCCCGCGATCAGGCCGATCACCGCCTGCGCGGTGCCCTCCTCGTTGCGCTTCTTGATCTGGACCAGCGCGGCGATCCCGAGCCCGATCGCGACCGGCGCGGCGATCGTGAAGATGATGCTGCCCAGCCCGGTGGCCAGCGCGGCCGTGGCCAGGCTGTTGGTCCGGCGCACCTGCCCGGGGTAGCCGTAGCCGTACGGCACCGGCGGCTGCCCGTACGCCGGCGGGTACTGCACCGGCGGGTACTGCTGCTGCTGGAAGTGCGGCTGCTGAGGCGCCGAGTACGGCGGCACGAACGGCGCCGGCCCAGGCTGCTGCACGGGCGGCTGCTGGGGCTGACCGTACGACGGGAAGCTCCGCGGCCGGTCCTGCGGCCGGTTCGGGTCGTGCGGGTACGGCGGGTGTGTCATGGTCTTCTCCCCCAGGCCTAGCGCTGCGCCCCGCGCATGGATCCCACCAGGCGTTCCCCGCCCACCATGCACAGCACGTTGCCATCAGCAACAGCTTGATCTTCCAGCACCACGTAGTACATGTCCAGGTCCGAGCGCTCGTACGGCGTCCTGACGAACTCCTGGAAGGCGGTCGCGCAGTGCTGGGTCGCCGAGGTCTCCTTCTGCTCGGTCGACAGGCCGGTCATCGCCGCGGTCACCTTCGCGTACGCCTCGCCGGAGTGCGACGCGCCGCAGTCGGCGATGGTCACCATCCGCAGCGTCTCGGCCGACAGGTCGGCGTGGAAGCACTGCATCACCCGGACCTCGGCGATCGGGACCGACCGGCCGATACCGGCCTGGCGTTCGCCGTACAGGCCGAGCGCGGCGGCGACGCCGATCGCGATCACCCAGCAGCCCGAGAGCGCCAGCGCCGCCTGGGCAATCCGCCGGCCGCGGGTCCCGGCTCGGCGGGTCCGGCGCAGCGCCACGACCGCGAGCGGGACCGCCACCGGGATCAGCCCGGGCAGGCTGAAGGCCAGCGCCGCGACGGCGAAGCGGTCCAGCCGTCGTTGCGTCGGCGTCGGCACACCGTCCAGCCACGACTCAGCCGACGGCAGCGACCGCGCAGGCTCGACAGGCCGAGGCGGTTGGGTCATCCAGTTCCTTTAGCGAGGGCCAACGGCTGATTTCCCCAGCCAGCCAGCACATCGCCCGCACCCCTACCTTCGTTACACCGAGTCCGCAACCCAGACCCGTGTCTCACGCCTCGAACACGGTGCCCGGAAGTCAGCCTTCGAACAGGCTGATGGTCATCGCTTCCAAGGCCAGCAGCGGCGCCACGTTCGTTTCGATGGCCTCGCGGCAGGCGGCCAGGGCGCCGATCCGGCGGACCGTCTGCTCGGGCGTGGTCCGGTCGGCGAACTGGGTGATCGACTTGTGCAGCTCGGCGTTGATCAGGTCGCTGCCGGCCCGGGTCTGGACCACCAGGACGTCGCGGTAGAGCGCCATCAGGTCGACCAGCGACCGGTCGAGCACGTCGCGTTCCCAGCGCTTCGCGCGGGCCTTCTGCTGCTCCTCCAGATCCTTGACCGCGGCCGCGGCCTCGCGTGGCTTGGCGCCCTTGGTGCCGACGCCGAGCGCCTGCTCGAGCTCGGCGCGCTCCTTCTCGTCGACGGCCGCGGCGCTCGCCTTGGCCTCCTCCTTGGCGGCCTCGGCCAGCTGCTGGGCCGCCTTCAGGCAGGCCCCGAGGTCCCGCAGCGCGAACGGCACCTCGAGCACCTTCGTCCGCCGCTCGCGCACCGACTCGTCCCGCGCCAGCGCCCGGGCCCGGCCGATGTGGCCCTGCGCGGCCCGCGCCGCGAACCCGGCCAGCTCGGCATCCACCCCGAGCTTGCGGCTCAGCATCTCCGCGACGGCCGCGACCGGCGGCGTCCGCAGCACCAGCAGCCGGCAGCGCGACCGGATCGTCGGTACGACGTCCTCGACGGTCGGCGCGCACAGCACCCAGACCGTCCGCGGCGCCGGCTCCTCGATGCTCTTCAGCAGCGCGTCGGCCGCCTGCTCGGTGAGCCGGTCGGCGTCCTCGACGACCATCACCTGCCAGCGCCCCTGGGTCGGGCTCATCGCGGCCCGGCGGATCAGCTCGCGGATCTCACCGACACGGATCGAGAGCAGCTCTGTGCGGATCAGGGAGACGTCGGGGTGCGCGCCGCTGAGCGCCGTACGGCACTCGTTGCACTCGCCGCAGCCGTCGTTCGGGCACTGCAGGGCGGCGGCGAACGCGCGGCCCGCGTTGGACCGGCCGGAGCCGGGCGGGCCGGTGATCAGCCAGGCGTGGGTCATCCCGGCCGTCGCCGCGCCGCCCTCGCCGCGCAGTCGAGCCGCGGCACCCGCGACCGCCCGCTGCAGCACGTCCACCGCAGGCTCTTGACCGACCAGGTCGTCCCACACCGTCATCTGTCAGCTCTCCTGATCGGCGGCCGGTACATGGTCGGGCGTGGGGGTCGCTCCGACGTTCGGGAGCAGCGGCAGCAGGCGGGCCTGGATCTGCCGGGCGATCTGCTCGCGGTCCTGCGTGGCATCGAGGACCAGGTAGTGCTGCGGCTCGGCGGCCGCCAGCTCCAGGAACGCCGACCGGACCCGCTCGTGGAAGTCCGCGGACTGGGCCTCGATCCGGTCGCGTTCCTCGAAGCGGCCCAGGCCGCTGCGCGGGGGCAGGTCGAGCAGGATGGTCAGGTTCGGCCGGAGGTCGTCGGTGGCCCAGCGGTTCACCCGCTCGACGTCCGACAGGTCCAGGTCGCGCCCGGAGCCCTGGTAGGCCAGCGCGGAGTCGACGTACCGGTCGGTGATCACCACCGAGCCCGCCTTGAGCGCCGGCTTGATCACCGAGTCGACGTGCTCGGCCTTGTCGGCGGCGTAGATCAGCGCCTCGGCCCGGTGCGAGATGTCTCCCGTGGCCGGGTCGAGCACGATCTGCCGCAGCGTCTTCCCGAGCTCCGTCGCGCCGGGCTCGCGGGTGAGCAGCACGTGCTGCCCGCGCTCCTCGAGCCACTTCACCAGCAGCGCGGACTGCGTCGACTTCCCCGCGCCCTCGCCGCCCTCGAGCGCGACGAACAGCCCGGTGGTCGGGTAGACGCCCGGCGTCTTCCCGAAGCTCTTCCGGACGTCCCGCCAGAACGGTACGCCGGGCCGGTCGTCCATCTGCTTCCAGGCGACCAGCCCGATCACGCCCGCGAGCACCGCCGCGATCAGCATCGTCAGCGCGGCGCCGTTGTAGCTCACCGACCGGCCGCCGACGCTCCACGTCTGCCGCCCGATCGCCCCCGCGACGAACGGCGCCACCGCGAGCGTCAGCGCGAGCACGGTCCGAACCGCCGACTGCACGAACGCGAACGTCCGGCCGCGGACGTTGTCCGGGACCTCCAGGCCGAGCAGCGTGTACCCCGAGACCCAGGAGGCGCCGGCGCAGAAGCCGAGCACGATCGCGATCATGGTGGCGATCTCGAGCTGCTGGATCAGCGCCAGCCCGGCCAGCCCGATCCCGGACCCGACCAGCCCGGCCGCGAACAGCCGGCGCCGGGACAGCCCGGAGAAGATCCGCGGCGCGAACCCCATCCCGAGCGCGAGCCCGCCGAAGACGGCGCCGAACAGCACGCCGTACCCGGGATCACCGGCGTCCAGGTCCTCGACGTACGTGCGGCCGAGGCCGATCACCACCGCGCCGGCCGCGAAGGCGCCGGAGATGCCGACGACCAGGCCGCGGACCACCGGCGTACCGGTGACGTAGGACCAGCCCTCGACCATCGTCCGCCACAGCGTCGGGTGCTCCTCGTGGTCGTGCCGGCCGGCCCGGCCGATCTCGGCGACCGAGATGATCGCGAACCCGGAGACCGCGAAGGTCAGCGCGTTCACGTAGACGGCCAGGTCGATCGCGACGTCGCCCAGACCGCGGCCGACCAGCGTGATCGCGGTGAAGATCACCGCGGCCGGCAGGGCCGTCCCGTACGTCGTGACCAGGCTCAGCTGGTTGGCCGCCTCGAGCCGGTGCCGGGGCACCAGGTTCGGCACGCTGGCGTCCTTGGACGGACCCCAGATCAGGCTGACGATCTCGATCAGCACGGTCGCCACCAGCACCCAGGTCAGGGTGCCGACGATCGGGATGCTGACGAAGAACGCCGCCCGGATCATGTCGCCGAGGATCATCGTCCAGCGCCGGTCGAGCCGGTCGGCGACCCACCCGGCCACCGGCCCCATCACCAGCGCGGGCAGCACCCGCAGGAACAGCACCCCACCGATCGCGAAGTTGGCCGCCTGGTAGTCGTCACCGGCGAAGTTCTTGGCCATCGCGGTCAGCGCGAGCAGCCCGATCCAGTCCCCGAGGCTGGACAGCCCGAAGGCGATCCAGAGCCGCCGGAACGCCCGGATCCGCAGCACCGCCCGGACGTCGTGGGCCGGTGCAGGATCGGTCAGCGGGTCGTATACCTCCGGCACGACACAGAGCCTAGTCGGCCACACCGACGAGATGTTCGCTGAGGGGAGCGTGCGGGACTACCGAGTGTAGAACACCGTGTTCTACACTCGGTGCATGGACAGTATCCCCGTGCGCGAGCTCAATCAGCACACCAGCGCCGTACTGGCCCGGGTCGCCAACGGTGAGTCCGTGGAGATCACGGTCAGCGGCCGGCCCGCAGCCCGCCTGGTGCCGATCGATCACGCCACCAGCACCCGGAGCGAGCTGATCCGCCGTGGCCGGTTGATCCCCTCCACCATCTCGGCGCCGGTGGTCATGCCGCCGGGTGAGCCGGATCTGTCGACCGATTCCACCGACATCGTCTCGGACCTCCGCGAGGAGCGTCTGTGATCTTCCTGGACTCGGCCGCGATCGTGAAACTGATCCGCCCGGAGGCGGAGAGTGCGGCCCTGGTCGCGTGGCTGACCGCCCAGTCCGACACGCAACTGGTCGCGTCGTCACTGGTGCTGACCGAGGTCCCCCGGGCCCTCCGCCGCTCAGACCCCGGCCGGCTCGCCGCCGTTCCCACGGTGCTGGCCCGGCTCGACCGGGTGCCGATGGACGACACCGTGCTCGCCACCGCGGCCGCCTACGCGGACCCGATGCTGCGGACCCTCGATGCGATCCACCTCGCGAGCGCCCAGACCCTGGTCCTGGAAGGCCTGGCGCTGACAGCACTGGTCACGTACGACAAACGCCTGCTCGCGGCAGCCGCGGAGGTCGGGCTGGAGACAGCCGCTCCCGGCGCCTCCTAACCGGAGTGATCACCGACACAGGTGTGGTTGTCGCGGCAGGGAGCTGAGGCAGACTGAGGCGTCCGTTCTGTACCTGGCCGCCCGGTTCACCTGGGCGGCCGACCGATGTGGAGGCTTCGTGACCACCGCCGTACCCCTGCCCGCTCAGCGCCCGCTCGTGCTCGCCGACGTCCTGGGCCGGTCCCGGGCCCGTGACGTTGCGCTGGTCGTCACCGCGGCGCTGTTCACCGCCGCGCTGGCGCAGATCGCGATCCCGGTCCCGGGGTCGCCGGTGCCGATCACCGGGCAGACGCTGGCCGTCGTGCTGACCGCCGCCGCGCTCGGCCCGTACCGCGGGCTCGCCGGTCAGGCGCTCTACCTGGTGCTCGGCGCGATCGGGCTGCCGTTCTACAGCGAGGCGTCCGGCGGGTTCGAGGTGATCAGCGGCGCGACCGGCGGCTACATCGTCGGCTTCCTGCCGGCGGCGTACCTGATCGGCCTGGCCGCCAAGCACCAGCTCGACCGGGCGCTGTGGAAGGCGCTCCCGCTGTTCGTTGCCGGTCAGGCGATCATCTTCGCCGTCGGTGTGCCGTGGCTCGCCGTCACCGCGCACCTCAACGCGAGCCAGGCGATCGCCGCCGGTTTCACCCCGTTCATCGTGGGCGGCTTGATCAAGGCCGCCGTCGCCGGCGCGATCCTGCCCGGCCTCTGGAAGCTCACCAAGCAGAGCTAGGCCGAGACGGCGATCGGTTCCCGCTCGTCCTCGAACAGGCCCTCGGGTGGGTCGATCAGCGGCAGGTCCGCGATCGGGTACTCGCTGTGCTCGCGCCGGCACGGTCCGAACGGGCCGTCCGGGTCGAGCAGGAACGTCATGTGGTGGTCGGCGTGGTCGCGCCACCACATCGACATCCCGGTGTCGCCGTCCTGGCGCAGGTACTCCCAGGAACGCCACAGTGCGTCGAGGCGGCACATCGCCTCGAAGTGGCGGTACCACTCCGGGCACCACACGTGGGAATGCCCGAGCTTGCGGGCGTAGGCCTTCACCAGGAACTGCGACACGAAGGCCGCGAGATGCGGAAAATACTGCTCGGACATCGATCGCTCCAGGGGTTCCGCTCCCGCCGTCTCGCGACGGCGGGAGCGCGGCGGAAGAGTCAGCGGCCCTTTTCGAGCTTCTCGATCTTCTTGTTCAGCTTGCCGAGCTGGTTGGCGCTGTCCTTCATCTGCCGGCTGCTCGCCGACAGCCCGGACTGCCGCATCTCGGACTGGAACTCCTTGAGGTTCTTGTACTGCTCCTTCAGGTCTTCCAGCGACTCCGCCATGCTCGTTTTCCCTTCCCAGCAACGGTTCGTGCCGGTCGGCACGCCCACTCGGACGTGAGCACGACCGTTGCTGGTTCCAGGACTCCGAACTATTCAGTCTCAGTCGAAAAGCTGAACTTCAGCGACAGCGAAGCCGGTGCCGTCAGCAACTTGTACTTGTCCGCGAGCGCCGGGCCGCAGGAGTTCGACCCGATGCCGGCCTGGGCCAGGTCCAGCGTCACGTACGTCGTACCGCCGGGCTTCACGTCGACCGTGTGCTTGGCGTCGGCCAGGTCCTGGGTCGTCCAGTCGCGGACGGTCAGACCGAACAGCGTCGGTGCCGCCTCGACCCGAAGGGTGCCCTCGGCACCGTTCAGGACCGCCCAGCGGGTGTCGATCCGGTGCCCGTTCTCCTGCGGGCGCACGTACGGCGTCTGCAGCTCGGCCACGGTCGCCGAGTACCGCCCGACGGCGGCCGCGCTGCGGGTGTCGACGTACGCCTCGTTCGGTCCGGCGCCGAACCACTCGACGGACGCGACCGTCGGCAGCTCGAAGGTGACGCCGAGCCGCGGCAGCGTCGCCGGGAACTGACCCTCGGGCGTGACGCTGAGGTCGAGGTGCAGCCCGTCCTCGAGCTTGCTCCACACCCAGGTCGAGACCAGGCCCCACTGCAGCGCGGGCGGCGCGGTCCGGGTGACGACCTTCCAGCCGGTCTGGTGCGTGGTCGCCGAGACGACCCGGTGCTGCACGCGGTGCAGGCCCTGCTCGCGCCACGCCTCGGCGACGCCGGGGATCGTGTCGTTGTCGGTCGGCGCCCGCCAGACGTCGAGCCGCGCGTTGCGGATCGCGCCGACGGTGATCCCGGCGGCGGTCGCGACGCCTTCCGGAGCCGAGCACGAGCCGGACGCGGCCGGAGCGCTCGACGCGGCCGGCTCGTCCAGCCGCACCTGCCCCCACGCGACCCGGTGCCCGGCCTCGGCCCACGGCGTACCGTCGGTCAGCGTGGCGTTGACCGTCACCCAGGTCTCGGCCTGATCGGCCGACTCGGGCAGCTCCACCGTCACCGTCTCGCCGGGCGCGATCGCCGGCACCGGCAACGAACCCTCGGCGACCTGCGTGCCCTCGACCTCGACGACGTACCGGAACGTCAGGTGGCTGGTGTCCAGCACCTCGTACCGGTTGGTGATCGCCACGTTCTTGCCGTCAGCAACGATCCGGAGCGGCTCGATCACCTTGACGTACTCGAGCATGCCCGGCGACGGCGTCCGGTCCGGGAAGAGCAGCCCGTCGCAGACGAAGTTGCCGTCGTGGATGGTCTCGCCGAAGTCGCCGCCGTAGGCGTAGAACTCCTGCCCGTCCTCGGTCTTGCGCAGCCCGTGGTCGATGAACTCCCAGATGAAGCCACCCTGGCAGCGCGGGTACTTCTCGAACAGCTCCCGGTAGTCCAGCAGCCCGCCCGGCCCGTTGCCCATCGCGTGCCCGTACTCGCAGAGGATGAACGGCAGCCCCCGGTACGACGAGGTGTCCGCGCCGATCTTCGCGACGTCCTCCGGCGAGGTGTACATCTGCGAGTAGATGTCGACGAACTCCGCGTGCGTGTCGCGCTCGTAGTGCACCGGCCGCGACGGGTCGAGCTCCTTGGCCGCGTCATACATGGCCTTGAGGTTGTCGCCCATCCCGCACTCGTTGCCGAGCGACCAGATCACGATGCTGGCGTGGTTCTTGTCGCGCTGGATCATCCGCTGCATCCGCGCGACCAGGTCGGGGCGGAAGCGCTCGTCCATCACCGGGTTCGGCAGGTTCGGCGGCTGCGGCTCGTAGCCGAAGCCGTGCGTCTCCAGGTCGCACTCGTCGACGACGTACAGGCCGTACTCGTCGCACAGCGACAGGAAGTGCGGGTGCGGCGGGTAGTGGCTGGTCCGGACCGCGTTGATACCGGCCCGCTTCATGATCAGCACGTCGTCGAGCATGTCCTGCTCGGTCAGCGCGCGGCCGCGGTCGGGGTGCGTCTCGTGCCGGTTCACGCCGTTGAACAGGACCCGGTTGCCGTTCACGGTCAGGACTCCGTCGGCGATCGCGACGGTCCGGAAACCGATCCGGATCCGGACCTCGCCGCCCTCGGTGCGCACGACGCCGTCGTACAGCTTGGGGCTCTCGGCGCTCCACGGCTCGACCTGCGCGACCACGGTCTGCTCGCCGGTCGCCAGCTCCAGCCCGAGCTCCGGTACGACGACCGTCCCGGCCACGTCGGAGTCGACCTTCAGCGTCCCGCCCGGTCCCTCGTACGACGCGTGCACGAACACGTCGGTCGGCGCGGTCGGCTTCAGCGCCAGCAGGTTGACCTCGCGGAAGATCCCGGACAGCCACCACATGTCCTGGTCCTCGACGTAGCTGCCGGCCGACCACTGGTGCACGCGGACGGCGATCCGCGCCTCCGCACCCGGCGTCACCAGCTCGGTGACGTCGAACTCGCTGGGCAGCCGGGAGCCGGACGACCAGCCGACCAGCTCACCGTTGACGTGCAGCGCGAACCGCGAGTCGACTCCCTCGAAGCGGAGCACGATCCGCGTCCCGGCGAAGTCGGCCGGCACCGCGACGGTCCGGACGTAGTCACCGGTCGGGTTGTCGGTCGGCACGTACGGCGGGTCCAGCGGGAACGGGTAGTCGATGTTCGTGTACGCCGGGGCGCCGTAGCCCTGCAGCTGCCAGTGACCCGGGACGCTGATCGTGTCCCAGCCGCTGGTGTCGGGGTCCTTCAGGTCGTCGGGGGCCTCGGCCACGCTCGGCGAGAGCCGGAAGCTCCAGTCACCGGTCAGCGCGACCCGGGCGGAGTCGTCGTCCAGCCAGGCCCGCGGGGGCAGGACACCGGCGGCCGGGGCGAAGTCTTCGACATAACTGTGGTCGTAGGTCACGAACGACGAGCCTACGACCGATCTGTTCACGAATCCACACCGATGAACAGATATGGACAGGAAATCAGCCCGCGCAGTCCTGACAAACCCCGACCAGCGCGACCTGCTCGGGCGCGAGCTGGAAACCCAGGTCGCGCTGGAGCTTGCGGCGGGCCGGGTCGAGGGTGTCGCCGGGCGCGTCCAGCACCGTGCCGCACTCGGAGCAGCGCAGGTGCAGGTGCCGCGGGGCGAGCTCGCCGGACAGGTGGTACGTCGTACCGGCGCGGCCCAGGTGCACGTGCGTGACCAGGCCGAACTCGCCGAGCGCGTCCAGCGCCCGGTACACGGTCGCGCGGTGGATGCCCGGCCGGAGCTCCTCGGCCCGCTCGCCGATCTGCTCGGCGCTCAGGTGCTCGTCGGTCCCGGCCAGCACCTCGACGACCGCCAGCCGGGCCGGGGTCACCCGCTCACCGCGCTCGCGCAGCCGTCGCGCGGTGACCTCGGCCGGCCCCTGCGGGCCGCTGTCTTCTCGGGTTGGCGCCATGGTCCAGTCTCTCAGGACTTCTTGGCGGCGGCCTTCTTCGTGGTCTTCTTGGCCGCGGCCTTCTTGGTGGTGGTCTTCTTGGCCGCCGTCTTCTTGGCGGTGGTCTTCTTCGCCGCCTTCTTGGCCGTCTTCTTCACCGGGCCCCGGGCCCGCTTGTCGGCCAGCAGCTCGGCCGCCCGGAGCAGCGAGATGCTGTCCACCGAGTCGTCCTTGCGCAGCGTCGCGTTGGTCTCACCGTCGGTGACGTAGGGACCGAAGCGGCCCTCCTTGACCACCACCGGCTTGCCCGACTCCGGGTCCTCGCCGAGCTCCTTCAGCGGCGGCGCGGCGGCCCGCCGGCCACGCTGCTTGGGCTCGGCGTAGATCTTCAGCGCCTCCTCGAGGGTGATCTCGAAGATCTGGTCCTCGGTCTGCAGCGACCGCGAGTCGGTGCCCTTCTTCAGGTACGGCCCGTAGCGGCCGTTCTGCGCGGTGATCTCGTCACCGGACTCCGGGTCCTTGCCGACCACCCGCGGCAGCGACAGCAGCTTCAGCGCGTCGTCGAGCGTGACCGTGTCCAGCGTCATCGACTTGAGCAGCGAACCGGTCCGCGGCTTGGCGCTCTTCGGCGCGTCGTCGGGCAGCACCTCGGTCACGTACGGGCCGAACCGGCCCGCCTTCGCGACCACCTGCAGCCCGCTGTCCGGGACCGCGCCCAGCTCGATCTCGACCCCGGACGGCTGACTCAGCAGCTCCTTGGCCTTGTCGACGGTGAGCTCGTCCGGCGGCAGGTCCTCCGGCACGTTCGCCCGGGTCTCGTCCGGACCCTCGACGTACGGGCCGTAGCGGCCGACGCGGACCACGATGCCGCTGTCCGGCGGGCCGACCGGGAAGGTGGACATCTCCCGGGCGTCGATGTCACCGAGGTCGCTGACCATCGACTGCAGGCCCTCGAGGTCGTCGTCGCCGAAGTAGAACCTGCCGAGCACGCCCTCACGCTGCAGGTTCCCGGCGGCGACGTCGTCCAGCACGTCCTCCATCGAGGCGGTGAACGCGTAGTCGACCAGGCGGGTGAAGTGCTCCTCGAGCAGCCGGACCACGGCGAAGGCCAGCCAGGCCGGAACCAGCGCGTTGCCCTTCTTGTACACGTAGCCGCGGGCCTGGATGGTGCCCAGGATCGAGGCGTACGTCGACGGCCGGCCGATCTCACGCTCTTCCAGCTGGGCGATCAGCGTCGCCTCGGTGAACCGCGACGGCGGCTTGGTCTCGTGCCCGGAGGCGAGGACCTCGGTGGCCGGGAGCACGTCGCCCTCGGACACGTCGGGGATCTGGGTCTCCCGGTCGTCGGTCTCGTGCGACGGGTCGTCCGCACCCTCGACGTAGGCCTTCAGGAAGCCGTGGAACGTGATCACCCGGCCGGACGAGGTGAACTCGCACTTCTCCCCGGTCGAGGCGGTCGCGTCGATCTTGATCGAGACGCTGTTGCCGGCCGCGTCCTTCATCTGGGACGCGATCGTGCGCATCCAGATCAGCTCGTACAGCCGGTACTCCGCGCCGGACAGCCCGGTCTGCGCCGGGGTCTGGAACTGCTCACCGGCCGGGCGGATCGCCTCGTGCGCCTCCTGGGCGTTCTTCACCTTGGAGGTGTAGACCCGCGGCTTGTCCGGCAGGTACGTCGCGCCGTACAGCTCGCGGACCTGGGCCCGGGCCGCGGTGATCGCGGTGTCCGACAGCGTGACGCTGTCGGTACGCATGTAGGTGATGTTGCCGTTCTCGTAGAGCCGCTGCGCGATCTGCATCGTCTGCGAGGCGGACATGCCGAGCTTGCGGCCGGCCTCCTGCTGCAGCGTGGTGGTCCGGAACGGCGCGTACGGCTTGCGGGTGTACGGCTTGGACTCGATCGAGCGCACGGTGAACTGCGACTCGCGCAGCGCCGCGGCCAGCGCGGTCGCGGTCGGCTCGTCGAGGTGGACCGTGTTCTGGCTCTTCAGCTCACCGGTCGACGCGAAGTCGCGGCCCTGCGCCACCCGCCGGCTGTCCACCGAGACGAGCCGCGAGGGGAACAGCCGGGGCGTCTTGCCCTCACCGGCGTCGAGCGTCGCGTCCAGGTCCCAGTACGACGCCGAGCGGAACGCGATCCGCTCCCGCTCGCGGTCGACCACCATCCGGATCGCGACCGACTGGACCCGGCCCGCCGACAGCTTCGGCATGACCTTCTTCCACAGCACCGGGGAGACCTCGTAGCCGTAGAGCCGGTCCAGGATCCGGCGCGCCTCCTGGGCGTCGACCAGCGCGTCGTTGATCTGCCGGGCGCTGCCGACCGCGTCCTGGATCGCCTTCGGGGTGATCTCGTGGAAGACCATCCGCTTGACCGGGACCTTCGGCTTCAGCTCGTCGAGCAGGTGCCACGCGATGGCCTCGCCCTCGCGGTCCTCATCTGTCGCGAGGTAGAGCTCGTCGGCCTCCTTGAGCAGGTCCTTGAGCTTGCGGATCTGCTGCTTCTTGTCCGCCGGTACGACGTACAGCGGGTCGAAGTGGTCGTCGATGTTCACGCCGAGCCGGGCCCACGGCAGCCCCTTGTACTTGGCGGGGATCTCGTCGGCCCCCTTCGGCAGGTCCCGGATGTGGCCGAAGCTGGACTCCACCACGTACCCGGACCCCAGGAAACCGGCGATCATCCGCGCCTTCTTCGGCGACTCGACGATCACCAGCCGGCGCCCGGTGCCCGCCGAAGCGGTTCCGGACGATGTCTTGGTTCCTGCTGCCCCTGCCACTGCGCTCCTTGCTGTCCACGTCCTCTAGGACCGACCAACGTCTGCGGCCGGACTGCTCATTCCCCGTGAGCACAACCCCGAGCACCGACCCTGCCCGAAGACAGAGTACGGCCGACAGCAACGCATTTCTCAACGCACGGTAACCGGTCGCGCCGCCACGCGCCGCATTCAGGTGACCGAAAGCACGGCCGGGAGCGGCTCAGCGGACGAATCCCACGGCGGGGAACTGACCCGATTCCTTCCGCAGCAGCGACTGCGGGCGACCGCGCAGACTCTGGTCGAAAAAGGCCGCGAGGTAGTCCCGCTGAGCGGACACCGCCTCGGTCTCGTCACCCTTGCCGACCAGCTTGCCGACGGCGATCGGGATCAGTTCGTCGTCGCCGTACACGTGGTGGAAGAGCTGCGCGAAGACGAACCGGAAGTCGCAGAACGCGAAGTGCTCCGACCCCTTCAGCTGCAGGTTCAGCTTCCAGCCCTGCTGCGCCTTCCAGAACGCCGCCCAGGAGGCGTCGTAGTTCGGCGCCTTCGGGTCGAGCCGCTGGCTGGTGTCGGAGCCGAAGAGCAGGAACGGCCGCTTCAGGCCCTTGCGCGCGACCTCGCCGACCAGCTGGTCGTCCTTGCTGTCCGACAGCGTGCCGTCCAGGTCCGCGCCGGCCAGCACGCGCCGGTCCTGCAGCATCGTGTTGGCGGTGGTGTAGCCGCCGAGCGAGTACCCGAACATCCCGGTACGCCGCAGGTCGAGGCTGTTCCTGAGCCCGTGCGGCAGCTTGCGCTGCTCGGCGTCCGGGTTCCGGCCGGCGGTCAGCTGCTCGAGCTGGTTCAGCACGAACCGCGTGTCGGCGGTCCGGGTGTCGACCACGTCGTGGATCAGCTCGGCGGTCGGCGCCTGGTCCGGGTCGTGGCCGGGCACGAACCGGCCGTCGGGGAACTCGACCGGCGTCTCGCCGGTGTGGTCCATGCTGACCACCACGTAGCCGCGGCTGGCCAGGTCCTCGGCCTGCGAGGTGTTGAGGAACCGGCTGAACGGGTATCCCGGCGAGAAGACGACAACCGGGTGCTTGCCGGACCGGGCCGGTACGCCGACCTTGGCGTGCGTCTGCGTGTTGGCGAAGTCGAGCACGGTGCCGGGCAGCCAGAACGCCTCGGACCACTGGCGGCCGACGTACTCGGCGGTCTTCTTCGGCATGTACTTCGCGAGCGGCGCGTCGCGGCCGATGCCGGCCGCCGGGTACCAGACGCTGACCATCAGTTCGCGCTTGCCGCTCGGCGCTGTCGAGTCGGCCCGGGCCCGGTCGACCAGGTGCAACTCGGTGGTGCCCAGGTCGTAGCGGCCGGTCGGCTCGGGCAGGTCGAAGGTCGTCGGGGTGTAGACGGGGTCCTGGGCGGTCCGGGCCTGCGCGGTCAGCGGGACGGAGAGCAGAGCGAGAGCCAGGACGCCGAGCACCGCGTGGTTGATCCTTCGACAGTTCGCCATGCGCAACATCGTCGCCTCACGCACAGTCACCGAGGATCCACCGTCCGATGGAGGACCTGTCTCAACTTCATGACAGCCGAGCTAGTGACAGCGCGACGGTGATCGGTTATCAATGGCAAGACTGTTCATAGTTGCTTGAAGTGAGGCCATCTTGAGCATCTTTTCAAACCTTAAACGTTCAGCACTGCTGACGGCGACGAGCTTGGCTTTGGTCGCCGGCGCGCTGGTCAGCACACCAGCGGTCGCTCGGGAGGCCGGGACGTCGCTGGGCACGGTGACCGCCTTCGCCGCCGACAACGCGACGTACACGCTGACCGCGGGCACCGCGAAGGTGCGCGTGGTCTTCGTGAAGGACGACGTGTTCCGGCTCTGGCTCGCGCCGGACGGCGAGTTCACGGACCCGGCCAACACCCCGCCCACCGACCCGGCCGCACCCGCGTCGAACATCGTCGCGAAGACCGACTACGCGAAGGCGAGGACCAGTTGGCGTGACCGCGGCAGCTACTACTCGCTGACCACCGGCAAGATCGAGGTCCGGGCGAACAAGTCGCCGCTGCGCTTCTCGCTCTACCGGTCGAACGGCCAGCAGGTCTGGTCCGAGACCGCGCCGCTCTCGTGGACCGACACCGCGGCCAGCCAGTCGCTGAGCCGCGGCGCCACCGAGCAGTTCTTCGGCGGCGGCATGCAGAACGGCCGCTTCTCGCACCGCGACCAGACGATCACCGTCTCCCGCGACTTCAACTGGGAGGACGGCGGCAACCCGAACGCCTCTCCCTACTACATGAGCACCGCCGGGTACGGCGTACTGCGCAACACCTTCTCCCCCGGCAGCTACTCGTTCACCGAACCAGTGGTCACCCGGCACGACGAGAAGCGGTTCGACGCGTACTACTTCGTCGGCGACCTCAAGACCTCGCTGGACCGCTACACCGAGCTGACCGGCCGGCCCTTCATGCCACCGGTCTACGGCCTCGAGTACGGCGACTCCGACTGCTACAACCGCGGCCACTACGCGACCGACCCGGACACCAGCAACGACTGGAAGGTGCACCCGGACAAGACCACCACGCTGGACGCGGTGAAGGTCGCCCAGAAGTTCCGCGACGAGGACATTCCCGGCGGCTGGATGCTGGTCAACGACGACTACGGCTGCGGCTACTCCGACGACACCGACTCCGAGCAGGTCGACGGCACCTGGTGGGGCAAGCGGGAGATCGCTCCGCTGAAGCAGACCAGCGAGGAGCTGAACAAGCGCGGCATCCAGATGGGCCTGTGGACGCAGTCCTCGCTGGACCGGCAGCCGGCCGAGGTCGGCGAGGCAGGCGTCCGGGTGCGCAAGCTGGACGTCGCCTGGGTCGGACCGGGCTACCGGTACGCGCTGAGCGCCTGCGACACCGCGCACGACGGCATCGAGCAGTACAGCAACGCCCGCGGCTTCGCCTGGATGGTCGAGGGCTGGGCCGGTGCCCAGCGCTGCGCGGTGCAGTGGACCGGTGACCACAGCGGCTCGCTCGACGCGATCAAGTGGCAGATCCCCGCCATCACCGGTTCCGGCAACTCCGGGATCGCCTACAGCGCGGGCGACATCGACGGCATCTTCGGCGGCTCGCCGACCAGCTACACGCGCGACCTGCAGTGGAAGGCGTTCACGCCCGCGCTGATGACGATGTCCGGCTGGGCGACCCCGGCGTACAAGCAGCCGTGGACGTACGGCGAGCCGTACACGAGCATCAACCGCAAGTACCTGAAGCTGCGCGAGCGGCTGTTGCCCTACTTCTACTCGTACGCCGCGGAGGCGCACCGCACCGGCGCACCGCTGAACCGCTCGCTGGTGCTGGAGTACCCGACCGACCCGAACACCTGGGGCGACGCGGCGAAGTACGAGTTCCTGGCCGGCAAGGAGTTCCTGGTCGCGCCGATGTGGAACGCCGACGAGGTCAAGAGCGGTATCTACCTGCCCAAGGGCCGCTGGATCGACTACTGGACGGGCAAGGTCTACCAGGGCCCGACGACGGTCAACGGCTACCACGCGCCGCTCGACACGCTGCCGCTGTTCGTGAAGGCGGGCGCCGTCGTACCGATGTGGAAGGCCGGGATCAACACCGCCACCGAGCAGGGCTTCGGCGACCGGCTCACGGTCGACGTCTACCCGGAGGGCAAGTCGTCGTTCGACCTGTACGAGGACGACCGCGTCACCCGCAACTACAAGGAGAACAAGTCGGCCACCCAGAAGCTCGAGGTGACCGCACCGACCGCCGCCCGCGGTGACGTGACGGTGAAGATCGGCGAGAGCCGCGGCTCGTACGCCGGCAAGCCGAGCGCACGTCCGTACGAGCTGACCGTGCACACCGGCACCGCGCCGCGGGACGTCACGCTCGACAACCGCAAGCTCACCAAGCTGGTCAGCAAGAACGCCTACCTCGCGGCCTCGTCGGGCTGGTACTACGAGAACGGCGTCGTGCTGGTGAAGACCACGTCGATCTCCACCGGCAAGTCCGCGACGGTCCGGCTCGCGCAGACCACGTCGGTCGGCGGCGGCAAGGTCGTCACCGACACCTTCGGTACGCCGGAGCTGAGCAGCCCGTCGCTGTGGAACGCGCCCGGCCAGGCCACCGAGGTCACCGCTTCCTTCACGAACGCCGGTACGGCGACCATGCGCGACGTGCGACTGGTCCCGAACCTCCCGGCGGGCTGGACCGCCACCGGCACCAGCACGTTCGCCAAGGTGGACCCGGGCAAGACCGTCACCACCAAGCTCCAGGTGACGCCGGCCGCGTCGGTGCAACCGGCGAGCTTCACCCTCCGGCTCGACGCGACCTACCGGGTGCACGACGCGTCGTACCACAACAGCACGGTCGCCACCGCGCAGTTGCCGTACGCATCGTTGTCGCAGGCCGCCAACGTCGTCGGTGTCAGCGACGCGAACACCTACGCCCAAGGCAACTTCGACGGCTCCGGCAACAGCTTCAACGGAGAAGCACTCGCCGCCGCCGGCTTCACGCCGGGCGCCAAGGTCACCGTCCAGGGCGCCGAGTTCACCTGGCCGACCGGAGCTCCCGGTACGGCGAACCTGGTGAAGAACCAGCCCGCGCCGATCCTGGTCAGCGGCACCGGTTCGCACCTGGCGCTGCTCGGCGCGGGTGCCAGCTTGAATGCCAAGGGCAACGTCACCGTCATCTACACCGACGGCACCGAGTCCCAGGCACCGCTCCAGCTACCCAACTGGTGCTGTCAGGACCCGACCACCGGCGGCGCCAAGCAGGCAGTGTCCGTGAAGGGCCGGTACACGGCGAGTGGTCTGGCGAACACGACCACCGACTACCGGGTCTTCTACACCGCTGTACCGCTGACCGCCGGCAAGACCGTCAAGGCGATCAAGCTGCCCGGCGGTGGCCTCGGCTTCTTCGCGGCGACGCTGGCCGACAAGCCTTTGCCTCCGGCACCGACCGGGCAGCCGTGGATCAGCGATCTGGAGTGGACCGACTCCACCAACGGCTGGGGACCGGTCGAGCGCGACAGGAGCAACGGTGAGGACGGCGCCG
This sequence comes from Kribbella sp. NPDC051770, assembly GCF_040681455.1. Taxonomy (NCBI): domain Bacteria; kingdom Bacillati; phylum Actinomycetota; class Actinomycetes; order Propionibacteriales; family Kribbellaceae; genus Kribbella; species Kribbella sp. NPDC051770. The sequence continues at coordinate 256,818 of NZ_JBFAYT010000011.1, read as the reverse complement.
GCGACGGCGGTCCGCTCACGCTGGCCGGGACGCAGTATGCAAAGGGCCTCGGGACGCACGCGCCGTCGTCGGTCAGCGTCCGGCTCGGCGGCAACTGCAGCAGCTTCAGCGCGCAGCTCGGGATCGACGACGAGATGGAGGACCGTGGCAAGGTGAGCTTCAAGGTCGCCGTCGACGGTGTGGTGAAGTACACATCGGACCTGCTCACCGGAAACTCGCCGACGGTACCGGTCACCGTCGACGTGACCGGCGGCCAGAACCTGACACTGCAGGTGACCGACGCGGGTGACGGTGTCACCAGCGACCACGCCGACTGGGCCGACGCCCGGCTGACCTGCAAGGACTCCTGACCGAAGGGGCAACCGCCCCGAGCGCAACCGACTTTCGGCTGGACTTTCCCTGAGACCACCCCCGGAACCCACCTGCCCGCCAGTAAGGGGGAACAACAGGTGGGTTCCGGTGGCAACAGGGCCCTCCGGCATGACACGCTTCGTGCTGGCACGGCCGTGGCCCCCTCCCATGGTGGTGCCAACGCCACCATCCGAGTGGTGCCAACACCATCAGTTCTGGTCCTGGTGACGGCTACTTTCGAGACAGACGAAAGCCGTTGCCGGGCAGCTGTTCCAGAGAGGGCGCGTGGGAGTCATGGTTGCGACATACCTGAAGAAGTGGGTCGGCAGCCGGCTGCTGAGCAGGACCAGCCGCAGGGGTGGTCTGGACCTGTCGAAGATGAAGATGTTCCCCCGCCAGGTGTCGTTGCCGCTGCGTCGCGAAGGGCTCGACCCGGCGCCCGAGATGGAACGGATCCGCGAGACCGAGCCGGTGCACAAGCTGGCCCACCTGTTCGGGATGAACGTCTGGATGGTCAGCGGGTACGCCGAGGCCAAGGCGGTGCTGGCCGACAGCACGAACTTCAGCAACGACATCCGGCCGCTGATCGCCTCGGACCCGAACAAACCGTCCGAGGGCATCGGCGGCCTGGGCTTCACCGACCCGCCGGACCACACCCGGCTGCGCAAGCTGCTGACGCCGGAGTTCACCAAGCGCCGGCTGGCCCGGCTGGAACCGGCGATCGAGAAGATCGTCAACGACCAGCTCGACCTGATGGAGGCCAAGGGCCCGGTCGCCGACATCGTCGCCGACTTCGCCTTCAACGTGCCGTTCCTGCTGATCGCCGACCTGCTCGGCGTCGAGGAGGACGACCGCGACCGGTTCCGCGCCCTCGGCCCGGCCCGGTTCGACCTGTCCGGCGGCGGCATCGGCGTCTTCGGCTCGGCCAGCGAGTCGCGCGACTTCCTGTTCGAGATCGTCCGCAAGCAGCGCAAGGACCCCGGCGACGGGCTGATCGGCTCGATCATCCGCGAGCAGGGCGACACCATCGACGACATCGAGCTCGGCGGCCTGGCCGACGGTGTCTTCCTCGGCGGCTACGAGACCTCGGCCAGCATGCTCGCGCTCGGCACGCTGGTGCTGCTGCGCGACCCCGACAACTTCGCCCGGATCCGCAACGAGCCGGGCGCCGTCGACACGATCGTCGAGGAGCTGCTGCGCTACCTGACCGTCGTCCAGGTCGCGTTCCCGCGGTTCGCGCGGCACGACCAGGAGCTGTTCGGGCACCAGGTGAAGAAGGGCGACCTGGTCGCGGTGTCGCTGTCCGGCGCCGACCGGGACAAGGAGATCTTCGGCCCGAACGCCGAGAGCTTCTGGCCCGAACGGGTCCCGGCCGCGCACCTCGCGTTCGGCCACGGCATGCACCGCTGCGTCGGCGCCGAGCTGGCCCGGATGGAGCTGCGGGCCGCGTTCACCGCGCTGGCGCACCGCTTTCCCGACCTGTCGCTGGCGGTCGCCGAGGAGCAGCTGCGGTTCCGCGACTTCTCGATCGTCTACGGCGTCGAGTCGCTGCCGGTGCAGCTGCACGCCACGGCCGGCGCCCAGCAGGCCGCCGGCTGACGTAACGTTTCACTTCTCGCGGTGACACACCGGATTCGTAAGACTGCGTCAAGTCAGGTGCGGGTAATCGGCTGACCTCGTGACAGCGCGCTGACTCGGGACCACAATGGGCGGTCCGGCTCGACCCTGCGAGCTGGTCCAGACCAGGAGGGCCTGCAGCACCATGGGGATGGACGGGGGTCCACACACAGCCCGGATCGCGGCGGCGATGACGCTGGCGCAGTCCGGCGGCCACCACGCCGCGGCCGTCGAGATCGAGGCGATCCGGGCCGGTCTCGGCCCGGAGCCCAGCTACGCGCTGGCCGCCGCGGAGTACGTCCGCGGCGTCACCGCCCACCACGCCAGCGACGCCGACGAGGCGCTGGCCGCGGTCGAGGCCTGCCTGCAGGTCGCCCGCGCGATCGACGAGCCCGGCTGGGAGGCAAACGCCTTCCCGATCAGGATCATCAACCTGGCCCGCAGCGGCCGCGGCGGCGACACCGTCGCCGACCTGGTCGCGGCCGAAGCAGCACTCAGCCGTACGACGGACGCCGGGCTCGCCGCGTGGGCGCACACCGGCCTCGGGTACGCCTACGACGTGCTGCGGCTGTTCGAGCTGTGCATCCCGCACTTCGAGGCCGCGACGCAGACCGACGCCGACGTGTTCGAGCTGGCCGAGTCCGAGGCGATCGACCGGCTGAACCTCGCCGAGACCTACCTGCGCTGGGCGCACGAGCTGGAGCGGCTCGGCGATCCGTCGTACCAGCAGGAGATCCAGGAGCGGCTGGCCTCGGCGGCCTACTGGGCAAGGGATGCAGAGCGCGTCATCGTCGACGACGAGAACCAGGAGTACTGGCGGCTCAGCGCCCGGCTCTGGCTGGCGGCTGCGGTGACAGCGGACGACCCGGCGGCGGCTGCGGTGGAGCTGGCCGACTGCCGCGACCAGATTTGCAAGCTGGGCGAGACAGAGCGGCTGGCGATCGCCGGGGCCTACCTGGCAAGGGCTTTCGAGCTTGCGGGCGAGCTGGAGAAGGCGCAGGCGGCTGCTGCTCGTGCTGTCGACGACCTGATCCCGCTGGCCGACCCGGCGACCCAGATGCTCGTGCTGCAGACCAGATCGGAGCTGGCGGCGGTCGCTGGTGACCCGGGAGCCCTTGCAGGGTTGGATTACGCGCACTCGGTCGCCCGGGCCTGGTGGAAGGAACGGCGCCGCGCGCTGAACGCCGTACGGTATGCACTCGACGCGCACGACCTGTCCGCGCGGCACGACGCCGAGTGGCACGCGGCCCGGCAGGACCCGCTGACCGGGATCGGCAACCGCCGGGCGATGGACGAGCGACTCACCGCGGCCCGCGACTCGCAACGCGCGGTCACCCTGCTGGCCATCGACGTGGACCGGCTGAAGATCGTCAACGACACCTTCGGGCACGCCTGCGGGGACGAATTGCTGCAGGTTGTGGCAAACCTGCTGGTAGAACAGGCCCGGTCGACCGACGCCGTGATTCGATCGGGCGGCGACGAGTTCTTCGTGGTGCTCGACCAGCCGGACGCGAAGGGCGGCTACCAGCTGGCCGAACGGATCCGGGCGGCGGTGGCCGGCATCGTGGCCGGGACCGGCAAGCCCTGGCTGGCCGAGCTCGGCCTGAGTATCGGGTACGCGGCGACCGCCGAGGGAGTACCCGTGGACCGGCTGGTCCCGCTGGCCGACAGCCGGCTGTACGAGGACAAACGCCGTAACCGGTAGCTGAGAGTGGAGGGGTGGGTGCGGGAGACGTCGGGGGTGACGGCCCGGATCGCAGCGGCGATGGCGCGGGCCCAGTCGGGCAGCCCGGCCGAGGCGATGCAGGACATCCGCCGGCTGCTGACCGAGCTCGGACCGGAGCCGACGCCGGAGCGGGCCGCCGCGGAGTACGTCCGCGCGGTCGCCGCGCACCACGGCACCGACGCCGAGGAGGCGCTGGACGCGGTCGACGGCTGCATCCGGATCGCCCGCACCATCGACGAACCCGGCTGGGAGGCGAACGCGCTGGCGCTGCGGATCGTCACGCTGATCCGGACCGGCGAGGGCGGGGACTCGGTCACCGACCTGGTCGCGGCCGAGAACGCCCTGTCTCGCACCCACGACGCCGGACTCGCCAGCTGGGCGCACACCGGCCTCGGCTACGCCTACGACCTGCTCCGCCTGTTCGAGCTGTGCATCCCGCACTTCGAGGAGGCCGCGGCGACCATGAGCGACCCGCTCGGGCTGCCGGAGGCCCCGGTGATCGACCGGCTCAACCTGGCCGAGTCGAACCTGCGCTGGGCCCACGAGATGGAGCGACTCGGCGACCCGTCGTACGACGAGCAGATCGCGCTGCGGCACTCCGAGGCACGGCGCTGGGCCGCCGACGCGAACCAGGCGATCGTCAGCGCCGACCTGCTCGGCTACTGGCCGATGGCCGGGCGGATGTGGCTGGCCGCGAGCAGCTGGGACGCCGAGCCAGCCGAGGCCGCGGTGATCCTCAAGGACTGCCGCGACCAGCTCGCCAAGCTCGGCGACCTGGAGCTGACCGCGATCGCGGGCGCCTACCTGGCCAAGACGTACGCCGCGCTCGGCCGGCTCGACGACGCGATCGAGGCGGCCGCACAGGCCGGCGTGGACCTGCCGCCGACGTCGGACCCGCCGGTCGAGGCGCTGGTCCGGCACACCGCCGTACAGATCGTGGCGGACTCCGGTGACTCCGGTGCGGCCGCTGGTCTGCAGTACGCGCGGGCGATCACCAGAGGCTGGTGGGCCGAACGCCTCCGCGGCCTGTACGCCGTACGAAGTGCTCTGGCGACGCACGAGCTGTCGATCCGGCACGACGCCGAGTGGCGCGCGGCCCGCGAGGATCCCCTGACCGGCGTGGGAAACCGGCGCGCGCTCGACGAGCGGATGAGCGCCGCGCTCGACTCCGGCCGCTCGATCGCCGTGATCGCGATCGACGTCGACAACCTCAAGGTGGTCAACGACAGCCACGGCCACGCCTCCGGCGACGAGGTCCTGCGCCGCGTCGCCCAGCTGCTCACCGAGCAGTCCCGCGCCGAGGACGTGGTGGTCCGGGCCGGCGGCGACGAGTTCGTCGTCGTGCTCGACAACCCCGACGAACGCGGCGCCCGCGAGCTGGTCGAACGCATCCGCACCGCCGCCGAACGGATCGCCGCGGGCGCCGCCGAGCCGTGGTTCGCGATGCTCCGGCTCAGCATCGGCCAGGCCTCCAGCACCGACGGCGTCGCGATCACCGACCTGCTCCCCGAGGCCGACCGCCGGATGTACGCCGAGAAGCGCAACCGCCGCCGCTGACCGTTAGCTGTCAGGCCCCACCGGCTCGCGTGCGCGAGACCTAGCGTGGTGGACATGCCGCTGCCCGCCCGCCTCGCCGCCGACGTGCTCGAGGAGTTCCGGCTGGTCGCGTACTTGCTGCACCGCCACCCCCAGTCGCCCGACTACGTCCGGTGGCTCGCTGACCGCGTCTGCTCGAACGTGTCCGGCTTGTACGAGTGGGCGGAGGTGAAGGACGCGCTGGACGAGGTCGTCCCGCTGACGGCGGCCGTGCAGGCGTTCCTCGACCGCGGGCTGCTGCCGTCCCAGATCTCGACCGCCGCCGAGGCGTTCGCCGAGGCGGCCGCCCGGATCGAGCGCATCGAGTCGTCGGGCCGCACCGAGTTCGCCCAGGGCCGGCAGGCCGGACTGAAGGCAGCGGCGATCCGGGTCCGGGACTGGCACCAGGACGACCTCCGCCGGGACCCGTTCTCGACCGTGGGCCCGCTGCTCGACAAGCCCGCCGTCCCGCGCACCCCGGTGACCGCGACCTGGACCAAGGCGGCACGCCACGCGATCCGTACCGACCGCGACCCGGTCGAGAGGATCCGGCGGATCCTGTCCACGACGCTGGATCACGGTGGCTCCGCGGACAGAGGCCTCGCCCGCCGGATCGCGTGGCGGCTACCGACCGGCCCCCAGATGGTCGCCGACCGCGACGCACTGCGCCGGCAGCTGCTGCGGCTGCGGAAGCTCGAGCAGACGATCCGGCTGGACTGGGACCCGACGCCCGAGCGGCTGCGGACCCGGGCCGAGGTCGCTGCCGGGCTGCACCAACTGGCCACTTCGCTGGCGCCGACCGGAGCGCACGGCAGCAGCTACGGAATGGGGTTCGCCGCCGGCTTCGGCCGGGCGCAGGCGGTGGTGCTGGAGGTGGCGGACGAGGTCCGTGGCGTCTGGCTGCCGGGACTGACTGCGAAGGACGTGGCCTTCCCCGGTCAGTAGTCCAGAAACCCTTCCACCACGAGGTTTCTGATCTGCGGCAGGTAGTCGGCGTGCAGGTCGTCGCGGTCGAGGATGGTGGCCAGCGCGTCGAGGATCTGGCCGGTGGACAGGTCACCGTCGCAGGCGCCGACGAAGCCGGCCAGGACGGTGTCGGCCTGCTCCGCGCGGCGCATCCCGCGCTGGCGGCGCAGGACGATCGTGGCCGGGTCGTCGGCACCGGGTGGTCCGGCGGTCTCCTGGACGACGTCGTCGGCGACCTTCAGGTGCAGGCCGGTCAGGTCGGCGGGCAGCCCCTCCTGGCGCTCGAAGCGGTGCAGGACGTGCGGGCCGATCGGCTGCTCGATCTCGTACGGCCAGGGCTCGGCGTCCGTCGTACCGGGGACGTTGTGCAGGTTGATCCAGCCCATGCCGATCGCCTCGACCTGCTGGTCGTCCAGCCAGGCCAGCCACTCGTCGTACCGCTGCGTGTACTCCGGCCGGCCGTGCAGGCCCGCGTCGCGCAGCCACAGCTCGACGTACTCGGCCGGGTCGAGCTGCTCGCGCTGCACGGCCCAGCTGGACCGGTCGCCGGTCCAGCTCGCGATGCGGTCCTGCCAGTCCTGGCCGCGGACACAGGTCCAGTTGGCCAGCAGCTGGCACCAGCCGCCGTCGGTGAGATGCTGCGGCGCCTGCCGGACCAGCTGCTCCACGACAGCGTCACCAGCAAACCCGGTCTCCCGATAGGTCAGCTTGCCGTCGCTCGGCGGTGCGATCACGTACGGCGGGTTGCTGACGATCAGGTCGAACCGCTGACCCGCCACCGGCTCGTACAGCGACCCGTCCCGCACGTCCAGCTCGACCCGGTTGAGCGCAGCCGTCCAGCGGGTCAGCTGCAACGCCCGTGGGTTCACGTCGGTCGCGACGATGTGGTTCGCCCGGTCGGACAGGTGCAGTGCCTGGATGCCGCAGCCGGTGCCCAGGTCGAGCGCGCTCTCCACCTTCAGCGGCACGGTGAGCTTCACCAGGCTGAGGCTGGCCGGGGCGATGCCCAGCACGTAGTCGGACCGCATCGGCGCTCGCCGGCCGTCCAGCCCGGGGGTCGGGTCGGCGACGACCCACCAGGCGCGGTCGTCCTCGGCGTACGGACGGATGTCGATCGCGGCGAGCACGTCCTCGCCCTGCGCGATCACGATGCCCAGGGCAAGCAGTTCGGCCAGGATCGCCTTGTCCAGCAGGGCTCCTGGCACCGGGCGCTGCAGCAGGAACAGCCGGATCAGCGTGTCGAGCGCGTCGCCGCCACTGGTCTGCCGGAACGCCAGGGTGGTCTCGTTGCGGGCCAGCGCCTGGTTGGCCCGGGCACCGAGCCGCTCCGCGACTCCCTCGACGGTGTAGTCCGCCGCCTCGAACAGTCCACGCAGCCGGTCCACCAGACCACTCGACAGGTCACTCATGGTCCCATCCTCGCTCAAGCGGCGCGGGCGGTGCTGAACAGGAGGGTGCCCGACTCGACGAAGTCCTCCGGTTCCAGCTCGGCCAGAGCGCGCTCGGCCGCCGCCACACACGCCGTACGGCGCTCGGCCGGCAGCAGGTCGAGCCGCCTTGCCATCGACCCGATCACCAGCGAGTGGGCCAGGAACTGCTCGGCGGTGACCTCGCGGCGGAAGCGCTCGACGGTGACGTCGACCTCGGCGAACCGGGAGGCGGTCAGCGCCTTCGCCAGCTGCTCCGGGTCCGATGTCACGCCGTTCGACGGCAGCTGCGGCGACGGGTCCTCCGGAGCGTCGTGCTGGTTGATGACTCGCACCCACACGTCGTACGCCGGGTGCGGGTCGCGCGCGGACCAGGTGACCGCGCCGAACGAGCCGCTGGTCGCCAGCGCTCGCCGTACGGCGCCTAACGCGAGCGGCAGGTCAGGCAGGTGGAACAGCACGAACGGCATCACCACCGCGTCCAGCGAGCCGTCAGCGAACGGCAGCGCCTGGACGTCGGCCACCACGCGCCCGTAGCGGGCCGGGGCGCGCCGGATCATCGCCTCGGTGACGTCTGCGCCCAGCACCTGCGCCTGCGGCGCCAGCGTGGCCAGGTGGTCGAGCAGGCGGCCCGGACCGCAGCCCAGCTCGGCCACACGGCGCGCACTGGTCAGCGGCAGCCTGTCGGCCAGCTCCCGGGCGTGGACGGCGAGCACGTCGGCCCAGCGGCCGTCGTACGCCTCCGCGATCCGGGCGTAGTTGCTCTGGACCGCGGTCACAGGAAGTACGGCGTCGCCGTGCGGAGGACCTCGGCGAGCTTGGCGCGGACCAGCTCGCGGTGCGGGACCTGGTGCACCGTGTCGCCGATCCGTACACCCTGGTCGACCAGGACGTACAGGGCCCGCAGCGTGCGCATCGTGTTGGTGATCTCCGGGCGGACGCCGTCCGGCGGCGGGTTGCCCAACGCGCGGGCCGCCGGGTCGAGCCAGGCCGTCACGTCCGTCTCGACCAGGTCGGGGCGGGTCAGCGTGGCGGCGAGGGCGTAGCCGAGGCGGTCGTCCTCCAGGTCGCGCAGCACGAAGTCGGTCGGCGTCAGCAGCCGCCCGATCCCGAGCCGGAGCATCTCCACCGGCTCGACCGCCGGGACCCGCCCGAGCGTGCCGAGCAGGTCGGCGCCGTGCGCGATGGCGTGCAGCCAGCCGAGCTTCGCGTCGTACCCGCGCAGGTCCTCCTCCGCGACGTACCAGCGCTCGAACGGCGGCACCCAGCTCGGCTCGAACACCCCGACCGACACGATCGAGTCCAGGATCAGCGGCGCGAACGTGCGCGCCTGGATCTCCGGGTCGCCGAACCGCCCGGCCATCTCGTCACCGAGCTCCCGGAGCAGCTCCGGCGCCAGCACGCCCTTCCCGATCCAGGTCGCCAGCACCGAGTACGCCTGGCCGTCCCGGACGGTCGCGTCCGGTGAGCGCAGCATCCCGGACAGCTCCGCGACCAGCTTGTCCACCGGCCGGTCGGCCGGCACCTCGAAACCCTCAGCACGCACCCGCGCCCAGTCGGTCATGACGCAGAACCTAACGGCTCAGCAACCGCGCCGCCACCCGCGCCATCCGGACCCCGGACTGTCTCGATCGCAAGGCCGCCGGCGTTGCCGTCGGATCGCGAACACGTTGCGTCGATCTCGGTCTCTGCAGCTAGCTGCAGAGACCCTGGCGGCCGCCCGGGGGCAGCTGCCTACCGTCCAAAGACCAGTCAACGAGACGAAGGAGCAGCTCATGAGGATCATTGCCCGGACGACACTCGTCGCCGTTCTCGCCGCCGCGGTGGCGCTGTCGGCCACGCAGGCGTCCGCCGTACCGGCCAGTGACACCGGCGCGGTCGTGGAACGCGCACTGGCCGCCCGCGGACCTGATCAGGCCGGCCCGGCGAGACCCGCGGTCGACGCGCGGTCCGACGCCAAGAGCGTGACCGTCTCCGGCGACGGCGTCAGCCACACCGTCACCGCGGTCGACCGGCGTAACTCGGAGGTACGCCGGCTGGCCGACGGCGGCCAGGTCATCACCGTCCTGCGGCACGGCACCACCGCCCGGTACGACGTCACGCCGCAACCCGGCTGGACCCTCCAGCCCTCCGGCGCCGGCTTCCTGATCACCCACCCCGGCACCGACGAGACCGGCGTCATCGAGGCCCCCTGGGCGATCGATGCCAACGGCAAGCAGATCCGGACCTGGTACACCGCCGAGGGCAACCAGCTGGTCCAGCACGTCGACGCCACCGGCGCCCGCTACCCGCTGACGCTGGACCCGAAGCTCACCTACGGCCGCGGCGTCTACCTGAACATGTGGGGGCACGAGGTCCAGGCCGCGCTGGCCGCGCTGATCGCGATGGGCGGCGGCGCGGCCTACATCACCTGCCAAGGCCTGAGCAAGCTGCCGGGCGGCGTGAAGAAGGTGCTCGACGTCGTCTGCAAGGTCTCCGGCGCGGCCGCGGCGGTGACGATCCGGAACATCCTGCAGACCCTGAAGAGCCTGAAGGACATCAAGGCCTGGGACTGCTACCAGAAGCGGATCGTCCCCAACCAAGGCAGCTGGAAGATCGTCAACGGCAAGAACTGCAGCTGACGCACGAAGCGGCCCGTGGGACGTCCGCCGAAACGGAAACCCCACGGGCCGCGGCGGCCAGGACCCCTCAGCCCGGCCGGGTGTCCGACCACCGGGTCCCCTGATCCGGTGGTCGTCTGTGTTCCCCCTCAGGCGTCGCGTTTCTTCGTCACGACCAGACCGATCAGCAGCAGGCCGAAGGTCCAGGCGGCGAAGACCAGCAGGGCCGCCCACGGGCCGTGCCCGACGTCGTACCCCTGACCGCCCGGCAGACCGGCAGCGTTGAACCAGTCACCGTTGCTCAGCGGCAGCCAGTTCTTGATGTCGTCGCCGACCCGCGGGATCACCGTGATCAGGATCCGCTCGACCAGCAGCGCCCAGATCAGCACGATTGCGATCGCCCCGGCGCTCTGCCGGATCAGGATGCCGACCGCCAGCGCGAAGATCGCGGTCAGCGCGGAGTTCAGGCCGATCCCGAGCACCGCACGAAGATCGGCACCGGAGTTCAGCGCGAGATCGGCGTCCGAGGCCAGAACGTTGCTCAGGCCCCACGAGGCGAACGCCAGCACCAGGCCGACCAGTCCGCCGGCGATCGCCACTACGACAGTCTTGGCGAGCAGCGCCTTGACCCGGTTGGGCGCCGCCAGGAAGGTGGTCTTGATCGTGTTGAACCGGTACTCGGTGGTGGCCGCCAGCGCTGCCATCACCATGATGATCATCTGGCCCCACAGGTAGCCCACCTGCGTGGACGCGGTGTCGATCGGCGCCCCCATCTCCTCGGCCGGGATCAGGCCGACGAACAGCGCGGTGAACCCGACGCTCATCAGGACGGCCAGCCCCATGCACCACCAGGGGGACCGGGTGGAGAAGAACTTGATGCGTTCCATCGCCACTAGAGACATGGTCACTTCTCCTGTTCGGCCGCGACGACGGTCTCGACCATCGGCACCGGAGGTGCCTGGTCGTCGCCGTGCGCGTGGTACTGGACCGAGTCGCCGGTCATCTGCATGAACGCCTGCTCGAGCGAGCCGCGCTGCAGGGTGAGCTCGTGCAGGACGATGCCCTGGGCCGCGGCGGTCTCACCGATCTGGTCGGTGGTTACCTGCCCGTCGATGAACAGGACCTTGCCCTCGTCCTCGACATCCTCGATCCGGGTCGCCAGGTTGCCCTGCGCCAGGACGGTCTGCAGCTGGTCGAGCTGAGGGCTGCGCACCTTGATGCTGTTGCCGGTGGCCTGGTCGACGAAGTCCTTCGTGCTGGACTGCGAGATCAGCCGCCCGCGGCCGATCACCAGCAGTTCCTCGGCGGTCAGCGCCATCTCCGAGAGCAGGTGGCTGGAGACGAAGACCGTCCGGCCCTCGTCCGCGAGCCGGTGCATGAACTTCCGGATCCAGACGATGCCCTCAGGGTCCAGACCGTTGACCGGCTCGTCGAAGAGCAGGATCTCCGGGTCGCCGAGCAGCGCGCCGGCGATGCCGAGGCGCTGGGACATGCCGAGCGAGTACGCGCCGGCCCGCTTGCCGGCCACCTCGGTCAGCCCGACGATGTCCAGGACCTCCTCGACCCGCTGCTTCGGCAGCTTGTTCGAGGCAGCCATCCAGCTGAGGTGCGCCCGCGCCGAGCGGTTCGGGTGCACCCACTTGGCGTCCAGCAGCGCGCCGACCTTGCGCAGCGGCTGCTTGAGGTCGACGTAGTGCTGGCCGTCGATCCGGACGTCGCCGGAGGTCGGGGTGTCGAGGCCGAGGATCATCCGCATGGTGGTGGACTTGCCGGCGCCGTTCGGGCCGAGGAAGCCGGTCACCGTGCCGGGTTTCACCTCGAAGGACAGGTTGTCAACGGCAACGGTCTCGCCGTATCGCTTGGTGAGGCTCTGTGCCTCGATCATCGCCGTACTCCTCGTTCGGTAGCGCGCCGGATGTCAGGGCGGGCGGTCGTCTCCAGTATCGAGTGGCGACCCCCTGGTCGCATCGGACCCGGGACGGATCCGGTGTGTCCACCTGGGGATGGAGTCTTCCGTTCCCACCCACCGGGCGGCCATCGGGCAAGTCCCTGACCGTCCCCCTGAGCATCCCGTACGACGGGGTCGCGGGGCATCAGCCGAAAGTCGACGCGCCGGAGACGAAAGACCGGCAGTCACTGCCAGTTGACGGCGCATCCCGTCTAGCGATGCCCTTTCGGGCAAGGCGCCGGGCTGCCGCGGGCAGCTCCGGCCGGGCGGCGCCGGCTCCCCACACGCACAACAGCCCGCCGGGAGACCCGGCGGGCTGTTGTTTGTCGCAGGTGGATCAGGCGGCGACGTTCGCCTCGGCCGGGGTGTCGGAGATGACCGACTCCCGGCGCTTGGAGACGATCACCGCGACCGCGATCACGACGAGCGCCACGACGGCGATCACGACGCGCAGCACGGTGTTGGTGTCCTCGCCGATGCTGGACAGCCCGACGACGGCCGGGGCGATCAGCACCGAGACCAGGTTCATCACCTTGATCAGCGGGTTGATGGCCGGGCCGGCGGTGTCCTTGAACGGGTCGCCCACGGTGTCACCGATGATGGTGGCCTCGTGCGCCGGCGAACCCTTGCCGCCGTGGTTGCCGTCCTCGACCAGCTTCTTCGCGTTGTCCCAGGCGCCACCGGAGTTGGCCAGGAACACCGCCATCAGCGTGCCGGCCGCGATCGCACCGGCCAGGTAGCCGGCCAGCGCCGAGGCGCCGAGACCGAAGCCGACCGCGATCGGCGCGGCGATCGCCAGCAGACCCGGGGTGGCCAGCTCACGCAGCGAGTCCCGGGTGCAGATGTCGACGACCTTGCCGTACTCCGGCTTGCCGGTGCCCTCCATGATCCCGGGGATGTCGCGGAACTGGCGACGGACCTCGTAGACGACCGCACCGGCGGCGCGGCCGACGGCGTTGATCGCCAGCCCGGAGAACATGAACACGACCGCGGCACCGATGATCAGGCCGACCAGGGTGGACGGGTCGAAGACCAGCGCGTCGGCGTTGAACGCGGCGTCGCCGGCGTCGTTCAGGACCGAGTAGATCGAGTCCGTGTACGAACCGAACAGCGCGGTCGCGGCCAGGACGGCGGTGGCGATCGCGATGCCCTTGGTGATCGCCTTGGTGGTGTTGCCGACGGCGTCCAGCTCGGTCAGGATCTGGGCCGCCTCGCCGTCCACGTCACCGGACATCTCGGCGATGCCCTGGGCGTTGTCCGAGACCGGGCCGAAGGTGTCCATCGCGACGATGACGCCGACGGTGGTGAGCAGACCACAACCGGCCAGCGCGATCGCGAACAGCGCGACGACGCCGCCGCCACCGACCAGGAACGCGCCGTACACGGCGGCGGCGATCACCAGCGCGGTGTAGACCGCCGACTCGAAGCCGACCGAGATGCCGGACAGGATCACCGTGGCGGCACCGGTCAGCGACGTCTTGCCGACGTCCTTGACCGGCTTGTCCTCGGTACCGGTGTAGTAGCCGGTGATGGCCAGGATGATCGCGGCCAGCACGATGCCGATGATCACCGAGACGGTGGCGATGACCCGCGGGTCGCCGTCGTTGGCGGCGATCGCCTCGGTGGCGCCGGTCAGGTCGCCGAACGAGCCCGGCAGGTAGACGAACGCGGCGATCGCACAGAGCACCGCGGAGACCAGGGCCGAGATGTAGAAGGCCCGGTTGATCGTGCGCAGACCGTTCTCACCGGTCCGCGGCCGGGTCAGGAAGACACCCAGGACGGCGGTGACGGCACCGATGGCCGGCACGATCAGCGGGAAGATCAGGCCCTGCTCGCCGAAGGCGGCCTTGCCCAGGATCAGCGACGCGACCAGCATCACGGCGTACGACTCGAACAGGTCCGCGGCCATGCCGGCGCAGTCACCGACGTTGTCGCCCACGTTGTCGGCGATGGTCGCCGCGTTGCGGGGGTCGTCCTCGGGGATGTTCTGCTCGACCTTGCCGACCAGGTCGGCGCCGACGTCGGCGGCCTTGGTGAAGATACCGCCGCCGACCCGCATGAACATGGCGAGCATGGCGGCACCGAAGCCGAAGCCCTCGAGCACGGTCGGGGCGTCACCCTTGAAGACCAGGACGACGACGGCCGCGCCGAGCAGGCCGAGGCCCACCGTCGCCATGCCGACCGTGCCACCGGTCCGGAAGGCGACCCGCATCGCGGGCTCGCGGCCCTCGTCGCGGGCGGCCGCGGCGACCCGGACGTTGGCGCGCGTGGCCAGCCACATGCCCAGGTAACCGATGGTGGCCGAGAAGCCCGCACCGACCAGGAAGAAGATGGAGCGCCACACCTTCAGCCAGGTCTCGTTGTCACCGTCGCTGTGCGCCGGCAGCAGGAACAGCAGCAGGAAGGCCGCCAGGGCGAACCCGCCGAGCGTCTTGAACTGGCGGTTCAGATAGGCTTGGGCTCCTTCCTGGACCGCCTGGGCGATCGTCTTCATGTTCTCGGTGCCGTCGTTCGCGGCAAGCACCTGGCTGCGGAACACCATCGCGATGATGACCGCAAGAACTGCGATCACTCCGACGACGACCACCAACATGGTGTTGCTCGACGACAGATCCACCGCTTGTACAGCAAGCTGCGCGGACATCCGTCCTCCTTGTAGGCAACCCCTCTGGGCAACCGAAGGGGTCGGGAAATACGAAAAAGACGCCAACTCTCCTGGCGCGGTGGGTCACTCTAACGGGTCAGGTACCAGACCTGACGGCGGGGTGGTCTGGCTCACACCACCGACCGTAGTGACAGGGACACCTTTTCAGATCGCCGATGCGACGTCCGGGTGGATCTCGAAGACCTTGGTCAGGCCGGTGATCCGGAAGATCTTCAGCAGCCGTTCCTGCGTGCAGACCAGCGACAGCGACCCGTCGTGGGTGCGCACCCGTTTGAGTCCTCCGACCAGGACCCCGAGTCCGGTGGAGTCCAGGAACTCCACCCGTTCGAGGTCGACGACGAGGTCGTACTGCCCCGCGTCGACCAGCGAGACGATCGTCTCGCGCAGCTTCGGCGCGGTGTAGACGTCGATCTCCCCACCCACCTCGACGACGGTGCGCCCGCCCTCCGGACGCGTCGTCAGCGACAGATCCACTTCGGCCTCCGATCCCGTGAACCGTTGCATTCAACCATGTACGGACCGTGAAGAGGACCGCCTTGTAAAACTCTTTCATCCCGGTACCGGCCACGTCGACCTACCTGGGCGAAATGCTGCGTGCAGGTGCAATTGCATCCGCCTGTGCAGCGCGAGCTAGTGTCTTGCTTCATGGGTGAGGCGGCACAACTACTGCGCACCCTCACGTCTGGTCCAGACCGCTCCGAGCGGTTGACCCATGTCGAAGAGGTTGCGGCCCGCGCGGGCCGGACGGCCGAGTGGCCGCGATGGGTCCCGCCGGAGGTGCTCGCGCAGCTGGCCGATGCCGGCGTCACCAGTCCGTGGATCCACCAGGTCGCAACAGCCGAAGCGGCGTACAGCGGCAAGCACGTGGTCGTTGCCACCGGTACGGCGTCCGGCAAGTCGCTCGGGTACCTGCTGCCGTCGCTGGCGACGCTGAGCATCGCGCACGCCGCGTCACCGCACCGGCGGGCCGCGTCGGTGCTCTACCTGTCGCCGACGAAGGCGCTGGCCCACGACCAGTTGCGCGCGCTGTCGCAGTACAAGGTGGACGGGCTGCGCGCGACGACACTGGACGGCGACTCCGAGCGGACCGAACGCGACTGGGCGCGCGACCACGCGACGTACGTGCTGAGCAACCCGGACATGCTGCACCGGTCGGTGCTGCCGAATCACCAGCGCTGGGCCAGGTTCCTGGGCTGCCTGCAGTACGTCGTGGTCGACGAGTGTCATCACTACCGCGGCGTCTTCGGCGCGCACGTTGCCGGCGTACTGCGACGGTTGCGGCGGATCTGTGCGCAGTACGGCGCGCACCCGATCTTCATCTGCGCTTCGGCCACTGTTGCCGAGCCGGCGGTGTCCGGCGAGCGGCTGACCGGGCTGCCGATGGTCGAGGTGACCAACGACGGCTCACCGCGCGGCGGGATCTCCTTCGGCTTGTGGGAGCCGCCACTGACCTCGCTGCGTGGCGAGAACGGCGCACCGGTACGACGATCCGCTCCGGCCGAGGTGGCGGAGCTGCTGACCGACCTGGTCGTGTCGGGCGTTCGCACTGTCGCCTTCGTTCGTTCGCGGCGTGGAGCTGAACAGGTTGCGATGACTGCTCGCGACAACCTGGCCGAGGTGGACCCGGCGCTGGCCGAGCAGGTGTCGGCGTACCGGGCGGGGTACTTGCCGGAGGAGCGTCGGCGGCTGGAGAGCATGCTGCAGAGCGGCGAGCTCACCGGCGTCGCAGCAACGAACGCACTCGAGCTGGGGATCGACATCGCCGGGCTGGACGCCGTACTGCTGTCTGGTTGGCCGGGGACTCGCGCCTCGCTCTGGCAACAAGCAGGTCGGGCCGGTCGGGCCGGCGGTGATGCACTGGCGTTGCTGGTCGCTCGGGACGACCCACTGGATACCTATCTGGTCCGGCACCCGCAGGCGATCTTCGGGCGACCGGTCGAGGCGACTGTGTTCAACCCGGAGAACCCGTACGTGCTCGGCCCGCAGCTGTGTGCCGCTGCGCAGGAGCTGCCGCTGACCGAGGCGGACTACGAGGTGTTCGGCGCCACCACCCCGTCAGTGATCGCTCAGCTCGTCCGGCAGGGCCTGCTGCGCGAGCGGCCGCACGGCTGGTTCTGGACCCGGCGGGACCGCGCTGTCGACGCCATCGACATCCGGTCGGCCGGTGGCAAGACGGTGCAGATCGTCGAGGACCAGACCGGCCGCCTGCTCGGTACGGTCGACGGCGGTTCGGCCCACGCCTCGGTGCACGAGGGCGCGGTCTACGTGCACGCCGGTGAGTCGTACCTGGTCCAGACGCTCGACCTGGAGAACCACGCCGCGATCGTCGAGCAGGCGTCACCGGACTACACGACGTTCGCGCGGGACGTCACCGAGATCAGCATCCTGGCGACGGAGTCGACCGAGCAGTGGGGGCAGGCCGAGCTGTCCCGCGGCTGGGTGCAGGTGACGAACCAGGTGGTGTCGTTCCAGCGCAAGCAGCTGGTCACCGGCGACGTGCTGGACGAGCAGCCGCTGGACCTGCCCGAGCGGACGCTGCGGACCAAGGCGGTCTGGTGGACGATGCCGGACACCGCCGTCGCCGCCCTCGGGCTGGACGACGTACCGGGGGCGGCGCACGCGGCCGAGCACGCCTCGATCGGACTGCTCCCGCTGTTCGCGACCTGCGACCGCTGGGACATCGGCGGGGTGTCGACCGAGCGGCACGCGGACACCGGGCAGCTGACCGTCTTCGTGTACGACGGCCACCCGGGCGGCGCCGGGTTCGCCGAGCACGGGTACGCCGCCGCCCGCGAGTGGTTGACCGCGACACGGGAGGCGATTGCACACTGTGAGTGCACGGACGGGTGCCCGTCGTGCGTACAGTCGCCCAAATGTGGGAACGGGAACAACCCACTCGACAAGGGCGGCGCCGTGGCGCTGCTCACCGCATTACTCGGTAGTGAGGCCTGAAGGCTCCAGCAGGTGGCTGCTGGGAGAGAGGCAGCGAACCATGGCCGTACTCGGAATCGTCCTGATCGTGCTCGCCGTCCTGCTCGGACTGGGCGTGGCGGTGTCCTCCGGTGCCTCGACCACGATGGAGGTGTTCGGCGTCGACTTCGGAGTCATGGTGACGACCGTGTTCTTCCTCGGGGCCGCCGCCGGGGCGGTACTGATCCTCGGGCTGTGGCTGACGAAGAAGGGACTCGGGCGCGGGTACCGCCGGCACAAGGAGGTCCGGGAGCTGCGGCAGCAGGTCGCGACGGCTCCTGACAGCGCAACGACCGTCGGGGAGCCTGCCGCCGCTCCGGTCGACGCCGACTCCGACGTCGACACCGAGCCGGTCGGGAAGCACGCGGCCGACGTACCGGTGGACGAGCCGCACACTGTTGCCGAGGGCCCCGAAACCCGGCAGCCGCGGTGAACGATCCTCAGCACTGAAGCGGTTTGTCTCGATCCGGACCCGGCGGCCTCACGGCCGCCGCACGGTCCGGGCGCAACCAGGTTTCGGTGCCCTATGCAACGACCTCGATCTGGCAGCTAGTTGCCATTGGCATCAAATAACGCCGGTTGTCCGTAACCACGATCCAGCGGTCTGTGCCTTACTGGTCGTGGCGTCAACGTCGCGTTGAGTCACCGTCGGCCTTCCGGGCCACACCGCCTCCTCACGGGGGACAGACCCGCCGCACCACCCCACGCGCAAGGGGTGCTGCCGCGGTTCCCGGAGCCGGCCCGCTCCGCGCCTCGGGGTCCCGACGACCTGACGCCGCGAGATGGCACGACCTCTGGAGGTTGTCTTGATCGTCCGTAGCATTCTCAGTCGCACCGGCGTGGCCGTCCTGGCCGTCAGCGTCGCGCTGGCCACCGCCGTACCGGCCCGGGCCGCGGCCCCGGAACCGGCCACCGCCGCCCCGGGCATCGTCGAGGTCGGCGCGGTGAAGCAGATCACCAGCAGCGCCGACACCCGGTACTGCCTGACCTTCGTCGCCGCCGAGAAGATCCCGATGGCGGTGATGATGGCCTGCGCCCCGGGCAAGGAGGGCAAGACCCAGGAGTGGGTCTACACCGGTAAGGGCCAGCTGCAGGTCGCGATGAGCAAGAGCGTCGGTGGCGCCCTGGCCAAGAGCGGCGCCTGCCTGGACACGGGGGCCGACCTGGTCACCGTCCCGAAGAACGCACCGGTGCTGGTGCTGCCCTGCCGTGACGGCGACGGGCAGAAGTGGAACTACGACGAGACCAGCGGGTCGTTCGTCAACGCGGCGAGCGGACTGGCACTGAGCTCGCTGATGGGTCAGGGCAAGGAGAAGCAGGCCCAGCCGACCGGTACGTCGGCCTCGGTGGGCGCTGCGAACCAGGGCTGGAAGGCCCTGCCGCTGCCCGGTCTCGACATCCTGGGTGCGGTCCTGGCACTCGTGAACGCGCTGCTGGCGTCCCTGGGCCTGGCCCTGCCGCTGCCGATCGCGAACGCCGCGTCCAGCCTGCTCGAACTGGTCCGGGGCAAGACCCCGGTACCGGCCGAGATGTCGGTGATGCCGAAGCAGATGATGCAGCTGGCCCAGAAGTAACCGGCTCCCTGGCCTCCGCGAGGAGGCCAGGGAGTTTTCTTCGGCCACCACGAGGAGGGCGGCCCCGACGATGTCGGGGCCGCCCTTTCCTTTCGGCTCGAGATGTTTGGCCTGGAGAATCGCGGTGGCGGTGCCGGAGGTTTCCGCTGCTTGCGCGTCAGCGGAGGTTTCCGTCACCGCCGGCGCGTCACCACCAGCAGTCGTGCCAGTGGTGCCAGTGGTGCCAGTGGTGACCCCCGAGAAGGTCGTACAGCAGTCCGCTGAGCATGTCCTTCACCTCCGTTTCCAGTGATCCGAACGCTGAAGACGCTACCTCCCGCCATCACGGTCTGTATCTAGCCAGCTACCCTTTGAGATCGAACCGCGAGCGAGCTTTAACTCTTCCGCAATGCGTCCCGGTGCTACCGGATTTGACGAGATCGGTCTTGACCTGGGATAGCCACCCGAAGTAGCCGAAGGCAACCAGGTAAAAGTCTTCACAAAGTCATCTGCGGGTGTAAAGGTGTTCCGGCGTACCTGCTCCGCAAGCCCCTGCAAGGAGTCCTCCTGATGCGACCCATCGCGCGCCTGATCCCACCGACCGCCCTCGGCGCGGCCGCTCTGCTGCTGCTCACCGGCTGTCTGGGGTCGTCGGACTCCGGCAGCGGCGACCAGGACACCAACCGCAACGCCGACGCCAAGAAGGTCGAGCTGGTGATCGGCGCCAACTCGGTCAAGGGCGGCAAGAACAGCGCCGGCGCCACCTTCACCTCCGACGTGCTGATCCCGAAGTTCGTCGAGGCGCAGAAGGCCAAGGGCGTCGACGTCACGGTCCGGTTCGAGGGCGACGGTTCCGACGACGAGGTCTACAAGCAGAAGCTCGCGCTCAGCCTGTCCAACAAGGCCGGGCCGGACCTGATGAACATGGACGGCATCTGGGTCGGCGAGTTCGCCCAGGCCGGGTACGTGAAGCCGCTCACCGACACCGTCGGTGACGCCGCGAAGGTCGACGGCTGGGACGGCTGGGGGCAGATCCCGGAGTCGGTGCAGCAGCTCGGCAGCTTCGAGGGCAAGCGGTACGGCGTACCGGCGGGGACCGACGGGCGGGTGCTCTACTTCAACAAGAAGCTGTTCGCCCAGGCCGGGCTGCCGGCCGACTGGCAGCCGAAGTCGTGGGACGAGATCACCGCCGCCGGCCAGAAGCTGAAGGCGCTGCCCGGTGTCACGCCGATCCAGATCAACGGCGGCACCGCGATGGGCGAGGCCACCTCGATGCAGGGCGTGCTGCCGCTGCTGGTCGGGACCGGCGCGTCGATCAACACCGACGGCAAGTGGCTGGGCAACACCTCTGCCGTGCGTGACGTGCTCGGCTTCTACCAGAAGATCTACACCGGCGGCCTGGGTGACCCGGTGCTGCAGCGCGAGGCCAAGGGCCGCGACAAGTCGTTCGCCGAGTTCGCCGCGAACAAGATCGGCATCCTGCTCGAGGGCGACTACTTCTGGCGCAGCGTCGTCGAGCCGAAGGAGGGCGTCGCCAAGATGGCCGACCGCGACACCGCCGTCGGCTACGCGCTGATCCCGGCGTCGAAGCCGGGCGCCGGCGTCAAGGGCCAGGACTTCGTCTCGATGTCCGGTGGTGGCGTGGTCGCGATCAACCCGAACACCAAGTTCCCCCAGCAGGCCTGGGAGCTGCTGCAGTTCATGAACTCGGCCGAGATGGTCGAGGCCGGCCTGAACGGCGCCGCGAAGATCACCCAGCGCACCGACGTCAACGCCAAGGTGCTGGCCGGTGACCCGATGCTGAACTTCGTCGCCACCAAGGTGCTGCCGCTCACGCAGTACCGGCCGGGCCTGGCCGAGTACCCGAAGATCTCCGCCGCGCTCCAGCAGGCGACGGCCGACGTGATCGGCGGCAAGTCCCCCGACGCCGCGGCCAAGGCGTACCAGACCGCAGTGGAGTCCGCCGCCGGCGGCAAGGACAAGGTCACCAGCAACTGATGGCAGCCACCACCGAACCCGCGCCGGGTCGTCCGGCGCGGGTCCGCGGGCCGGCTCAGGACGTCGCCGGGCTGGGGATCGGGCGGGCTCTCGGGTTCGTCGCACCGGCCTTGCTCCTCATCGGCGCCTTCCTGGTCTTTCCCGCGGTCTGGACGATCTACATCGGCATCACCAACTACCGGCTGACCGGTGTCGAGGCCGTCTCGCCGTCCATCGTCGGGCTGGAGAACTACACCAAGGCCCTGAACGACGCCCTGTTCCACAACGCGCTCTGGCTGACGCTGCTGTTCGTGCTCGGCTCGGCGATCATCGGCCAGAACGTGCTCGGCTTCGCGCTGGCCTGGACGATGCGGAAGGCGCGGCCGGCGGTACGGCGTACGGTCGAGGGCCTGGTCCTGCTGGCCTGGATCCTCCCGTCGACCGTCGTCGCCTACCTGTGGATCGCGTTCTTCGACCGCGACACCGGCACCCTGAACAGCATCCTCGGCGAGCAGGGCACCGCATGGCTGATCGAGTACCCGATGGTCTGCCTGGTCCTCTTCAACACCTGGCGCGGCACCGCGTTCTCGATGATGCTCTACTCCTCGGCGCTCCAGGCCGTCCCGCCGTCGCAGCTCGAATCCGCCCGCATGGTCGGGGCATCGGGTTGGCAGACCCTGCGCGACGTCGTGTTCCCGCACATCCGCGGCCACGTGCTGACCAACACGCTGCTGATCTCGCTGTGGACCGCGAACGACTTCTCGCCGTTCCTGCTCACCAAGGGCGGCCCGAACCACGAGTCCGAGACGGTCCCGGTCTACATCTACAACGTCGCGCTGCAGGGCGGTGAGCTCGGCTACTCGTCGGCGATCTCGTTCCTGCTGCTGATCGCGAACCTGCTGGTCGCGCTGCTCTACCTGCGACTGCTGAGGAGGCGCTCGTGAACCCCGCCGACGCGCTGAGGAGGCGCTCGTGAACCCGGCGTACGTCGTACGGCGGATCGGCTTCTACGTGCTGATCTGCGCGATCACGCTCTTCTTCGCGGTCCCGATGCTCTGGATCGCGTCGGCGCCGTTCGACGCCTCCCCCGGGCTCGGCGTCCGGTGGCCCGACTGGACGCTCGACAACGTCCGCAAGACCCTCGACCACCCGTACGCGCTGCACTCGATGGTGAACTCGCTGCTGATCTGCGTCACCACCGCGGTCGCGGTCACCGCCTTCGCGGCGCTGGCGTCGTACGCGCTGTCCCGGGTCCGCATCCCCGGCCGGGACGCCCTGCTGTACGGGCTGCTGCTGCTCTCGTCGGTCGTCACCGGCACCGCCGCGATGGTGCCGATCTTCGTGATGATGTTCCAGCTCAGGCTGATCGACTCCCGGTTCGGCGTCGCGCTGGTGATGACCGGCGGGTTGTTGCCGGCGGCAATCTTCATCCTGAAGGACTTCGTCGACGCCGTCCCGAAGTCGTACGAGGAGTCCGCCCGCGTCTTCGGCGCCTCGACCTCGCAGATCCTGCGCGACGTCGTACTGCCGGTGGCCCGGCCGGGCCTGGCGACGATCCTGGTCTGGGCGTTCGTGAACTCGTGGGGCAACTTCCTGGTGCCCTTCCTGCTGATCCGGTCGATCGACAAGCAGCCCGGCGCGGTGCTGCTGCAGACCTTCACCGACGAGGGCGGCAGCGCCAACCTCTCGGTGATCCCGGTCTTCTCGCTGCTGTTCTCGATCCCGGTCGTCGTGCTGTACCTGTTGGTGAACTCGAGGTACGGGTTCCGCTTCCACGGAGGAATCAAGAGCTGATGGCTGGCATCGACATCGAAGGCCTGGCGACCGTCTACCCGAACGGCGTCCGCGCCGTCGACGGACTGGACCTGAGCGTGGCCGACGGCGAGTTCTTCGCGCTGCTCGGCCCGTCCGGCTGCGGCAAGACGACGCTGCTGCGCACGATCGCCGGCCTGGAGAACGCCTCCGAGGGCACCGTCCGCATCGACGGCACGGACGTGACCCGGGTCGAGCCCGGCAAGCGCGGCGTCGCGATGGTCTTCCAGGACTACGCGCTGTTCCCGCACATGACGGTCTCGGAGAACATCACCTACCCGCTGAAGGTCCGCCGGGTCGCCGCGTCGACCCGCTCGACGGTCGCCGAGAAGACCGCCGGCGAGCTCTCGCTGCAGGGCTTGCTCGAACGGCGCCCCGGGCAACTGTCCGGCGGCCAGCAGCAGCGCGTCGCGCTGGCCCGCGCGATCGCCTCGGAGGGCAAGGTCCTCCTCCTCGACGAGCCGCTCTCGAACCTGGACGCGCGGCTGCGCCTGGAGGCTCGGACGTTCCTGAAGAAGCTCCAGCGCGACCTCGGCATCACCACGGTCTTCGTCACCCACGACCAGGCCGAAGCGCTCGCTCTGGCGGACAAGATCGCCGTCATGCAGACCGGCAAGCTGGTCCAGCTCGGCTCCCCGCGCGAGGTCTTCGCCCGCCCCGCCAACACCTTCGTCGCCAACTTCATCGGCTCCACCCCGATGAACCTGCTGGAGGGCGTCGTCGGCCCCGCCGACGACGGGTCCCACGGCGTCGTCGAAATCGCCGGCGGCCGCTTGCCGGTGGCAACCGGCTCGGTCCCCGCCGGCGCGAAGGTCACCGTCGGCGTCCGCCCGGAGTACCTGACTCTGTCTGTTGAACCGGCCGCCGGCCCATCGATCCCCGGCACGGTGGTCGTCGCCGAAAACCTGGGCACCTCGTCCCTGGTCTCCGTCGACTGCGCCGGCACCCTGATCGGCGTCACCGTCCCCGAGGAAGACGAACCGGCCCCCGGCACCCCGGTCGCCCTGACGGCTCCCGCCCAACGAGTCCTCCTGTACGACCGCGACACCGGCGAACTCCTCGCCCGCCAGCCCACACCGACCACCCAGAACATCTGATGGCTCTCACCTCCTTCAAGCGCACCTGGACGCTCGACGACCGCGCCGAGTCCGTCTGGCACTCCCTCCCCGTCGACATCCCCCCAGGCTGCGAGGGCCTGCTCGTCACCCTCACCGCCCCGGCCCTCGACAGCGTCGTCATCGACATCGGCTGCGAGGGCGCGGCCGGCTGGCGCGGCTGGTCCGGCGGCGCCCGCAACACCTTCGCAATCACCCCCGACGCCGCCACCCCCGGCTACGTCCCCGGCGAGCTCGAACCAGGCACCTGGTGGATCATCCTCGGCCTCCACCGCCTCCCGGTCGAAGGCGCCGAGCTCCTCGTCGAAGCAGTCACCGGCAAGGTCTCCACCATCCCTGGCCTCGCCGAGTACGCCGCCGCAACCGAAGCGGTCGTCGTACCGGCTCGTCCTCCGCGCCGAATCCTCCCCGCCTCCGACGGCCTGAAGTGGATCGCCGGCGACTTCCACGCCCACTCCCTGCACTCCGACGGCTCCACCCCGATCGCCAACCTCGCCGCCCTCGGCGTCGCCGCCGGCCTCGACGTCCTGGCCTGCACCGACCACAACACCGAGGCCCACCACCCCGAGCTCCCCGGCCTGAGCGACCGCTTCGGCATCGGCCTCATCCCCGGCCAGGAAGTCACCACCGAGTCCGGCCACGCCAACGCCTTCGGCCAGATCGGCGTCATCGACTTCCGCCGCTCCGCCCACGAGTGGATCCCCGAGGTAGCCACCCGAGGCGGCCTCCTCTCCATCAACCACCCCCTGAGCGGCGACTGCTCCTGGCGCCAACCCCTGTACGGCGTACACCCACCCCTGGCCGAAATCTGGCACTCCTCCTGGCTCGACCGCCGCTGGGGCGGCCCCATCGCCTGGTGGGAATCCTGGAGCCTCACCACAACCCCCATTGGCGGCAGCGACTGGCACAACCCGTCCTCCCTCTCCCTCCCCGGCACCCCCACCACCTGGCTGGCAGTAGACGCCACCGCCGAAACCCCCAACGAACTAGCCGAAGCCGCCCTAGAAGCCCTCTCCGCCGGCCGAACCTCAATCTCCGCCGACTACAACGCCCCCGTAGTCCTCCGCAACACCAACGAATTCGTAATCCTCAACGCCCCCAACACAGTCCTCATCTCCCCCGACGGCACCCGCCAAGCCGTCCGCACCGCCACCGAAACCCTCCCCGCCCTACACCCCGGCGGCCACGTCCTCGCCACCCACACCGGCGAATTCGTCTCGGTCACCCACTAGCCGGCGCATCCACCGCGCCCACTCGCGTCATCCACCAAACACCACGTAGCTTCACCACCCACACACCACTCCGCCAACCCGCCCCCGCACCACCGCGAGAGTCCCTCCGTCCGCTGGCATCACCGCGCGAGCGCCCCACTCTTCCTCTCTCCCGGCCGCCGCCACCTCAACCACCACCAACCGCCCCGGCCGCATCGTCACCAACCTCCACCCTCGCCGCCGCTGGCAACGCCCCTCGCCCACCAGCCCGCGTGTCCACCGCGCCCACGCACGTCATCCCCCAAGCGTCACGCAGCCTCACCACCCACCCGCCACCACCACCCAGGCTCACCACCCGCCTCGGCACCACTCCAACAACTTTCCACCGCACCCCGCCCTTTCCCGGCCGCAGCGACCTGACCACAGGCAACCCCACCGCCCGCATCACCACCAGCTCCAGCCAACGCCGATCAACCGACCGCTGGCAGCACCTCACGCGACCATCGGTCCGCGGCCTGTCCGTCCCACCTGAGTCGCCCGCCGTACAGAGCGGCTTCTATCAACCCCGTCCAGGACCCCTCATCTGCCTGCTGCAGAAGCGGTTGTGACGTCAGGTGCGAACCCGTCTCGAGCTGACCGCGGGGTGGGTGGATCGCGATCTGGTCGCAATCTGGTAGAGATACCGCGTTGATGTGGACGCCGTCCCGCGGGCGGCTCCATGATCTTCAACCGAAGTCCTGCTCATCCTCCCGGACGCACTTCCCCGGCGCCCGGACGGAACCCCGGAGGCTCGTTTGCCCGACCGCATCCGGCTGCTGCTGGTCGACGACCAGATCCTCAGCCGTGGCGTCCTCAGAAGCGGCCTCGAACGCGAACGCGACCTGGAGATCGTCGCCGAACTGAAGCGCACCGACGACGTCGTCGCCGCCGCGAAACGGCACCGCGCGAACATCGCCCTGCTCGACGCCGCCGGTTCCGGCCACGCCAGCATCACCGTCACCACCCAGCTGCGCTCGTCGATGCCCGAGTGCCGCGTCGTCATGCTCACGACGTACGGCCGCCCCGGCCACCTCCGCCGCGGCCTCGAAGCCGGCGCCAAGGGCATCGCCCTGAAGAACAGCCCCACCCCGCAACTCGCCGACGCCCTCCGCCGAGTCCACCTCGGCCTGCGCGTCGTCGACACCAACCTCGCCGCCGAGACCCTCCACTACACCCAGACCCCGCTCACCGAAGGCGAAACCACCACCCTCCGCGCCGCCCGCGAAGGCGGCACCGTCGCCACAATGGCCGAAAAACTCGCCGTCTCCGAACGCGTCGTCCGCACCCGCCTCTGGTCCGCCATCGGCAAAACCGGCGCCCGAACCCGAGCCGACGCCATCAAGATCGCCGACCAGAACGGCTGGCTGTACGACTAACCACCCGGCCACACCACCAACTACGACTGACCGCGCGACCGCCACCCCGCAAGCTCTACGACGAACCGCACGGTCGCCGCGCAGCGGCCTGTTCCACGACCAACACCCCGCTGTGCTCGGCTGTCGAACCGACGACAGCTGGTGCGGGCTGGCAACCGGCAACCTGATGCTGGCGGCGGCGGCCAGAGAGACCGGCATCGTCGCGCTGACCACAACCGAACGCCGCGACCACAACTCGTCGTCGCGGACCTGTGGGTTGCGGCCGGTTCGCCGTACCTGCCGTTCGCGCGGCGCAGCTCGGTCGTCACACGTCGGCTGCAACTAGGGCGCCGGCCAGCGGATCACGGTGCTGGTGGGCTTGGGTGGTGCCGGCGGTGGTTGCGGGGTCGGGGCAGTTGGGCAGCCTTGGGGTTGTGGTGGGTGTGCTGGCTGCGGCGTCCGGGGTGTGCTGGGTGGCTGCGTTGGTTCAGGTGGTAGTGGTTCCGCGGCGGCTTCGGGAGCGGGTTCGGTTACTTCGGGTCGATGAGGGCGTAGAGGGTGTTGGGGCCGGTGGTTCGGGCTCCTAGGGGTTCTACTCGGGCTCTCAGGCCTCGGTCTGCTGTGACGACGGTGACTTCGCGGTTCGGGGTTTGGGCGAAGGCGTCGGCTACTACGTCGACGATGGTGTCGTCGCCGGAGTGGGGGGCCAGGACTACCTGGAGGGTCGGGGTGGTGGGGATGGCGTCCGCGGCTGGGCGAGCCGCGCCTTCGAGGATGACGGCGATGTCGGTTTCGGCGCCTTCTGTCTGGTGGTAGGCCGCAAGGTTGGTGAGGAGGCGGCGGGCGGCACCGGCTCGGTCCTTCCACCAGCCGTCTGGGCGGGAGCCGATGACGTTCGCGGCATCGACTACCAGGAGAGGGCGCGTGCCCGAGGAGGCTGGACTGTTCTGCTCGGCTGAGGCCGCGGAACGCTCTTGGTCCGCAGCGTCGGCTTCGACAGCGCTGGTGAAATCGGGGGCCTGAAAGGTCGGGGTGGTTGGGGGTTTGGGATCGGAGGTCACCTCGTCAGTTTGCGCTCTGGGTGGGGGTCGTGGTGGGACCTGCTCGGGACGTGGTGGTGATGGTGGGGGTGCCGAGGACGCCCAGGTTCAGGGGGACGGCGACTTCGATGGTTGCTGTTTCGGGGGTGAGGGTGCAGGTGATGAGGGTTGCTTCGTTGCTGGTGGCGATGTCTCGGGCCAGCGCGCAGGGATCGGGTGAGCCGGACTGGAGTGCCTGGGCCGTGCTGAGGGCGGTCAGGTCTGCGGCTGCCTTGGCTCGGTGAGTGGCCAGGGAGACTGCCGACCAGAGGGTTGCCATGGTTCCTGCTGCGAAGAGGAGCACGGCGGTGCAGAGGACCAGGAGGGTCGCGCTGCCCTGTTCTGTGCGGGAGGTGGTCATGGTTCTCCTGGTTCGGATTGGAGGGTGGCTTCAGCCTCGACTGGGATGTTGGGTAGGGGTGCGAAGAGAGGCCAGTCGACGGCGCGGGCGGTCTTGACCGTGACTTGGATCTGGCCGTTGGTGGTCTGGATTTCGATGGTGGCGTTCTTGGGCGCTGCTTTCTTGCCGATGGATTGGGCTGCTGCTTCGGTCTCTCCTCTGGCTACGGCTCTTGCCACGTCGCGGGCGGCGTCGACGCAGCGGATGTTGGTGATGACCAGGCCGACGCACCACACGCCGGCGATGATCGTCGCCATCAGGACGGGGAAGAGCAGGGCGAACTCGGCGGTGACGGTGCCTTGGTCGGTACGACGGCGGGTGGGCATGGGTGCGGGGGCGGCCGGCCCGGACCGTCAGGGTCCGGGCCGGGGGCGCCTCAGACCTGAACGCCTTCGATTCCCGCGGACTGCAGAGCCCAGTTGATGATTGCCTTGAGCACCGACATCATCGCGTCGGACTTCAGCAGGGCGATCAGGATGCCGCCGAAGCTGCAGGCGGCGACGGTGGCGACGGCGTACTCGGCGGTGGCTGCTCCTCGTTCGGTACGGCGACGGCGGCGGAGGGCGGGGAGCTGGTGGGACATGAGGAATCTCCTGATCTGCGGCCGGGCTGTCCGGACGGCTTACTGAAAAGATGCCGTCGTCAGAGGCCTTGTAGAGAAGGAGATTCCGGGCTGGGGACAACTTCAGGTGATGGCGTCTAGTCGGCTCAGCTGGGTTGGGGTGAGCCAGAGATCGGCTGCGTTGGTGTTCTCGATCAGGTGGGTTTCGGAGCTGGCGCCGGTTTCGGTGGACAGGTCGGCCAGGAGCTTCGAGGAACCGTGGGTACCGCCCGCGATGGGGAGCCAAGGGACGAAGGTGATTCCTTCGGCTTCGCAGTACTTCGGTACGTCGTCGTGGTGGCGGTCGGTCAGGTTGTAGCGGCTCTGGACGCTGACGACGGCGGCCTGGCGGAGGTACTCGGGGCGGCCGACGGGCTTCCACTCCCCTGGTGACGGGCGGGTGTGGCCGATCTTGGTGGCGATCAGCAGGTGGTCGGCGTACGGGGAGGCCTCGGCGAGGAGCTCCTCGTTGGCGCCGACGCCGTACGCGTCGGCGGTGTCGATGAATGAAGTCGATGCCTAGGTCGATGGCTCGGCGGGGCTACCGGATGGCGGCGCTGCGGTCTGCGGCAGGGCGGTAGCCGGTGAGGCGCATGGCGCCGAAGCCGAGGCGGTGGATAGTGAGGTCGCCTAGCTGGGTGGTCTTCGTGGGCATGGTGCGGGGTTGGTGACGGGGCATCGGGTGGGGGCGGGTGGTGCTCGATGCGCGGACGCGGTTGGCGGAGGGGTTGTTGGGGTCAGGGGGTTAGGTCGGCGAAGACGGTGGAGAAGGTGGTGGCGACTGTGGGGACCACGCCCAGGAGGACGAAGGCGGGGAGGAAGCAGAGGCCCAGGGGGAGGACTGCTCGGGTTTCGACGGATCTGGCTTGTGCTTCGGCTTTCCAGTGACGGGCGTTGCGGAGGTCTTTGGCTTGGGACTCGAGAGTGGTGGCCAGGGGAGCGCCGGAGCGGAGGGCTCGTTGGACTGCTCTGGCGAAGGGGGCGCAGATGGGGTCTTGGCGGAGAGGCTCCCAGGCTTCGATGGGGTCTGTGCCTAGGGCCAGGCGGTGTTCCAGTTCGGTGAGGAGAGTTGAGAGCGGGCCGTCGATGGCTTGGCTGACGGTGGCGATGGCGGCTTGGGGTGGGCGGCCGGCTCTTAGGCAGGCGGCCAGTAGGTCTACTGCCATGGGGAGGTCGGCTGATAGGCGGGCGTTGCGTTTTCTGGTGGCGGCTGGTTCCAGGCGGCTGAGGATCGTTGGCGTTGCCAGGTAGATGGCGGTGGCGGGGATGAGGCTCCAGGGGAAGGGGGCTAGGAGGAGGGTTGCTGCTGCTAGGAGGGTGGCGGCGAGGCGGTGGAGGCGTTTGGTGCGGGGTGGGACGGGGTTGGGTTTGAGGCGGGCGGTTAGGCGTCGGTAGGTGGTGGGCGTTGGCCGGCGGAGGCGGTGGGGTCCGGGGCGGCCTCTGGTGAGGAGTGCGGCGGCGAGGGCGGCGCAGAGGGCGGCGGCGACGGTCGGCGCGGCAAGGGTGGGCACGCGAAGGCTCCTCGTACTACGGGGACTTGGTCAGGTGGTTGGTCCAGTGGAGGCCGGCTAGGGCTAGGGCTGTGCCTGTCAGGAGGCAGAGGGTGCCGGGGAGGGTGGTGGTCAGGAAGGTGATTGGGGTGGCTCCGAAGGATTGGCCTAGGAGGGTGGTGGCGATGGGGAGGATCGCTAGGAGGCGGGCTGTGGATTTGGCGGCTGAGGTGTTGGTTTGCCGTTGGTGATGGAGGGCTTGGTTGGCTCTGAGGGTTGTGGTCAGGCGGGTGAGGATGGTGGCCAGGGCGGCGCCGGAGTGGTCGGCGACTTGCCAGGCTGCGGCCAGGGGTTTCAGGGATTCGGCGCCTGGGGTTTCGGCGGCCAGGTGGAGGGTGGCGGGGACGTCGCCGCCCAGGCGGGCGGCGGCTGCGGCGGGGCGGAGGTCGGGGCAGGAATCGGCGGCGGCCGTCAGGGCTTCTTGGGGTGGGCGACCAGCGGTGAGGTCGGCGGCCAGGAGGTCGCAGGCTTCGATGATTTGGGATTGTTTTCGGGTCGCTTTGGAAGATTGGATTGATTTCTTGCGGTGGCTGAGGGTGGTGAGCAGGGCCGCGGAGAGGGCTGTGGTGGTGGCCAGGGCGTAGGGGCCGAAGGCGATGAGGATGCTCAGGGCAACTAAAAGGACGAGAGTCAGGTAGAGGAGTTTTCGGCGAGGTGGGCGGGAGGGTCGGGCGGTCAGGCGGTGTAGAGGGCGGGGGTTGTTGGGGAAGAGGGTGAGGGTTGCCAGGAGGGTGAAGGTGGCGGCGATGGCGAGGGTCATGCGGCTGCTCCTCTGGTGAGGAGTTGGGTCAGGTGGCGGGATGCGGGGCCTTCTTCGATGGCGCCGGTGGGGGTGAAGAGGACGGCCGGAGTGGTGGTGATGGTGCCGCGTGGGGTGAGGGTGACGGCTTGGATTTCGGTGATTCTGCGGCGGCCGGTGGGGTCTCGGGTCAGGTGGATCACGGCATGCAGGGCCGAGGCGATCTGGGATTGGATGGCTTGAGGGGTCAGGCCGGCCAGGGAGCCGAGGGCTTCCAGGCGGGTGGGGACGTCTGCTGCCGAGTTGGCGTGGACGGTGGCGCAGCCGCCTTCGTGGCCGGTGTTCAGGGCGATCAGGAGGTCCAGGACTTCCGGGCCTCGGACTTCGCCTACAACTAGGCGGTCTGGGCGCATGCGTAAGGCCTGGCGGACCAGGTCTCGCAGGGTGATCTCGCCGGTGCCTTCGTTGTTGGGTGGGCGGGATTCGAGGCGGACCACGTGCGGGTGAGCTGGGCGGAGCTCGCTGGCATCTTCGACGATGACCAGGCGTTCGGTGGTGGGGACGGTGGAGAGGAGCGAGTTGAGGAGGGTGGTCTTGCCGGTTCCGGTGCCGCCGCTGATGAGGAAGGCGAGGCGGGCGTCCAAGAGGTCTTGGAGGATGGCGACTCCGGATGGAGGTAGGGCTCCTGCGGTGACCAGGTCTTGCAGGGAAAGGACTTTGCGGGAGGGGACTCTGAGGGACAGGCAGGTGCCGGGGGACGCGATGGGGGCAAGGACGGCGTGGAAGCGGGTGCCGTCGGGGAGGCGGACGTCGACGTACGGCGTGGAGTCGTCGAGGCGGCGGCCGGCTGCTGCTGCCAGGCGGGTGGCCAGGCGGCGGACGGAGGGCTCGTCGCCGGTGCGGAGGGGGATGCGTTCGAGACCGGCACCGCGGTCCACGTAGACCTCGTTGGGGCCGTTGACGAGGACGTCGGTGATGCCTGGTTCGGTGAGGAGACGGTCGAGGGGGCCGGCGCCGATGGCCTCGCGGCGGAGCGCCTCGACGACTTCGAGGATGGTGGAGTCGCCGAAGACGGCGCCGTCGGCGCGGAGGGCTGCCGCGACGCGGGCGGGAGTCGGGTCGGCGCCCTGGCTGGCGAGGGTGCCGCGGACGCGGTCGAGGAGTTCGAGGGAGACGGTCATGCGGCCAGGAGTCCGTGCAGGTTGAAGAGGTCGAGGAGCTCGTTTGCCGTACGGCCGAGGGCTCCCCGTGGTCGGGGGTCGAAGCGGCCTCTGTCCATCAGAGCGGGGAGGTCACGGTCGAAGCGGAGCTTGGCTGCCAAGGGCAACGACAGGTGTTTGGCGACGTCGACTGCGGACAGGCCGCCCAGGCCAGGTTCGCGAGCGACGACGCGGAGGTCAGTGGCGACTTCGCGGAGTGGGCTGACCAAGCGAGCAGCGGCGGCGCAGGAGCGGACGTCCCGCGGTACGACGAGGAACGTCGCGGTCGAGCGAACCAAGGCCTCCTCGGCCGCAGGGTCCGTACGGCGGGGAAGGTCGATGACGACCAGGTCGCTGCTGCGCTGAGCGGCCCCGAGGACCGATCGCATCGCCTCGGGTGGCAACGCGGTGACATCGGAGCGGTCCCACGACAGCACGGCCAGGTCGTCGACCGTGGGCAGGGCGGCCCGGAGCGCGGCAGCGTTGACGCGGCCCGAGGCGTTCAGGAGGTCCGGCCAGCGGGCTCCCCCGCCGGTCTCGCTGCCGAGGGTGAGGTCGATGCCCCCGCCGAGCGGATCGCCGTCGATGAGCATCGTCCGGATGCCGCGGCGGCTCGCGGTCACGGCGACCGCCGCGGCCAAGGTGGTCGCGCCGGCGCCGCCGCAGCCGCCGACGAAGGTGAACGTGGTCGCGGCCCGCACTCCCCCGTCGAGTGTGTCGGCCAGCCGGTCGCCGAGGGCGGACTCGTCCCCCGGCAGCAGGTAGACGCCTTCGGCACCGATCGTCAGGGCGCGGCGGAACACCGAGCCGTCGTCGGGATCGGCGCCGACGACCACGACACCTGGCCGGCGGGTGGGCTGCGTCCGCGCCAGCGGGGTGACGAGATCCTGGCCCACCACGACCAGGCTCGCGGTCTGCCAGTGCCGGCGCAGGGCAAGCAGGTCGGACTCCAGGTGCGGTGTCAGTTCGGCGGCGGCGGACAGGCGGAGCAGGGCTTCGCGGAGGGCTTCGTCGGCGGTGGCGATCAGGACCGGGGTGAGGGGTGAGGTCTCCATACCCAGAAGGTGCCGTGAAAGCGTTCGCCGGGCCGATGTCAACGAAAGCCCTGTGGACAAAGGGATTGGCGGTTTCCCGTCAGCAGCGGCAACCCGCCAGCCCGAGCCGGAGACCGGCGGCGATCCAGGAGTTACCGTTCCTTTCGAAGCGTCTTTAACTAAATGCTTCCCGCTGGACACCCGTGCACTGCTTTCCGCTCCGGAGGACCGCCCATGCCTCGACTGCCTCTACTCGCCAGCACGGCGACAGTCGCCGCCACCGCCCTGATCGCCGCCGCGGGGATCTCGGTGGCGACCGCCCAACCACCAGGCCAGACCGCCGCCGCTCCCCAGGCGACCAGTGGTGGCGTGAAGACCGCGTACTTCGCCCAGTGGGGCATCTACGCCAACGCCTTCTACCCCAAGAACCTGTCCACCACCGGCGCCGCCGCGAAGCTCGACTTCGTCAACTACGCGTTCGCCAACGTCCACCCGACCAGCCACACCTGCTTCATGGCGAACAAGGCCGCCTCCCAGGACGAGAACAACCCGAACGCCGGTGACGGCGCCGGTGACGCGTTCGCCGACTACGGCAAGTCCTACGGCGCCGACATCAGCGTCGACGGGGTCGGCGACGTCTGGAACCAGCCGATCCAGGGCAACTTCAACCAGCTGAAGAAGCTCAAGGCCAAGCACCCGAACCTGAAGATCCTGATCTCGATCGGCGGCTGGACCTACTCGAAGTACTTCTCCGACGCGGCCTCGACCGACGCCAAGCGCAAGGCCTTCGTCAGCTCCTGCGTGGACATGTTCCTCAAGGGCAACCTGCCGGTGATCGACGGCTTCGGCGGCCCGGGCAGCGCGGCCGGGATCTTTGACGGGATCGACATCGACTGGGAGTACCCCGGTTCGCCGAACGGTCACGTCGGCAACCACTACAGCCCGGCCGACAAGCAGAACTTCACCCTGCTGCTGGCCGAGCTGCGCAGCCAGATCGATGCCTATGGCAACAGCATCGGGAAGAAGATGTGGCTGACCGCGGCCACCCCGGCCGGCCAGGACAAGATCGCGACGATCGAGACCAACAAGATCGGCCAGTACCTCGACTACAACAACGTGATGACGTACGACATGCACGGCGGCTGGGACGCCACCGGGCCGACCAACTTCCAGGACCCGCTCTACCAGGCCCCGAACGACCCCAGTACGCCGATCCCGCCCGGTACGGCGAAGTACTCGGTCGACGGCGCGGTGAAGGCGTGGACCACCGGCGACCCGGCGTACGGCATTCCCGGCGGCTTCCCGGCGAACAAGCTGACCATCGGCTACCCGTTCTACTACCGGGGCTGGAAGGGCGTCCCGGCGACGGCGAACGGCAAGTACCAGACCGCGACCGGACCGGCCGACGGTGGCGCCGCGAGCGGCAACGTGCCCGGCGTCTCGTTCTACAAGGAGCTCGTCGGCTTCGTCGACAACCCGGCGTACAGCTTCTTCGACGACACCACGAAGGCGTCCTGGTTCTACCGCAACGGCACCTTCTGGACCGGTGACAACGCCCAGTCGATCAAGGCGAAGGCCGACTACCAGCACTGCAACGGGCTGGCCGGCGCGATGATGTACTCGATGGAGGCGCTCGACCCGCAGGTCACGCTCTTCAACGCCGTCGTCGACGCGGTGAACGCGTCCACCCCCGGCTGCAGCGGCCCGAACCCGACGCCTACGCCGACCCCGACGCCGACGCCCACCCCGACGCCCACGCCGACCCCGACACCGACGCCGACTCCCACGCCGACGCCGACCCCGACGCCTCCGACGGCGACCCCCTGGGCCCCCGGTACGACGTACGCCACCGGCGCGCTGGTCTCGTACAACGGCGTCACCTACCGCTGCATCCAGGGCCACACCGCGCTGGCCGGCTGGGAGCCCCCGAACGTACCCGCCCTGTGGGGAAAGGTCTGATCGCCATGAAATCCAAGCGTCTGACAGTCGCCTTCGCGGCGGCCGTCGCAGTCATCGCCTCGTTCCTCACCGCCCAGGCGGCCCAGGCAGCACCTGTCACCGCGTCGTTCACCAAGGTGTCCGACTGGGGCAGCGGCTTCGAGGGCAAGGTGACCGTCACGAACGGCACCACCAGCCCGCTCAGCACCTGGTCGATCGCACTGGACTTCCCGTCCGGCTACTCCGTCAGCAGCTCCTGGGACGCCGTACGGTCCAGCAGCGGGCAGACGCACACGTTCACTCCGCCCAGCTGGGCCGGGCCGCTCGCTCCTGGTGCCAGCGTCACCTTCGGCTTCAACGGCAGCCCCGGCAACTTCCCGGGGATCGCAGCCTGCCGGCTCAACGGCGGCTCCTGCAGCGGCGGGGGTGGCGGCACTGTCCCGGGCGCACCCTCCGGCCTGACCGGTACGCCGGCCGCCACCTCCGTCAACCTCAGCTGGTCAGCAGCGAGTGGCGCGACCAGCTACAACGTCTACCGCAACGGTACGAAGGTCGGCAGCCCCTCCGGTACGTCGTACACGGACACCGGGCTGACGGCGAACACGACGTACAGCTACCAGGTCAGCGCCTCCAACAGCGTCGGTGAGGGCGCCAAGAGCAGCGCCGTCTCCATCAAGACCACTACTGGTGGCGGCACCGAGAACCCGGCCCGCCGGGCGGCGCCGTACCTCTACATGGGCTGGGGCAACCCGCCGAGCCCGACCACGGTCATGAACGCCACCGGCATCAAGTGGTTCACGATGGCGTTCATCCTGTCGTCCGGCGGCTGCAACCCGGCCTGGGACGGCGCCCGACCGCTGCAGGGCAGCGCCGACGCCACGGCGATCGCCCAGATCCGCGCGGCCGGTGGCGACATCGTCCCGTCGATCGGCGGCTGGAGCGGCAACAAGCTCGGCCCGAACTGCAGTACGCCGGAAGCACTGGCCGGCGCCTACCAGCAGGTGATCAACGCCTACAACCTGAAGGCGATCGACGTCGACATCGAGAACAGCGACGAGTTCGAGAACGAGGTGGTCCAGGACCGGATCCTGAACGCGCTGAAGATCGTCAAGCAGAACAACCCCGGGATCCAGACGATCCTGACCTTCGGCACCTCGACCACCGGGCCGAACTACTACGGCAACCGGCTGATCGAGCGCGCGCAGGCGCTCGGCGCGAACATCGACATCTTCACGCTGATGCCGTTCGACTTCGGCAGCTCGAACATCTACAACGACACGGTCGGCGCGTCGCAGGGCCTGAACAACAAGCTGAAGGCGACCTTCGGCTGGACCACCGCGCAGGCCTACGCCCACCAGGGCATCTCGGGCATGAACGGCCTGTCCGACCAGCAGGAGATGACCACCACGCAGACCTGGCAGAACATCACCAACTGGGCCAAGAGCAACGGCCTCGGCCGGCTCGCGTACTGGTCGGTGAACCGGGACCGCGGCTGCGCCGGCGGCGGTGTGGTCGCGCACTGCAGCGGCATCGCCCAGCCGGACTGGGAGTTCACCCGCATCACCGCGGGCTTCTAGACAACCGGTACGCACCGGGGCAGGAGAGAGGCACTCTTCTGCCCCGGTGCGGCGGTCTCGGCCGGGCGCCAATCTGGGGAGACCGTTGGCCCGGCCGCGTCGGAGGGTCAGCCCGCTTCGAGGCCCTGCACGATCAGCTCGTTGCGGGCGTTCTGGCCGAGCGGGACGGTGGTGTGCACCCCGTCGGGCTTCAGGTATGCCGTGAGCCGCGAGATCTTCGAGGCCAGGAACTCCGCCCAGTGCACCACCCGAAGGTTCGCGTGCCGGCGCTGCGCGTCGGCCAGCTGCAGGTTGATCCAGCCGCTGTTGCGCTGGTCCGCGACGCGGACCTCAGGAGCCAGCGCGTTCCGGGAGGCCTGCACGTTCACCCAGAACACCGTCCGGGCCGGCCCCACCAGCGCCATCGTGCGGTCCACCTCCGCCGCGAACACATTTGGCGTGAAGATGTCATTCGTTCCTGTTGCCATCAGGATCCGGGACGGCAACCCGTACGTCGCCTTCCACGACGCCAGGGCGTCGACGGCCGGCGGTGTCGGGCGGCCGGACCAGTTGTGCACGGCCAGCGGGACACCGAGCCGGGTCGCGATCAGGGTGGCCAGCGACTTGCCGTCCTGCACCGCGATGCTGTCGCCGAACATGAAGACGCCGTTGCGCTCCAGCGTTGTGGCAATGAGTTCTGGCGTCGCGATCGCCTTGCTCATCGACTGCCAGTCGCCGATGGCTCCTGACCCGTACCCGTCGGCGAACGCGCTCTCGGTGGACACCACAGAGGCGCCCGCCACCACCGCACCCGCCAGGAACAACTGCCGTCGACTCGGTCTCATGCGCGCAGCCTGGCAACCCTCGGAGGCTCCAGGCAACGCTTCTGCAGCTAGCTGCAGCGCTGGGGTGGCTGGTTACGCTAGTTGATATGCAAACGATCCACCTGCGGTACTACGGCGCGCTGGCCGCAGACAGCTCCGGTACGACGGACGACCGCCCCCCTCTGGTCCTGCTCCACGGCCTCGGTTTCGACCGTCGCCAGTGGGCTCCGGTGCTCCAGGAGCTCGCCGTGCTCGACCCGGACCGCCGGACGCTCGCCTTCGACCTGCCCGGTCACCGGGACTCCCCCAAGCAGCCGTCGTACGACCTCGGTGACGTGGCCGACCTGCTGCACGAAGCAGTGGTCGAGGCCGGGCTGCAGAAGCCGTTGCTGGTGGGCCACTCGATCAGTGGCGCGCTGGCGACGATCTACGCCGCCAGGTACCCGACCGCGGGCGTCGTCAACGTCGACCAGCCGCTGCTGGTCGGCCCGTTCAAGGATGTGCTCAACCAGCTTGAGCCGACGCTGCGCAGTCCGGCGTACGGCGAGGTGTGGGACCGGATGCTCGACGGGATGCTCATCGAGCAGCTGCCGCAGGAGGCGCAGGACCTGGTCAACGCCTCGACCAGGCCGACCCAGGAGATGCTGCTGGGCTACTGGCGCGAGGTGATGGAGTCACCGGCCGAGAAGCTCAAGGCCGATCGCGAGGCGGACCTGCGGTCGATCGACGTCCCCTATACCTACGTGACCGGCACCGAGCCGCCTCCGCCGTACCGGCAGTGGCTGGAGACCAACCGGCCGGGCATCACGATCATCGTGCTCCCCGGCAGCGGTCACTTCCCGCATCTGGCTCACCCCGGCGAGCTGGCGAAGTTGCTGGCCGGCTGAGCCACGACGAACGCCCGGAACCGCTCGGCAGCTGGTGACAGCGTCCCGCGCAGTCGCCAGCTGAGCCCGATGTCCCGCCGAGCCCGTACGCCGGCCAGCGGCACCGGCGTCGCTCCGCTCTCCGTCCCCCGCACCGCTCCACCAGGCAGTACGGCGACGCCCAGCCCCGCGCCGACGAGCCGGTCGACGATGGTCAGGTCGGTCGCCTCGAACGCCACCGACGGCGTGAACCCGGCGGCCTGACACAGCTCGTCGGTCAGCCGCCGGAACCCGAACTCCGGCCGCATCCCGATGAACGGCTCGTCCGCGGCCTCGGCCAGGTCGACCCGCTGCCGCTTGGCCAGCGGGTGTCCCGGCGGGACGTACAGGCACAGCCGCTGCCGCTGCAGCAGGTGCCAGCCGAACACCGCGGGATCGGGCCGCGGACCGGTGATCCCGAGCTCGGACTCGCCCGTCGAGAGGTCGAGCACGATGTCGTGCGACGGCTGCTCGCGCAGCGCGAAGCTGACCGTCGGGGCGACCTCCCGGAACGCCTTCAGCAGGTCCGGTACGACGCCGGTCGCGACCGAGTACAGGAACGCCAGCCGCACCGTCCCGGAGTCGGGATCGACGAGCGTGTCGATCCGCTGCCGCGCGGCATCGACCGCCGTCGTCGATGCCCGAGCTGCCTCGAGCACGATCCGGCCGTAGGGATTCAGCCGCAGTCCCCGGTGCTCGCGCTCGAACAACGGGACGCCGAACGCCGTCTCGACCCGGCGCAACGAGCGCGACAGATTCGGCTGGCTCGTGCCCAGCACGGCAGCGGCGGCCGTCAGGTGCTCAGCCTCGGCCAGCACCACGAACCAGCGCAGATCTTCGACATGCATGCAGAAAGCGTATCGATCACCGCTGGCCAAGACATTTTACGTATGCCAAACCGTCTGACACCGTCGTGAACATGCAGATCACGGCCCAGGGCCACCGGCCTGGTACGGCGGGCTACCGCAGAATCTCGACGGCTCTGTTCGCCGCGGGCCTGGCCACCTTCGCCATGCTCTACAGCACCCAGCCGCTGCTCCCCGCGCTCTCGACCGCCTTCGCCGTCTCCCCCAGCCAGAGCGCGATCAGCGTGTCGTTGGCCACACTCGGCCTCGGCATCGCCCTCCTGATCGCCGGCCCGGCCTCGGAGCTGCTCGGCCGTACGAAGCTGATGCGCTGGTCGGTCGTCGCAGCCGCGGTCATCGCCGTCCTCTGCGCGCTCGCACCCAACTGGCCGACGTTGCTGGTCCTCCGCGGACTCCAGGGCGTCGCTCTCGCCGGGCTGCCGGCCGTGGCGATGGCCTACCTCAGAGAAGAGGTGCACCCGGACAGCCATGCCCGATCCAGCGGCCTGTACGTCGCCGGTACGGCGGTAGGCGGCATGACCGGCCGCCTGGTCGGCGGTGGCCTCGCCGACCTGGGCGGATGGCGTACGGCGCTCGGCGGGATCGCCGTACTGGGCGTGGTCTGCGCGGTGCTGCTGCTGGTGCTCCTGCCCGAGTCCCGGAACTTCACGCCGACCAGGCCGAGCCTGAGCCAGGCCGGAACGGTGCTGAAGGACCCGGCGCTGCTGGCGCTCTACGGGATCGCGGCAACCTCCATGGGGGCGTTCGTCGGCGTCTACAACGCGACCGGCTTCCGGCTGGCGGCAGCGCCGTACGAGCTCGGCCCCGGACTGGCCAGCCTGGTCTTCCTCGTCTACCTCCTCGGCTCGGCCTCGTCGGCGACCGCCGGGCGACTGGCCGACACCTACGGCCGGCGGGCGGTGGTCCCGGTCGGGTGCCTGGTGACGCTGGCGGGCATCGCGATCACGCTGACTCACCAGCTCGCGCTGGTGATCGTCGGGCTCGCGGTGATGACCGCCGGGTTCTTCGCTGTGCACGGTGTCGCCAGCGGCTGGGTGCCCGCTCGGGCGCATGCGGCCAACGGCGGAACGGCCCAGGCGGCGAGCCTCTACCTGTTCGCCTACTACCTGGGCTCGTCGGTGTTCGGCGGACTCGCGGGAGTGGCCTGGACGCACGCTGCCTGGCCTGGAGTCGCAGCAGAAGCAGCAGCCCTGTCCGTCGTCACCCTGGCGTTGGCGCTGGCGCTGAGACGGGTGCCGATCCGGGTGAGAAGCTAGAAGCATGACGCGAGCGACCGAAGCGGCGGACACCCTGGGACTGGCCTACGAGGAGACCCGGCACGGCCGGGTGAACTCACTCGAGGAGGCCGCGGCCGCCCGCGGGATCGAGCCGGCCAAGCTGATCAAGACGATCGTGGTCCGGCTGGCCGACGACGACTACCGATTCGTCCTGGTCCCCGGCGACCGTGAGATCGCCTGGCCGAAGCTGCGCACGCTGCTCGGCGTGAACCGGATCTCGATGCCCAGCGCGGACACCGCGCTCGAGGTGACCGGCTACGTCCGCGGCACGATCACCCCGCTCGGCAGCACCCACGACTGGCCGGTGGTCGCCGACGAGCGGATCACCGGGACGATCTCGATCGGCGGCGGCGACCACGGCGTCGGCCTGACCGTCGACGCCGAGGCGCTCACCAAAGCACTGAACGCCACGGTCGCCGACGTCACGGAGTAAGCAGTCCCCGCTGACCCGCACGGAGCCCGGCCTGGAAGCGAGTCGTCGCATCCAGAGCCTTCAGGATCCGCTGCATCCTCCGCTCGACCGTCCGCTGGGCGACACCCAACCGCCGAGCGATCGCCTGATCGGTCAGCCCAGCAGCAGCCAGCGCCAGCAGCTGCTGGTCCTCAGCCGACAGCGGCCCATCAGACGGCTCGTAGATCAACGGAGTCGCCTGCTGCCACAACAGCTCGAACAGCCTCAGCAACCCATCCAGCAACGACGACGGCCCCAACTCGACCAGTACGTCGGCGCCAGTGTGCAGCAGCCCAGTACGCCCGTCCGCCACCAACAGCTTCAGCGGCACGTCGCGCAGCATCCGGAACGAGGTCCCGGCCGACCGGGCCGCAGTCAGCGACGCCGGGTCGACCAGTGCGGCCATGTCGTAGACCATCCGGTAGCCCACACCGAACGCCCGGCGCGGCTCCACCGGCAGTACGGCGTACGGCGGCTTGTCGAGCACCAGTACTTCGGTCTGCGCGCTCTGCTGCGCCTGGAAGTACCGCTGCGCGATCGCCTCGGCGCCACGGATCACCGTGAACGGACCGGACTCAGTGGCGGCCCGGAACTCCGCGGTGAGCACCGACGCCCCGACCCGGGCCTCGACGATCGCCGCCTGCCGCCGGAGCGCCAGCAGCTCGACTGCCGCCTCCGGGACGGCAGGCGTGTAGCGGGCCGGGCGGCCCGGCGTACGGGACGCCAGGCCGAGGCCGATCAGCGACCTCAGGTGGCGGGTGACCCGTGCGGCGGGCCAGCCGGTCGCCTCGGCCAGCTGCAGGGTCGTGGATTCCGGCCGGGCCAGAAGCGCCCGGTAGAGCTGCTCGTCCTCCGAGCAGACACCGAGAGCTTCCAGCACCGGGGCGGGGCGGTAGCTGTGCATCAGGGCAGCGAGTGGACGTGCGCGCCGACCTGGTTGGAGAACTGGTTGCCGTTGGTGGCGTCCCAGTTGGTCGACCAGGTCATGGCACCGCGCAGCGTCGGCCAGGTGGTGCTCGGCTTGAAGCTGCCGCAGTTGGTGCCCTTGGTCAGGCAGTCCAGCGCGTTGTTGACGATCGTCGGCGACACGTAGCCGCTGCCGGCTCCGCGGTTCGACGCCGGCAGGCCGAGTCCGACCTGGTCGGGCCGCAGGCCACCCTGCAGCATGATGCAGGCCTGGGCGGTGATGAAGTCCACCGAGCCCTGCGAGTAGACCTGTCCGTTGCAGCCGTTCATCGCGCCGGAGTTGTAGTACTGGACGTTGACCACGGTCAGGATGTCCTTGATCGCCAGCGCCAGCTTGAAGTACTCGAACTGCGGCGACTGCATGTCGATCGTCTGCGGCGCCATCGCGATGATCATCCCGGCGCCGAACTGGCTCTGCAGGCTGCGCAGCGCCTGGCCCATGTACTGGGCGTTGACGCCGTTCTCCAGGTCGATGTCGATCCCGTCGAAGCCGTACTCGCGCAGCACCGACAGGGCGGTCGAGGCGAAGTTGGCCGCGGCGGTCGCGTTGCCGACCGAGATGGTCCCACGCTCACCGCCGACAGACAGGATGACCCGCTTGCCGGCCGCCTTCTTCGCGGCGATGTCGGCCTTGAACTGGGCCACCGTGTAGCCGTTCAGCCCGGCGCTGTCCAGGTTGAAGGTGATGCCGCCCGGCCGGGAGGCGTCCGCGTCGGCGAAGGCCACCGCGATCAGGTCGTACGCCGCCGGCACGTCGGAGATCCGCTGCGCCGCGGCACCGTTGTTGAAGTTCTGCCAGTAGCCGGTGAGGATGTGCTTCGGCAGCGACGTCGGCGGCACGGTCGGCCCGCTGGAAGTGGTCCCCGACACCGAGGCGCCGTACGGCGAGCAGTTGCCCGACGGGTCGCAGGCGCGGACCTTGAAGCTGTAGCTGGTGCTCGGCGCCAGACCAGTCGCGGTCCACGTGGTCACGTTGCCGACAGAGACCGGAGCCTCGCTGCCCCGGACCACCTCGTAGTGGTCGATACCGGAAGCGTCCGTCGCGGCCGACCAGTTCAGCCGCAGCGAGCTCGACGTCGGGCTGCCGACGGTCAGGCCGCCCGGCGTCGACGGCGCGGTGGTGTCCGGCGGCGGGCCGGTCCCGCCCGGGCCGTCCAGCACGACGTCGTCCGCCTGGTACGCCGGTACGCCGTACCAGCCGTGCAGGTAGATCGTCGCGGTGGTCGCGCTCGCGCTGGTGGTGAACGTCGTGGTCAGCTGCGACCAGGTCGAGCTGGTCGTCCAGGTGCTGGCTCCACCGTCGGAGCCCAGGTAGACGTTCGAGCCCTTCACCCAGGCGGACAGCGTGTAGGTGGAGCTGGGCCGGACCGAGACGGTCTGGCTGCAGCGGGCGGTGTCACCGGACGTCGGGGTGCCCTGGAGGGCGTAGGTCCCGGTCCGGGCGTTGCCGCTGACGGCGGCTCCGGTCCCGGCCGAGCAGGACCAGCCGGCCAGCGAGCCGGTCTCGAAGGTCCCGTTGGTGACGAGGTTGGTGGCGGCCGAGCTGGTGCCTTGCACCAGCGTCAGGCCACCGAGGGCGAGCAGGACGGCTGAGGTGATCGCGGCCAGGGGGCGGCGGCTTCGCGAGCGGGTCATGTGACACAAAATGTGACCGCGTCACTACAATGTCAAGACCCTGCATAATGTGTAAACGCTCTCACGCTCACAAAAGATGAGGAATTTACAGAATTCGGCAACCAAAGGGCCGGATCATGCATCGGAGAGTCGAGAGAGACCTGTGCCGAGAAAGGCGAC
Source organism: Kribbella sp. NPDC051770 (assembly GCF_040681455.1). Lineage (NCBI taxonomy): Bacteria > Bacillati > Actinomycetota > Actinomycetes > Propionibacteriales > Kribbellaceae > Kribbella > Kribbella sp. NPDC051770. Next base: position 212,732 of record NZ_JBFAYT010000011.1, on the reverse strand, counting down.
GGCCCCCGGCGGGGGGGTGACCGGGGGCCGTCTTCGGCCACGGGCTCGGGGGGAGGAGCCGGGGGCCGATCAGGAGGCGACAGTCTGCCACTGTCAGGGAGTATCTACCCCCCGAGGCCGGTCTTCACACATCTCAGTTGTGTTGCAGCCGAGATGGTGTCCACCGGGTGCCGAGACCCTCACCGAGGGTGCCCGAACCAGTGTCACTGTCACACTGCTCAACAGTCTAACGGGAGACCAGGCCACACGAAAGGCCGGGTACCCCGGCGTTTCGTGTGGACCCCGAAAGAATCCGGTCGGAACCGTCGGCGACGCCCCCTACACTCGCCGTATGGAGCCCCGGCCGGCCGCGTTCTTCGACCTCGACAAGACCATCATCGCCCGCTCCAGCACCCTGGCCTTCTCCCGGCCGTTCTACGCCGGCGGCCTGATCAACCGGCGGACCGTGCTGCGCAGCACCTACGCCCAGTTCGTCTACCTGCTCGGCGGCGCGGACCACGACCAGATGGAGCGGATGCGCGAGTACCTGTCCGCTATGTGCACAGGCTGGGACGTCCGGACCGTCCAGTCGATCGTCGCCGACACCCTGCACCACATCGTCGAGCCGATCGTGTACGACGAGGCGGTGACGCTGATCGAGCAGCACCACGCGGCCGGCCGGGACGTGGTGATCGTGTCCTCGTCCGGCGCCGAGGTGGTCGAGCCGATCGGCGAGCTGCTCGGCGCCGACCAGGTGATCGCCACCCGGATGGTAGTTGCCGATGGCAAGTACACCGGCGAGATCGAGGACTACGTCTACGGCCCGCACAAGGCGACCGCGATCACCGCGCTGGCCGCCGCGAAAGGCTATGACCTGCAGGGTTCCTACGCCTACTCCGACTCGATCACCGACGAGCCGATGCTGGCCGCGGTCGGTCACCCGTTCGCGGTCAACCCCGACAAGGCGCTGCGCCGGCTGGCGGCCGAACGCGACTGGCCGGTCCTCGACTTCAGCGAACCAGTGGCTCTCGCCGAGCGGACCAGTCGGCTCCACCGGGCCCGCCGCCCGGCCCTCGCGGCGACCGCGATCGGCGCCGGGCTGGCCGCCGGAGCCCTCCTGTACGCCGCCCGCCGGCGCTCCCGCGAGGCCGGGAAATGAACGTCACGCCAACTTTCTCAACTTGATCAAGGCGCCCCAAACTCTTCCCCCACAGGGGTTTGGGGAGTACAAAGGAATCAGCAAAGGGACCCCGGTCCCGGTAGAGAAAATTGCACGGCAGTCAGGTACCCACGCGGCGACCAGCCCATCCCAACCGGGCAGCTCGACCCAGGCTCGATCCTGTGGCGGCAGACAAGGTGCACGCCTGGTAACCAGAATGACGTGCCAGCGACGGCGCCCTCGCGAGAGGGCGCCGTTCGCGCGTCCGGGCCGAAAACCCTTACCGGCTTGGGATGTTGAGCGGTGAACGTTCCGCGGCCAGCGCGATCACCTCGCACTCGCGCAGCAACCAGCTCTGCACCCCGGTCACTCCGCGTACGGCGTAGTCGGTCAGACCACCCGGGTACGACGCCCCGAGCTCGAGGTGCCCGGTCTCGGGTACCGTGACCGCGACCTGATCGATGCCTCGGGCAACTAACAGGCAGCGCTCGGCGGCCCGGGCGACCAGCCCGTTCGCGGTCGGGAACGGCCGCAGCACGGCCAGCTCGGCGTGCACAACGGCCGCGACGACCAGGCCCGGCGCGGTGGTCGGGGTGGTCAGCGCCTTGGCCAGGCCGCTCAGCCGCTCCCACATCTCGTCGGCGGGCGGCGCCGGCGGCAGGCCGGGGATGTCGTCGGGCAGCGGCTCGCGACTGGTCCGCAGGTGGCCCAACTGGTCTGCCGGGCCGAGCTCGGCCGCCGCCAACTGGTGCAGTCTGGTCCAGACCTGGATCGGCGCGGTGTCCGCCTGCGGTGCCAGCGCCATCAGTTCGCCGGTCATCCGCACCGCACCGGCGGCCAGCGGGTCGCCGTCTCCCCGGCGTACCTCCTCCAGCGTCGACGGACTACCGGCGAGCGACGCGGAGGCCCACGCTCCCTGGAGCAGCGCCTCGGCCGTCACGTCCGACCCGACCCGCCGCAGCCCACGGTCCCGGAGCAGCACGTCGACCGCGTCCCGGGCCGCCCGGGCAGCCGACCCGACACCTTCCAACGCAGCCAGCGGCGCGAACACATCTACCGTCATGGACTAGACCCTAGGATGGCGTCCCATGGCCAGCAGCACCGACTCCGCTCCCCGGTTCAGCATCGTGGTTCCGTGCCACAACGTGCGGCCGTGGTTGCGGCCGTGCCTGGACTCGGTGCTCGGGCAGTCGTTCACCGACTTCGAGGTGATCGGGGTGGACGGTGCCAGCTCCGACGGCACCGGCCGGATCCTGGCCGAGTACGCCGCCGCGGACCCGCGGGTGCGGGTGGTCACGCTGACCGAGGACATCGGGCTCGGCCCGACCCGGAACGCCGGCATGAAGGAGTGCCGCGGCGACTACGTGCTCTTCCTGGACGCCGACGACCTCTACACCCCGGGCTCGCTGCAGGCGCTGGCCGAGCGGATCGACGCCACCGACCGCCCGGACCTGCTGATCTTCGACTACGAGCGGATCTTCTGGGACGGCCGCGTGGTCCGCAACCAGCGCCACGACGCGTTCGCCCGCGAGGGCGAGGGCGTCTTCACCGCCGCCGAACGCCCGGTCTTCCTGACCTTCCTCGAGCTGGTCTGGAACAAGGCCTACCGCCGCGACTTCCTCACCCTGCACGGCCTGGCCTTCACCGCCGGGTACTACGAGGACGCGCCCTGGACCTACTCGACGATGCTGGTCGCCGAGCGGATCGCCACCCTGGACCGGGTCGTCGTGCACTACCGCCAGCACCGCACCGGCGGCAACATCCACGGCACCCGGACCCGCCGCCAGTTCGACATCTTCGACCAGTACGACCGGGTGCACGCGTTCATCACCTCCGACCCGGAGCTGGCCGGCTGGCGCAAGTTCGCGTTCGACCGGTCGCTGGACCACATCCTGGCCGTGCTGGCCAAGCCGGAGCGCCTCGATCCGGAGGACCGGGCCGAGTTCTTCCACACCGCGCACGCCTTCGCCAAGCGCTGGAAGCCCGACGGGTACGCCGCCGACCGGACCAGCCGCGGGTTCAAGCGCTGGATGCTGATCCACGACGACTACGCGACGTACTCGACGCTCAAGGTGACCGGCAAGATGCTGCACGTGCCGAGCCCGCGCAAGGCGGTCGGCAAGCTCCTGCACCGCGGCGACCCGGACCCGAACCTGGCCCTGTACGGCGCCTACTGGTTCAAGCAGTTCGCCTGCAGCCCGCGGGCGATCTACGAGAAGGCCGCCGAGCTGGTCCCCCAGCTGCGCGGGGTCTGGGCGATCGACGCGGACCACGTGCAGGCGATCCCGGAGGGGGTCGAGTACGTGGTGGCCGGCTCCCCGGCGTACGAGAAGCTGGTGCACCGGGCCAAGTACTTCGTCAGCAACATGAACCTGCCGAAGGAGCTGGACAAGCGCGACGGGCAGGTCCACGTGCAGACCCAGCACGGGACGCCGCTGAAGACGATGGGCACCGATCTGCGGCACTACCCGCGGGCGGCCCAGGACCTCGACCTGGACGAGCTGATGCGCCAGGTCGACCGCTGGGACTTCAACATCTCCTCGAACCGGTACTCCTCGGAGATCTGGGAGCGCACCTACCCGGCGCATTTCGAGGAGCTGGAGACCGGCTTCCCGCGCAACGACCGGCTGCTCACCGCGACCCTCGACGAGGTCCGGGCGATCCGCGCCGGGTTCGGCTTCGACGACTCGAACCTGGTCGTCCTGTACGCCCCGACCTGGCGCGACGCCAAGGACGCGGTCCGTACGCCGTCCGGCCTGATCGACCTCGGCGGCGACGGCATCCACGTCGACCTCAACCGGCTGGCGGCGGCCGCCGGGGAGAACGGGCGGGTGCTGGTCCGGACCCACTACTCGCTGGCCAAGGGCGCGCCCGCGACGCACTCCGACCGGGTCGTCGACGTGTCCGAGCACCCGCGGGTCGAGGACCTGATGCTCGCGGCCGACGTCCTGATCTCGGACTACTCGTCGATCAGCTTCGACTACGCGAACCTGGACCGGCCGATCGTGCTGCTGGTCGACGACCTCGACTTCTACGACAACACCCGCGGGACCTACTTCGACATCACCGAGTTCCCGCCGGGGCTGGTCGCGCGCTCGGCCGACGAGCTGTTCTCGGCGCTGCAGACCGGGCGGTTCGCGGCGGCCGAGGCGGCCAAGCACCGGCAGCTGTTCCGGGAGCGGTTCTGCGAGTACGACGACGGGCTGGCCGCCGAGCGGGTGGTGCGGCGGGTGTTCCTCGGGGAGACCGAGCTGCCGGCGATCGTGCCGCTGGGCGAACGGAAACCCGCTCCCTCGGCGTACCGGGCGTAGGGCATACTGGGCGACATGTCGACGAGCCCGGTGACCGCGCGCGGTCGCCTCGGCCTGCGACGACGACGCACTGTCTGAACACCTCAGTCCTGTTCCGGTGCCTCGTTTCTCCAAGGATGTCTCGTGTCTGTTGTCGTCTCTGTTCTGTCTGCGCGGCTGTCTGCTGCGGCCTTCGCTGCGTTCGGGGTGAGTGTCGATCCCGAGCTGCGGGCCGCGACCAAGCCTGAGTTCGGGCACTTTCAGACGAGTTTGGCGTTGCGGTTGGCGAAGCAGCTGCAGCGGTCTCCGCGAGAGATCGCCGAGCAGCTGGTCGCACAGGTGGACGTGAGCGACCTGGGCCGACTTGAGATCGCAAGGCCGGGATTCGTCAACATCACGTTGTTGCCGGAGACATTGGCTGCAGGAGTCAACGACCTCGAGAAGAGTGAGCCGGGCAGCGGCAAGCGGGTCGTCGTCGACTACTCGCAGCCCAACGTCGCCAAGCAGATGCACGTCGGGCACCTCCGCTCGACGGTGATCGGCGACGCCCTCTGCAACGTGCTGACCTACGCCGGGTACGACGTCGTCCGGCAGAACCACGTCGGCGACTGGGGCACCCAGTTCGGGATGATGGTCGAGCAGCTCCTCGACGAGCAGGCTCCGGTCGAGGAGCTCGACCTGGACGAGATGCAGCTGCTCTACCAGCGGTCGCGGAGACACTTCGACAGCGACCCGGCGTTCGCCGACCTGGCCCGGCGGCGGGTTGTGCTGCTGCAGTCCGGCGACCCCGAGACCAGGGGCATCTGGCAACAGCTGGTGGACATCTCGCTGACCGAGTTCGACCGGGTCTACACGCTGCTCGGCTCACCGCTGACGCACGACGACGTGGTCGGCGAGAGCGCGTACAACGACGCGCTGCCGGGAGTGGTCGACGACCTGCAGCAGGCCGGGCTGCTCACCGAGTCCGACGGTGCCCAGTGCGCGTTCCTCGACGGGTTCACCGGGCGCGACGGGACTCCGTTGCCGGTGATCGTGCGGAAGTCCGACGGCGGCTTCGGCTACAGCGCGACCGACCTGGCCGCCGTACGGCACCGGGTCCGGGACCTGCACGCCGACCGGATCGTGTACGTCGTGGACCACCGGCAGTCGCTGCACTTCCAGCAGATCTTCGCGCTCGCCCGGGCCGCCCACTGGTTGCCTGACACAACAACGGCCGAGCACGTCGCGTTCGGCACCGTGCTCGGCCCGGACGGCAAGCCGTTCAAGACCCGGGACGGCGGCACGGTCTACCTGGTCTCCCTGCTCGACGCCGCCGTCGCCAAGGCCGCCACGCTACTCGCCGACCGGGACGGCATCGACCGGGACGCCGTGGCCCGGGCGGTCGGGATCGGCGCGGTGAAGTACGCCGACCTGTCCAGCGACCGGACCAACGACTACGTCTTCGACCTGGACCGGATGGTCGCGATGACCGGCAACACCGGCCCGTACCTGCAGTACGCGCATGCCCGGCTGACGAGACTGCTCACCAAGGCCGGTCACAGAGCAGACAAGGTCACCACACTGACCGAGCCCGCCGAGCAGCGGCTGGCTCTGCTGCTCACCGGGTTCGACGACGCCGTCCAGCAGGTGGCCGAGACCCTGCAGCCGCACCGGCTCTGCACCTACCTGTACGACGTGGCGACAGCGTTGTCGGCGTTCTACGAGTCCTGCCCGGTCCTCACCAGCGAGGGCGAGACCCGCAGCAGCCGGCTGGCGCTGTGCGCCGCGACGCGCGGCGTACTGCACGACGGTCTGGCCCTGCTGGGCATGACAGCGCCCGACGCGATGTGAGCGCTCAGAGCTTGCGGAGGGTCTGCAGCGCCTCGATCGAGTGCGCGACCAGATCCTGGTCGGTGATCCGGCGCTCGCCCTCGGGCAGCCCGGACCACTCGATCGCCAGGTCCTCGACGTACGCGAACCAGGCGTGCACCCGCATCCGCTCCTGCGCGGCCGGCTCGCGGTCGGCCTCGGGGACGTCGAGCAGCGCCAGCACCCGCTCGGCCATCGTGTCGCGGGTCTGCGCGTACACCTCGACGGCGTAGTCGTCACCGCCGGCGGCACCGCGGACGAACGAGATGTAGGCGCGCCGGCGGCGGGTGATGAACGCGACGAAGGCCAGCAGCATCTCGCGCAGCTGCTCGTCGCGCGGGCGGGAGGCGTCCGGCTTGGTCAGCCGCAGCAGCCGGCGGCCGGCCGCCGAGATCACGGCCAGGTAGTAGTCGTGCTTGCTCGGGAAGTACTGGAAGAGCAGGCTGCGGGAGATCCCGGCCTCGCTCACGATCGCGTCGATCGACAGCTCGTGGATCGGCTGCTCGCGCAGCATCATCAGGCCGATCCGGACCAGTTGCTTCTTGCGGTCCTCCGCCGACATTCCGTGATCCATTCGTCGAGCATTGCTCAAGAGCTATAGGGGGGTCAAGGCAGCCACCACGGGGTTGACCGGTAATTGAGGTGCTGCGGCACCGGCACCGCCTCTACCTTCGGGACATGGGTAACGACGAGGGGTGGCCGGCCGGGCTCGAGGCCCGGCCGATCGAGAAGGACGACGCGGCCGCGTGGGCCGAGCTGCTGGCGGCCAAGGAGAAGGTGGACGCCGAGGGGGAGAACTACAACGCCGACGACCTGCTCGAGGAGCTGGCCGACCCGAGCCTGGACGCGGCGCGCGACTCGATCGGTGTCTGGTCCGGCGAGCAGATGGTTGCGTACGGCGTCGTCCGGGCGCCGGACGAGGTGGTCGACGTGCACCGCGTCCGCACCGAGGGGACCGTGCACCCGGAGTGGCGTGGGCGCGGGATCGGCAGCGTGCTGGTGCCGTGGCTGAACCGCCGGGCCGCCGAGCTACACCAGGAGCGGCAGCCGGGCGCCGTGGGCGAGATCAACACCGGCGCGATCGAGACGAACACCAGCGCGCTCGACCTGCTGACCGGCTTCGGCTTCGAGCGCTGCCGGTACTTCTTCTCGATGGAGCGCGATCTGGCCAAGCCGGTCGAGGTGCCGCCGGTGCCGGAGGGGTTGCGGCTGGTCGCCTTCAGCCCGGCGTACGACGAGACGTTGCGGGTGGCGCACAACGAGGTGTTCATGGACCACTGGGGGTCCTCGCCGAAGAGCCCGGAGAGCTGGAAGACCTGGTTCACCGGCTCCCGCGCCTTCCGGCCGGCGCTCGCGTACCTGGTGATGGACGGTGACGAGGTGGTCGCCTACACGCTCGGCTACGAGTACGTCGCCGACACCGAGGCGACCGGGATCCGCGAGGTGTACGTCGGCCAGGTCGGCACCAAGCGGTCGCACCGGGGCCGCGGGCTGGCCGCGGTGGCGCTGGCCAAGGTGATGGCCGAGGCCGCTGCGGACGGGTTCCAGCGGGCGTCGCTCGGCGTCGACGCGGAGAACCCGACCGGCGCGCTCGGGCTGTACGAGCGGCTCGGGTACACGACCAAGAACACCTGGATCACCCACCGGCTTCCGCTGGGGTGAACGTCCACCACCCACTAACCTCCTGCGGCGGCCTGTTTGTAGGCCGCCGCAGGCGGGGCACGCAGTCCGCGGCGCAGGTTAGTGGGTGGTGGGCGTCCGTCAGAAGTGCGAGTCCACCGCGACCGGCTCTACCGCAGCCGGTTCGGTCGCGGTGCCGGGCCGCGTGCTGCGGCGACGGGTCCACGGCCGCACGCCGAGGACGATCACCAGCAGCGTCAGCGCGGCGTACACCGCCGAGCCGATGAACGCGGCGTGCACGCCGTCGGTGAGGATCTCGCGGGCCGCGTCGGCCGGGTTCGTCGTCGACGGGGTCGCGTTGCGGCTCGCCGTACCGAAGACGGTGACCAGGATGCCGAGGCCCAGCGCGCCGCCGACCTGCTGCAGTACGTTGAGCAGGCCCGAGGCGGCGCCCGCATCCTCCGCCGGTACGCCGGACAGCGCGCGCCCGGTCAGCGGGATGAAGATCAGCCCGGCGCCGGCGCCGAACAGGATCAGCGGCCCGACCACACCGCCCAGGTAGCTGCTGTCGATGGTGATCCGGGTCAGCCAGAGCATGCCGGCCGTCACCGAGACCGCACCGGCGATCATCATCAGCCCGTTGTCGATCCGGCCGGTCAGCCGCGGCACGATCCGCGACGACGCGAACAGCAGCCCGGTCATCGGCAGGAACGCGAGCCCGGCGGCCAGCGGGCTGAACTTCAGCACCCCCTGCAGGTACTGGGTGAGGAAGAAGAACATCCCGAACATCGTCCCGACCACCAGCAGCATCGTCAGGTACGACGCCACCCGGTCGGCGTTCCGGAACATCCGCAGCGGCACGATCGGGTGGCTGACCCGGCGCTCGACCAGCACGAAGACGACCAGCAGCGCGACCCCGGCCGCGAACGACGCGAGCACCTCGGGCGAGCTCCAGCCCTTCTCGGCGACCCGGATGAACCCGAAGACCAGCGCGGTGATGCCGACCGTCGAGGTGAGCGCGCCGGCCACGTCGAAGCGGCCCGGCTCGCGCGGCGTCTCGGTCAGGACGCGGCGGGCCACGATCACCAGCGCGATTCCGATCGGGATGTTGATGAACAGGCCCCAGCGCCACGACACCCAGTCGGTCAGCATGCCGCCGACGACCAGGCCGATGCTGGCGCCGCCGGAGGAGACCAGGCTGTAGAGGCCGAGCGCCTTCATCCGCTCCGGCCCTTCCTTGAAGGTGAGCATCAGCAGGGTGAGCGCGGCCGGCGCGGCGATCGCGCCGCCGATGCCCTGCAGGACCCGGGCGGCGAGCAGCAGCTCGGCGGTCGGGGCCAGTCCGCCGAGGGCGGAGGCGAGGGTGAAGACGCTGACGCCGGTGATGAAGACCCGGCGGCGGCCGAGCAGGTCGCCGGCCCGGGCGCCGAGCAGCAGCAGGCCGCCGAAGGCGAGCGCGTAGGCGTTCTGCACCCAGGACAGGTTGGCCGGGCTGAAGTCGAGGGCGGTCTGGATCTTGGGCATCGCGATGTTCACCACGGTGCCGTCGAGGATCACCATCAGCTGGGTGATCACGATCACCGCCAGGACGACACCGGGTCGTCTGGCGGGTGCGGCAGAGGTCGCTGACATGAAGAGCTCTTGCTCCTTACCCCGGAGGGGCTAGAGTTGGTTCCGAAGAAAGTGGAGTGTTCCTCCGGATACGATACGGAGGGCGCCTCCGGTTTTTCAAGGGCTTTTCCACGCCGAGATCCGAGGAGGTCGGATGAGCACGTCCGCGCAGCAGCGCCCCCCGCTGCCCGACCTGCGCCCGACCCGGGCCGACGCCCGGCGCAACTACGACCTGCTGGTCGCGGCCGCCCGCGAGGCGTTCGCCGAGACCGGCACCGACACCTCGCTGGAGGAGATCGCCCGCCGGGCCGGTGTCGGGATCGGGACGCTCTACCGGCGCTTCCCGAACCGGTGCGCCCTGCTCGAGGCGGTCTACGTCGACGAGATCCAGTCGGTCTGCGACCGGGCGTACGGGTTCCACGAGCAGCTCGCGCCGTTCGAGGCGCTGGCCTCCTGGATGCGCAGCTTCGTCGGCTACAACGTGTCGAAGAAGAGCCTGGCCCACGAGCTGACCAGCGCCCTGGGCAAGGACTCGGAGTTCTTCAAGGCCTGCAAGATGAACGTGAAGGACGCCGGCGGCCTGCTGATCGACACCGCCAAGGCGGCCGGCGCGGTCCGCGCCGACCTGGAGCTGATGGACGTGATGCGGCTGATCGGCAGCATCTCGTCGCTGCCCGGGATCGAGCCGGAGCAGGCCGAGCGGATGCTCGACATCGTGCTCGCGGGGATCAAGCCCCAGGCTTAGAGCGTCTTCAGGTAATCGGCCAGGGCTTCGCGCCAGTCGCGCATGGTGATCCCGGCCGACTCCAGCGCGGACAGGTCGAGTGCGCTGTTCGACGGCCGCGGCGCGATCGTCTTGCCCTGGGCGTACTCCTCGGAGCTGATCGGCCGCACCTTGCAGGAGCTGCCTTCGAGGATCGCCGCGGCGAAGTCGGCCCAGGAGACCACGTCACCCGCGCCGGTCGCGTGATACGTGCCGGACGGCGCACCGCTGTCCAGCAGCGCGACCAGCGCCGCCGCCAGGTCCACCGTGTACGTCGGCCGCCCGTACTGGTCGTCGACCACGGTCAGCTCGTCGCGGTCGGCGCCGAGCCGCAGCATCGTCTTCACGAAGTTCGGCCCGTCCCCGAAGACCCAGCTGGTCCGCACCACGTAGTACGCCGGGCTCAGCCGCGCCGCCAGCTCCCCGGCGGCCTTGGTGATCCCGTAGACGCCCTGCGGGTCGATCCGGTGCTCGGCGGCCAGGAACCCCTCGCCGTCGCCGAACACGTAGTCGGTGCTGACATGCACCAGCGGGACGTCCAGCCGGCGCGCCTCCCAGGCCAGGTTCGCGACCCCGTTGGCGTTCACGTTCCAGGCGGCCAGCGTGCTCTCGGCGTCCTCGGCCTTGTCGACCGCGGTCCACGCCGCGGCGTTCACGATCGCGGTGATCCCGGACCAGTCGAACGCGTCCAGCGCCTCACGCGACGTGATGTCCAGCTCGGCCGACGTCACCGCCGTTGCCTCAGGCAACTGGTGTGCCAGCGCCTTCCCGAGCTGGCCGCCGGCCCCGGTGATCAGGATCGTCATACGAGATCCCAGTCCACGCGGATCGGTTCGACGGTCTCCAGCATCGGGTGCCCGGCGTCCTTCTCGCTGTAGATCAGCTGATCCTTCGGCAGCGGCCACTGCACGTCCAGCTGCGGGTCGAACAGGTTCACCAGCGTGTACTTGGCGTCCGGCGACCAGTGTGCGTTGACCAGGTAGTTGTAGACCGTGTTCGGCTCCAGCGTGCAGAACGAGTTGCCGCAGCCGCGCGGGACGTACAGGCCCTGCCGCGGCGTCAGCTCGAAGGTCTCCAGCCGGCCGAAGCCGGGGCCCTCGCGCAGGTCGACGATCGCGGTGAACACCTTCCCGTACGCCGGGGAGATGTACTTGTCCCACGGCTCGGCGTGGATCCCGCGGGTGACACCGACCTCGGCGTTGAAGGAGACGTTGTTCTGCACTACCTCGAGGTGCGGCAGGCCGAGCTTCTCCAGCTTCTCGGCCTGGAAGCTCTCCTTGAACCAGCCGCGGCCGTCGTCGAAGACCTGCAGCTCGACGTGCAGCAGCCCCGGGATGCTGGTCTCGGTCAGGGTCGGTCCGGTCATCATCCTGCCTCGGTGAACTCGTAGACGGCGGCACTGCCGTTGCGGTAGCGCTCCTTGGCGAACGGCTCGAGCGTGTCCGCGTGCGGTCGGGTGAACTCGACGTAGATCCAGCGGACGCCGAGGTCCTTGAGCTGCTGGGCCTTGGCCGCGTCCGGCTGGGCGACGAAACTGTCGTTCAGCTGCAGGATCTCAGGCTTCCAGTAGTCGACGGTGATCGAGTCGCGGCCCTCGGGGCCGCGCTTGTTCGCCTCGACGGTCGGCGTCCAGGCCTCGACCAGCATCTGCCGCTCGGAGAACGCGCCGACCACGAACCGCCGGCTGTCGCACTTCTTCGGCTCGATCGGCGTCGTGCAGTGCCGGTTCGTCATCACCACGTCGTTCACGTCGGAGTGGTCGCGGATGAACCGGGCCGCGGCGATCTGCTCGGTGCCGACCGCCAGGTACGCCGTCGACTTCACCGGCCGCAGCGGCAGCACCGGCGTGGCCTCGATCTGGATCCGGGTCACCATCGTGACGCCGCCGGCCAGGATCGCGACCGTGATCGCGGCGAAGAACGCGGTGAACCGCATCCGCGGGGTGAGGAACCAGGCGACCGCGCCGGCCGCGACGAGCACGGCCAGGGCGACCACGATCATCTTGGTCATGTGGATCAGGCCGCCGTGGTTGGGCTGGATCAGCCCGATCGTCCAGATCGGCAGCAGGACGAAGAACGGGCCGAAGGCCAGGCCGATCAGCACCGCGCGCCACCAGCGGCTCTGCAGCTCGCGGACCATGGTGACCAGACCGACCGCGGAGCCGATCGCGAGCAGCGGGCCCGCCGTACGGGCGAAGTAGTACTGACTGGCGCCCGGGTGGCTGAAGACCGCGACCGCTGCGGCGCCGGCGAAGCCGCCGCCCAGCAGCAGCCAGGTCGCCGGGTCGCGGCGGCCCTCGGCGGTCTTGAGCCGCCAGAGCAGGCCGGTACCGCGCGCGAGGATCGCCAGTACGGCGACCAGCGACGAGAACGCCATCGAGGTGGTGGTGATGGCGCCGACCCGGGTGATCGCCGGGGTGGACATCGCCGCGTCGTGGAACTGGACGTGCAGCCCGGAATCCGAACCCTGGAACACCACGACCAGCGCGACGATCAGCGCGCCCGCGGTCAGTACGCCGTCCAGGAACAGACCCTTGAGCCGCGAGCGGTCGAACAGGATCATCACCACGAAGGCGAGCCCGACACCGGCCACGACCAGCGGCATCGTCGAGCCCTTGGTGCCCGACGCGGTCAGCGCCAGCAGCGGAATCAGCAGCAGGCCGACGCGGCCCATCTGGTTGCGCCAGCGGAAGACCAGCAGGATCACGATCGCGATCAGCAGCGGGACGGACGGCGCGAGGCTCGGCGACAGTGGAGCCATCGGGTAGCCCAGCGTGGTCAGGCCGAAGACGTTCAGCTCGGAGCCCGCGATGCACAGCAGGGCGGCGACCGGACCGGTCCACGCGACGCCGGTGATCCGAACCGCGGCGATCGCCACGACCAGCACGATGGCCAGCGGCATCAGTGCCGGCATGAAGCGGAACAGCACCTCGTCCAGACCGATGCCGGAGACCGTCGCCACCTGAGCGATCCATGCGTGGCTGAACCAGTGGTAGGCCATCGGGGCGTTCTCGACCCAGGGGAAGCTGATCGGGCCGCGGTGCTGCAGCTGCCCGGACATCGCCAGGTGCAGGTAAGCGTCGATGTACGGCGCCCGGAAGCCGCTGGCCCACTCGAGCGGCTCACGGTTGTAGTACTGCCGCAGGTCCTGCAGGCCGAACAGCGAGGTCGCTGCCACCGCAGGCATCCACCACAGCGGCAGGCTGCTCGTCCGCACCCGCCGGATCCGCGCCCGGCTGCGCGGAACCGCCAGCAGCACGACGGCCAGCAGCAGCGGCAACGTCGCCGACAGCCACGGCCACTGCAGCAGACCGGCCACGATCTGCGCCCCGATCGCCAGCATGAAGCCGACGGCCAGGCCCATCATCACGTCCTCGATCCACCAGCCCCGGTTGGGACGGACGCACCGCCACACCAGGACTCCCGGCAGCAACTGCGTCACCACGAGTCCCAGCAGGCCCAGAACTGCTGCGCTGGCAGGTAGATCGGCCCGGACGGCGGTGGTCAGGAAGAACGCGACCGCCAGCAGCAGCACCAGCGCACTGACCGCGGTGGAGGGCCACCGGCCGAACCGCGACTCGGTCTTCTTCTCCGGAGGTGTCGTCGCGGCAGGGGACGACAACTCGGCGGTCTGTGACATCAAAGCTCCTGACAAACGGGAATCACGCACAGTGCACGGGCCGGGGCGCGGCGGCCGGGTCGGGCAGCAGCATAGCCCCGTCGCCAGGGCAGCCAGACGCCGTCGGGGGGCATCTAACCCGCCGCGCTGGTAGGGTGACCCGCTGATGCGCGCACGGCGCACGCTTCCGAGGAGAGTTATCTTGTCCGACGATCCCCTCGCCCAAACCCCGCAGAGCGGCGAGCCGGACGGCACGTACGTGTCGAACTACTTCGAAACCCGTCTGGCGCACAACGCGAACCGGACGAAGATCTGGCAGCACCTGTGCAAGTACCTGCAGAAGTGGGTCAGCACGGACGCCGAGGTCCTCGAGCTCGGAGCGGGCTGGTGCGACTTCTCGAACAACGTGCAGGCCAAGCGCGTCGTCGCGATGGATCTCGACAGCACGGTGGACCGCGCCGCCGCCGCGCACGTCGAGCCGGTGATCGGTGACTGCACCGACCTGGGCAAGTTCGAGGACGCGACCTTCGACGTCGTGTTCGCCTCGAACCTGCTGGAGCACCTGGACCGGGACTCCTCGAACCGGCTGCTCGGTGAGGCCAAGCGGGTACTGCGGCCCGGCGGCCGGCTGATCCTGATGCAGCCGAACTTCCGGCTCAACCCGGGCCGGTACTTCGACGACTTCACCCACGTCGCGATCTTCACCGACCAGTCCCTGCAGGACTACCTGGTCGCCGAGGGCTGGAAGATCGACGCGGTCAAGGCGAAGTTCATGCCTTTGACGCTGAAGTCCAAAGGCGGCAACCTGACCTTCGTGGTGCCGTGGTACCTGCGCTCGCCGATCAAGCCGCTGGCCGGGCAGATGCTCGTCGTCGCGTCCCGCTGACCCGAATCCGGAAAATCCGATAGGTGCAGAAACGTGTTCAACGGTAAAACACTGTCCGTGGTCCTTCCGACCTACAACGAGAAGGACAGCATCGCCGACGTCATCCGCCGCTTCGACAAGCTCGGCGTGGTCGACGACATCCTGGTGATCAACAACAACGCGGCCGAGGGCACCTCCGAGGAGGTCGCCTCGACCAACGCGCGGGAGATCATCGAGACCACCCAGGGTTACGGGGCGGCGATCCGGCGCGGGCTGCGCGAGGTCGACACCGACCTGGTCTGCGTCTGCGAGCCGGACGGCACGTTCAACCCCGAGGACCTGCTGAAGCTGCTGTCGTTCTCGGCCGAGTGCGACGTCGTGGTCGGCTCCCGGACCGTCTCGAACTTCATCTGGGACGGCGCCAACATGGGCTGGTTCCTGCAGTTCGGCAACTGGGCCGTCGCCAAGATGCTCGAGGTGCTGTTCAACACCGCCTCGATGAGCGACGTCGGCTGCACCTTCCGGGTGATCACCCGCGAGCACGTCCGGACCATCTCGGACCGGGCCACGCTGAACGGCTCGGCCTTCGGCCTGGAGATGCTGCTGACCTCGGTCGTCACCCGGGCCCGGATGGTGCAGATCCCGGTGAACTACCACCCGCGGGTCGGTGTCTCCTCGGTGACCGGCGACTTCGGCAAGACCGTCTCGCTCGGCCTGGAGATGATCCGGCTGATCCTGAAGACCCGGCTGAAGACGATCGGCCGCCGCCCGCGCCGCGCGACGACCACGGCCAACGCCACCGTCTGACCCGGTCAGCACCTCGGCGCAGCACCTCGTAGCGTCCGAAGAAACTCGCAGCGTTCTTCGGACGCTACGGGGTCTTGGTGGCCTCGAGGAGGCGATACGCGAGGGTTTCGAGGGCGGTCCTGAGCTCCGGGGGTTCGACGACCTGGAACGGGACGCGGACGAAGGCCAGGCGTTCGGCGTACCAGTCGGGGTCGTCGGTGCTGCCGGTCAGGCGGGAACGGTTCGGGCCGAGCTCCTCGAGGCGGCCGAGGCTGCCGGGGATGCAGCGGGCGATCTGCTCGGCGCCTGCCTCGAAGACGACCTCGACCGGGTGCCGCCAGCCCGCCGAGAGGTGGTCCTGGACGGCCTGGGCCGGGTCGAGGTCGTCGGGCGGGGTGAAGGTGTCGGGCAGCGGCTCGGCGGAGACGATCCGGTCGATCCGGAGCACCCGCTGGGCGTCCTTGGTGTGCGACCAGCCCAGCAGGTACCAGCGGCCGTGCCGGACGCTGACCGCCCACGGGTCGATGTCCATGCCGAACGGCTCCGGGTCGCACTCGCCGCGGCGGTAGCCGAGCCGGAGCCGGTGGTGATCCGTGCACCCCCGTACGACGGCCGCCGTGATCTCCGGGTCCGGCATCGCGAGCCGCGTCGACGGCGGGATCATCGCGCGGATCGCGTCCGCCGGGCCGGCCACGTCGGTCGGCAGCACCCGGATGATCTTGGCCAGCGCGCTCCCGGCCGGCGCGGTCACGTCGGACACGCTGTGGTGCCCGCCGAGCGCGGCCATCATCAGCCCGAGCGCCTCGGCGGTCGAGAACATCAGCGGCGGCACCCGGAAGCCGCGGCCGATCCGGTAGCCGCCGTACCGGCCGGAGGTGGACTCGATCGGGATGCCGGCCTCGCGCAGGATCCCGACGTACCGGCGGGCCGCCCGGTCGGTGACACCGAGCCGGCGGCCGAGCCGCTCGCCGGTGATGCCCGGGCTGTTCTGGATCAGCTCCAGCGCCAGCAGCGCCTTGGCTGTCGGGCTCGCTTCCTCGTCCATCCCGATCCCCCTCCGCCAGCCCAGGTTAACGCGTGACCGGGCGGCGGGTGTCGAGCTGCGCCAGGTCGGCGGCGGTCAGGCCCGCGTGCCAGCCGGCGCCGTTGGTGATCCTGGTCCGGCGGGTGACCGTCTCGGGGAACAGCTTGGTGAACAGCGCGTCCACCTGCTGCTCACGGCGGCTCAGGACCGGGAGCAACCGGTCCTGGTCGGCCTCCGGTACGGCGGACCGCGCGGCGTCGGCGGTGGCCTGCAGGCGCTCGCCGATCCGCTGTGCGTAGGCCATCAGGAAGGACTGCCGGAACGAGCGGGTCCGGGACTCACCGCGATGCCCGAAGTGTTTGCCCGCGGCAAGCATCGCGCGGTTGGCCTGGACCAGCAGCGAGGTGGCCAGCAGCTCGGTCAGCTGCAGGTCGAGCTCGGCGCCGACGATCGTCACCACGGCGAGCTGGTCCATCGTCACGGTCCGGCAGCCGTTGGCATCGGCAACGACCCCGACGAGCTGCGCTTTCGCTGTCACGTAAGGGGTTTCGACCCAGATCCGGCGGGCGCCGGAGTCGTCGGGCAGGTCAAGGTCCGGGCCCGCGTCGAGCAGCGCGTGGTCGAGCGAGAACTTCGCCATCAGCTCCTGCGCCTTGCCCGACAGCGCCTCCGCCTCGTCCGGGAACTCGGTCGCCTCGGCCTTCGCCAGCAGCGCGCGGACGCGGGCAAGCATCTTCCGGTCGGTCCCGGATGTCTGCGGGCGCGCCGCTGCCTTCTGCTGGGGCGTGCCGGGCAACGGGAACAGCCGCGCCAGGGATGGCAGCCGGTACAGGAAATTCGCGATCCGGAGCGCCAGATCGAGCGTCAGGTACCGCCCGATCCGCTGCTCGGCCGCCCATGCGGTCAGATCGAGTTCGGCGAACGGGTGCACCAGCCCGAAATCGGCCAACTGCTCCGACCAGCGCGAGTCCAACGTCTTCGGCTTGTACGCCCGGTGCTCGGCGCCGATCACCGCGGTCAGCAGCGGCTCGACCGCCGGCTCCAGCTGCCGCCGGGCATGCTGTACGACGTCCGCCGGCGCCCAGCCACGCTCCCACGTCGTACGGGTGAGGTCGACGAGGTAGCCACGGACGACCCGGTCGACCAACTGCTGGTCCTGCTCGTCGTACCGGCCGAGCTCGGCGAGCTGCGCCTCGGGATCCTCAGAGACCGTCGCCACCTGCAGAACCTGCAGCACCTCCGCTTCGCTCACACCTGCCAGTCTCTCAGGCTGCCTGAAGAGCTGCCCTCGAGTCCTCGTTCTGCCCGGCTTCGCCACGTAAAGTAATGGGCACTCAATGCGGGAGGTGCGTGATGACACAGACTGCTGAGCGGGGAATCGGGGATCTGCGGGCGGCCGTGGGTGGAGTGGTGTTCACGCCGGGTGACGACGGGTACGACGACGCGCGGCGGGTGTGGAACGCGGGGATCGACCGGCGGCCGGGGGTGGTCGTGCGGTGCGCGAGCGTCGACGACGTGCGGGCGGCGCTGGCGTTCGCGGTGGGGAACGGGCTGGAGGTGTCGGTGCGTGGCGGCGCCCACAACGTCGCGGGTGGGGCGGTGGTCGACGACGGGGTGATGATCGATCTCAGCCTGCTCAACCAAGTCTCGGTCGACGCCGACGCGAAGCGGGCGAAGGTCGGCGGCGGGGCGCTGCTCGCGGATCTGGACGCCGCGACGCAGGCGCACGGGCTCGCCGTACCGGCCGGGATGGTCAGCCACACCGGCGTCGGCGGGCTCACGCTCGGCGGCGGGATGGGCTGGCTGTCGCGGATCGGTGGGCTGACGATCGACAACCTCGTCTCGGTGCAGCTCGTGA
Organism: Kribbella sp. NPDC051770; assembly: GCF_040681455.1. Taxonomy (NCBI): domain Bacteria; kingdom Bacillati; phylum Actinomycetota; class Actinomycetes; order Propionibacteriales; family Kribbellaceae; genus Kribbella; species Kribbella sp. NPDC051770. The sequence continues at coordinate 194,311 of NZ_JBFAYT010000011.1, read as the reverse complement.
CGGCAGACGGCCAGGTGCTGCGCGCGGCCGCGGACGAGAACGCCGACCTGTTCTGGGCGGTCCGCGGTGGCGGCGGCAACTTCGGCGTCGTCACCGAGTTCGAGTTCGCGCTGCACGCCGTCGGCCCGATGGTCCAGTACGGGCTGCTCTTCTGGGATGTTGCCCAGGGCACCGAAGTCCTGCGGCTCGCCCGGGACGTGATCCCCGCGCTGTCGCGCGAGTTCAACGTGGTGATCGCCGGGCTGAGCGCGCCGCCGCTGCCGTTCGTACCGGAGCAGCACCACTTCCGGACCGGCTACGCGCTGGTCGTCACCGGCTTCGGTTCGCCGGAGTCGCACGCCGAGGTGCTCGACCGGCTGCGGACCGCACTGCCGCCGCTGTTCGAGTTCGCGACACCGATGCCGTACGTCGCGCTGCAGCAGACGCTCGACGAGCCGAACGCGTGGGGCCACCACGTGTACGAGAAGACGGCGTACCTGGACGAGCTGACCGACGGCGCGATCGGCGTACTGGTGGAGCATCTCGGCCGCAAGCAGTCGCCGCTGTCGGTCAACCTGTTCTACCGGCTCGACGAGGCCTACTCCGAGGTCCCCGACGACGCCACGGCGTTCGCCGGCGGCCGCTCGCCGCGGTACGCGACGTTCATGGTCGGCGCCGCGCTCGCACCCGATCAGCTCGCGGCCGAGCGGGACTGGGTCAGGACGTTCTGGTCGGCGCTGCAGCCGCACGCGATCGCGGGCGAGGGCTACGTCAACGCGCTCGGTGCCGAAGGGCTCGACACCAGCACGCTGTACGGCGCGAAGTACGACCGGCTCGCGCGGATCAAGGCGTCGTACGACCCGGCGAACCTGTTCCACCGCAACACCAACATCACGCCGGCCTGACTGAAGGCGCCAGGCTCGGCGCGCGACCGGTCGCGGGAGCGAGGGCCACTGACACGACCAGCGGCCCGAGCTCCAGCGTCCGCCACTGCCCCGCGAAGTCCGCCGGTACGTCGAGGCCGTGCTGCGGCCACCAGGCCAGCATCGGTACGTCGGCGAGCTTGCACAGGCACTCCGAGCGGGTCCAGCGCTCCCAGAACTGCTCGGTGCCGAACCGCTCGGCCAGCGGCGCGGGGATCGCCTGGTCGGCGTACTCGGCGTCGACGACGACCGACCAGCCGTCCGGCGGTACGCCGTACCAGCCGACGCAGCGGAAGTCGGGCAGGTGCGAGCGGGTCAGTGCGTCCCGCATCTCGTCGGCCGAGCCCACCCGGAGGTGGGACTCGGCCCGGGCGAGCAGCTCAGATACCGGCGGCACCGTCGATGACGATCGCCTGGCCGTTGATGTTGGTGTTCTCCAGCAGCAGCATCCGGACCACCGGGACGACCTCGTCCGGCTCGGTCAGGTGACCGGTCGGCGTCCGCCGGACGATCTGGTCGAGCTGGGTCTGGCCGAGCACCGCGGACATGTCCGAGGCGAAGAAGCCCGGCGCGACCGAGTTCACCAGCACGCGGCCGCCGAGCTCACGGGCCATCGACCGGGTGGCCGAGTCCATCCCGCCCTTGGTGGCCGAGTAGGCGACCAGGCCCGGGAAACCGCGCTGCCCGCAGATCGAGGTGATGTTGACGACCCGGCCCTTGAGCCCCTTGGCCATCATCCGGCGCAGCACGTACCGGGTCAGCACCAGCGGCGCGGTCAGGTTGGTCTGGATGATCTGCGCGATCTGGTCCGCCGAGGTGTGCACGTGCAGCGAGTCCTGGCCGATCGCGGCGTTGTTCACCAGACCGTCGATCGGGCCGAGCTTGTCCTCGACCTCCTTGACGAAGGCCTGGGTGGCCTTCTCGTCGTTCAGGTCGACCGCACCGGCGTGCACCTGGTCGGGGTACTTCTCGGCCAGGGCGGCGATCTCCGGCGTCACCGAGCGGGCGAACGCCGCGACCTTCACGCCCGCGTCGATCAGCCCGGTGACGATGGCCAGGCCGAGGCCGCGGGAGCCGCCGGACACCAGCACGACGGTCGACGGCGGAACCAGAGTGACATCAGACATCGCTTTTCAGGGTCTCCTTCTGGGGAATCTCGGCCAGGAAGCGGATCCGGCGCGGTACGCCGTAGTCCGGCAGTCGGTTGGTCGACCACTGGACCAGGTCGGCGTCGGTGACCGGACCGAGGTCGGGGTTCAGCACCACCTCGGCGGCGACCATCCGGCCGACCAGCGGGGCCTTGCGGGCGAACACCCGGGCCCAGGCGACGGCCGGGTGGGCCATCAGCACGTTGCGGACCAGGCCCGCGGACACCTTCGAGCCGCCGACGTTGATCTCGTCGGTGTCGAGCCGGCCGGTGATCAGCACCCGGTCGCCAACGAACTCGACCCGGTCGCCGGTCCGGTGCGCGCCCTCGAGGCCGGCACCGTGGTGCGGGGAGGCGATCACCAGCTCGTCGCCGTCCACCGACAGCTTCGGGCGCTCGGACTCCGGGTCGGGGTCGCGGTCCAGCCAGGCCTTCGGGAAACCGGCCTTGCCGTCGTGCACGACGATCGACGCACCGACCTCGGAGGAGGCGTAGATCCAGGAGATCCGGGCCTGCGGGAACAGCTCGGCCAGCTGGTCCAGGATCGCCTGGTCCACCGGCTCGCCGCCGAGCGTGATCTGCTCCAGCGGGACCTTGGCCAGCGCCTCGGAGTCACGGAAGATCGTCTGCCGCCAGAAGGTCGGCGTACCGGAGGCGGCGGTGACGCCGTGCTCGGCCGCGATGTGCGGCCAGGTCTCCAGCTCCGACGGCTCGATGACGACCAGGCCCTGGTCGGCCTGGGTCAGGGAGATCGTGATCACCTGCCACCAGGCGTACGTACCCGGCGAGTACGGGACCAGCCAGGTGCGCGGCTGCTGCTTGCCGCGGACGGTGGTCAGCGACTCCAGCGTGTGGCCGATCCGCTTCGGGCGGCCGGTCGAGCCGGAGGTCAGCAGCCAGACCCGGCCGGACTCCTCGACCCGCTTCAGCTTCGCCGCGGTGACCGAGTGCTCGTCGCCGTTCGCGATCACCACCGCGAAACCGGACTCGCCGAGCTCCTCGCGCATCGCCAGGTCGACCCGCGACGACGTCGCCACCAGCAGCTCGGTGCCGTGCACGGCGTGGTGCCGTACGGCGGCCAGCGCGTCCGCGCCATTGTCGACCAGCACTGCGGCCGGCGACGGGAGCTGCGGCAGCTTGTGCAGGGTCCGCCAGGTCAGCTTCTTCCCGCCGACGACGACGGTGTTGTCGTCGCCGATCAGGGCGGTGCTGCGACGCCGGCCGGTCACGCCGACTGGAGCTGCTCGATGAAGTCCAGGACGTCGCCGACCTTGGCGATCTGCCGCAGTCCGGGAGCATCGAAGTTCAGCTCGTCACCGATCTCGTCCTCGACCCGCAGGGCCAGCTCGGAGAAGTCCAGGGAGCGGAAGCCGATCTCCCGCAGGTCGGCGCTGTCGTCGCCGGGCAGTTCCTTGCCCTGCGCCTTCATCACCTCGCCCATCAGGTCCCGGATCTGGGCGCGCGTCAACTCACTCATGGACCAAGACTCTAGCCTCCCACGCCTGCTGGAGACGACTCGCGTAACCCTCGCGGTGGTTGACGTCACTTTCTGATTCGCGCCGGGGGTGAGGATGCGCGAGCGTGCCAGGATGTCAGCCCCGGTCCAGCCGGTCATGCGATCGGTGGCTGGTACTTGTTGGGTTGGTTAGCGAGGGGCGCGTTGTTCTCCGGCCGGAAACGGCTTCGGAGGCGGCGGAGTCTGTCCTTGATCTCCCAGCCGATCAGGGCGATCAGTGGGGCTGCCGCGGCGGTGGCTGCGAGCAGGATCTCTTCCACGGGGAAACCGGCGATGTGCTGGGCGGGCATGCTGCCTCCCTGTCACTGGCGTTCACTCAGGGTAAGCGGCACAGGGCTTGAGGTAAACGGCTCAGCGACGCCGACTACCGTTGTCAGAGAACTTTTCGTCGCTCACGGGTCTCTCTCCGTGTGCAGGGACTGCGGAGGGAGCTGGGGTGGGTCGACCGGGGCGGGCGATGTCGGTGGCGGCGCTGGCGAGTCTGCCGGTGCTGCCGCTGGGGTGGTTCGTCGGGCTGCAGGCGCACCCGCCGTGGGTCGCGGCGGCGTACCTGGGCTACTTCCTGGCCGTGATCGCGGTCCCGGGGACCATGTTCTGGCGGCGCCTCACCGGCGGCTCCGGCTGGTTCGCGGTCGACGCCGTCCTCGGTACGACGTTCGGCCTGGCCTGCGAAGTGCTGCTCTACCCGCTCGGCCGCTGGCTCGACATCCCGCTGATCGCGCTGGTGATGCCCGCCCTCGCGCTCGGCATCTTCCTGGCGGTGCCCGGCCGGCCGCAGTCCACCAAGCCCACGCCCTGGTGGTCCGTGGCCGGCGTCATGGTCGTGGCCGGCGTAGTCGCCGCCTGGTTCGTCCGCGTCGGCTCCCGCGTCATCCCGCTCGACGGCCCGGCCGCCCTGCGCCCCAACTCGGACTCCCCCTTCCAGTTGTCGCTGGCGGCGGAGCTGACGCACCACTTCCCGCCGCAGGTCCCGTACGTCGCCGGTGAGCCGCTGACCTACCACTGGATGGCCTACAACCACATCGCCTCGGCGCACTGGATCACCGGCATCGAGCTGGACGTGCTGACCCAGCGAGTGGTCCCGTTCGCGTTCCTGCTGCTGACGACCCTGGCCGCGGCCGCTGTCGGCATGATCCTCACCGGCCGCGCAGTAGCCGCGCCGATCGCCGCCGGCCTCACCGTGCTCGCCGGAGACCTCGGCCCGTGGGGCTGGACGGTCACCAACACCCTGTACCACGACAGCCCGCTGTCGATGGGCCAGATGATCAGCCCGACCCAGGCGTTCTCCACGGTGATGATGCTGCCGCTGATCGCCGTCACCGCGCAGCTCCTGCGCCGTCCACCGGGCCAGACCCGGCGCCAGGTCGCAGGGCTGTTCGTGGTCGCCGGACTACTGATCAGCGTCCTGTCGATCAGCAAGGCCACCGCGCTACCTGTGTACGGCGCCGGCCTCGCCGCCGCGTGGATCTACCTGACGATCAAGGCCCGCCGCCTCAACCTGCGCGCACTGGTGCTCGGGGTGACCGTCGCAGCGACGTACGCGTTCAACTTCTTCGTCGTGCTGCGCGGCGCGAGCCACGGCATGGAGTACAAGCCGGCCGGTACGTACCGCACGATGCTGGACGGCATGCTGCGCGGCATTGACCCGTCCGTGCAGCCTGGTCACACAGTGCTGCTCATCGTGGCCGCGGCGGTCGCCGCCGGCTGGCTGATGCCTGCTGTCGGCGTACTGCTCATCAAGCGGCGGCTGCCCCGCGACCCGATGGTGGTGATGCTGCTGGCCGGGCTGGTCGGAGCAGTGGCAGCCGCCAGCCTGCTCTACCACTACAGCCAGGCACAGGTCTTCTTCGCCCGCACCGCCTTCGTCTACGGGGTTCTGCTCGCCGCCTGGGGTCTGGCCTCGCTGGAGCGCCGCCAGTACCTGGTGGTCGGCCCCGCGCTGGCCATCGGCGTCGGCGCGATCTACATGGGCCGCGCGCAGACCAAGACGCTGATCCGCGACTGCCAGGACACCGGCTGCCTGGAGCGGATCTTCTCCCGGCCGCTGATCGCCGCGCTGATCCTCACCGCGGCCGGCGTGATCATCTTCGGGCTGAGCATCCGCCGGCGCTCCCGGACCGGGCGGACCTGGGCGGTGATCGCCGTGTCCGCGCTGATCGGGCTGACCGTGTCACCGACCGTCGTCAGCCTGCGCCAGTTCGCGTTCCCGCCGCAGACGGCGTACGACTCGATCGCGCCCGGCGGGATCGAGGCGGCCCGGTTCATCCGCCGCCAGTCCGGTCCGGACGACCTGATCGCGACCAACATCCACTGCCACGCGCCGACCGGCCCGCGCTGCCACACCGGCTCGTTCTGGATTCCCGGGTACGCCGAGCGCCGGGTGCTCGTCGAGGGCTGGTCGTACACGGCCAAGGCCAACGACGTGCACAGCTCGACCGAAGCGTCGTACGGGCCGTTCTGGGACAAGGAGAAGCTGAAGGTCAACGACGAGGCGTTCACCGCCCCGACGCGCGAGGTGCTGGACCGGCTACGCACGCAGTACGGCGTGCGCTGGCTGCTGGCCGACGACCGGGTGAACCCCGCACCGGAAGAGCTGGAGAAGCTCGCCGAGCTCCGGTTCCAGTCGGGCACGGTCCGCGTCTACCAGCTCTACCCGCCCCGGGTCGGGGCGGGCTCCACTCCGATCAGCTAGTCCGCCTCGCCAGGTTGGCTTCGATCTCTCCCGGGCATGTGCTGTTTCGAGTCATGCCATCCACACGGATCGCCGGCCCTGCCGAGTTCACCGCACGGATGTGAGCCGAGCCACAAACCCGGCGACGGCCTCGGCGAACGCCTCGGGCTCCTCGACGTGGCCGAAATGGGCGCTGTGCTCCAGGAGGACCAGCTCGGCGCCCGGGATCAGGTTGGCGAGCTCCTCGCTCCAGCGCGGACCACAGATCGGGTCGAAGCGGCCGCCGATCACCAGGGCGGGCAGGTCGAGCCCGCCGAGCAGCGGGCGGTCGTCGATCGTCTCGGGCGTGCCGTCAGCCTCGACGGCGTCGACGTAGGTGCCGCCGACGCTCGCGCGCAGCTTCTCGTACTCCGGCTGCCGCAGCCCCCAGTAGTCCGCCAGGTACGCCGGAATGATGCCGCGGGCAACGGCCGCGAACTCCTCGTCGTTGCTGATGCCGCCGATCCCCTGGACGGCAGCCATCACCTCGGCCAGCTCGGGGTTGCCGGCGTTGCGGGCGGCGTACGCGGTGAAGTTTCGCCCGGCCTCCTCGCCGAACTCGGCCCCGGTCACCGGGGCGCTGTCGTAGAGGACGACGCCGGCCAGGCGGTCGGTGTGGTGCAGCGCGAAGTGCTGGGCGACGAAGCCGCCGTGCGAGTGCCCGAGCAGGTGGACCGGGCCGGCGCCGAGGTCGTCGATGACGGCGGCGAGCTGCTCGGCGTACCGGTCCCGGACGTAGCCGCGCGGATGGGAAGGGAGCCGGCCGGAGTCGCCGGTGCCGATCGGCTCGACGTACACGATCTGCAGGTGCTGCTCGAGGACGGGCATCCGCAGGTAGTCCCAGTTGATGCCGGGGCCGCCGGAGTGGGCGACGAGGATCGGGCCGGTGCCGTGCACGTGGTAGCGCTGCGTGAGGCCGTTGACCTCGATGGTGTGGGTTGTCATGCCGGCAAGACGGAGTACGACGGGGTTAGTTCACCGGCTCCGGTGTGAGCCCGGCCACAGGCTTCGGGTGGAACAGCCGGAGCTCCTGGACCCGTCCGCCCTGCAGGGACATCAGCCAGGTCACCGCGGGTGGGCAGTGGTCGGGGTTGTCCGGTGAGTTGAGCAGGTCCATCTCCCAGATGGCGAGGTCCCGGCTCGCCACCACGTGGCGGACCCGCTGCCGGACACCGGCGGTCAGGTCGGACTCCATACCCCGGTGGAGGAAGTCGTGACCGACGATCGGCCGCGGTCCGCTGAGCAGAGCCACTTCCGGCGACCAGCGCTCAGCCAGCACGGCCTGGAACTCACCGCGCTCCGCAGCTGCCAGCGTCTCCCGCGCCTCGCGCTCGCTGGCTGTTGCCAGAGCACCAGCGTCGTCGTGGGCTGTGTCGGCCGTCGCCAGGAGCGCTTCGGCCAGCCGGGCACGCCCGAGGCTGAGCCGGCTCCGGACGGTCCCCACCGGCACTCCACAGGCATCAGCGATCTGCTGGTACGACGTGACGCTGGTACTGAAGTGCCGCAGCATGATCGCCAGCCGGGTCTGCGGCGACAGCTCCTCCATCGCCGACCAGATCCAGTCGCGCAGGGCGTGCTGGTCGAGCATCTGCTCGGGGGTGAGGTCCAGTGAGGCCAGTGCGACCTCGTCGACGGACAGCGGGTAGGTCGTGCTGCGCAGCCGGGTCCGGCAGGCGTTGCGGACGACCATGCGCAGCCAGGCACCTACAGAAGCGGGCTCGCGGACATCACCGATCCGCCGGAGCGCCGTGAGCGAGGCGTCCTGCAGCACGTCCTCCACGTCCGGGCTGTTGCCCAGCAGGCTGAGCGCGACCGCCCGCATGCCGGCCTGGTGCCTGGCCAGCAGCGTCCCCAGAGCTGCAACGTCTCCAGCCTGGGCGCTGCGGGTCAGGGTTTCGTCCACGTCCTCCAGTATTGCTCGCTACCGGAGAACCGCCGCGGGCAGCGGGATGCTCTGGTTCCAGCTGCGGTCCAGTGCGGTCACCAGGTACAGGTAGTGGCGTCCGGCAACGGCTGTGGGGTCTGTCCAGGTCTGCTGGCCGGCTGTGGCGCGCAGGGTCGCGAGCAGGTTGCGGGCGTCGTTGTCGGCACACCAGTCGCCGGCGGTGAGGTCGCGGCGGTAGACGGCGTACGAGGTGGTGTCCTTGGAGGTCTGGCGCCAGGTCAGCTTGATGCCTCCGGTGGTGCGCGAGGCCTTCAGGGCGTGGACCGGGAGCGGCGGGCGGGCGTCGAGCGACGGCATCGCGGGGACCAGCGCCGGGCGGGTGTACCAGGTGCTGTTGAGCAGGCTGGTCGCGCCGAGGCGGTCGGCGCGGACGTCCTTCGCGGAGAAGTAGATGTCGCCCTTCACCTCGGGGATCGTGCTGTTGAAGGCCAGGTGGTCGCTCAGCTCGGCCGGGTCCGACCAGTCCGGCGACTGCGTCGACGTACCGACCTTGTACGTCGCCTGGCCGATGTAGAGGTGCACGTCGGTGCCGCGCACCTGGTCGGCCCACCAGGGCACGATCTTGTTGTAGTCGGCGGGCGCGAAACCGCCGGCCCAGTAGACCTGCGGGACGATGTAGTCGATCCACTCCTCGCGGACCCACTTGCGGGTGTCGGCGGCCAGGTCGTCGTACGTCTGAACGCCTGCGGTGGTGTCGGATCCCTCGGCGTCAGTGGCCTTGTTCCGCCAGACGGCGAAGGGGCTGATGCCGAACTTCACCCAGGGCTTGGCGGCCTTGATCTGGTGCTGCAGCTCCTGGATCAGCAGGTCGATGTTGTTGCGGCGCCAGTCCTGGAGGTTGGCGAAACCACCGCCGTACTGCGCGAAGGTCGCCGCGTCGTCGAAGGTCTGGCCGGCCACCGGGTACGGGTAGAAGTAGTCGTCGAAGTGCACGCCGTCGATGTCGTACTTGCCGACGGCATCCATGATCGCGCTCTCGACGAGCTTGCGGGCCGCGGGGATGCCGGGGTTGTAGTAGAGCTTGCCGCCGTACGTGACGACCCAGTCCGGGTGCTGCCGGGCCGGGTGTGTGGGGACAAGGGCGTTCAGGTTCGTGCCCATCGAGAGCCGGTACGGGTTGAACCAGGCGTGCAGCTCGAGGTTGCGCTTGTGCGCCTCGGCGACGGCGAAGGCCAGCGGGTCGTAGCCGGGGTCGCCGCCCTGCGTACCGGTCAGGTACTGCGACCAGGGCTCGACCGTTGACGGCCAGAACGCGTCGGCGGTCGGGCGGACCTGGAGCACGACGGCGTTGTGGCGCTGGCGGACGGCGTCGTCGTACCAGGTGAGCAGCTCGGCCTTCTGCTGCTCCGCGGTCAGACCGGTCCGCGACGGCCAGTCGATGTTGACCACCGACGAGACCCAGCTGGCCCGGAACTGCCGCAGCGGGGTCTTGCTGTCCGGAGCACAGCCGCTGGCGGGCGCTGCTGTCGCCGTACTGGTGAGACCGCTGACCAGCAGACCGACGGCCACCGCGAGGACTCCGACCACACGCCAGGCTCTCATGTCACTCTCCGACTACGCTCCGGGACGGGATCGAAAGATAGTTACACATTCGGCGGCGGCTTTGAAGGTGTCATACAGATCCCTGATCGGGCCATCGGATTCGCGTCTGGCCACCGGCTGCCGGGAGGCGGGCGCTGGCCGGTACCGTGGTGGCCGATCCAACCGGTGAAGCGAAAGGGCGAAATCAGGTGTTGCGCACGGCCACCGACGGTGACGTCGACATCATCCGGGAACTGCGCAACCAGCAGCCCAACCGCGACGTCAGCATCAACTCCCACGAGATCGGCGCCGACGAGCACCTGGCGTGGTGGAAGAAGGCCGGCGTCGACCCGACCCGCCGGGTGCTGATCTACGAACGCGACGGCGCCGTCGCGGGCGTGGTCAACTTCTTCGACCTGGAGCTCGACGGTTCGCCGCGGACCGGCGCCTGGGGATTCTTCCTGGACGCCGAAGGGCTGGCCGAGCGTGGCGAGACCCTGCCGGCCTGGATCGAGGTCATGAAGGACGCCACCGGCTACGCCTTCGACGAGCTCGGGCTCGACGACCTGTACGGCGAGGTGCTGGAGCACAACACCGTCGTCCGGCAGATGAACCGGCGGTTCCGGTTCGTCGAGGGCGAGCCGGAGACGCGGGTCAGCGACGGGCGCGAGATCACCGTGCTGCCGATCAGCTTGAACAAGAACAACCGGCGCAAGCCGAAGGGAAACTCATGAGCGCTGCAACGATCAACTTCGGTGACGTCCCGGTCGGTCCGGAGCACCAGCCGTTCGTCATCGCCGAGATGTCCGGCAACCACAACGGCGACATCGAGCGCGCCAAGGACATCGTCCGGGCGATGGCCGAGACCGGCGTCCAGGCACTGAAGCTGCAGACCTACACCGCCGACACGATCACCCTCGACGTCGACCTGCCGGCCTTCCGGCTGCCGTCGGAGCACGAGCTGTGGGGCGGCGCGCGGTTGTACGACCTGTACCAGGAGGCGCACACCCCGTGGGAGTGGCACGAGCCGATCTTCGAGCTCGCGAACTCGCTCGGCATGCTGGCCTTCTCCTCGCCGTTCGACCCGACCGCGATCGACTTCCTGGAGAAGCTGAACGTCCCGGCGTACAAGGTCGCCTCGAACGAGATCGGCGACCTGCCGCTGGTCCGCGGCATGGCCGAGACCGGCAAGCCGATCATCATCTCCACCGGTTCGGCGACCCTGATGGACATCGACGCGGCGGTCCGCGCGGCGCGCTCCACCGGCAACGAGCAGATCGTCGTGCTCTCCTGCACCGCGAGCTACCCGGCGCCGCCGGAGCAGTCGAACCTGCGCTCGATCCCGGTCCTGCGCGACGCCCTCGGCGTCCAGATCGGCCTGTCCGACCACACCATGGGCATCGGCGCCGCGATCGCCGCCGTCGCGCTCGGCGCCACGGTGATCGAGAAGCACGTCACGCTGTCCCGCGCCGACGGTGGTGTCGACTCGGCGTTCTCGCTGGAGCCTGATGAGGTCAAGGCGCTGGTCGAAGGCACGAAGGTCGCCCAGCAGGCCCTCGGCGAGCCGATCGTCGGCCCGAAGCAGGCAGAGCAGAACGTGCTCCGCTTCCGGCGGTCGCTGTACGTGACCCGCGATGTGAAGGCCGGCGAGAAGGTTGCTGCCGACAACGTCCGCTCGGTGCGCCCCGCGGGCGGGCTGCCGCCGGACGCGTTCACGTCGGTCGAGGGCCGGGAGTTCCGGCAGGACACCCCGAAGGGGACGCCGTTGACTTGGGACGTGCTGTAGGCAATCGCTGAAGGCCCCGGACCGTACGACGGTCCGGGGCCTTTGCGTTCAGCGGAGTTCGCGGACCGCGCTGGCGCGGACCTGGCGGGCGAACGCCAGGAACTGTTGCTCGGAGTTGTCGGTGCTGAAGACCCGCAGCTCGACCGCCGTCCGCGTGGTCTGCAACTGCAGCGTGCGCTCGATCCAGACGTGTCCACTCCGCGGGTACGTGCGTACGACGTACCGGGACGTGGAGCCGAACTCCGGCAGCGGACGCTCGACGATGGAGCCCCGCCCGGAGGCGCCCACGGTGAACTCCCGGCACTCGGGCGCGGGCTGCAGCACCTGCCGCTGGTACCGGACAGCCTCCGCGCCGGTCAGCTCGTACACGCGCACGTTCGCTACACCGTCCCCGGCAGGTGTCGGCAGAGTCACCGAGCCCATCACGGCCGGAGTGTCCGTGCGGAACCCGTCGATCCTGTTGTACACGCGACCGGCCGAACGTACCGCGACCCGGCAGGACTCCGGCTTGACCGGCTGCCCCGCGAAGAAGTCGTCGCGCCACGAGTAGCTCTCCAGCTCGATCAGGTACGTGAACCGATCCATCGCCCGCCCGCGGTAGGTGGGCGGCACCACGCGCACCAACTGGTCCTTCGTGTAGCGGAACGTCGCTGGCGAGCCGTCGACCGAGACGGTGCTGGTAGCCGTCGGAGTGATGGGAGCGGTCGGCAGCGGAGCGGTCGCCTGTGGGGTGCTCAACGCGGCCGGCGCCTCGGTGTGCGGCGTACAGCCCACCAACGCCAGCAGAGCCAGTGCTGACGACAACCTTCGCGCGGACCTACGCATCAACTGGGGTGTGGGACACGTCGCGGAAGGTCCAGAAGCGGTGGAGGAGGTAGCTCGCTACCGGGACCAGGAGGATGACCAGGCCCTGGGCGAGGAGGACCGGGGTGTGGAGGAGCTCGATCAGGAGGGGCATGCCGATCAGGGAGCAGGCCAGGCCGAAGAGGTAGACGGTGTAGAACTTGGCGAAACCGCGGAGCCAGCCGGTCTGAGAGCCGAAGACGAAGGTGCGGTACGCCGGGTACATGATCAGCGCGGTGGTGAAGTTGGCCAGGGCGGTGACCACCAGGTACGGCAAGCGGCCCTCGAGGAGGTGCCAGCCGAGCCAGAACAGGCCGAAGTACAGGACGTTCGTGCCGGCGCCGACGATCAGGTAGCGGACGCGGTGGTCGCGCAGGAGTTTGGCCGGCAGTTGCGCGACAGAAATGATCGTGCCTCTCAGCAGTGGGATAATCACAGCGGCGGACGCCCCGCCTCCTCACCTTCAGAAGGGCAAGCAGTGCTCGTCTCCGTCGTCGTGCCATGTTATCGGTCCGCCAAGACCCTTCCGCGCCTTGTCGAGGACCTGTCGCACGTGCTGCCGGAGGCGACCACCGGGTTCGAGATCGTGCTCGTCGTCGACGGCAGCCCGGACGACACCTGGCAGGTCGCCAGCGAGCTCGCGAACAAGTACCCGGAGACCCGCGCGCTGCGCCTGGCCCGCAACTACGGGCAGCACAACGCGATCATCGCCGGCGTCCGCAGCGCGCAGTACGAGGTGGTCGTCACGATGGACGACGACCTGCAGCACCCGGCCGACCAGGTCCCGGTCCTGCTGGCCGCGCTGACCGACGACATCGACCTCGTGTACGGCGTACCGAAGGAGGAGGAGCACGGCGTCGTCCGGTCCTTCTCGTCGCGCCTGGTGAAGGCCGCGATGGCCTCGACGCTGTCGGTGCAGAACGCGAAGTCGATCAGCGCGTTCCGGGCCTTCCGGACCTTCCTGCGGGACGGGTTCGACGGGCTCGACGGCCCGCACGCGTCGGTCGACGTCGCGCTGTCGTGGTCCACCACCCGGATCGCGCAGACCACGGTGCGGATGGAGGACCGGGCCGAGGGCCGGTCGAACTACACCACCTGGATGCTGATGAAGCACGCCCTGACGCTGATCACCGGCTACTCCACCGAGCCGCTGCGGCTGGTCGGCTACCTGGGCTTCATCTGCGCGGTCTTCGGCGTCGGCCTGTTCGGCGTGATCATCTACAAGTACGCCGTCGGCGCGACCACGGTCGCCGGGTTCACCACCATCGCGTCGATGGTGGCGCTGTTCTCCGGCGCCCAGATGCTCGCCCTCGGCGTCCTCGGCGAGTACGTCGGCCGCCTGCACTCCGGCTCGATGGGCCGGCCGACGTACGTGATCCGGGAGCGCACCGACACCGACGCGCACCCGGACATCACCACCGAGACCGACTGATCCCGTGTACCTGCTGTTCCCGGGCCGGCACCACGTCCTGACCCGCTTCCAGGCCGAGTTCCTGCGCGCGCAGGCCCCGGCCGGTACGACGGTCGTCTGGGCGGTGACGTCGGCGAACCACCACACCACCAAGCGGAACCCGATTCCGTTCGACCGCCGCGAGGCCGCGATCGAGCGGTTCAGCGTGGCGACCGGGCTGCGCTCACTGGTGGTCGGCGTCGTCGACACCCCGCCGACCGACGACTTCGCCGAGGTGACGGTGAAGGCGATCGAGGCCGGTACCGACGACACCGTGCGGCTGACGCCGGAGAACACGGTGGTCGCCTGCTCGACACCGGAGGTCGCGAAGCTGTACGAGCGCCTCGGCCACCAGGTGATCGGCGTCGAGCCCGACGGCACTGCGCGGCCGTGGGACGTGCTGCTGATGATTGCCTCAGGCAACGACGAGTGGCGCGAGCTGGCGCACCCGGCGACGGTCGACGTCTTCGACCGGTACCGGCTGGACGCGCAGGTCCGGCGCTGCGTCAACGACCCGGTGGTCGGCGACGACGGCGGGCTGACCACGACCCGCGACTACAAGACGTACGCCGACGCGTTCGAGACCGCCGCGGACCGGAAATGGGCGCAGATCAAGGACTTCGTCCGCCCCGGCCGGATCCTCGACATCGGTTGCGCGACCGGCGCGACCCTGCAGCTCGCCGACGCCGACCCGCGCTTCCACGAGTCCGACCTGATCGGCGTCGAGGTCGCCCGGCACCTGTACGCCGAGTGCGTGCACAAGAAGGAGCAGGGCTTCTTCCACAACCCGAACATCTACTTCTACCAGCGCAACATGCTCGGCGCGGCCGTCTTCCCGCCGCGCTCGATCGACAGCACGCTCACCCTCGCGCTGACCCACGAGATCTGGTCGTACGCCGACGGCTCCCGCGCGGCGACCGTGCAGCACTTCGTCGACCGCTTGTTCGCCCACACCGCGCCGGGCGGCGTCTGGATCAACTCCGACGTCTGCGGCCCGGCGGAGCCCGATCGGCCCGTCGTACTGGCTCTGGACGACTCGGACGGGGTGAACTCAGCGCCGACAGAGCTGGAGTCGCTGGAGGACCCCGCGGCCAACGTGAAGCGGCTGTCCACCCGGGCGCGGTTCTTCCAGTTCGCCCAGGACTTCCGACGCAACGCCCGAGTGCCGTTCGCCTACACGCTGCAAGGCGACAACCCGGTACTCCGCCTGGCCGACGCGATGGACTTCCTGACCCGCAAGGACTACGTCGACAACTGGCTCTCCGAGACCCACGAACAGTTCTGCGGCCTGACCTTCGCCGACTGGACGAGGATCGCCGAAACCGCCGGCTTCACGGTCGATCCCGCCTCGAAGGCGTGGCGTAACGACTGGGTGATCACCAACCGCATCGCGCCGGTCGCCTCGCTCACCACACCGGACGGCGATCCGGTCGACTGGCCGGACACGCACCAGCTCCTGATCGCACGCCGCGCGTAGAAACAGCAAAGCCGGCCTCCCCGCAGCGGGGAGACCGGCCACTGCCGGCTAGCCGATCTTGTTGCGGAGCTGGCGCTTCATCCGGCGCTTGACCTTGCCGGCGAACTTGCGCGGGTTGCGGATCTGCGCGGCCTGACGGATCAGCTTCACCGCGGAGTACGCCTTGGAGTTCTTCAGCTTGGCGCGCTCGGAGTTGGCCTTCTGGACCTGGGTGCGCATCTCGCGCAGCCGGGTCTCGCGGGTCTTCAGGGCCTTGTCGCGGAAGCCGAGGGTGCGCTCCAGGCCGAAGATCTGGCCCTTCAGCTCGTGGATCTCCTGGGCGGCGCGGTCGGCGTCGGCCAGCACGGTCCGTACGTCGGGCGTCTGCGAACCGTCCGCCGGTACGCCGAGCGCGGTGGCCAGGGCGGCCGCCAGCTCCTTGCCGCGGGCAACCTGGGCGACGGAGACCGACGGGGTGTCCGGGGTCGTCGCCGGGGTCTGCGCCGGGGCGTCGATGCCGGACATCGCGAGCCAGGCCGAGACCAGGTCGTCGCCGACCATCCACGGCGGGTACGGGTGCCGGCGGTGCGCGCCGATCAGGCGGTCGTGGAACCGGGACCAGGCGGCCGCGAGGCGGTCCTGCTCGGACTCCTCGGCGACCGTCACCCACGCGGAGGCGCCGAAGGCGAAGCTGTCGCCGTCGACCACCACGTCGTCCCAGCGCGGGAGCACGCGGGAGGCCTGCGAACGCGCCCAGTCGCCGAGGCGACCGGCGAGGTCGCGGAAGCCTGGGACGTCTTCGGCTGCTGCCAGGCGGAACAGCAGAGTCTCAACCGAAACCCCACCGGAAACAGTCGAAGGAACTACAGAAGAGTCAAAAGCCAAAGCACCTTGGGCTTCGACATCGTCCCCGGCAACAACCAGTTTCCAGTTCTCACCCTCGGCGTCCGCCGTCAGCACGGCCGGGTGGCCAGTGGTCTGGCTGTAGACCGCGTGCGGCGCAGCGCCGCCGCGGACGGCCAGCCAGCCCGTGGGGGTGGAGGCCAGCAGGCCAGCGCGAGCAGCAGCCTCGGCCGACTCGGCGATCGGCGCCAGCAGCGGGACGACCGTGGACGCCGCCTCCAGGGCCTCGACCGCCAGGCGGGTGGGGAGCTGCCCCGGGCGAGCCGCGGCTGCGACCTCGTCGGACAGCAGCGCGTGCGGGGTCTCGCCGACCGAGAAGGTCGCGTACGTCGTCGCGCCGGTCAGGCCGACTCGGTCCAGCTCGGCGAGCAGCTGGGCGGTGGAGACCGGGCGCGTCGGGTCGTCGTGCAGCGGGCGCCACTCGTCGTCGCCGTGGCGCTGGTCGGCCGGGCGGCGGTCGAGCAGGTTGGTCAGGGAGAACTCGTTCTCCAGGCCCAGCACGACGACGGCGTCCGGCGCGCAGACGGCGGCGAGCGCGTCGAGCCGCTGCGACCAGGTCAGGTCGGGGCTGTCGTAGCCGATCACCCGGTCCAGACCGTCGGCAGCGACGACCACGTCGTACGCCGGGCGCCCCGCCTCGGCGAGTCCGTCGAGGGCTCCGGCGACGACCTGCAGGCCGGCACCGGCTCCCTGGCCGGCGCCTGCGGCGAACCGCTCGGCGAGCTCACCGGCGTCGGAGACCGAGCGGACCAGCAGCGTCGCCTCGGAGGCCTTGGCGACGACCGCCTCGACCAGGTCGGCGCCGTGCGGGCCGACGATCAGCGTGCGTGCCCCGTCGGGCAGGACGTCCGTGAGCAGCGCGCGCAGCGCCGGCCCCTGGACAGCCCCCCGCTTGCCGGAGTAGTCGCTCCACGGCTGCATCTCACCGCGGACGACCTCGACGGCCAGCTGGTTGTCAGACACGCTCTCTCCAATCGAACAACATCCGCAGTTCCGCGGGGGGCATCATCCACGGCACGCCCAGTTCCAGGTCGGTGGTCGCCCGGGCGGCGTCCATGTCCAGCTCCTTGCCGAGCATCTCAGGCCACAGCCGCGCGATCCGGCTCTGCCCGCCGAAGAGGGGGTTCTCGCCCTCCATCTCCATCGGGTCGCCGTACACGGCCGCGTCGCAGCCGGCGGCGATCCCGTAGAAGATCGCGGTCGACAGCCGGTTGGCCGCCACCCGCTTGTGCTTGCGGAGCTCGGCGAGCTGCTTGTAGAGGAACTTCGGGTCGGTGCCCTCGTAGGAGAACCCGCGGCGGCCGAACGAGACCACCCGGAACCCGGCGTCCTCGTACGACTTGCGCACCTCGGGCCGGTCGTACTCGGTGTAGTACAGGCTGAAGGTGACCGGGCCCGGCTCGGTCTCCCGGATCTCGTCGATCAGGCGCTTGTGGTCGCCCTGGATCTTGCCGCCCTCCCAGCCGTGGAAGAGGAACCACAGGGTGCCTTCGCGCTCTTCCTCCGGTACGGCGCCGAGCTCGGGCTCCAGCTCCTGCAGGTACAGGAACGGGGCGCCGATGCTGGCGTAGTTGCGGCGGCCGAGGGCATGACCGCGGCGGCGCGGGCCGTCGCTCCAGGTGTAGCGCCAGGCGCCGTCGTAGAACTCGTGCACCGGGTTCCAGCCGTCGGCGATGTTCCAGCCGTGCTGGAGGTAGCCGCGCAGGCGGGGCGGGTACTCGTCGTCGAGTCCGGCGTACCGGGCCAGGATGTGGGCCTGGCCGTAGTAGTGGTTGTGGTGATGCATCAGCGGACCTCGAGGTGGAGTGTGCCGGCGTGCGGGCGCAGCGCGGCGGTGTGACCGGCCTGCTCGACCTCGACCGGGAGCCGGGCGGACAGGAACGGCTCGCACTGCACCGCGTGCTCGGCGCCGTCCGGGGCGGTCGCGAACAGGATCCAGTCGGCCAGGCTGGCCAGCGGGTCCGTGGAGTTGACCACCGCGTCGGCCGGGATCAGGTCGGTCAGGTCGGCGCTCGCCGTCCAGCGGCCGCCGGCGATCTCCAGCCGGCAGGTCACGTCGGCGTGGTCGTCGGAGTCGTCCAGGTAGCGCCGCCAGGAGAAGGTGTAGCCGTCGCCGGCCAGCTCCGGGCCGTCGATGCGCAGTTCCAGACCGTTGCTGCCAGCAACGATGTTGGCGTGCTCGGCGGGCAGCCGGAGCGGGGCCTCGTGCAGGTTGACGTAGCCGCCGGTGGAGCGGGTCAGGCTGACCATCCGGCCGTCGGCCAGGTGGTGCACGGCCTGCGGCTCACCGGTCCACAGCAGCAGCTTCTCGTCGTCCTTGCCGACCAGCCGGAACGCCCAGGTGGTGCGCTGGGTGAACGGGTCGTCGGGGTTGGTGTCCTCGATGATCGGCCGGACCGGGATCCGGACGCTGAAGTCGCGGCCGTCACCGCTGAAGGTCAGCGGCAGCTCCTGGTCCTTGCCGGCCAGCGGCCGGGTCACCTGGAGCTTCGGCTCCTCCAGGTCGGCCGGCACGCGGCCCTGCAGGATCAGCGCGTCAGCGGTCTGGCTGACGGCGGTGAGGCGGGTCGGGTCGACCATGCGGCGCAGCACGAAGGCACCGTCGGCACCGGGGCCGGGCTGGACCCAGCTGGTGCTGCTGATCCAGGCACCCGGCGGCCAGCCCGGGCTGCCGGGGCGCTGGCCGCGGAGCTTGCCGTGCCGGCGCAGCCGGCCCGACTTCAGCCGGACCATGAAGTGCGCCGGGGCGCCGGTGCCCTTGAGCTTGCCGAGCAGCGCCTTGTCGAGGCGGACCTCGAAGCCGACCAGCGCCGGGTCGCCGTGCGTGTCGGTCGCGTCGTACCGGCGTACGGCGAGCGGAGTCTCGGCACCGCCGACGACCAGCGCGACCCGCAGGCTGGACGACGTCTTGGTCTCCAGGTGCCGGATCTCGGCCGTGCCCTTGACCGACAGTGAGCCGTCGTCGAGCCAGCTGACCTCGCGGACGCTGGTGGCCAGCGTCAGGTCCTTCATCGGCAGCCGGTAGAGCTCCTTCGAGACCGAAGCGCTCTGGTCCTGTACGCCGGGGTAGTTGTGCTCGAACTGCCACGGGCGGCCCGGCCGGGACAGCGCCCGGGCGCCGCCGCGCAGACCGCCGTCGTTGCGGAAGTGGGCCAGCCGGCGGAGCAGGTCGACGTCGCCGGCGGCGAGCGCCGAGTGCTGGATCCGGTCGTAGCTGTGGGCGCGGGCCAGGACCGAGTCGTCGAGCCGGTCCATCAGCCGCCGGGCGAGCTTGAGCAGGTTCTGCTCCTCCTCGGCCGGGGCGGCGCCGAACGCCATCATCAGCGTCAGCATGTCGATCTGGGTGAAGTGCGCGTGCACGCGGCGGCGGACCTCACGCAGCGTGTCACCGGTCTCGATCAGGTCCATCACCATCTCGGCCGAGCGGACCCGGTCCTCCATGTTGCCCAGCTGGAACTTCTGCTGGGTGATCGACTCGCCGGACTCGCGCTCGCGCCAGTAGTAGACCGGTACGGCGAGGGCGTCCACGGTGACCGCGTCCAGGTGCGCCTTCAGCGTCACCGGGTAGTCCTCGTAGCGGATCGCGGGGAACTCGTAGCCGTACTCGTCCCAGAACGACCGCCGGTAGACCTTGTTCCAGGCCATCCGGTCCAGGATCAGGTCCGGGGTCTCGATCACGTGGGTGGCGATCCGGTCCTTGGCGAACGGCAGCCGGTGGATCCAGGACGGCCGGACGCCGGAGCTGTTGTTGAACCGCCGCGCGTTGCCGCCGGCGAACGACGAGCCGCTGCTGTCCAGGGTGCGGATCAGCTTCTCGAAACCGTGCCGGGTGACCAGGTCGTCGCTGTCGACGAAGGTGATGTACTCGCCGTCGGCGTGCCGGACGCCGGTGTTGCGGGCCGGGCCGAGGCCCTGGTTCTCCTGCGCGACGATCCGGAACCGGGGGTCGCGGTCGCAGAAGTCCTGCGCGATCGCGGCGCTGTCGTCGGGGGATCCGTCGTCGACCAGGATCGCCTCGAAGTCGGTCCAGGTCTGTCGCGCGATCGAGTCGAGGCAGTCCCCGATGTAGTCGCGGACGTTGTAGAAGGGCACAACGACACTCAGCCGCGGCGTCACAACGGCAAATCTCCTCGGCTCGGTCGGCGGTCGGTCGACATCGATGTCGGCACTACCGCCTGACCCGATGCTGCCTGGGCGCGCGGCGCCGGAGCAACCAAGGTCCGGGCGGCGACCAGTGATCCATCGCGGTCATGTTAGCACCGCTGCGTAGTCGCCCGGACGGTCTGTGGAGCCACCGGGGATCTTGTCAGAGTCTTTGCTTTTCGTTCACCAGATGCACGGTCAGCAGGGTGTGAACCGGCTCGAAACCGTAACGTGCCCAGGCCCTCTGCACCCCGGTGTTGTGACCCTGCGTGGAGATCACCAGCCGGCGCGCGGTGCTCGAGTCCTCGACCGCGGCGAGCAGGTGCGCGTAGCGGCCACGCCCCTGCTCGGCCGGTACGACGCCCGCGAGCTCGATCTCGGTCCAGGACGCCTGCTGGTCCACTGTCGCCAGCGCCAGCACGCGGCGGTCCGGACCGCGCAGTACGACGGCACCTTCGGCTGCGATGCTCCGCCGCGCCCACTCCTGGTAGCCGGCCAGCGCCAGCGCCCGGTCGAACAGCGGGTTGGCGCAGTAGTGGTTCCCGTAGTCGCCGAAGATGTCCCCGACCAGGTCGTCCACCAGCTCGTCGTCGATCGCCGACTCCAGCCCGGCGGCGAAGCCGGCCAGCGGCGCCGGGCGGCGGCCCTTGCCGACCGGGAGCGACCAGTAGACGAGTGAGTCCGCCAGGATCGCCGTACGGCGTCCGGTGGCGAGCGCTGCGAACCAGGAGACCTCGCGGGCCGGGTAGCGCAGGACGACGACGTCGGCCGTGGACTTGTCGACCGCGGTCAGCACCTCCTCCAGCGGCGTACCGGCGGAGGCGGAGACCGAGACCCGGTCGACGGAGACGCCGAAGCGCTTCGACTCGTACTCCGAGGGGCTGCTGGTCAGCTCACCGGCCTCCAGCGCGTCGTACCAGCCCATCTCAGAGGGGGTAGGAGAGCAGCGCGTCGATCACTCGGGTCTGCTCCTCCTCGGTCAGCTGACTGAACAGCGGGAGCCGGACCAGCTGGCCGCTGATCCGGTCGGTGACCGCGCAGCCGCCCGGGCCGACCCGGCCGTAGCGCTCGCCGGCCGGGGCCGAGTGCAGCGGGACGTAGTGGAACGGCGCGGTGATGTTGCGCTCGCGCAGGTGCGCGATCAGGCCCAGCTGGTGCTCGTGGGTCGGCATCAGCAGGTAGTACATGTGCGCCGGGTGCACGCACTCCTCCGGAACCGTCGGTACGCCGATGCCGTGCGCGGCGGTCCAGTCCGCCAGCTCCGCGGCGTACCGGTCCCAAATCGCGTAGCGCGGGGCCTGGATCTGGTCGAACCGCTCCAGCTGGGCGGTCAGGAACGCGGCCAGCGGATCGGCCGGCAGGTAGCTGGAGCCGATGTCGACCCAGCGGTACTTGTCCACCTGGCCGCGGAAGAAGGCGCTCCGGTTGGTGCCCTTCTCGCGGATGATCTCGGCCCGGTGCAGCAGGTCGACGTCGTTGACGACCAGCGCGCCGCCCTCGCCGCAGTGCACGTTCTTGGTGCCGTGGAACGACTGCGTCGCCATCAGCCCGAGCGAGCCGAGCGGGCGGCCCTTGTAGGTGCCGCCCAGGCCGTGCGCGTTGTCCTCGATCACGACCAGGCCGTGCCGGGCCGCGATCGCGTTGATCTCGTCCATCGCCACCGCGACGCCGGCGTAGTGCACGACGACGATCGCCTTGGTCCGGCCGGTCACGGCCGCCTCGACCTGGGTCTCGTCCAGGTTCAGGGTGTCCGGGCGGACGTCGACGAACACCGGTACGGCGCCACGCAGCGCGTAGGCGTTGGCCGTCGAGACGAAGGTGAACGAGGGCATGATCACCTCGTCGCCGGGGGCCAGGTCGAGCAGCAGCGCGGTCATCTCCAGCGCGTGCGTGCACGAGGTGGTCAGCAGGGACCCGAGCCCGCCGGTCAGCTTGGTGACCAGCTCCGTCGCGCGGGCCGTGAACGGCCCGTCGCCGACGACCGCGGCCGAGGAGAAGGCCTGGTTCACGTAGGCGAGCTCGTCGCCCACCAGGTAGGCCTTGGAGAAGGGGATCGGGTCGGGCATGGTGACGGAGCCTACCGCTGCTCTGGCTCGCTGGATTCGAGTGCCTCGGCGTACGTGTGGTGACCGGGATCTTCCAGGCTGTCGTAGCCGATCAGGAACTGCGGGCGCTTCTGGCTGGACTGGAACAGACGGGCCACGTACTCGCCCAGCAGACCGAGGCAGAGCAGCTGGATCGCGCCGATCACCGCCACCGCCAGCACGGTCGAGGTCCAGCCGGGGATGCTCCGGCCGGAGACCTTGATGACCAGCGCGCCGACGACGAACGCGATCGACAGCAACCCGCCGAACAGACCCAGCCAGGTGGCCAGCCGCAGCGGTGCCGCGGAGAACGCCGTGACGCTGTCGAACGCCAGCCCGAGCATCTTGCGCAGGTTGTACTTGGTGACGCCGGCTGCCCGCTCGGCGCGGACGTAGCGGACCTCGGTGCTCGGGAAGCCCAGCCACGGGATCACCAGCCGGAACACCCGGCCGTCCTCCGGCAGCGCGTTCACCGCGTCCACCACGCGCCGCGAGACCAGCCGGAAGTCGCCGGCGTCGAACGGGATCTCCCGGCCGACCAGGCGGCACATCAGCCGGTAGTACATCCGGGCGGTGGTCCGTTTGGCCCAGGTGTCGCTGGAGCGGTCGGAGCGGACGCCGTACACGACGTCGACGTCCTGGTCGCGAGCAGCGGCCAGCAGCTCGGCGATCACCTCGGGCGGGTCCTGCAGGTCGGCGTCGATGCTCACCAGGTACTCGCCGCGGGCCCGGCGGAAGCCGGCCGACAGGGCGGCCTGGTGCCCGGAGTTGCGCAGCAGCCGGACCAGGCGCAGCTGCGGCCAGGTCTTGACCGCCTCGATCAGCAGCGCGGCCGTGGCGTCCCGGCTGCCGTCGTCGACGACCACTACCTCGTAGCTGATCCCCAGCCCGTCCAGCAGCGGGCGCATCCGCTCGAAGAAGATCGGCAGCACCTCCTGCTCGTCGTACATCGGTACGACGACAGAGAGCACAGGTACGGCGGTCGGCATCGGCACCTCCTCCTGTGAGGCTAGCGGGCCGCTAATCTTCCTTCGTGCCAACGATGACGCTCGGAGCGCCCAGCTCGCTCGGTGCCTCGCCGCGTCAGGAGCAGAAGACCCTCCCGTGGCGCACTGTGCTGAGCGTCGTTGTGAAGCTGGCCGCCGGGGTCGCGCTGGCCTGGCTGCTGATCTGGCTGATGGCCGGGCACTCGACCGGTGACAGCATCGTCCGGCTGCTTCGCTTCTGGGTTCTCGGCATCACTGTGCCCGGGACCATCCTCTGGCGACTGGCCAGCCCGTTCCGGCACAACCTGATCGAGGACTTCGCCGCCGGCTCACTGGTCGGCGTCTCCGTGCTGCTGCTGGTCTACATGGCTGTCGCGCCGCTGGGCCTGCAGCAGTGGGCCTGGCTCTGGATCGTGCCGGTGTTCGTGGCGGCAGTCGCCGTACCGTCGTGGCGCAGGCGCTGCCTGAGCCGGGTGGAGCGACCAGTGCACCCACTGACCGCCTGGCTGGTCGCTGCGGCCTGTGCACTGCCGATCTACGCCACTGGTCGCTACCGGAACCTGGTCCCCGCCCCGTACGCCGACGCCCGCTCCAACTCACCGGACATGGCCTTCCACCAGGCCCTGTCCGCCAGTGCGAAGTACGACTTCCCCCTGCAGGCGCCGTACCTGCAGGGCGAGAAGATGGACTACCACTACTTCTGGCACCAGTTCACCGCCGCCACTGCCTGGGCGACCGGTGTGGACCTGACCGACCTCGTCTACACGATCGGCTGGATCCCGCTGCTGCTCGCCGGGTGCGCGCTGATCTTCGCGCTGACCGACCGGATCGCTCCGGGCTCGCGCTGGGCCGGTCCGCTGGCCATCGCCGTGGCCGGCATCGGCGGCACGGTCAACGCCTACCCGAACGTGACGCTGCCGGCCGAGGGCCTGACCAACTACGTCTGGGGCTCGCCCACGCAGAACCTCGGCGGCGGGCTGATCGTCCTGATGGCCCTGCTCGGCGTCGACCTGCTCCGCGGCCGCAGCGGGCCGGGGACGTACGTGCTGTTCGTGCTGATCGGAGTCGCGGCCTCGGGCTCCAAGGCGACCGTGCTGCCGCTGATCATCTGCGGGCTCGGCCTGGCGCTGTTCATCCGGATCTTCTACCGCCGCTTCGCGGTCGGCGCGCTGGTGCTGATCGGGGTGCTCAGCGCGGTCTTCCTGGCCGCGATCGTGGTCGTGTTCGGCAACCACTCCTCGGGCCTGGCGGTCCGGCCGTGGATCACCTTCGCCAAGATCGGTACCTACCCGCTGACCGCCAAGGAGGTCGGCTGGGGTGAGTACGACCACGGCGCGATGTGGACCAGCGGCATCATCGTCTGCCTGTCGCTGCTGCTCGGCTCGGCCGGCCTGCTCGTCCTGGCCGGTACGACGGCCCGCTGGTTCCGCGACCCCGGGATGATCTTCCTGGTCGGCATCGCGATCGCGGGTTTCGGCGGGATGGTGCTGACCGACCAGCCGGGGACCAGCCAGATGTACTTCCACCGGACCGCCGTACCGGTGATCGCTGCGCTGGCTGCGGCCGGTGCCTGGATGCTGGTGTTCTGGTTCGCCGACCGGCGCTCCGGTATCGCCGTACTGGCGTCGGTGTTGGGTGGCGCGGGAGCGACGTACCTGGCTCGGGAGATCACTCGGGCCAACCCGGGTGAGGGCAAGCCGTTCCGCCGTCCCGACGGGACGCTGGACGGACTGGTCGCGCCCTGGCTGTGGACGCTGCTCTTCCTGCTGCTGGCGGCCGGTCTGGTCACCGGGCTGTGGAAGCTGGCCAAACGGCGTGGGCGGCCGAGCCGGATCGCGATGGCAGCGTTCGTGCTGGCCGGGATGGGAGCAGGCCTGCTGCTGCCGGTGCAGACGATGCTGAACTACCGCGAGGTCACGCTGCAGCCGCTGACCGACAAGTACCCGCTGGGCCCGACGCAGACCCAGACCGACGCCGCGCACTGGCTGCGCGACCACACCTCCCCCAGCGACCTGGTGGCGACCAACGCGCACTGCGCGATGAAGAACGCCTCCGGCTGCGACGTCCGGCACTTCTGGATCAGCGCGCTGTCCGAGCGGCACGTCCTGGTCGAGGGCTGGGGCTACACCAACACCATCAACGACCTGGTCGCCGCGACCGGCAAGAGCCCGAACGGCCTGCCGTTCTGGGACGAGCAGAAGCTCGAGGACAACGACGTGGCCTTCACGTCGCCGACCCGGGACAACCTGCGGCTGCTGCGCACCAAGTACGGCGTCCGCTGGCTGTACGCCGACCCGACCCAGACCGCCGTCTCCCAGAACCTCAACACGCTGGCGACGCTGCGCTACGCGACACCGGACGCGCTGATCTACGAGCTTCCGTGACGCCCCGTCACTTAAGGTGACCCGCATGGGGAGAGCCAGGCGGCGTGGGCCGCGGGATCACGGCACTGGCTCAGTCGCCGGGCTGGTGGCCGCCGTACCGGTGGTGCTGCTGACGCTGGTGATGATGGGCCGGTACGCGCCGCTGCTGGACGTGCTGAAGTTCACCGTCTTCGTGCTGCTCGGCGTCGGACTCCCCGGCCTGGTGCTGTGGCGACTGATCGGCGCCTACCGCCGCAACCTGGTCGAGGACTGCGCAGCCGGCTTCGCAGTCGGTACGGCGGCCCAGCTGCTCGTCTACCTGGCCAGCTCGTCCGTCGGGCTCCAGCGCTGGTCCTGGGTGTGGGCTCCGATCGTCCTGGTCGTCGGTGTCCTCGACCGGGACGTCAGGGCTCGCGTCTGGCAGCACGTGGAGGCGCCGCTCGCGCCGGTCACCGCCTGGCTGCTGGCGGCTGCGACATCGCTGGTGCTGCTGCTGATGTGGGTGAAGGGCCCGGGGCGCTACGCACCGGCGTACACGGATCCGAACGCGGCCTTCCCGGACATGGCGTTCCACCAGGCGCTAGCGGCGAGCGCGAAGCACGACGTACCGGTCGTGCCGCTGTGGGTCTTCGGCGAGCCGATGAAGTACCACACGTTCTTCCACCAGGTCGCTGCTGCGACCTCCTGGTCGACCGGGATCGACCTGACCAACGTGCTGTACGCGCTGCTGTGGGTGCCGCTGGCGCTGGTTGGTTGCGTGCTGGTGTTCACGCTGACGCAGCGGTTCCTGCTGAAGCCTGGTGAGGAGCCGCATCCTGGTGCTGTCTGGGCTGGGCCGTTCGCCGTGCTGCTGGCTGGGGTGGGCGGCACGCTGCAGCCGCTGCACGACATCTCGCTCGGCAACATCTCGATGGCCTCCAGCCAGTACCTGAGCCCGACGCAGAACCTCGGCATGATGCTGGCGCTGCTGCTCGCCGTACTGGCTGTGGATCTGTTGCGGTCGAAGCCTGTGCGCAGCCGGTGGGTGCTGTTCGTGCTGGTGGCGCTGGCGTCGTCCGGTGCGAAAGCGACGATCCTGCCGCTGGCGGTCTGCGGGTTCGGGCTGGTCTTCCTGGCCCGCTTGGCCACCCGGCGCTCGACCGGGCGGGCTCTGGTCGGCGGACTGGTCGTGCTGGCGGTTCTGGTGGCCGCCACGATCGTGGTGTTCGGTGGCGAGTCGTCCGGCCTGCAGATCAAGCCCGCACAGCTCTTCATCCAGCTGCAGCCGTACGCCGCCCTCCGGCACGGCACCGGCGTGGACCGGGCCGCTCAGCTGCTCAGTGCGCTGACGACCACGGCTGCGTGGGGTCTGGCCGTTGCGGGTGTGCTGTTCCTGCGCAGGTTCTGGCGGGATCCCGGAGTGGTGTTCCTGGCCGGTGCGGCGATCGGTGGGTTCGCTGCGAGTGTGCTGACGTCGCAGCCCGGTGTCAGCCAGGTCTACTTCTACCGGACCGGTTTTCCCTTCCTGGCGGTGCTTTCCTGCCTGGGACTGGCCCGGCTCGCCGACAAGCTCGGCGACCGGCGGAGCGGCGTACTGGTTGCGGCTGCTGCTGGCCTGGGTCTGCTCGGTGCTGGTCTGGCCAGAGCAGCGTCGGCTGATCTGTCTGGCGTGAAGGTGCCGTTCCTCCTGACCCTGCTGGCGTTGCTGGTCGTCGGACTGGTCGTCGCCATCGCCTGGCGGCTTGTACGCCGCGGCAGCATGGTCACCGCAGCCCTGGCCGCACTGGTCGCCGCCTGCATGGCCGCCTCGACCTCGCTACCGCTGCTGACCCTCGTCTCCGACCAGGCCACGCTGGTCATCTACGGCAACGTCGCCGGCAACGGACCCACCAAACCCGAGGCCGACGCAGCCCGCTGGCTGCAGCGCAACTCCGGCACCGACGACCTGGTCGCCACCAACGCCCACTGCATCGTCCAGCGCGGCGACGTCTGCGACAGCCGCCACTTCTGGATCGCGGCACTGTCCGAACGCCAGGTCCTCGTCGAGGGCTGGGCCTACACCAACCGCATCAACCGGATAGCCACCACCGAGGGCGGCAACCCCAGCCTGCTCCCCTTCTGGAACCAGGAACTCCTGGCCACCAACGACGCCGCGTTCTCCTCCCCCTCAGCCGCCGTCATCGAGCGCCTCCGCCGCTACGGCGTCCGCTGGCTCTACGCCGACCACCGCACCGGCCAGGTCTCCCCCGACCTCAACCAGTACGTCCGCCTCCGCCACGCCACCCTGGACGCGACGATCTACGAGATCAGGTGAAACAGAGCGTCGGCGACGCGGACGCGGCCCTGGCCGTCGACCAGCTGGTAGCCGGCTGCGGCTAGGCGGGCTCGTTCGTTCGGGTCCTGCAGCAGTGGGCGGAGTACGGCGGCTGCCGCTGTCGGGTCTTGCTTGAGGTCGGAGAGGACGCCTACGCCGACAGCTGCACCCGTGGCGACTGTGCGTTCGTAGCCCATCACCTGGTTGTCGACGACGCAGACCAGACCGGCGGTGGCTCCCAGGCACAGCAGCTCCCAGGTGGAGGTGCCGGAGGCGCTCAGGACCAGGTCGGAGGCCACGACCGCCTTGGCCAGCTGGGACGTGGGGCCGATCACCTCTACGTGCTGGCCGTCCTGGAGCTCGACCGCGGCGATCGCCTCGGCCAGCTCGTCACCCGGAGCGATCACCAGCGCTTCGAACGGCGTACCGGTCGCTGCCAGAGCCCGTACGACGTGCGGCCCGGCTCCGAACGCGTCGGTGCCGCCGAAGAAGGCGAAGACCTTCGGGACCTGGGTGGTGCGGACTGTCGGGGGCTCGGACGGGCGCAGCTCGAGGATCTCGTTGCGGAGCAGCACGTAGTCGAGCCCGGCCAGGCGGACCGCGCCGGCGGGGAGCTCCGGAGAGTCCTGCTCGGAGCCGAGGTTCTGGTCGACCAGGATGTCGGCCACCGCACCGCCGTACCCGCCGTCGACGATCGCCAGCGTCGGCAGCCCCGACGCCCGAACCGCGGCGAACACATCTGGGTCGAGGTCGTAGGAGTCCCAGATCACAGCATCGAGCCCCAGTCGCCCGTACAGGTCCAGGTGCTCCTCAGCAGTCCAGACCGCCGGCTCGACCGCGATCCCACGGCTCCGGATCTGCTCGTCGGCCCACGGCACCGTGTGGCTGTCACACACGAAAACCACCTCGGCGCCCCGCCCAACCAGTTCCTCGGCCAGCGCCAAACTGCGCATCACATGCCCGATCCCCCGCTTGGGGCCTACGTCACACCTGACACCGATCCGCACCGTCACGCCCAGACCGTAGCCCGGTGTGAATGTGAGAGGAAAACCAGTGTGAGGAGATGGGCTAAGGTATTACGTATCACATGTATCGGGTAGGAGGTCCCGTGAAGCTGAACAGCAAAGGACAGGTCACCATCCCGGCCGCCCTACGCCACAAGCACCACCTGCACGAAGGTGACGAGGTCGAGGTGATCGAGGACGACGGCGCCTTGCGGATCGTCCGAGTCGAGCGGAGCGAGACCCGCGGACAGCGCTGGGTCCGCGAGCACCGCGGCAGCGCGACCAGCGGGATGAGCACCGACGAACTCATGGCGCTGCTGCGTGGCGAATGAGCGTCATCTGAACCTGGTCGAGCCTGTCACGACGCTCGTGGACAGCTGCGTGCTGCTCGACGTCCTGACCGGTGATCCGCAGTGGGGCGAATGGTCAGCTCAGGCCATCGCCACGGCGGAGGTCGAGGGTGAGCTGGTGATCAACCCACTGATCTACGCCGAGGTCTCGGCCGGCTACCAGCAGGTCGAGGAGGTCGACGCGGCGCTTCCGGCGAACCTCTTCCGGCGCGAGCCGCTGCCGTACGAAGCCGGATTTCTGGCCGCGAAGGCCTTTCTGGCCTACCGGAAACGCGGCGGCACCAAGACCGCGCCACTGCCCGACTTCTTCATCGGCGCGCACGCCGCCGTGGCCCGGCACCGGGTGATCACCCGCGACGTCGCGAGGTTCCGCACGTACTTCCCGAGCCTCGAACTCGTCACACCGCAGTGACCTGAACCACGTGGGACAGCGGCGAACTTCTGGGGCTCAGGGGGCGTCTGTCCACAGGCGGGCGAAGCGGTGATTGAGGCTTCCGCCGGGGCGCCCGCTATCGTACGGAGTTGCCGTTAAGGGTGTGTACTGACGGCTGTCCGGAACTGTCCCCTCAGAAGGGTCCTACTCGACGTGTCCATCCTCACCGGCTCCGACATCCTCGTCACCGGAGGCACCGGCTCCTTCGGCAAGGCGTTCATCCGCTACGCGTTGGACAACCTGGACCCGCGCCGGATCATCATCTTCAGCCGCGACGAGCTGAAGCAGTGGGAGGTCCGCCAGCTGTTCGGCGACGACCCGCGGCTGCGGTTCTTCATCGGCGACATCCGCGACCGGCAGCGGCTGAACCGGGCCATGCACAAGGTCGACTACGTCGTGCACGCGGCCGCCCTGAAGCAGGTCGACACCGCGGAGTACAACCCGTGGGAGTTCGTCCAGACCAACGTGGTCGGCTCGCAGAACGTGATCGAGGCCTCCATCGACGCCGGCGTGAAGAAGGTCGTCGCGCTGTCCACCGACAAGGCCTCCAGCCCGATCAACCTGTACGGCGCGACCAAGCTGACCGCCGACAAGCTGTTCATCACCGGCAACCACTACGCCGCGGCGTACGAGACCCGCTTCTGCGTGGTCCGCTACGGCAACGTGATGGGCTCCCGCGGCTCGATCATCCCGAAGTTCCGGGCCCTGCACGAGGCCGGCCAGTCGCTGCCGATCACCGACCTGCGCTGCACCCGGTTCCTGATCACGCTGCCCGAGGCGGTCCAGTTCGTGGTCGACTCGTTCGAGCTGATGCAGGGCGGCGAGCTGTACGTGCCGCGGATCCCGTCGATGAAGATCACCGACCTGGCCCAGGCGATCGCGCCGGGCGCCAAGATGCACGACATGGGCCTGCGCCCGGGCGAGAAGCTGCACGAGGAGATGATCAGCCCGGAGGAAGGCCGCCGCGCGCTGGCGATCGGCGACCGCTACGTCCTGCAGCCGGACCTGGCCACCTGGGGCTACACCGCGCCGAGCGACGGCGTACCGGTCGCGGACGGTTTCCACTACACCTCGGACAACAACGACGAGTGGTACTCCATCGAGGAGATCACCAAGATCCTCGAGAGCGACGTCTGAGCCGATGCTGCCCTACGGACGCCAGTCGATCAGCGACGACGACATCGAGGCGGTCACCGCGATCCTGCGCGGTGACTGGCTGACCACCGGCCCCAGCGTCACCGCGTTCGAGAACGCGGTCGGCGAGCTGGCCGGCGGTCACCGCGCCGTCAGCTGCACCTCCGGCACCGCCGCCCTGCACATGGCGTACGCCGGGCTCGGCGTCGGCCCCGGCGACGAGGTCGTCACCACCCCGATGACGTTCGTGGCGACCGCGTCCTGCGCGGCGATCCTGGGCGCGAAGGTGGTGTTCGCCGACGTCGAGGAGGACACCGCGCTGCTCGACCCGGCCGCCGTCGAGGCAGTCGTCACCGACCGTACGAAGGTGATCGCGGCCGTCGACTACGCCGGTCACGCCGCCGACTACGACGCGCTGCAGCCGATCGCGGACCGGGTCGGCGCGAAGACGCTCGACGACGCCGCGCACTCGGTCGGCGGCTTCTACAAAGGCCGCCCGGTCGGTGACCTGGCCGACGTCACCACGCTGTCGTTCTTCCCGACCAAGAACCTGACCACCGGTGAGGGCGGCGCGGTCGTCGCCAAGGACCCGGCGGTGGCCCAGAAGGTGCACGAGTTCCACTTCATCGGCCTGGTCCGCGACCCCGACCGGTTCGAGATCACCGACGAGGGCCCGTGGCACCAGGAGGTGCACGAGCACGGCCTGAACTACCGTCTGACCGACATCGCCTCCGCGCTCGGGCTGTCCCAGCTGAAGCGGCTGGACGCGTTCAAGAAGCGCCGGACCGAGATCACCGCGCGCTACAACGAAGCGTTCGCCAGCGTCGACGGCGTGCGGACGCCGGCCCAGCGCGACCACGTCGACCCGGCCTGGCACCTGTACCCGGTCCGGATCCTCGGCGACCGCCGCCGGGAGATCTTCGAGAAGATGCGGGCCGCCGGCATCCTGGTCCAGGTGAACTACATCCCCGTCTACTGGCACCCGGTGTTCGCGAACGCGGGCTACCAGCGCGGGATGTGCCCGAACGCGGAGCAGTTCTACCGCGAGGAGCTGTCGCTCCCGATGTACCCCGACCTGACCGACGCGGACGTCGATCGGGTCATCGAGACGCTCACGGATCTGGTGTCCTGATCACTCATTTGGTGGAAAGTCAGAGAATTGACCACTGTGACATCTGACCAGTCCTCGGACGAGACCGCTGCGGCCCGCTCGGTGATGATCGCCGGCGAGATGCTGAACTGGTCCGACCTGCACCCCACCGACGGCCGCCCGGCGGTCGGCGGGCCGGTGCCGGCGGACCTGCTGGCGGCTGCCGTCCGGCCGACCGACACCGTGCTCGTCGCGGGCCCGCACTCGCTCGAGCTGCTCGAGCAGGTGGCCAAGACGGCGGCCTCGGTCGACGTCCTGGTCCGCTCGGCGCCCGACGCCGAGGAGATCGCCGAGGCGCTCGGCGTCCGGGTCTTCTGCGGGACGCTGGACCACTTCGGCCCCGAGCACGGCGAGCCGACGTACGACGTGGTCGTGGCGCTCGCCGGGATGCCGTGGCTGATCGGCCCGGATACGCTGGTACTGCGGTGGGCGGACGGGCTCGCCGCGCTGAAATCCCGGCTCGCCCCGGGAGGACGGCTTCTGCTCGGTGCCGAGAACAGCTTCGGCATCGAGCGGATGATCCAGCCCGACCCGACCACCACGATCCCGCGCGACGAGGACTGGCCGGGTGACCTCCGCGGCGACGCCGCCGCGCCCGCCGGGCTGAAGGCGGTGGTCGCGGCGCTGGAGGCTCCTGACGCGAGCGCCGGCGAGGCTGCTGAGCTGCGGGTCGCGCGGACCTACGCGGTCTACCCGACGGTGGCTGAGGCGTCCGTGGGACTGAGCGCGGTCGACGGACCGCTGGCAGCTGCCGTGGTCGCCCGGGCTGTCGCCGGCCGGTTCACCGGGCCGACGCTGACCGATCCGTACCGGACGACTCAGGAGGCACTCGCCGCCGGGCTGGGCGTCGAGCTGGCGCCCGCCTGGTTCTTCGTGCTCGACGCGGCCGTGCCAGAGGCGAGTTCGACTCAGCAGCAGGCGCTCCCCGAGCAGCTCCCGGCGGGCGTAGTCCCCAGTGGCCCCGGCATCCTGCTGGAGGAGGAGCTGTTCACCGCGCTCCGCCTCGACGACCAGGCGGCGCTGCGGCGCATCGTCCCGGCGTACGTCGACTGGCTGCGCGCCCAGGACGCGGCGACCGCCGCCGTCGCCTCCGCCGACAACGTGATCACCGACGGTACGTCGTACCGGCTCTTCGGCACCGCTCCGGCGGTCGAGGGCACCGGGGACGCACTGGTCGTCGCGCAGCTCGGCCGCTTCGTCCGGCGCTCGCTGGAAGCGGGCTCCCGGCAACCCTGGGCGGCCGGCAGCGCCCCGCGTGACCTGACCGCACGGCTGGCCTCGATGACCGGGCTGACGGTCACCGACGAGCTCTGGGCCGCGGTTGCTGACAGCAACGAGATGATCCGGCCGCAGGGCAGCGCCGAGCAGCTGGCGACGATCGCCCGGCTCAGCCAGGAGCTCGCCGACGCGAGCGCGCAGGCGACCTGGTTCGAGCAGCAGCTGAGCGGGATCCGCCGCTCCAAGCCGTACCGGGTCGGTCAGGCGGTGCTGAACCCGGCCCGCGTGGTCGTCAAGCGGGTCCGCCGCGTGGTGCGCTGATGCACCACGCCAACCACTTCTACGGCCACGCGCACATCATGGCCGAGTACGCCGGCCTCCCGGCCGGTGATCCGCCGCGGATCTGGGGCTACCTCCAGCACGGCTGGAACATCCTGGACGGGTTCGCCTACAACACCGCGTTCGTGCCCGGGATGCCGAAGTTCGTCTGGTCCGACACGGTCCGCCGCCGCGGCTGGTCGATGGGCCTGCGCGACTACTCGGTGATCGGCTCGGCCTGGCTCTACCTGCTCGAGCTGCACCCCGAGCTGGCCGCCCCGGCGACCGATGCCGCGGGCACCATCTTCTACCCGTTCCACGGCTGGGAAGGCCAGAACGTGCTCGGCGACCACGCCGAGATCGTTGCCTCGATCAACGAGCACGAGACCGGGCCGATCACCGTCTGCCTGTACTGGAACGAGTTCGACAACGAGGCGATCCGGCAGGTCTACACCGACGCCGGGTTCCGGGTGATCACGCACGGGTACCGGGGCCTGAACTGGCGCAAGACCGACCCGGACTTCCTGCTCAAGCAGCTCAAGGAGCTGCGCAAGCACAAGCGGGTCGCCAGCAACCGGCTCAGCTCCGCCGTGCTGTACGGTGCTTCGATCGGACTGCAACCGGGCGTGTACGGCGATCCGATGCTGCTGGAGAACGAACACCCCTCGTTCGGCGGCCAGGCCCGGATCCGGCGCCTGTGGCCGGAGCTGAACCAGCCGTACGTACCGCTCGACCTGGCCAAGGCGTTCACCGACGCCGAGCTGGGCGTCGAGCACCTGGCCGGACCGGCCGAGATCCGGGACCTGTTCCGCTGGAACGAGCTCCCGATGGTGGAACCCCCCAGAACTGCGAAGGTGTTGTCATGAAGATCGGGATCATCACCCAGGCCCGCGCCACCAGCACGCGGCTGCCGGCCAAGGTGCTGCTGACCGCCGGTGGCCGGACGTTCCTCCAGCACCACCTGGACCGGCTGGCCGCGACCGGGCTGCCGGTCATCGTGGCCACCACCACGAACTCCGACGACGAGCCGATCGTCGAGCAGACCACGGCGTACGGGTTCCCGGTCTTCCGGGGCAGCGAGCTGGACGTGCTGGCCCGGTTCGCCGGCGCCATCCGCGAGCACGAGCTGGACGCGGTGGTCCGGGTCACCTCGGACTGCCCGCTGATCGACCCCGCGGTGGTCAGCGAGGGTGTCGACGCCTACCGGGCCGCGCACGACGAGAACCTGTACGTCTCGAACTGCCTGGAGCGGACCTTCCCGCGCGGCATGGACTACGAGATCTTCTCCGCGTCCCGGCTGCTGCAGGCCGACGCCGACGCGACGCTGCAGGCCGACCGCGAGCACGTCACGTCGTACCTGCACCAGAACCGGACCGGCGACATGCACCTGCTGAACATCCCGTGGGACGGCGGCGACGGTTCGCAGTACCGGCTGACGCTGGACACGCCCGACGACCGGCGGCTGCTGACCACGCTGATCGAGGAGTTCGACGCGGCCGACCTGAACTGCGCCGACCTGGTCGCGATCATGGGCAAGCACCCCGAGCTGCACGCGCTGAACGAGCACATCGAGCAGAAGAAGCTCGGCGAGTAACCCACCTAGCACACCTGTCGCGGCAGGAATTGCGGACACGCCCTACCGCGCGCCCTGACGTCACCGGCCGCTGCTACGGCATGATTTACGGTGATGACCACCGACGATCCAGGACCTGAGCGCGCCCGCTCCTTCGGCGGCGTCGCGGCCGCGTACGCCGCGGGCCGGCCGACGTTCCCCGCCGAGGCGCTGGCCTGGATCCTCGGGCCGGGGCGCCGGCAGGTGCTCGACCTGGGCGCCGGGACCGGGAAGCTGAGCGCGGTCGCGGCCGGGCTCGGCCACGACGTGGTCGCGGTCGACCCGTCGGAGGAGATGCTCGCGGTCTGCCGCCAGGTGCCGCGGGTGGACACCATGGTCGGCGCGGCCGAGTCAATCCCGCTCGCGCACGGCTCGGTCGACGCGGTGATCGTCGGCCAGGCGTTCCACTGGTTCGACCACGCCCGGGCGCTGCCCGAGATCGCCCGCGTACTGCGGCCGAACGGCGTCCTGGGCCTGCTCTGGAACCACTACGACACGGTCGTTCCGTGGGTCCGCCGGCTGGACCGCGCGATCCTCGGCGAGGACTTCCTGGCCGGCGCCGACCAGTTCGATCCGATGCCGGTGCTGCTGCAGTCGGACCTGTTCGGCCCGGTCGAGACCGGCCGCTTCCGGCACTGGCACGACCTGGACCGGACCGGCCTGCGCCAGCTCGCCCTGTCGCACTCGCGCGTCGCCGTACTGACCGAGTCGCGGCGGGAGTCGGTGCTGGAGCAGATCGACGGCATCTACGACGGCACCGCCCGGCCCCCGGAACCGCTGCGGATGCCGTACTTCACCAACTGCTACCGGACCTGGCCGAGCGACCTGGCCAACTACCAGCGCGGCCTGGACCAGCCCGGCCTCTGACGCCCTGGGCAACTTTTTGGTCGCGGTGGGTCACAAACGCCGTCGTGAGGACTACCGTGCATCTGTTCGTTCCCGACTGAGGGGTGCAGATGGAAGACGACGCAGTGCGCGAGCGGGACGCCCGCGCGTACGAAGCGGTGCACGAGGCGGCCGACTTCACCGAGCTGAAACGCCGCTACAAGAACTTCGTGGTGCCCTGGACCATCGCGTTCATGGTCTGGTACCTGGCCTACGTGGCCTGCAACAACTGGGCCCGGGACTTCATGAGCACGCGGGTGGTGGGCCACATCAACGTGGCGCTGGTCTTCGGTCTGCTGCAGTTCGTCTCCACCTTCGTGATCGCGTTCCTGTACGGGCGCTTCGCGAACCGTAAGCTCGACCCGCTGGCCAGCGGCCTGAACGCCAAGTACAAGAGGGAGCGCCGCCGGTGAGCACTCTGTTGATCCCCCTCGCCGACGCCGAGCCCGG
The DNA here is from genome assembly GCF_040681455.1 of Kribbella sp. NPDC051770. Classification (NCBI taxonomy): domain Bacteria; kingdom Bacillati; phylum Actinomycetota; class Actinomycetes; order Propionibacteriales; family Kribbellaceae; genus Kribbella; species Kribbella sp. NPDC051770. The sequence continues at coordinate 157,709 of NZ_JBFAYT010000011.1, read as the reverse complement.
CAACCAGGCGCTGACCATCTCGCTGTTCACCGCGGTCGTCGCCGTGACGCTGTACATCACCTGGTGGGCGTCGCGGCAGAACAAGACCACCGCCGACTACTACGCCGGCGGCCGCTCGTTCAGCGGCTCCCAGAACGGTCTCGCGGTGGCCGGCGACTACATGTCGGCGGCGTCCTTCCTCGGCATCTCCGGCCAGATCGCCCTCTACGGGTACGACGGCTTCCTGTACTCGATCGGCTTCCTGGTCGCCTGGCTGGTCGCGCTGCTGCTGGTCGCCGAGCTGCTGCGCAACTCGGGCCGCTTCACGATGGCCGACCAGCTGGCGTTCCGGATGAAGCAGCGTCCGGTCCGGACGGCGGCCGCGTCGTCCACGATCGTCGTCTCGATCTTCTACCTGCTGGCCCAGATGGTCGGCGCGGGGTCGCTGGTCGGGCTGCTGCTCGGCGTCAAGAGCGAGGGCCTGAAGGCCGGCGTGATCGTGCTGGTCGGCGCGCTGATGATCGTCTACGTGACGATCGGCGGCATGAAGGGCACCACCTGGGTGCAGATCGTCAAGGCGGTGCTGCTGATGACCGGCACGCTGCTGATCACGTTCCTGGTGCTGCTGAAGTTCGACTTCAACCCGTCCAAGCTGCTCGGCGCGGCCGCGGCCAACTCGGGCAAGGGTGAGGCGTTCCTGCAGCCCGGTCTGCTGTACGGCAAGGACCTGGTCGGCCAGATCGACTTCCTGTCCCTCGGCCTGGCCCTGGTCCTCGGTACGGCGGGCCTGCCGCACATCCTGATCCGCTTCTACACGGTGCCGGACTCCAAGTCCGCGCGCCGGTCGGTGCAGTGGGCGATCGGCCTGATCGGCGCCTTCTACCTGATGACGCTGGCCCTCGGGTTCGGCGCGGCGGCGCTGCTGAACACGGGCAAGGACAGCGCGGTCGCGGCCTCCAAGGGCAACACCGCGTCGGTGCTGCTGGCCGAGATGGTCGGCGGCGGGCCGGACTCGATCGGCGGCGCGATCCTGCTCGCGCTGATCGCCGCGGTGGCGTTCGCGACCATCCTCGCGGTGGTCGCCGGGCTCACGCTGACCTCGGCGTCGTCGTTCGCGCACGACCTGTACGTGAACGTGATCGCCAAGGGCAAGGTGACCGAGAAGAACGAGATCCGGGTCGCCCGGTTCGCGGCGATCGGGATCGGCGCGGTCGCGATCGGGCTGGCGATCCCGGCGCAGAAGCTGAACATCGCGTTCCTGGTCGCGCTGGCCTTCGCCGTCGCGGCCTCGGCGAACCTGCCGGCGCTGCTGTTCAACCTGTTCTGGAAGCGGTTCAACACCTCCGGGGCGGTCTGGAGCATCTACGGCGGTCTGATCAGCGCCGTGGTGCTGGTGATCTTCTCGCCGGTCGTCTCGGGCTCGCCGACCTCGATGATCACCGGCGCGGACTTCTCCTGGTTCCCGCTGTCCAACCCGGGCATCGTCTCGATCCCGCTGGGCTTCCTGCTCGGCGTGGTCGGCACGTTCGTCGGCAAGGACCGCTCCAGCGAGAGCCGCTACAGCGAGCTGTCGGTCCGCGCGCTCACCGGCGCGGGCGCGGAAGGTGCTGCCAAGCATTGACCCCGTAGCCGCCGCAGGACCCCTCGAGGGCGTCGCTCCATCCGGAGCGGCGCCCTCGAGCCGTTGACGCTGCAGTAATCCTGCCGTAACAATAAGCCAGCGCTGCGCAAGAAGTTCATCGTTTTGAGCAATTTCTTGATACTCCTCTGTGCCTTTACCACCCGCCCACCGGAGAGGCCCGCATGAGAACCAGAACCGTGCCCTGGCGCTTGCTCGCCACCGCGCTGGCCGGCAGCCTGCTGCTCGCCGCCCCCACCTTCACGCCCGCCGGCCCCACGCTGGCCGGCAGCACCGCGTCGGCCGCCGTACTGGCCGGACCGAACCTGGCCGCCGGGAAGTCCGCCTCGGCCAGTACCAGCACCCAGAACTACGCCGCGGGGAACGTGACCGACGGCAACCAGAGCAGCTACTGGGAGAGCGCCAACAACGCCTTCCCGCAGTGGGTCCAGGTCGACCTGGGCTCCTCGGTCAGCACCAACCAGGTCGTGCTCAAACTGCCCAGCTCCGGCTGGGGCTCCCGCAACCAGACGCTCGCCGTCCAGGGCAGCACCGACGGCAACAACTTCACCGACCTGTCCGCGTCGGCCTCCCGCGCGTTCACCGCGCCCGGCAACACCGTGACCATCGACTACGGCGCGGCGACCGTCCGGTACGTGCGGATCCGGATCACCGCGAACACCGGCTGGCCCGCCGGTCAGCTGTCCGAGCTGGAGGTCTACGGACCGGCCACCGGTGACACCCAGGCTCCCACCGCCCCGGGCAACCTGTCGTTCACCGAGCCCGGCACCGGCCAGATCCGGCTCACCTGGACCGCGTCGACCGACAACGTCGGCGTCACCGGGTACGACGTGTACGCCAACGGCCAGCTCCGGACCAGCCTCGGCGGCGGCGTCACGACGTACACCGACACCCAGCCGGCCAGCGCCGCGGTGACCTACTTCGTTCGCGCGAAGGATGCCGCGGGCAACCAGTCGCCGAACAGCAACAGCGTCACCCGCGGCGGCAGCAGCGGCCCGGGCAGCAACCTGGCGCTGCGCAAGCCGATCACCGCCTCGGGCTTCGTGCACACCTTCGTCGCCACCAACGCGAACGACGACAACGTCACGACGTACTGGGAAGGCAACGGCAACCCGGCCACGCTGACCACCCAGCTCGGCTCGAACGCCGACCTCAGCTCCGTCGTCGTCCGGCTCAACCCGGACAGCGCCTGGGGCAACCGGACGCAGACGTTCTCGATCCTCGGGCGCGAGCAGAGCGCTGCCGGGTTCACGACGATCGCGGCGTCGGCGGCGTACAACTTCAGTCCGGCGTCGGGCAACACGGTGACGATCCCGGTCAGCGCGCGGGTCGCCGACGTACGGCTCAACTTCACCGGGAACACGGGCGCGCCGAGCGGTCAGGTGGCCGAGCTCCAGGTGATGGGGGTGCCTGCTCCGAATCCTGACCTGACGCTCTCGAACGTGACGTGGAGCCCCAGCGCGCCGGTCGAGACCGACGCGATCACCGTCCGGGCCACCGTCAACAACACGGGATCTGCTGCCGCGGGCGCTTCCGCGGTGAACTTCTACCTCGGCGAGACGCGCGTCGGTACGGCGACCGTCGGCGCTCTCGCCGCCGGGGGCTCGACAACGGTCTCGGCGTCGATCGGGACCCGGGACGCGGGCAGCTACCCGCTGAGCGCGAAGGTCGACGAGGCCAACGCGGTCATCGAGCAGAACGAGGCGAACAACTCGGCCAGCAGCTCGTCGCCGCTCGTGGTGACGCCGGTGGCCAGCTCCGACCTGGTGGCGGGGGCGGTCACGTGGACGCCCGGCAACCCGTCCGCGGGGACGAACGTCGCGTTCTCCGTTGCCATCCGCAACCAAGGCTCGATCGCGTCGGCCTCCGGGGCGCACGGGATCACGCTGACGCTGCTGAACGGCAGCACCGTCGTACGGACGTTCACGGGGTCGTACTCCGGTGCGATCGCCGCCGGCGCGACTGCCCCGGCCGTTGCGCTGGGGAGCTGGCCGGCGGCGAACGGGCGGTACTCCGTGCGCGTCGTACTGGCTGACGACGCCAACGAGCTGCCGGTGAAGCGGGCCAACAACACGTCCGAGCGGCCGTTCTTCGTGGGCCGTGGGGCGAACATGCCGTACGACCACCTGGAGGCCGAGGACGCGGCCGTCGGCGGTGGCGCAACGGTGGTCGGCCCGAACCGGACCATCGGTGATCTGGCCGGAGAGGCGTCCGGCCGAAAGGCCGTCACGCTGAACTCGACCGGCGCGTTCGTCGAGTTCACCACCCGGGCCAGCACGAACACCCTGGTGACCAGGTTCTCCATCCCGGACGCGGCCGGCGGTGGCGGCATCAACTCGACCGTCAACGTGTACGTCAACGGCGCGTTCCACAAGGCGCTGCCGCTGACCTCGAAGTACGCCTGGCTGTACGGCGCGGAGGCGAGCCCCGGCAACTCACCGGGCGGCGATCCTCGCCACATCTACGACGAGGCGAACCTGATGCTCGACGGGACCTTCCCGGCGGGCACGAAGATCAAGCTCCAGAAGGACGCCGCGAACACCACGAACTACGCGATCGACTTCGTCGACACCGAGCAGGTGGCGCCGGTCGCGAACCCGGGTTCGGCGTACGCGGTGCCGGCCGGCTTCGGTCACCAGGACGTGCAGAACGCCCTCGACCGGGTCCGGATGGACACCACCGGCACGCTCGTCGGCGTCTACCTGCCGCCGGGTGACTACCAGACGTCGAGCAAGTTCCAGGTGTACGGCAAGGCAGTCAAGGTGCTCGGCGCCGGGCCCTGGTACACGAGGTTCCAGGCGCCGACGACGCAGGACAACACCGATGTCGGGTTCCGCGCGGAGGCTTCGGCCAACGGGTCGTCGTTCACCGGCTTCGCCTACTTCGGCAACTACACGTCCCGGATCGACGGTCCCGGCAAGGTGTTCGACTTCTCGTCCACCGCGAACATGACCATCGACAACATCTGGGTCGAGCACATGGTCTGCCTGTACTGGGGGGCCAACACCGACAACTCCACGATCAAGAACTCGCGGATCCGCAACATGTTCGCCGACGGCATCAACATGACCAACGGCTCGGCCGGCAACACCGTCAGCAACAACGACGCCCGGGCGACCGGGGACGACAGCTTCGCGCTGTTCAACGCCACCGACTCCGGTGGTGGCGAGGTCCGCGACAATGTCTTCGAGAACCTCTCGTCGACGCTGACCTGGCGAGCCGCCGGCTTCGCGGTCTACGGAGGCACCAACAACGTCTTCCGCAACCTGTACGTCGCCGACACGCTGGTCTACTCCGGCATCACGATCAGCTCGCTCGACTTCGGCATCCCGATGAACGGCTTCGGCGCGACGCCGGCCACCCGCTTCGAGAACATCTCGGTGGTCCGCGCCGGCGGCCACTTCTGGGGCAACCAGACGTTCCCCGGCATCTGGATCTTCTCCGCCTCGAAGATCTACCAGGGCATCCGGCTGACCGATGTCGACATCGTCGACCCGACGTACAGCGGCATCATGTTCCAGACCAACTACGTCGGCTCCCAGCCCCAGTTCCCGATCGCCGACACGATCCTGACCAACGTCTCGATCTCCGGCGCCCGCAAGTCCGGCGACGCCTTCGACGCCAAGTCCGGCTTCGGCCTCTGGGCCAACGAACTCCCCGAACCCGGCCAGGGCCCACCGGTCGGCGGCGTCACCTTCAACAACCTCACCCTCACCAACAACGCCGTCGACATCCGCAACACGACCAGCACGTTCACCATCACCCGCAACTAGCCCGTCCAACAGAACGGCCGCCGACCCCACCGGGTCGGCGGCCGTTCGCCGATCTGCCTCGGCTGAAAAACATCGCGTGGCTTGCTGCTGCCTGAGCGGGAGCGGCTGCACTTCCGCCACGAGACCGATGCCCGACGCAAGCAGATCCTGCACGTCATCGCGGAGTTCCACCTGCTCGTCGACCTGTACCAGGCCGAGCGCGACACCCTCGCCGACCGCCAGGCGTGCCTGCAGGCGATCGTCAGGGACGCCGCCGGCACGGCCGAACGGCTTGTGGTCGAGCGAGACGAGTCGACGTACCAGCGTGACCGCCGGACGCTGCACGCCGCCTGTCACCGCTACAACTGTCCCGACCTGCGCTGGGATCTGCTGGCTCCGAAGCTCGACCCGCTGCTGTGGGTTCCGGATGCAGTGGCGTGGGCGTGGGCACGCGGCGGACCGTGGCGGCGACTGGTCGCGCGGCATTCGGTCCGAAGAGACCTCTGAACGCGCGAGACCCGGCTCACCTACCGTCCGGAAGGCTGCCGGGTCCACTTCAGGAGGCTCTACTGCCTCAAGCAAGATCCACTGTACGTCCTCCAACGAAGCTCTGCCGGGGCAGATCAGGAACTGCCCCGGGATGCCCCGGTGTCAGGCCTGGGGGAGGAGCGGCTGCACTTCAACCCCGAGAACCCTCGGCGCAGAAAGCTGGTTCTGGCGGGAGTCCTGACAGCGCGAGACCCGGCTCGTCCACCGTCCGGTGAGCTGCCGGGTCCACTTCCGAGGGACTCCTGTCCCTGGCGAGATCCACTGTAGCGGGCGTGGAGCGGTCTGGCAGGGGCAGATCAGGATCTGCCCCGCCTGCGGCGGGAGATGAGGTGGGCGGCCGCGGTGAGGAGGGTGAGGGCTGCTGAGGCGATCGCGAGGGTGCGGGTGAACGTGGCGTCGGACTTGTTGGCTTGGGTGGTGCCGGCGGGGCGGGCCTGAGTTGGGTTGCTGGGGACGTACTCGATCTCCAGGGAGCCGCCTGGGGGTGGGATGCGGGTCTCGGGCTGGTAGTCCTCGGCTTTGACCTCGGTGGTGTACTCGCGGCCGTCGGCGGTGAAGCGGACCTCGAGCAGGCGTTCGCCCAGTCCGGCAGGGCCGTCGTCGTAGCGGAGGATGGTTGCGGTGGTCCTGGCGAGCGGGGTGTCGAAGGGGCCCTGGTCGGTGGTGAAGATGCCTGCGGCAAGGAAGACCGCGGTCATCAAGGCGAAGAAAGCGATCAGGCCTCGGCGGATCACGGGTCCGCCGGGGTGGCGCCAGTGGGGGTCGTCGGCGGGGCGACTGCTTGCGGGCTTGGCTTCCGTCGAGGTGTGTGCGCTGACCACGGCTGCGGGGCTGATGCCTCGGAGCCAGAGGACGCCGTACACGACGAAGGCGTAGGCGGCCCACGCGGTGACCGTCAGCAGGCCGGTGAGCACGCCGGTGAAGAAGTAGTCCTCGACCGACGCGCCGGCCATGGCGGCGATCAGGGCGAACACCCCGCCGAAGGCCGCGGCTGTGCCGAAGAGTCCGGCAACGAAGGTGTACGGGACCGAGCCCCCGCTCGCCTCGCCGAGGAGGTAGAGGCGGCACGGGCCGGTCAGGAAGATCCAGCGCAGCAGGCGACGCATGGGGAGACTGTGACAGATCGGCAGGGCGTGGCGTGGGTGGCGACGGGCCGGCCGGCGGGCACGATGAGGTGATGACGAGGTCGAAGGTGGCGCGGGGCTGGTGGGCTGCGATCGTCGCGGTGATCGTCGTGTCGCTGGTGATTCAGCTGGTGCTGATCTTCACCGGTGGGGCCGATGCCAACTCCGGGGAGACCGGGGCCTCGATCGGGGTTCGGTTGTGGCGGCTGGTCAGTTTCTTCACGATCGAGAGCAACTTGATCGTGCTGGCCGCGCTGGTGTTCCTCGTCCGCAGTACGTCGTACGACGGCCCGCGCTGGCGCGTCCTGCACCTGGACGCGCTGCTCGGGATCGTGATCACCGGGCTGGTGTTCGCGATCGTGCTCGCCCCGCAGGTGCACCTGACCGGCTGGGCGCTGGCCGCGACGATCGGGTTCCACTACGTCTCGCCGTGGGCGACGCTGGTCGGCTGGCTGGTCTTCGGGCCGCGCCCACGGATGTCGTGGGCAACGGTCGGGCTCGCGTTCGTCTGGCCGCTGGCCTGGCTGGTCTACATCTTCGTCCAGGGCTCGTTCACCGACTGGTACCCGTACCCGTTCCTGGACGTGACCGACCTCGGGCTCGGCGTCGCCGTCCGCAACGCCGCGTTCGTGCTCGTCCTCGGGATCGCGCTGGCGGCCGGGTTCAAGACCCTGGACGCCAAGCTGCCGCGGACCGGCTAGAGGTCGTCGGCGACGCCGTACAGGATCTCGCCCGCCTCCAGGACCTTCGCGCGGTCGTCGGGCGACAGGTGCTCGAGGATCGTGGTCAGCGCCTGGCCGGCGTCGGCGCGCATGTGCGCGACGGTCTCGGCGCCCAGCTCGGTGAGCTCGACCGCGGTGGCGCGGCCGTCGAGGGTGTCCGGGCGGCGGCGGACCAGGCCGGAGGTCTCCAGGACGGCGACCGTGGTGGTCGCGGTCGGCTGCGAGCAGGGCACCTTGTTGGCGATGGTGCCGATCCGGACCGGCTGCTCGCGGGCGATCACGAGCAGCGCGATGAACTGCGTCGGGTGCATCGACGTCGACATCGCGGTCCGGCGCAGGTGCCGGACGATCCGGTGCATCGCCACCATCAGGTGGACTGCCTTCTCGTCCAGCACGATCACCCCGTCAGTCAGGCCGCCCCGGCGCCGGGACGGTCGATGTCCACCCATGTTGCCAGGGCGAACACCCCGGCGGGAGCGTTTTCACCTGAAGAGCTGCTGAGAGTTTTCCCGATCACCACCGTACGCCGAGCAGCTCCGCGTGGCGGCACGCAGCAGGCTCTTCTCCTGCCACCCTCAACCCGTCGTACGAGACGATCACCGGGCGGGTCAGCCGGAGCTGGGAGCTCGCCGTCCGCCGAAGAGCTGCGGGCCCGTCTCAGCGCACTCAGCTGACGCGCTCCACGCCGAGCAGTACGCCGTGGTGCCGCGGGTCGTCGATCTCGTCCAGCAGGGCGATCGCCAGGTCGGCGTACGAGATCCGGCTGGTCGCGTCGCCCGGGGTGATCCGGTAGGCGCCGGTGCGTTCGGGGTGTTCGTGGTCGAAGTCGCCGCTGGGGGTGATCGAGACCCAGTCGGCCTGGGAATTCGTCAATTGGTCGACCGCTGCCTGGTGGGCTTCGAAGAAGGCTCGGTACTCGGTGGGGTAGCCGGGTGTGTCCATCAGCAGCGTGCCGTTGCTGGTGGCAAGGATCGACGCGAGGCCGACCCAGACCAGGCGGGTGCTGCCGACTCCCTCGGCCAGGGCCTTGCCCGCGCGGGGGAAGAAGTCGGGCGTGGGGTCGTAGACGGCGGCGATCACCGCGTCGTGCGCGGAGGTGAGGCGGGCGACGGCCGCGGGGTCGGTGACGTCGGCCGCGACGACCGTCGGGCCGCCCACCGAGGGTGTTGCGCGGGCCGCGGCGTACTTGCTGGGCGTGCGCACCGCGGCGGTGACCTCGTGGCCGCGACGCAGTGCCTCCTCGACTGCCGCGCTTCCTGCTCGGCCGCCGGCGCCGAACACCAGGATCTTGCTCATCTTCAGGTCCCTTCTCGTGGTGTCCCGAGAAGGTAGGCGGAGCGGCGGTTACCGCCCGGATACTGGCTAGGCTGGCTGGATGGAGCCGTTGCGCGCGGACATGTTCGACGAGATGTGCCCCTCGACGCTGAACCCGTTCCGGTTCGGGCCGGACAAGTGGGCTGCCCTGGTGATCGCCTGCCTGGAGGACGGCCCGCGCCGGTTCTCCGAGCTGCGGGTGCCGCTGCACCGGGTGACGCCGAAGGTGCTCACCCAGTCGCTGCGCCGCCTCGAGCAGGACGGGCTGATCAGCAGGACCGAGTACGCCGAACCGGAGCGGCGCGTGGTCTACGCGCTGACGCCGCTCGGCCGGAGCATGCTCGGCCCGATCGGCGAGGCGTGCCGGTGGACGGCCGAGCACTGGGACGAGCTGCTGGACGCGCGGGAGCGCGAGATCACCAGGTAGGCGACTGGTTCCGTACGGCGGCGCGCAGGCGCCGGACGCGGCGGTCGCGGCTGTGGACGCGGCGGCGGGCGGCGCGGGAGATGCGGCGGTGGACGCCGGCGAAGGGGTGGTCGGCGGGGAGCCCGGCCGCGGGGTGGACCGGCTGCGCCGCGTGCTGGGCGAACTGCCCGGTCGGCTGCGCCGCGTACTGGGAGAAGTGCCCGACCGGCGGGTCGGCGTACTGGGCGTAGTGCCCGACCGGCTGAACGGCGTACTGGGGCTGGTGCATCGGCGGATCTCCTGGCGGTTGGCGACGGGGATCGGATGCGGCCCGGCCTCCTCCGGTTCCCGGTGTGACCTCGTTCACGGACCGGCCCGTTCGGCGCAGATAGAGGTCTGCTCGGCGAACCACCAGTACCGCGGGTGGTCTGCCGTTGGTAGAAAGGGGGCGGCGCCCGGGCGCGCCGACCGGCTATCGACGAGGAGTCCGCGACCGTGACCAGTTCCGAGCCCCAGTCCCCAGCGCTGTCGAACCTGATGCACGAGGAGCGGCGGTTCGACCCGCCGGCCGAGCTCGCGGCGCACGCGAACGTGAAGGCCGACGCCTACGACACCGCCGCGGCGGACCCGGAGGCGTTCTGGGCCGAGCAGGCCAAGCGGCTGACCTGGGCCGTCGAGCCGACCGAGACCCTCGACTGGAGCAACCCGCCGTTCGCCAAGTGGTACGCCGACGGCAAGCTCAACGCGGCGTACAACTGCGTCGACCGGCACGTCGAGAACGGGCTCGGAGACAAGGTCGCGTACTACTTCGAGGGCGAGCCGGGTGACACCCGCGAGATCACCTACGCCCAGCTCAAGGACGAGGTCAGCAAGGCCGCGAACGCGCTGCTCGAGCTGGACGTGAAGGCCGGCGACATCGTCGCGATCTACATGCCGATGATCCCCGAGACCGTGGTCGCGATGCTGGCCTGCGCCCGGATCGGCGCCCCGCACACGGTGATCTTCGGCGGCTTCTCCGCGGACGCGCTGAAGGGCCGGATCCTGGACTGCGACGCCCGCGTCGTGATCACCTCCGACGGCGGCTACCGCCGCGGCGCCCCGGCGGCGCTGAAGCCGGCCGTCGACACCGCGCTCGAGGACTGCCCGGACGTGCGCAACGTGCTCGTCGTGAACCGGACCGGTCAGGAGACCGCGATGGTCGAGGGCCGCGACCTGTGGTGGGAGGACTTCGTCGGCAAGCAGTCGACCGAGCACACCCCGGAGGCGTTCGACGCGGAGCACCCGCTGTACGTGATGTACACGTCGGGCAGCACCGGCAAGCCGAAGGGCATCCTGCACACCACCGGCGGCTACCTGGTCGGTACGTCGTACACGCAGTGGGCCGTCTTCGACCTGAAGCCGGACACCGACGTCTACTGGACCGCCGCCGACATCGGCTGGGTCACCGGGCACAGCTACATCGTGTACGGCGCGCTCGCCAACGGCACCACCTCGGTGCTGTACGAGGGGACGCCGGACACGCCGCACCAGGGCCGCTGGTGGGAGATCGTCCAGAAGTACAAGGTCTCGATCCTGTACTGCGCGCCGACCGCGATCCGCACCTTCATGAAGTGGGGCGCGGAGATCCCGGCCAAGTTCGACCTGTCCACGCTGCGCGTGATCGGCTCGGTCGGCGAGCCGATCAACCCCGAGGCCTACGTCTGGTACCGCGAGCACATCGGCGGCAACCAGGCGCCGGTGGTCGACACCTGGTGGCAGACCGAGACCGGCATGCACATGATCTCGCCGCTGCCGGGCGTCACCTCGGGCAAGCCGGGCGCCGCGATGAAGGCGATCCCGGGCGTCAGCGTCGACGTCGTCGACGACGCGGGCAAGTCGGTGCCGAACGGTTCGGGCGGCTACCTGATCATCGACAAGCCCTGGCCGGCGATGCTGCGCACGCTGTGGGGCGACGACGAGCGCTTCAAGGAGACGTACTGGTCGCGCTGGCCGGGCGTGTACTTCGCCGGCGACGGCGCCAAGAAGGACGAGGACGGCGACATCTGGCTGCTCGGCCGGGTCGACGACGTGATGAACGTGTCCGGCCACCGGCTCTCGACGACCGAGATCGAGTCGGCACTGGTCTCGCACCCGAAGGTCGCCGAGGCGGCCGTCGTCGGCGCCTCGGACCCGACCACCGGGCAGGCGATCGCGGCCTTCGTGATCCTGCGCTCGGAGGCCGGTGACGGCGGTCCGGACGTCGTCCAGGAGCTGCGCAACCACGTCGCCAAGGAGATCGGCCCGATCGCGAAGCCGCGCCAGATCATGGTCGTGGCCGAGCTGCCGAAGACCCGCTCGGGCAAGATCATGCGCCGGCTGCTCCGCGACGTCGCCGAGAACCGCGAGGTCGGCGACGTCACCACGCTGGCCGACTCGACGGTGATGGACCTGATCAAGACCAACCTGGAGTCCGGCAAGTCCGACGAGGACTGATCGTTGCCACCGAAGGCCCGGACGGTCGCCGTCCGGGCCTTCGGCCTGTTCAGGTCCTAGCCTGTGCGGGTGGAAGACCTCGAGGCCGGGCGGATCGCCAAGACCAACGACGAACGGGCGGCACTGGCCGCTCGTCTCGGGTGGGACGTCCGGTTCGACGCGCCGGAGCTGGCCGATCGCTGGCGGTACGCGTTGCCGTTCAGTCTGCGCGGCGACCAGCAGAAGTCGTTCGGGGTGCTGAGCGGGAAGCACCAGGGGGTCCCGTTCACCGCGTTCGACTTCCACCGGGTGCGGGCGGTGAAGGCGGTCCGCGACGCGTGGAACGACAAGGCGACGTACGACGACGAGTACGCGCGGATCAACACCGTCTGGGTGCTCGATCTGAAGGCCGACGTGCCGTGGTTCCAGCTCGTCGAGAACATCGACCCGGCGTACGACACCACCGGTCTTCCGGAGCCGATCACCGGTGACCCGAACTTCAACCGCTGGTACCGGCTGGTGAACACCGACCCGCAGGTCGCGGCGCAGGTCCTGCACCCCGAGCTCGCTCGGTACCTGCGCCTGCACAAGCTGCACACCTGGGCGCTGATGCACACCGAACTGGTCTTCACCACCGCCCCGATCTTCACCCGCGTCAAGCCCGACGACCTGGTCGCCACCCTCGACCGGCTGATCGGCCTGGTCGCGCTGCTCCCGCTCCCGAAGCTCGCCGAGTACCGATGACAGCCCTGGTCGCGATCCTGCACGCCGGCCTCGCCGCCGCGTGGGTCGGCGGGATGGCGTACTCGCTGTTCGTCATCCAGCCCAAGCTCGCCAGGTTCTACGCGAAGGATCCGGAGTCCCGCGAGGCGCTCACCCTGGTGATTGCCTCAGGCAACCGCTGGAAGGTGGTCGCGCTGATCACGGCGATCGCCGCCACCGGCCTCACCCTGCTGCTGCTCGACACGCAGCACTGGTGGATCCACCTGATCAAGGCCGTCCTGCTCGCGGCCGCGACGGCGATCTTCTCCTACGTCTCCTGGCGCCACTGGCCGCACCGGGTCTTCGCGACGTCGGCCGAGCTCCCGGCGTACCAGCGCAGGCTTCAGCTGCTGGCGACGACCATGCTCGCGCTGACCGGTACGGCGTTCGCGCTCGGTGTGCTGGCCGCGCACGTTTGATACTTGATCAGGTGGTGCGGTACGCGACGGTGATGTCGTAGCGGTCCGAGCGGTACGTCGAACGGCCGCACTCGATCACCTCGCCGGAGGCGGTCCGCGGGGCCGAGGTGATGATCAGGCAGGGCGTCGTCTCCTCGATGCCGAGCAACTGGGCGTCCTCGGGGGTGTCCGGCGGGGCGGCGACGATCGAGGCGGAGACCATGCCGAGCGCGACGCCGTAGCGGGACGCCAGTTCGCCGTACAGGGAGAGCTCGTCGAAGGACAGCTCGTCGAGGCCGGGGAAGCGGCGCAGGGAGAGGTTGGTGCGCTCGATCGCCATCGGCTCACCGTCGGCGAGCCGGAGCCGGACCAGGTGCAGCACCGGGGTGCCGACCGGCTCCTCCAGCTCGGCGGCCAGCGCCTCGTCGGCGGTGCCGACCCGGTGCTCGAGGACCTTCGCGCCCGGCGTGATGCCGCGGGCCTGCATGTCCTGGCTGAACGACGACGCGAGCAGCTTGTTCGGCCGCGGCTCGGCGACGAACGTGCCACCGCCCGGGCGCCGGGCGGCCAGCCCCTCAGCGACGACGCGGTCGACCTCCTGGCGGACCGTCATCCGCGCGACGCCGAAGCGCTCGGCCAGCACCCGCTCCGAGGGCAGCACGGTCCCGGCCGCCAGGCTGCGGGTCAGGCGCTCCAGGATCTCGCGGATCTGGTCACCCTTCGGCCGGTCCGTCCGCAGCTCGGTGGGGAGCTCGGCGAGGTCGCCGGGGTTGTTCCTTGGGCGGGCCATGGTGTCGTGTTCCCTGGGGATCTGGCCGGCAAACCGGTTGCCGGGGTGTGGTGACGGGTCTCGGGCCGGTTGCTCGACCGTTCACCGACAGTACTGGCCGGAGCCCCAGGACGGCCAGCGATCATCCTCCCAAACCAGCGCTGCCGCGTCGAGCCGGGTGTGCGGTGACTCATCCGGGAAAGCGCTCACCGTCACCGGCTGCGACCGGGTCGATGGCCTAGACTGAGCACGCAACGCAACAGGTGTGCCGGGAAGACTGGTCGGCGGCGGTTCGACCATGCCCCGAGCGAGAGGCCCAGCGATGCGACCAATTGACCGGATCCGGCAGCGGCGGCGTGCGTTCCCCCGGGTCCTCGGCCGCGAGCGTGCCTTCCTCGCCGACGCCCTGCGCGCCGAGACCACCGGCGGGCTGCTGCTGCTCGCGGCGGCCGTCGTCGCGCTGATCTGGGCGAACTCGCCGTGGCAGGACGCGTACCACCACGTCCGCGACCTCGACCTCGGTCCGCTCAGCGTCGAGGCCTGGTCGGCCGACGGTGCGCTGGCGATCTTCTTCTACCTGGCCGGCGTCGAGCTCAAGCGCGAACTGGTCGTCGGCACGCTGTCGAAGCTGTCCGAGGCCGTCGTCCCGGTGGTCGCCGCACTCTCCGGGATGGTGCTTCCGGCAATCATCTACCTGGGTGTGAACCTGCTCGCGCCCGGCGGCCGGACCGAGGGGTGGGCGGTGCCGACGGCGACCGACATCGCGTTCGCGCTCGCCGTACTGGCGATCGTCGGGTCGTCGCTGCCGGGGGCGCTGCGGGCTTTTCTGCTGACGCTGGCGGTGGTCGACGACTTCGGGGCGATCCTGGTGATCGCGGTGTTCTTCTCGCACGGGTTCCACCTGCTGCCGCTGCTGGCGTCGGTCGCGTTGATCGCGGTGTTCTACGCGCTGCAGCGCTTCCGCGTCCGTACGCCGTTGCTGTACGTGCCGATCGCGATCGCGGCCTGGTGGTTCATGCACGAGTCGGGGATCCACGCGACGATCGCGGGCGTCGCGCTGGGGTTCGTGACGCGGGTGCTGCCGGACGCCGGCGAGGCCGAGGCACCGGCGGAGCGGATCGAGCACAAGCTGCGGCCGTGGTCGGCGGGGGTGGCGGTGCCGCTGTTCGCACTGTTCGCGGCGGGAGTGACGCTGAGCGGCGGGGCGGTGCGGGCCATGCTGACGGATCCGGTGGCGCTCGGGATCGCGGGTGGGCTGGTGGTCGGGAAGTTCATCGGGGTGTTCGGGGGAACGTGGCTGACGACGCGGTTCACGCGAGCTGAGCTGAACTCGGACCTCGCGTGGCGGGATGTGGGCGCGGTGTCGGTGCTGGCGGGAATCGGGTTCACGGTGGCGCTGCTGATCGCGCAACTGGCGTTCGGTGGAGATGCCGCGCAGACCGAGCGCGCGAAGGCGGCGGTGCTGATCGCGTCGGCGATCGCCGCGGTGCTGGCGGCCGGGCTGCTGTTCAGGCGCAACCGGGCGTACTCCGACTGAGCTGCGTCGGACCTGCAGCACTCACCAACCCGGCGAACCTGCCGCCGGGCACGCTCGAGCAGGCGCGGATCGGTGCTGGTCGTGGTGGTTGGTGAGTGGTGGGGGTCCGCCTGGCGGGGTGCGCCGATCGGGTGACCAGTGGGATTCGCCGGCTCCCGGGTCAGGCCTCGGCGATTGGGTACCGGCGGTTCGGAGTACGCGGCGGTAGGGTCGGGGTGGGACGGAAGGAGCGCCATGTCGATGGGGCAAGAGGACGAGCCGACGGTCGGGCAGCTCGTCGCGAACGCCAGCCGGGACCTGTCCAGCCTGGTGCGCAGCGAGATCGAGCTGGGCAAGGCCGAGCTGAAGAAGACCGCGGTCAAGGCCGGGACCGGAGCGGGCCTGTTCGGCGGCGCCGCGTTCCTCGGGCTGCTCGCGATCATCCTGCTCTCCGTCGCCGCGGCGTACGGGGTCAGCGCGCTCGGGCTGCACCCGGCGCTGGCGTTCCTGATCGTCGCGGTGGTCTACCTGCTGATCGCCGCCGTCCTGGTGCTGATCGGCAAGAAGCAGCTCGGCCAGGCCAAGGGCCCGCAGCGCGCGATCGAGACCTCGAAGGAGTCGGTCGAGGCGCTCAAGGCGGTCGGGAAGGGCGACTGAGCCCCGCCGGAGTCTCCGACCTGCTCGTCGACGGGCCCTGGTCGCACGCGCTCGTTGCGGCCAACGGCGCCCGCTTCCACGTCGCCGAGTGCGGTACGGCGGACGATCCCCTGGTGCTCTTCCTGCACGGCTTCCCCGAGTTCTGGTGGGCCTGGCGGCACCAGCTGCCGGCCGTCGCCGCCGCCGGGTATCGGGCGGTCGCGATGGATCTGCGCGGGTACGGCGCGAGCGACAAGACACCGCGTGGGTACGACCCGTTCACGGTGGCGGCCGACGTGTCCGGCGTGATCCGCTCGCTGGGTGCGTCGGAGGCGGTCGTGGTCGGGCACGGTTGGGGCGGGTTCGTCGCTTGGTCGGCCGCTGTGCTGGCATCGCGACAGGTGCGGGCGCTGGCGGCTGTGTCGGCTCCGCACCCGCTGATGCTGCTGCGTTCGGGCCGGCCGCGGGCGGCTGCGCAGGTCGGATGGTTCCAGCTGCCGATCCTGCCCGAGCGGCGGCTGCTGGCGCACGACGGGATCCACATCGAGCAACTACTGCGGGCGTGGGCTGCGCCGGGTGGTGACTTCCCGGACGCGGAGGCATCGCGGCGGTACCGGGCGGCCCTGCAGGTCTGGCCGGCGCCGCATTGCGCGCTGGAGTACCACCGGTGGTTCGTGCGGTCTCGGCTGCGGACTGATGGGCGCCGGTACTCCGCGCGGATGCGCGAGCCTGTCGACGTACCGGTGCTGCAGGTGCACGGCGGGCAGGACGGCGCCGTGGCGCCGGCGAGCTGGATCACGCCGCCGGAGCTGATCACCGCGCCGATGCGGCAGGAGGTGCTGACGACCGTCGGGCACTTCCCGCACGAGGAAGCGCCCGATCAGTTCACCGAGGTGCTGCTGGACTGGCTGGGGACGGTCTAGGAGACGGCTTCGGGGCCGACGGTCCCGGTGACCTTCCACTCGCCGGCCTTCTCGTCGAGGCGGAAGGTGAGCCAGCGAGCGGCGAGGCAGCCGCGCCAGATGCTCGCGTCGACCTCGACATGACCGGCCTGGTGCACGATCTTCCCGACCGTCACGTACGGGCCGCCGGCGTCCGGAGCGCAGGGATCGGGCAGCGGCGGGCGCTTGGTGATCCACTCCAGCTTGATCGGCGCCAACTGGTTGGCGATCGTGGACTTCTCGGCGTTGGTGAACGGCTTACCGCGCTGTGAGGCGCCGTTCTGCTGGGGTGCGTCGAGGACGTAGTACGTCGCGGCGCCTGGCTCGCGGTCGATGATGCCCTTGATCGCGGCGGCCCAGATCCGCTCGTCGTCGGTCAGAGCGAGCCCCAGCGGGTCACCGACGGAAACCCCGGGGGCGCTCGGCGTGGCCGCCGGCGCCTGGAGGTCGGTGGAGTGCGGGACGTTCTCGCGAATGATGACTGCGGCGGCAACCACAAGAACCACCGCGGCCGCGCCGGCCAAGACCGGGACGAAGCGCCGGCGGCCGGACACCGCCCGGCCGGTCGAGACCCGGGCGGCGGGCGAACCGGGCGATTTGTTTGCTGCTAGCAACCGATCGGCTTGGAACTCCTTGTCCGTAAAGGTTTCCCGGAGCAGGTCGCCGAGCTCTTGGTCGGACTTGGTCATCGCGTGGCTCCTAGGTCGGCGCGCAGGGCTGCCAGGGCCCGGGCCGCGTTGGACCGGACGGTGCTCGCCGTGCAACCCAGCACGGTGGCGATCTCGTCGTCCGGCAGGTCTTCGTAGTACCGCAGGACCAGTACGGCGCGTTGCCGGCGGGGCAGGGTCGCGAGCAGGCGCCAGGCGGCGTCGCGTTCGACCTGGCGGGTGCTCAGGTCCTCGGTGGACGGGGTATCGGCGAGGTCGGCGAGGGGGAGCTCGCGGTTCTTCAGGCGGCGGCGCCAGCTGAGGAACTCGTTCACCACCATCGTGCGCAGGTAGGCCTTGGGGTGCTCGAGCCCACCGATCCGTTTCCAGCGGCGGTGGGCGCGAGTGAGGACGGACTGGACGAGGTCCTCGGCGGTGTGGGCGTCAGCGGTCAGCATGTAGGCGGTTCGCTGCAGGCGCCGCTGGCTCGACCGAGCGACCTCGTCGAAACCTGAAGACACCTCGCTGGTCACCGTCACACTCTCCCAACGCAGCGGACCAGCGGATCTGCTGCATTTTCAGAGAGAGAATTTAAGTGCAGGTACGGGTGGAGACCGGCTTCGTGGCTCGCTCGCCCTGTTCCGCGTCGTCGGCGACCTGGGCCGCAGTCAGCACGTAGCCCGTGCGGTTGTCCTCGACCGACGCGGCGAAGACCACGCCGTACACGGTCCCCCGGGTGGAGATCAGCGGACCACCGGAGTTGCCCGGTCGCACCGACGCCCAGATCGAGAACGCCTTGCGGGTCACCGTCCGGTCGCCGTAGATGTCCGGGCCGCGCAGCCGCTCCTCCGAGCGGATCCGGGCCGGCTCGGAGTTGAACGGGCCGTTCTCCGGGTAGCCCAGCACGACCGACGCGGCATCGGCCTTGCCGCTGTCGTCGAAGACCAGGGGCTGCGCGTTGAGCTTCGGCACGTACAGCACCGCGACGTCGACCTCCGGGTCGAACAGCACCACCGTCGCGTCGTACGAGCGCTTGTCGACCTCGACCTTCGGGTTCTCGACGCCGGCCACCACGTGCGCGTTGGTCATCACCCGCTGCGGTGCGTAGACGAAGCCCGAGCCCTCGAGCCCGCGGGAGCAGTTCGCGACGCCGGTCACCTTCGCGATCCGGCTGTACGCCGCCTTGACCGCCGCGGTCCGCCCGATGCCGCCGTCCGGCGGCTGGGTCTCGCGGATCCGCTCCGGGACGAACGGGTCCAGGAAGCGCGGGAACAGATCGGTGTTCACCACGTCGTTGAAGGCCTGCAGCGCCTGGTCGGCCCGGTTCGGCAGCACCTCGTCGACCTTGGCCAGCACCTGCGAACCGCGCACCGCCGACGTCACGTCCGGGATCCGCGCGCCGCTCACCGCGACGCCGAGCACCCAGGAGACAACCAGCACCGAGGCGGCAGCCAGCACCGCGCCCCCGAGCGCGTCGACGGCCTTGACCGGTTTCCAGGAGATCTTGTTTCTCAGCCGGGAGCCGAGCAGCGCGCCGATCGTCCGGCCGACCGAGGCCAGCAGGATCACCAGCACCAGCGCCGCGAACGACACCTCGACGCTCGGTGAGAAGTTGTCCAGCACCTTCGGTACGCCGTACACGCCGACGGCGGCGCCGGCCAGCAGGCCGAGCGTCGCGCAGGCGCCGAGGATGAAGCCCTCGACGTACCCGGAGACGGCCACCAGCACGGTGACCGCGACCAGCACCCAATCGAGAACGCTCACTCGTCACCCTCCGGACGCCCAAGGTCGTGCTCGATGGCAGTCAGCCGCCGCTCCTCCTGCGACCGCTGCCCCTCACTCCGCCAGGCCGCCTCGACCAGCCGGTCGGGCAACGGTACGACGTGAGCCGGGTCCCAGTCGCGCGCCCAGCCGCCGAGCAGCAGCAATTTGTCGAGCAGACCGGCGGTGAAGCCCCAGATGAACAGGTCGCCGATCACGAACGCCGGGCCGGTGAAACCGGACGGGTGGATGCAGCTGATCCGGTTCGCCGGGTCGGCCAGCGCGGACAGCGCGACGCGGTGCACGGAGGCGACCTCGGCCGGGTCGACGACCGCGACCGGCGAGGGTTCGCGCCACCAGGCGAGCACGGGTGAGACACCGAAGTTGCTGACCGGGACCCAGAGTGCGGGCCAGATCGCGAACACCTCGACCCCGGTCGGGTCGAGCCCGGTCTCCTCCTCGGCCTCGCGCAGCGCGGTCCGGATCAGCCCGTCGGTGCCGGTGCCGTCCTCCTCGTCGCTGCGGCCACCGGGGAACGCCATCTGGCCGGCGTGCGAGCGCAGCGTCCAGGAGCGCTCGGTGAGCAGTACGTCGGGGCCGTCGGCATCGTTGCCGTCAGCAAGCAGAATCAGGACGGCGGACTCCCGGACGGCCGGGTCGTCGGGCGGCAGGAAGCGCGAGAGCTCATTCGGGTCAACGGTTTTCGAGGCCGTCAGCAACGGGTGCAGCCAGGCCGGGATCTCGGTGTCGAACGTCGTCGCGGTCACAGCGTGACTCCCAGTTTGTCCTGCACCAGCTGGTCGAGCTCCTGCTGGGACTTGAGCACGCCGCGGTGCACGTAGACGACCTTGCCGTCCTCGTCGACGAACGCGGTCAGCGGCGGGCCACCGACCTTGAGCGGCTGCTGGACGGCCTTCTCGGCGTCGACCAGGTGCGGGTAGGCCAGCCCGTGCTCGCGCGCGAACTGCACCGCGAGCTCGCTGCGCGGATCGGCGTAGTCGATCCCCAGCAACTTGACCTTGCCGCCGGCCTTCCTCTGCAGCTCGGCGAGGTACGGCGCCTCCTCGCGGCACGGGCCGCACCACTGCGCCCAGACGTTCACCACCAGGGGCCCGCGCAGGTCGGCGAGCCGGATGTCGGGCCCGTCCCCGAGGCAGGGCAGGCTCACGTCTGGCAGTCCGTTGCTGACCGGAGGCTTCGACGGCGCGGCCTCACAAGCCAGCGCCTGCTCGGCCGCCTCCGGACTCGGCGCGCTGCTGATCGCCTCAGCGCCGCAGGCGGCGAGGAACAGCGATGCGGCGACAGCCGGCACCGGCACGATGCGGCGAAGCCGCGAGCCTGGGGGCCGAGCCCGCCGCCCCCCACTCTCGGGGGCGAGGCGGCGAAGCCGCGAGCCCGTACTGCTCACGCCGGGACCTTGACGAGTTTTCCGGCGAGCTCCGGGTCGGTCGGGCCGGTGCCGTACGACGGGCACCACTGGGCGATCGGGCACGCGCCGCACGCGGGCTTCTTGGCGTGGCAGCGGCGGCGGCCGTGGAAGATCAGGCGGTGCGACAGCATCGTCCAGTCCTTCTTCGGGAACAGCGCGCCGATCAGGTGCTCGACCTTGACCGGGTCCTCCTCCGTGGTCCAGCCGAAGCGGCGGACCAGGCGCCCGAAGTGCGTGTCGACGGTGATCCCGGGGACGCCGAACGCGTTGCCCAGGACGACGTTCGCGGTCTTGCGGCCGGTGCCGGGGAGCTTGACCAGCTCCTCCAGCTTGCCGGGCACGACGCCGTCGTAGTCGTCCACGAGCGCCTGGCCGAGCTTCAGCAGGCTGTTCGTCTTGGCCCGGAAGAAGCCGGTCGGCTTGAGGATCGTCTCCATCTCCTCCCGGTCCGCCTCGGCGTACGCCTGCGCAGTCGGGTAGCGGGAGAACAGCGTCGGCGTCACCTTGTTCACCGTGACGTCGGTGGTCTGCGCCGACAGGATGGTGGCGACGAGCAGCTCCAGCGGCGTCGTGAAGTCGAGCTCGCAGTGCGCGTCGGGGTAGGTGTCGGTGAGCACCTTGTGCATCTTGCGGGCCCGCCGGACCAGCTGCGTCGGCGTCTCCTCGGCGTACACCGGGGCCTTCCGCGGCAGCTTCACGGGCGGGTGCAGCACCGGGGCCGGCACCGGGTGCGGATTGGGGTCCGCGACGCGCTGGGTCATGGAGGCCAGACTACGTGCGGCACTCCACCTGTCATCCACTACCGGGCTGGTCCGGTACGGCGGTCAGCGGCGCGGTGCGTAGCGGCACGGTGATGCTCTGGTGCTGCCCGCCCGGGTGCGGCACCGGCGGGTCGATCGCGTTCAGCCGGATCGCCAGCTCGTCCAGTACGCCGGCCGTCACCTCGGGATCGCTCACCGCCGTACCGGCGGGCGCCAGGAGCGCCTCCGCCTCGATCGGCGGGTTGTCACCGAAGTAGCGCGCCGCGTCCGTGTTGACGATCCAGCAGGCCACCGCGATCCGCACGTGCCCGAGCTCCGGCACGCTGACCAGTACGTCGGCGTAATAGGTCGCGCCCTCGTCGCCGAGCCGCGCGGTCGTCGCCAGCTCCGCATCACCGACCGGCGCGGGCAGCAACGCCCGTACGGCGTCCTCGACCTTCCTGGCGAGCAGCCCGTGCGTGGCGACCGGCTCGCTGTTCACCCGGCGCGTCGCGCCCCGGATCGAGTCCGCGGCCAGCAGGCGCAGCTCGTCGGTCCGGCCCAGCTCGCTGAGCAGGTTGCGCAGGCGCTGCTCGTCGGCGGGGTACGAACTGCCCCGCAACCACCTGATCGCCTCGTCCAGCTCGCCGCGGTGGAGGAGGTCGTCGATCCCGCCCAGCCCGCCGGCGGGCATCCCGTCGACGCCGTACACGCGGATCAGCCCGGCGAGCTCACCGCCGCGCTCCCCGACGAACTGCCGCAGCTGCCCAGGCGCGTCCGGGTCGGAGCTCGCCCGCAGGATCGCGATCGCGTCGTCCAGCCGCCCGGCCTCGCGGAGCAGCAGTACGACGGCCTTCTCGCTCCCCAGCGGACTGCTTGTCAGCAGCGCCACCGCGCCGTCCACGTCCCCCTGCCGGGCCAGCTCCCGAGCCTGTCTCGTCAGAGACGCGCGCTCACTCAGCGGCTGCTTCCGCCGCCGCGCACGCCATCCCCTCACCCATCCGAGCACCCCTCATCCTGCCTCGGGCCGGCGGCCGCCGGACGGGGTTCCCGGCGCGTCCCGGGCGACCTACGTGGCGGTTCCGTGACCGGAGGAAGTACGGTTTTGAGGCGGCCGGGTGCTTTCTGACCGGCGCCGAGGGGGCTCAAGGCCCCTCTCGAAGCTTGCAGTTGAGGTCCGAGGAGGCCCAAACGTGGACGCCGCAGTGCTCCGACAGGCACCGCTGTTCAGTCAGCTGGACGACGAGGCAGCCGACGCGCTGGCCGCGTCGATGACCGAGAACCGGCTGCGTCGCGGCCAGGTGCTGTTCCACGAAGGCGACTCCGGCGACCGGCTGTTCGTCGTGGTCGAGGGCAAGGTGAAGCTCGGCCGGACCTCCGCGGACGGCCGCGAGAACCTGATCGCCGTGCTCGGCCCGGGCCAGATGTTCGGCGAGCTGTCCCTGTTCGACCCCGGACCGCGCTCGGCGACCGTCACCGCGGTCACCGACGCGTCGATGATGTCGCTGACCCACGACGAGCTGCTGCGCTGGCTGGCCGGTCGCCCCGAGGTGGCCCGCGGCCTGCTGCTGCAGCTCGCGTCCCGCCTGCGCAAGGTCTCCGACGTGGTCGCCGACCTGGTCTTCTCCGACGTCCCGGGCCGGGTCGCCAAGGCACTGCTCGACCTGGCCAGCCGCTTCGGCCGGACCGCGGACGACGGCGTCCACGTGCACCACGACCTGACCCAGGAGGAGCTCGCCCAGCTGGTCGGCGCCTCCCGCGAGACCGTCAACAAGGCCCTGGCCGACTTCGCCTCCCGGGGCTGGGTCCGGCTGGAGCCGCGCTCGGTCGTCCTGCTGGACGTCGAGCGCCTGCAGCGCCGCGCCCGCTGACCTGCCGCGACCGGTACGCCGTACCGGGGCCGCCCGCGACGAGCGGCCCCGCGACGGTCAGAACTCGCGGTACTGCAGGTACTTGCCGTTCAGCGTGATGACCACCCGGTCGCCCTTCGGGTCGGCGACCCGCTCGAGCTCGACCTCGAAGTCGATCGCGCTCATGATCCCGTCGCCGAACTCCTCGCGGATCAGCTCGTTCACCGCGCTGCCGTAGACCTGGACGATCTCCTGCAGCCGGTAGACGGCCGGCTCGCTGGTGTCGACGACGTGCGCGCCGCGCACCGCCGGCAGCTGCAGCGCCTCGACCACCTCGGTGTCCAGCTCCAGCAGCTTCCCGAACTGCTCGGCCAGCTCACGGCCGATCGGGTGCTGACCGAGCAGCGCGGCCGTCACCCAGACCTTGCCCTTGCCGACCTCACGGGCGATCTCCGCCCAGGTCAGACCCAGTCGGCGCTTCGCCGCGAGCACGGCGTCCCCGGCGTCGAGCCGGACGACCGCATCCGTCATCGGACACACCTCCACGTCGTGAGGTGTATACAGTATTCGTTGCCCTGGTCAGTCGTCTACACCGAGGTACACCAACTGGGCCCGGACCGAGCGCTCGGCGGCCGGCCAGAGCGACTTGTCGACGTCGGCGTACACGGTCTCCACGACGGCCTCGGGCGTGGTGTGACCGGCGGCGACCGCGGCGCGGACCTGGTCGAGGCGTTCGCGACGGTGGTCCAGGTAGAAGCTGAGCACCGCCGTCGGGTCCTCGATCACCGGGCCGTGGCCGGGCAGCAACCGGTCGACCCCGGCCGCGGAGTTGGCGAACGCGCGCAGGCTCTCCAGCGACTCCAGGTAGGGGCCCAGGGCACCGTCCGGGTGCGCGACCACCGACGTACCGCGGCCGAGAACCGTGTCACCGGTGAGCAGCGAGCCGTCCTGCGGCAGCCAGAAGCAGACCGAGTCGAGCGTGTGCCCGGGCGTCGGCAGCACCTCGATCCGCAGCTCGCCCGCGCCGATCACGTCCCCCTCGGCCAGCCCGTGCGCATGGTCGGTCGGGACCCGGTACGCCGGGTCGACGGCGCGGACCGGGCAGTTCGCCAGGTTCGCGAAGTACGCCGCGCCCTCGGAGTGGTCGAGGTGGTTGTGCGTCAGCAGCACGGTCTGGACGGTGGCACCGGCGCTCTCCACGGCCGCCAGTACGGCGTGCAGGTGGTCCTCGAGCAGTGGGCCGGGGTCGACGACGACCGCGCGGTCGGAGCCGGGGGCGCGCAGGATCCAGGTGTTGGTGCCGTCCAGCGTCATCAGGCCCGGGTTCGCGGCGAGCACGCGGGCGGCGTACGGGGTGATCTGCTCGGCGGTCATTCGGTCTCCAGGTAGGCCTTGTCGTTCTCGACGCGGACGGTCGGTTGCACCGGGACGATCGTGCGGTCGGCGGCGGAGGCCAGGACGGCGGCGACGTCGGCGTACGGCGTGATGTCGCGACAGCACAGGTACGTCGGCGGCAGCATCAGCATCTCGCCCGCGTCGACGGCCTCGATCGCCGCGGCCGGAGGCATCCAGGCGACCTGGTCGGACTCGCTGGTCACGTCGCGGGTGACCTGGCCGGGCGGCAGCGCGGCGACGAAGAAGCGGGTGTCGTAGCGGCGCGGCTCGAACTCGGGGGTGATCCAGTGCGCCCAGGGCGCGAGCAGGTCGGCCCGCAGGACGAGCCCGCGGCGGTGCAGGAAGTCGGCGAATCCGAGCGAGCGGTCCTCGAGGGCGACCCGGTCGGCCTCCCAGTCGGCGCCGGTGGTGTCGCTGACGACGGTCTCGGTGGAAGGGCCGGCGAGCAGGACGCCGGACTCCTCGAAGGTCTCGCGGACAGCGGCCGCGACGTACGCCGCTGCCGTCTCGGCCGAGCAGCCGAGCCGCTCGCCGAACCACTGCGGGGACGGACCTTCCCAGGAGTCGGCGATGCTCGCGTCGGTCGCGTCGACGCGGCCGCCGGGGAAGACGGTCATGCCCGCGGCGAACGCCATCGACTGCTGCCGCCGGAGCAGGTAGACCTCGGGTCCGGCGGCGGTGTCCCGCAGCAGAATGACGGTGGACGCGGGGCGAGGCTCGGCGGGTGTGCGGCCCTCGCGCACGTGCGCGAGAGCCACCTCCGCCATCCGCCCGGACAGGAGCTCAGACCTCAGGTCACGCACTACTTGAACCTCCTGTGCGGGGTGGGGACGCCGCCCACGGACCGAGCCGGCGCCGCCGGCCGGTGAGGCGGGCGAGGCCGGCTCACCGGCGTACAGGTCAGACGACCTCGACGATCAGCTCGACCTCGACCGGGGCGTCCAGCGGCAGGACCGGGACACCGACCGCGCTGCGGGCGTGCTGGCCGGCCTCCTCGAAGACCTGGCCGAACAACTCGGAGGCGCCGTTCGCGACCTGCGGCTGGCCGGTGAAGTCCGGCGTGGAGGCGATGAACGCGACCGCCTTGACGATCCGCTTGACGTTCGCCAGGTCGCCGATCTCGGCCTTGACCGCGGCCAGCGCGTTCAGCGCGCACTGCTGGGCGCACTCGGCGGCCACCTCGGGGGTGACCTCGCCACCGACCTTGCCGGTGGCGAACAGCGCGCCCTCGCGCAGCGGCAGCTGGCCGGAGGTGTAGACCAGATTGCCGGTCCGGACCGCCGGGACGTAGGCGGCGACCGGCTTGGCGACGTCGGGCAGCTTCAGGCCGAGCTCGGCCAGCTTCTCCTCGGGGTGGCTCATGACTCGGTGATCTCCCGCTTGAAGTAGGCGACCAGGTTCTCCGGGTTCAGCCCCGGGACGACCTGGACCAGCTCCCAGCCGTCCTGGCCGAAGTTGTCCAGGATCTCCTTGGTCGAGTGGACCAGCAACGGCGCGGTGAAGTACTCGAACTTCTTCATGGAGTGGACTCTAACGGGCGCCCTCCGGACTGTGCTGTGGGCCACGTCCTACGCTGGGGGACATGGCGAGGCTGCATGTGGTCACCGGGAAAGGTGGCACGGGGAAGACGACGGTGGCCGCCGCCATGGCGCTGGCGCTGGCCGACGAGGGCAAGCGGGTGCTGCTGGTCGAGGTCGAGGGGCGCCAAGGCCTGGCCCAGCTGTTCGACGTCCCGCCACTCCCGTACGTCGAACGCCGGATCGCCGTCGGGCCCGCCGGCGGAGAGGTCTACGCGCTCGCCGTGGACGCCGAGGCGGCGCTGCTGGAGTACCTGGACATGTACTACCACCTCGGCCGGGCCGGGAAGGCGCTCGACAAGGTCGGCGCGGTCGACTTCGTCACCACCATCGCGCCCGGGCTGCGCGACGTGCTGCTGACCGGCAAGGTCTACGAGGCGACCCGGCGCAAGGCGCACGGCCGGCTCGCGTACGACGCGGTGGTGCTGGACGCGCCGCCGACCGGGCGGATCGGCCCGTTCCTGAACGTCAACCACGAGGTCGCCGGGCTGGCCAAGGTCGGCCCGATCCGCAACCAGGCGGACGCGATCATGGGCATGCTGCGCTCCGACGTGACCCGGATCCACCTGGTCACGCTGCTGGAGGAGATGCCGGTCCAGGAGACCCTGGACGCGGTCGAGCAGCTGGAGGCGCTGGACCTGCGGATCGGCTCGATCGTGGTGAACATGGTCCGGCACAGCCCGCTCGACGACGAGGCGCTCGCGCTGGCGGTGAAGGAGAAGCTGCCCGCGGCGGAGCTGACCCGCGGGCTGCGCGCGGCCGGGATCTCGGCGAGCAAGCAGATGGTGGCGACGCTGGCGGCGGAGGCGCGCGACCACGCCGTACGGATCGGGCTGGAGCGGGAGAACCGCGACCGGATCGATGCCCTGGGCAAGCAAGTGACGGAGATCGGCCTGGTGCCGGACGGGATCGACCACGGCGCACTGTTCGATCTGGCTGAGGAGTTGCGTTCGTGACCGCCCTGGATCTGGACGCTCTGATCGACGACCCGAAGACGCGGATCGTCGTCACCTGCGGCGCGGGTGGGGTCGGGAAGACCACCACCGCGGCCGCTCTCGGGCTACGGGCTGCTGAGCGAGGGCGGAAGGTCGTCGTACTCACGATCGACCCGGCGCGCAGGCTGGCGCAGTCGCTCGGGCTGACCGAGCTGGACAACACCCCGCGCGCGGTCCAGGACGTCGACGGGGCGAACGGCGGCAGCCTGGACGCGATGATGCTGGACATGAAGCGCACCTTCGACGAGGTGGTGCTCGCGCACGCGACCCCGGAGAAGGCCGAGCAGATCCTGGCCAACCCGTTCTACGTCGCGCTGTCGTCGTCGTTCGCGGGGACGCAGGAGTACATGGCGATGGAGAAGCTCGGCCAGCTGCACAAGCAGGCCGAGCGGACCGGCGAGTGGGACCTGATCGTCGTCGACACCCCGCCGTCGCGCTCCGCTCTGGACTTCCTGGATGCGCCCGAGCGGCTGGCGTCGTTGCTGGAGGGCCGCTTCCTGCGGCTGCTGCTCGCGCCGGCCCGCGGTCCGCTGCGGCTGATGTCGGCCGGCGTGAACCTGGCGATGTCGGTGATGAACAAGGTGCTCGGCGCACAGGTGCTGACCGACGTACAGACCTTCGCGGCCGCGTTCGACACGCTCTTCGGCGGGTTCCGCGAGCGCGCCGAGAAGACCGTGGCGCTGCTCCGGGAACCGCACACCGCGTTCCTGGTCGTCGCCGCGCCCCAGAACGACGCGCTCCGCGAGGCGTCGTACTTCACCGACCGCCTCCGCGAGGAGCGGATGCCGCTCGCGGGCGTCGTACTGAACCGCGTGACCACCACTCACGCCCCCGACCTCTCCGCGGAACGAGCCCTGGCCGCCGCCGAGAAGCTGACCGAGGCCGAGAAGTCCGACCTCACCGCCGCGGTTCTCCTGCTCCACGCCGACCGGATGCAGCAGGTCGTCGGCGAGACCAAACGCGCCGATCGCTTCCGGAGAGGTCACCGCTCGATCGCGACCGTCGACGTCCCGGCTCTCCCGGACGACGTCCACGATCTTTCCGGTCTACGCCAGATCGGCGACCTGCTCACCGCCTGATTTTCACCGTCGGCGAACACCACAGCCCTCGGGAATGACCAGGTCACCCCCACCGTTGAGCCTGTCAGACTCAATCTTCAAGTGAGGGTGTGACAGCGTGACTGAGACGTTGAATCTTCCTGTTCTGCCGTTGGACGACGTCGTGGTCCTGCCGGGAATGGTCGTGCCCGTACGTCTGGCCGACACCGAGGCCAGGGCCGCCATCGACGCGGCGCAGGCTTCCGGACAGGACAAGGTGCTGCTGGTGCCGCGCCTGGACGGCAAATATGCGAAGGCCGGGACGCTCGGCGAGATCGAGCAGATCGGCCGGCTGCCGGGCGGCGCCCAGGCGGCCGTGATCCGGGGTACCGCCCGGGTCCTGATCGGCGCCGGGACCACCGGTCCGGGTGCGGCCCTGTGGGTCGGCGCCACGGTGCTGAACGAGATCACCGACGAGCGGTCGGCGGAGCTCTCCCGCGAGTACAAGACCCTGGTGACGAGCGTGCTCGAACGCCGCGGCGCCTACCAGGTGATCGACTCCGTGAAGCAGGTGACCGCTCCGGCCGAGCTGGCCGACCTGGCCGGCTACGCGTCGTACCTGAACGACACGCAGAAGCTGGAGCTGCTGGAGAACGCGAACGTCACCGAGCGGCTGACCAAGCTGATCGGCTGGGTCCGCGACCACCTGGCCGAGCTCGAGGTCTCCGAGACGATCCAGAAGGACGTCCAGGAGGGCATGGAGAAGCAGCAGCGCGAGTTCCTGCTGCGCCAGCAGATGGCCGCGATCCGCAAGGAGCTGGCCGAGCTGGACGGCAAGGCCGAGTCCGAGGAAGAGGACTACCGGGCCCGCGTCGAGGCGGCCGACCTGCCGGAGCACGTCAAGAAGGCGGCGCTCGCGGAGGTCGACAAGCTGGAGCGGACCGCCGAGCAGTCCCCCGAGGTCGGCTGGATCCGGACCTGGCTGGACACCGTGCTCGAGCTGCCCTGGAACGAGCGGACCGAGGACGGCTACGACATCCGTGAGGCCCGGGCGGTCCTGGACGCCGACCACGCCGGCCTGGACGTCGTGAAGGAGCGCATCACCGAGTACCTCGCCGTACGGCGTCGCCGCGCGGACCGTGGGCTCGGAGTGGTCGGTGGACGCCGCAGCGGCGCCGTACTGGCCCTGGTCGGTCCTCCTGGTGTGGGTAAGACCTCGCTGGGCGAGTCGGTGGCCCGTGCGATGGGCCGCAAGTTCGTCCGGGTGGCGCTGGGTGGTGTCCGGGACGAGGCCGAGATCCGTGGTCACCGCCGGACGTACGTCGGTGCCCTGCCGGGCCGGATCGTCCGGGCGATCACCGAGGCCGGTTCGATGAACCCGGTGGTGCTGCTGGACGAGATCGACAAGGTCGGCGCGGACTACCGGGGCGACCCGACGGCGGCGCTGCTCGAGGTCCTGGACCCGGCGCAGAACCACACGTTCCGCGACCACTACCTGGAGGTCGAGCTGGACCTGTCCGACGTGGTGTTCCTGGCCACGGCGAACGTGCTGGACTCGATTCCGGCTCCGCTGCTGGACCGGATGGAGCTGGTGCAGCTGGACGGGTACACCGAGGAGGAGAAGGTCGTGATCGCTCGCGACCACCTGCTCCCGCGGCAGCTCGAGCGGGCCGGTCTGACGGCCGACGAGGTCACTGTCGAGGAGTCGGCGCTGCGCTTGCTGGCCGGCGAGTACACCCGCGAGGCCGGCGTACGGCAGCTGGAGCGGTCCATCTCCCGCGTACTGCGGAAGGTGACGGCGAAGCTGGCGCTCGGTGAGGACCTGGGTGGTTCGGTGACAGTGGATGCCAGTGAGCTGAAGAAATACCTGGGCTCGCCGAAGTTCACGCCGGAGTCGGCGGAGCGGACCGCGCTGCCGGGTGTGGCGACCGGGCTGGCCGTGACCGGAGCCGGTGGAGACGTGCTCTTCGTGGAGGCCTCGCTGGCCGACAAGGAGACCGGACCGACCGGGGTCACGCTGACCGGGCAGCTGGGCGACGTGATGAAGGAGTCGGCGCAGATCGCGCTGTCCTACCTGCGCTCGCACGGCGCGGAGCTGGGGCTGCCGGTCGGCGACCTGGCCGAGCGGAACGCGCACATCCACGTTCCGGCCGGAGCGGTCCCGAAGGACGGGCCGTCGGCGGGTGTCACGATGACGACCGCGCTGGCGTCGCTGCTGTCCGGCCGGCCGGTCCGTTCGGAGGTCGCGATGACCGGTGAGGTGTCGCTGACCGGCCGGGTGCTCCCGATCGGTGGCGTGAAGCAGAAGCTGCTCGCCGCCCACCGGGCCGGCCTGACCACGATCCTGATCCCGAAGCGCAACGAGCCGGACCTGGAGGACGTGCCCGCGTCCGTGCTGGCGGAGCTGACCGTTCACCCGGTGAGCGACGTCCGCGAGGTCCTGGACCTGGCGCTGGTCCCGGCGCAGGTCGACGCGCGGCAGTACGCCGCCTGATCCACAACCCCGGTACGCCGGCCGG
This sequence comes from Kribbella sp. NPDC051770, assembly GCF_040681455.1. NCBI lineage: Bacteria > Bacillati > Actinomycetota > Actinomycetes > Propionibacteriales > Kribbellaceae > Kribbella > Kribbella sp. NPDC051770. The sequence continues at coordinate 126,801 of NZ_JBFAYT010000011.1, read as the reverse complement.
CGTACCGGGGGCGGGAAACCCCTGACGGCCGACCCACCTGTCCCGGTGGGTCGGCCGTCCTCCTTTTGGACGATTTTCGCCGCGACCCGCCGGTTTTCCGTGACGCAGATCACACGCTCCGCCACGGCGTGGCTCGGCCATCCCGTAGGCTCTGACCCATGCGCGTGAGGGAGAAGGGCGACCGCGGCGTCGTCCAGTCGGTGGTCCTGTTCCTCGGTGTGAGCGTCCTGTCGGGTGCGCTCGCGGCCGGCCTGGCGATCCCGTTCGCGGGCCTGGCCGGGTACACCACGGAGAAGACCCACGAGACCCTCCAGGACCTGCCGCAGGAGCTGAAGACCGATCCACCGGCGCGGACCAGCAAGATCGTCGCCGCCGACGGGTCGCTGATCGCGTACCTGTACGAGCAGAACCGGGTCCCGATCACGCTGGCCCAGGTGAACCCGATCATGCGCAAGGCGATCGTCGCGATCGAGGACGACCGGTTCTACGACCACGGCGCGCTGGACGCCAAGGGCACGCTGCGGGCGATGCTGCGCAACCAGTCCGAGGGTTCGGTGCAGCAGGGTGGTTCGAGCATCACCCAGCAGTACGTGAAGCTGAGCCTGATCGCGAAGGCGAAGACGCCCGAGGAGTACCAGCAGGCGACGGCGTCGACGTACCAGCGCAAGATCGCCGAGCTGCGGTACGCCGTCGCGGTCGAGAAGGAGTTCTCCAAGGACGAGATCCTGGAGAAGTACCTGAACCTGGCCAACTTCGGCGACGGCGCGTACGGCGTCGAGGCGGCGTCGCGGCACTACTTCTCCACGCACGCGAACAAGCTGACGCTGGCCCAGGCCGCGCTGCTGGCCGGCCTGGTGAAGAACCCGAGCGGCTACGACCCGACCAACAACGCCAAGCGCGCCAAGGACCGGCGCGACGTGGTGCTGCGCCGGATGCAGGAGCTGAACGTCATCACGGCCAAGCAGGCCACGGACGCGATCCGGACCCCGGTGTACGACCCGAAGAAGGTCCAGAAGATCCCGAACGGGTGCGCGGCTTCGCGGTACCCCTTCTACTGCGAGTACGCGTACTCCAAGCTGCTCGAGAACCCGGCCTTCGGCGCGGACGAGAAGAGCCGCGCGCACTACGTGAAGACCGCGGGCATCACCGTGAAGACCTCGCTGGACCCGCGGGTCCAGGCCGCGGCGGAGCTGTCGATGAAGCAGAAGTCGAAGCCGTCGGACACGACGGTCGCGGCGATCACGATGGTCCAGCCCGGCAGCGGGCTGATCAAGGGGATGGCGCAGAGCAAGCCGTACGGCGACGGCACGAACAACACCACGTCGTACAACTACAACGTCGAGAAGACCTACGCCGGTGGCTACGGCGGGTTCCAGAACGGGTCGACGATGAAGGCGTTCACGATCGCCGCCGCGATCCAGCAGGGCATCCCGCTGAACTACCGGATCAACTCGCCGTCGCCGATCGACCTGAGCGGGGTCAAGTTCAAGACCTGCACCGGGACGACCTCCGACCGCGACTACCACCCGAAGAACTCGACCCGCAGCGGTGACCTGACGATGATCGAGGCGGCCAAGGCCTCGACCAACACCTACTTCCTGCAGCTGTCGCAGCGCACCGGGCTGTGCGCGGTCGCGACCATCGCGGCGAAGCTGGGCATGAAGGACGCGCAGACCCTGCAGCCGCTGCAGCAGGTCATCTCGATGACGCTGGGCGTCGACAACGTCAGCCCGCTGATGCTGTCGAACGCGTACGCGACCTTCGCGGCGCGCGGCAAGTACTGCAAGCCGCTGGCCGTCACCTCGGTGACCAGCGCCGCCGGCAAGCCGATCAAGACGCCGGGCATCGAGTGCAACCAGGCGCTGGAGCAGCCGGTCGCCGACGGTGTGAACCGGGTGCTGCACGAGGTCATGGAGCCGGGCGGTACCGGTAGCCGGCTGAAGTTCGGCAGCAGCGACCTGGCCGGCAAGACCGGAACGATCCAGGAGAACAAGGCGGTCTGGTACTCCGGCTACTCCTCGACCCTGGCCGCGGCCGCGGTGGTCGCCGACGCGAAGCTCCCGTACACGAACCTGATGTACGGCCACACCCTGAACGGCAAGGACATCGCGGACCCGAGCGGTTCGGGAACGGCCGGCCCGATCTGGGAGGTCGCGATGCGCGCCGCCCTGAAGGGCTCGGCCGAAACCCACTTCGTCGCCCCGAGCGACAAGACGATCCGCGGTGACGTGAAGGACCTCCCGTTCGTCACCGGCATGTCGGTCCAGGACGCGACCAACCGCCTGCAGGGCGCCGGCTTCCAGGTCACCGTCGCACCGGGCCAGGTCCGGTCGAAGGAGACCGCGGGCACGGTCGCCTACACCTCACCGCGCCAGCGCGACGGCGCCCCCGAGGGCTCGATGGTCACCATCTACATCTCCGACGGCAGCGAGGGCCAGCAGCCGCCTCCGCCACCGAACAGCCCGCAACCGCCCAAGCCACCGAACACGGGCAAACCGGGCGGCGGGAATCCCCAGTGCCCGCCGTGGCACCCGCAGTTCCCGAACTGCGGCGGCGGGGGCCGCTGACCTGAAGAACGGAGTGAGCTCGCGCTCACTCCGTTCTTGTTTTCACCAGAACAGGCCTTTGCCGAACGCCTGCATCAAGGTGAGGTCGAAGAGGCCGGAGATCGCGAGCGGTGCGACCAGCAGCGCCACCGTGGCCAACCAGAACAGAATCGCCGGGCCGCCGGTCGAGCGGTGGAGGCGCCGGTTGATGACGACCGCCAGCGCCAGCAGCGGGCACCCGAAGAGGACGAAGCCGTAGATGCTCGCCTGCAGGTCGCCCGGATCGTTGACGAACGGCGACCACGGACCGTCCAGCGCCACCGCGAGGAAGTGGCGCACAGCGAGTTCGCCAAGGCCCAGCGGGTAGAGCAGCAGGTACGCCAGCACCACGTTCACCACGAGCCACAGGAGCACGGCGCGGACCCGAACTGCTGGGCTGGCGAGCCGAATGTCGTTCACAGGCTGCTCCTCGTCGCTGGCGGCTACGACGCTGCCGATCGTACGGAATGCCTGGTTGCACGTAGCTGCAGAAGCGTTGCTCGGGGTGATCTCCGGCCGTCAGGCTTCCGGGTGTGGATGCTCAGGTGCTCAACGCCCAGGTCTGGCTGAACGCGACGTACGGCGGGGTGGCGGGGTGGGTGCCGCTGGAGGAGACCGGGCAGACCGGGTGGTCGACGATGTACGGGCTGCGGCGTGGGCTGCAGACGGAGCTGGGGATCTCGCCGGTCACGTCGGGTTTCGGGCCGGCCACCACGGCGGCGTACGTCGCGCAGATCGGGAAGATCGACGGCAGCACCACGAAGGTGAACGTGCTGAAGCTGCTCAGCGCGGCCCTGTGGTGCAAGGGGTACGCCGGGTTGTGGGACGGCGCGGCGGTCAGCTTCGCGAACCTGAGCGGCTCGGTCGGCAGCGTTCGCGAAGATCTCGGGCTGGGCTCGGCGAACCCGTCGGTCGACGTGAAGCTGATGGCCTCGCTGCTGACGATGGACGCCTACACGAAGCTCGGCGGCGGGACGACGCAGGTGCGCGACGTCCAGCGCTGGCTGAACGCGACGTACCTGAACCGCCGCGACTTCGCGCTGGTGCCGTGCGACGGGATCTACTCGCGCGCGGTGCAGACCGCGATGACGTTCGGCCTCCAGTACGAGCTGGGCATGGCCGACGGGACCGCGAACGGCAACTTCGGTCCCGGCACCCGGGAAGGGATCCGCACCCAGGCGACGGTCTCGCAGGGGTCGACCGACGGCGCGAAACGGTTCGTCCGGCTGTACCAGGCGGTGCTCCGCTTCAACCGGTACGACGCCCCGTTCACCGGCAGCTTCGACGGCGACACCGCCCAGCTCACCCGCGACTTCCAGGGCTTCATGGAGCTGCCGGTGAACGGCCTCGGCAACTACGGCACCTGGTGCGCGCTGCTGGTCTCCAACGGCGACACGACCATCGCCACCAAGGGGTTCGACACCAACAAGCAGCTCACCCTCGCGCAGGCCCAGGGCGCGGTCGCGGCCGGCTACACGCACGTCGGCCGGTACACGGTCGGCGCGAACAAGTTCATCACCGCACCGGAGCTGGACGCGCTGAAGTCGGCCGGCCTGAAGCTGTTCCCGATCCACCAGCGTTTCAACAACGCCCCCGGCGAGATGACCAAGGCGAACGGCCGCACCCACGGCATCGAGGCGGTCGAACGCTGCCGGGTTCTCGGCATCCCGGCGCAGAGCGTCGTCTACTTCTCGGTCGACTTCGACGCCCTCGGCGAGGTGATCGACGGTCCGGTCGCCGACTACTTCGAGGGCGTCAACGATTCGATGGACCAGACCGTCAACGGCCGCTACAAGATCGGCGTCTACGGCACCCGCAACGTCTGCGCCACGATGCTCGACCGGGACCTCGCCGAAGCCGCCTTCGTGGCCGGCATGTCCACCGGCTTCTCCGGCAACATGGGCTTCCCGATGCCGCCGGGCTGGCACTACAACCAGATCGTCGAGATCGCGTCGGGCGCCTACCCAGGCGCGCCCGCGATCGACAAGGACGTCGTCTCCTCGCACGCCACACCGGTCGACCTGAACCAGGTCACCAGCCCGCCGGTCGAACGCGACGGCTCGGTCTCGGGCACCGGCTTCGACGCGTTCTTCGAGTGGCTGGTCCGCGCGGAGGTCGCGTGCGAGCGGGCGCTGGTGGCTCCGACGGTGCCGCTGTCGCAGTACGCGTCGATGATCCCCACGTTCGTCATGCACTACCTGCAGAAGCCGAAGTACTGGGGCGGTCTGGGGTGGCCGCAGTACACGCCGATCACGACCGACACGCTGACCAGCCTGGCCCGTGCGTACGCCGAGGAGGAGCTCGGCCGGCTGGCCCCGAGTCGGCCCGTCTCCACGCGGGACATCGAGCACTTCGCGGCCACCGTCCGCGGCTACGAGTACTGGGGTCTGCCGGGCGACCAGAACGACTACGGCCTGGGTGACCTGGGCGGCTGGGCGCTGGACCTCCTGCAGCTGTGGGGCTCCTACCAGCACGCCAAGGCCGCCGATCCGAGCTTGGATCTGGCGGTGTACCTGCGCGCGCGACTTGGGGTGGTCGATGGAGAGGGTGGCTTCTCCTGGGGCGACGTCGTCGCGGACGCGGACGCGTACCTGATCTGGCGCGCGAAGCAGGAGAGCGGGAGCAGCAGCTTGTCGGGCGCGGCCCGCGGGCTGCTGAAGCTGACCGACAAGCAGCGGGTCCGGAAGTTCTACACCGACCGGTTCGGCGGCTCGGCGGACAACCTCGCCCAGGCGTTCGTGAACCTGACCGACAACGGCCCGGTCGGCCTGCCGCCGGACTTCGTGCTCGAGGAGTTCGCCGGGGCGGAGAGCCTGCCGTCCGCGGACGAAGCCCGGACCTGCGCTCTCGTCTACGCGCAGCTGATGCAGACTCAGGGCTGACCGATGACCCTTCTGCCCGGCCGGGAGACGCTGCTGATGACTGCGGACCGTACGGACGACCGCGTGCTGCTCCGCCGGGACCGGGCCGAGATCGGGCTCCTGGTGGTTCCGGCGGTCGGGGTGGTGCCGTTGCTGCTGGCCTGGATGGTGCTCGCGCAGCTGCTGGCGCAGGTCGATCCGAGCCAGGACAGCGTGGGGATCACCCGGGACGGCGACCCGCTCGGGGTTGGGGCGCTGGTGGCGGTCGTGGGTGCGGTGATGGTGGTGCTGCTCTTCGCGGGCCTGCCCCGGCCGGGGCGGCTGCGATCGGCAGCGGGTAGCACTCGGGGCGCCATCGCGCAGGGCGTTGGTGGCGTGGTGGTCGCGCTCGAGGCGTTCCTCATCAACCAGCTGCACTTCTACTTCAACGGACCTGGCGACGGCTGCACCTACCCGGGGTGCTGGCCGCTCCACGAGCAGTCCGCGGCGCTCGCCGCACCGGGAATCGTCACCGGGCTGTCCATGCTCCTGATGGCTCTGCTCGTACGCCGGGTCCCCTGGTGGATTCGCGCGCTGGTGCCGGTGGTCGTGCTGCTGGCGACCCTGGCCGTCCAGTACGCCGTGTGGGACTCGTACCTGATTCCGATCTTCGAAGGGGCGCCGCGATGATGAGACGACGGACCGTGCTGCAGGGGGCGTTGGCGGGGTCGGTGCTGGCCGGGGCCTCTGTTGACGTCGCGGCGGCGGCTCCAGCGGCGGGCATCACGCCGGTGGGGCCGGGCGGTGCGCGGGTGGTGCACGCGCCGGACGGTGCTGCCGTGGAGGTGCCGGCTGACCTCGGTGTCGAGCTCACCAGTACCGGCGTACCGGCTGGGGCGGTCATCAGCCTCTCGTACGACGAGCGCCTGTACGCCGCTGCCGCGCGGCCGGTGCTTGTGCGAGGCAAGCAGGTCGTAGCGCTCCAGGCAACGCAGGCAGCGACCGGTATCGCGCACGGGCGCCGCTTGGACCTGCAGCTGCCGACGCTGGCGCCAGGGACCTACACCGTCCACGCCGGCGGAGTAGCGCCTGCCCGCTACCCGGCTGACCTCGTTGCTGACCCGCTGGCGACCGAGGTGAAGGTCTCGCAGGGTGCAGTGACCGCCCGGGTGCTCAGCCGACCAGTGGCCGACCAGGGCCTGCCCTGGGGTGTCCAGCTCGGCGCCGGGTGGACCAGGGCGAGCTGGGGCGACGGCTACTACGTCTGGCGGCCAGGACTCGTGGCACTGCATTCCGTCGGGCCGGGCGTCGTACCGGCCGGGTCTCGCGTCCGGGTGACGCTGGACCGGCAGGTGTTCGAGTCGGTGCAGGTGACGAAGGTCCTGGGCCCTGACGGCGAGCAGATCGGTGGTGTGGGTCGCCGGAGCACGCTGGCCGGGCAGCCGACGGCCAGCTGGACCCTGCACGCTCCGCTCGCGGCAGGCGCCCGGATCGCCCTGTCGTTCGCTGCCGAGGCCCGCTCGCTGCAGGGCGCGCTGGAGTACGTCGAGCCGTCGCTGGTCGAGTTCATCGCGCCCAAGCAGTCCAGGACGCCTCAGCGCCTCACCGGCGCCGAGAGCCAGACCCGGGTGGACGACGTGTACTCAGCCGCCACCCAGGCCCGGTACGCCGGTAGCTAGGTGTGATGTCCAGGGACGTTGTCCTGCTGGTTGGCGGTGAGTCGGTCTGACAGATGAAGGCCTCCGGTTGTGAAGTGGAGCTGTCTAGTTCACCGCTTCACCCGACCGGAGGCCTTCGTGTCCCACGTTAACGCGACTCTGACTCCCCGCACCCGACTGCGCCTGGCGCGCCTGATCGTCGAGGACGGCTGGGCGTGCTCAGCGGCAGCGAAGATGTTCATGGTTGCCACCAAGACCGCCCGCAAATGGGCTCAGCGGTACAGGGACGAAGGAATCGCCGGGATGGCCGACCGCAGCTCCCGTCCGCACCACAGCCCCACCAAGACACCACCGCAACTGGTACGCCGGATCGTACGGTTGCGGTGGCGCCGACGGCTCGGCCCGGCCCAGATCGCCGGCCGGCTCGGTGTCACGGCCTCGACCGTGCACGCCGTACTGGTCCGCTGCCGGATCAACCGGCTGTCCAGGATCGACCGGATCACCGGCGAACCCCTGCGCCGCTACGAACACGACCACCCCGGCTCACTGATCCACGTCGACGTCACCAAGTTCGGCAACATCCCCGACGGCGGCGGCTGGCGCTACGTCGGCAAGCAACAAGGCGGCAAGAACAAATCCGCAACATCACGCCGAACCGGCCAGTGGAGCCCCGACCAGCACGCCCGAACCGGCATCAGCTACCTGCACACCGTCATCGATGACCACTCCCGCGTCGCCTACGTCGAAATCTGCTCCGACGAGAAAGCCACCACCGCGATCAGTGTCCTGCAACGCGCAGTGGCCTGGTTCGAAGGCCACGGCGTCACCGTCGAACGCGTCCTGTCCGACAACGGCGCCGCCTACCGTTCCCACGCCTGGCGCGACACCTGCACCGAACTCGGCATCACCCACAAACGCACCCGCCCCTACCGCCCCCAAACCAACGGCAAGATCGAACGCTTCCACCGCACCCTGGCCGATGGCTGGGCCTACGCCCGCCTCTACACCTCAGAAACCCAACGCCGCCAAGCCCTGCCTGACTGGCTCCACTTCTACAATCACCACCGAGCCCACACCGCAATCGCAGGCCAACCACCCATCACCCGCCTGACCAACCTCCCTGGACATCACAGCTAGGCGCCCAGCTGGCGCTTGACCTCCGCAGAGACCGCGCCGCCGTCGGCCTTGCCCTTCACCTTGGGCTGCAGGGCGCCCATCACCTTGCCGATGCCGCGCGGGCCCAGCTCGGCCGCGCCGGTGGCGGCGATGGTCTCGGTGACCAGGGCGGCGATCTCCTCGGCGGTGAGCTGCTCGGGCAGGTACTCGGCCAGGATGTCCGCCTCGGCCTGCTCCTTGTCGGCCAGCTCGGCGCGGCCGGCGTCGCGGTAGGCGGTGACGGACTCGCGGCGCTTCTTGGCCTCGGCGGTCAGGACGTCGAGCACCTCGGCGTCGGACAGCTCCCGGGCCTCCTTGCCGGCCACCTCCGCCTTGGTGACCGCCGTCAGTGCCATCCGCAGGGTGGACTTGCGGATGTCGTCACGGGCCTTGAGGGCCGCGGTCATGTCGTCGTGCAGGCGCTGCTTCAGCTCGGAGTTGGACATAGGGGAGATTGTGGCAGGCTGGAGCAATGAGTCTTCGGGGACCGGCCGTCACGGCACTGAAAGCCGCGGGCGTGATCGGCGCCGTCGGCGCCGCCTGCGTCGGGTACGCGGCGGCGATCGAGGTGCGCTGGTTCACGCTGCGCCGGTTCACGGTCCCGGTGCTGCCGCCCGGCGCGGACCCGCTCAAGGTGCTGCACCTGTCCGACCTGCACCTGATGCCTTCCCAGGAGAAGAAGATCCGCTGGGTCAACGAGCTGGCCCAGCTCGAGCCCGACCTGGTGGTCACCACCGGCGACAACATCTCCTCCCCCGACTCGGTGCTCCCGCTGCTGCGCGCGTACGGCGGACTGCTCGACCTGCCCGGCGTCTTCGTGTTCGGCTCCAACGACTACTGGAAGCCGCACTTCAAGAACCCGGCGAACTACTTGCTCCCGGCCAACAAGCAGAAGCACAAGCCGCACGGGCCGGACCTGCCGTTCGAGGAGATGCGGGCCGCGTTCACCGACGCCGGCTGGGCCGACCTGAACAACCTGAAGACCACCCTCAAGGTGAACGGGCTGCGCCTGGACTTCGCCGGCACCGACGACCCGCACATCAAACGCGACCGGTACGCCGAGGTCGCCGGCGAGGTCGACCCCGCGGCCGACCTGTCGATCGGCGTCACGCACGCGCCGTACCAGCGGGTGCTGAACTCCTTCACCGGCGACGGGTACCCGCTGATCCTGGCCGGGCACACCCACGGCGGCCAGCTCGCGGTCCCGCTGTACGGCGCCCTGGTGACCAACTGCGACCTCGACACCTCCCGGGTCAAGGGCCTCAGCACGTGGGGGTACGACGGCCGCCAGGCGGCCCTGCACGTGAGCGCCGGGCTGGGCACCTCGCCGTACGCACCGGTGCGGTTCGCGTGCCGTCCGGAGGCGACTTTGCTCACGTTGGTGCCCCGGATTCACGGTGCCGGCTAACTCGATTTCGTCCCAGCCGGGTGCGCATGTAAGCTGACTCCGGCTTCGGGCTGTGGCGCAGTTTGGTAGCGCGCGTCGTTCGGGACGACGAGGTCGCAGGTTCAAATCCTGTCAGCCCGACAGAAGAGGGCGGTGACTCGCGAGAGTCACCGCCCTCAGTCATTTCCGGGGCCGATCTACAGTGGCCGGGTGACGGCGTTGCAGCGGGTTGACCTCGGTGAGGTCGAGTACGAGATCGCGACCAAGGACATGGCGACCTGGGTCGCGGAGCGGTCCGACGGGAGCGCCGGGGACCGGTTGTTCCTGCTGAGTCATCCGCCGGTCATCACCTACGGGCAGCGGACCCCGCCGGCCGACCTGCCGCCCGAGACCGCGGGGATCCCGACGGTGGGCGTCGACCGTGGCGGCTTCGCGACGTACCACGGTCCTGGGCAGCTCGTCGGGTACCTGGTGATCGACCTGAAGCAGCGCGGGCCGGTCGACATCGTCCGCTGGGTCGAGAACGGGTTGATCGCGGCTCTGGGCGAGCTCGGGTTTCCGCTGGTACGGCGGGAGACGCCGCGCGGCGAGAGCAGCCTGGTCGGCGTCTGGACCGAGGACCACCGCAAGCTCTGCTCGATCGGGATGCGGATCCGGCGCGGGGTGACCAGCCACGGGTTCTCGATCAACGTCGACCCGGCGATGGACGTGTTTCACACGTTCACGACCTGCGGGTTGCACGACGTGACGATGGTGTCCCTGGCCGAGCTCGCCGCCGAGCGTGGTGTGCCGGTGCCGACCGACGCGCAGGTCCGCGACGCGGTCGCGACCGCCCTCGGAGCCGTCTGACCCAGTAGCCTGCGGCCATGGGCGACGCGGACGACGAGGTCACCCGGCAACTGCCGGAGGAGACCGGCGAGGCCCCCGGGACCGCCGAGGACCGGGGCCGGCGGTTCGACGTTCCGCCGCTGCCCCCGCTGCTGATCCTCCCCGTCGTCGGGATCCTGGCCGGGTTCGTCACCATCGGCGCGGTCTGGCTCAGCGAGCGCGGCTGCGAACGGTTCCGCGACACGTCGAACTGCGGCGCCTGGGGATTCCCGCTGCTGGTGCTGACCGTCGTCGTCGCGATCGTGCTCGGCGCGACCGCGCTCAGCCGGCTCGCGATGCCGCACCCGAAGCTCGTCGCGTTCCTCGGCGTCGGGTTCATGCTGCTCGTCGTACTGGCCTTTCTGGCCGACAACCTGTTCAGCACCTGGACCCTGCTGGTCGTCCCGGTGCTGACTGCGGTTACCTTCCTGCTCGCCCACCTGCTCGCCGGACTGCTGGAGCGCGCCGATGCCTGATCTGCCCCGCTACAAGGCCCACCGCACCACCACCCCGCCGTCGCTCGACGGCACGCTGACCGACCCGGCCTGGGCGGAGGCGGCCTGGACCAGCGACTTCGTCGACATCCGCGGCGACCAGCCGGCTCCGGCGTACCGGACCCGGGCGAAGCTGATGTACGACGACCAGTACCTGTACCTCGGCGCCCAGCTCGAGGAGCCGCACGTCTGGTCGACGATGACCGAGCAGAACACGTTCCTGTACGAGGAGAACAACTTCGAGCTGTTCCTCGACCCGGACGGCGACCGGAACAACTACTACGAGTTCGAGATCAACCCGCTCGGGACGATCTGGGAGCTGACCCTGCCCAAGCCGTACGCCGACGGCGGCGTCGCGATCGACCCGACCAACCTGCCTGGGCTGCGGACCGCCATCCATGTCGACGGGACGCTCAACGACCCGAGCGACAGCGACGCCGGCTGGACCGTCGAGGCGGCGTTCCCGTGGGCCGAGCTGGCGGCGTACAACACCGGAGCGACGCCGCCCGCGCCCGGTGACGAGTGGCGGATGAACCTGATGCGCGTCGAGTGGTCGCACGAGGTGGTCGACGGCGGCTACCGGAAGGGGTCGCAGCAGGACTTCTGGGTCTGGTCGCCGCAGTGGGCCGTCGACATGCACAAGCCCGAGCACTGGGGCGTGCTGGAGTTCTGAGGACCCCGTGCTCCGGTGGTTTGGCACCGGGGTGACAATGAGTGATGTGGAGTTCCGGGGCGGCGGGTACGACGAGGACCTGTCGTACCTGATCGACCTGGTCGAGCACCCCGATCCGTTGCGCACAGCAACGAGCTCTGCGCGGGCTGCTGTGCGTACGGCGGCCGAGGGCGATCAGGTGGTCGCCGCGATCGAGCGGGCCTGTGAGAGCGACCCGCGGATGGCGCTGCGGCTGGTGGCCGGGCTGTCGAGCTACTGGTGGTCGCGTGGGCTGCAGGACGAGGCGGCGGCTGCTGCTGAACGCGTGCTCGGGATGCTGGGGCGGACGGTGCCGGCGGGGTTGGAGGAGGAGTACCTGCTCACGGTGCTGCACGGGGCGTCGTCAGCCGAGCAGGAGCAGCTGGAGCTGGCGCAGCAGGTGGTGCTGGATGGTGCGGGGCCGTTCAAGTACCCGGTGACGGTGCTGCTGTGGGCGCTGGTCTTCGGGCCGTTCGAGTCAGCAGCTGTGGTTGCCGACGTACTGGCCAGGCACGAGCGAGACGGCGACGCGTGGACCCGGGCTGCTGTGGAGCTGATCAAGGGCTACCCCGGCCTGGTCGACATCGCACCTGCTGAGGCCGAGCAGTCGCTCCGCATCGCTCTGGCCCGCTTCCGCATGCTGGAGGACCGCTGGGCCATGTTCCTGGCGCTCACCGGCCTCCGCCAGATCGCCACCGACCTCCTCCCGATCACCACCGAGGCCGTGGACCTGGCGTCCGAGCTGGGCCTGGAGGAGGAAGCCGGCCTCCTCCTCTGCGAACGAGCCGAGCTCCACCTCCGCACCGCCACCCTGGACCAGGCCCGAGCCGACTTCACCGAGGCGCTGTCACTAGCCACCACCACCGACAACGCGGAGGCGGTCGCCGCCGCCCAGATAGGCCTGGCCCGCACCGCCCGCCACGCCGGCAACCTGGTCTGCGCCCGAGAACACCTGGCCCAACTCCTCGCCACCTGCCCGGACGACCTCCCCGACGCCCGCGAGGAAGCAGCCCACGAGCTGGAGGCCATCTGCGCCGCGGAGGCCACGGCCTAGCCGAACCGCGCCGCAGGCGCGGGGCGGGCGGGACATGTGGTGGGGTGACAGCAGCACCTGTGGGCGCGCCACATACCGCCGTACCGGCTGTGTTGGTGGCCACAGGGTGTGGGGGTCGCCGGGATGTGGTCGGCTGGTTAGAGTCGACTGATCTAGCCCTCGAACTGCAACGGAGCAGCGGATGGACAAGACGTACGGGTCGCCGCGGGACGCGGTGGACGACATCGGTGACGGGGCGAGCCTCGCGGTGGGTGGGTTCGGGCTGTGCGGGAACCCGATGCAGCTGATCGACGCCATCCACGCCAAGGGGGTGAGCGGGCTCAGCGTCGTGTCCAACAACTGCGGGGTCGACGACTGGGGGCTCGGGATCCTGCTCGCCGACAAGCGGATCGCGAAGATGACCTCGTCGTACGTCGGGGAGAACAAGGAGTTCGCCCGCCAGTTCCTGTCCGGGGAGCTCGAGGTCGAGCTGACGCCGCAGGGCACGCTCGCGGAGAAGTTGCGGGCCGGCGGCTGCGGGATCGCCGCGTTCTTCACGCTGGCCGGTGTCGGCACCCAGGTCGCCGACGGCGGGCTGCCGCAGAAGTACAACACCGACGGCTCGGTCGCGAAGGCCTCGGAGCCGAAGGAGACCCGCGAGATCGGCGGTACGACGTACGTGCTGGAGGAGTCGATCACCACCGACTTCGGGCTGGTGCACGCGCTCAAGGGCGACACCCACGGCAACCTGGTCTTCGACCGCAGCGCCCGCAACTTCAACCCGCTGGCCGCGATGGCCGGCCGGATCACGATCGCCCAGGTCGAGGAGCTCGTCCAGCCCGGCGAGCTGGACCCGGACGAGATCCACCTGCCCGGCGTCTACGTCCAGCGAGTGGTTGCTGTCGGCAAGGACATTGAGAAGCGGATCGAGAAGCGTACGGTGCAACCGCGCGCGGCGTACGACGCCCAGCGCGAGAAGCTGGAGGCCTGAGCCATGCCGCTGACCCGTGAGCAGATGGCCGCCCGCGCCGCCGCCGAGCTGGAGGACGGCTCGTACGTCAACCTCGGCATCGGCCTGCCGACGATGGTCCCGAACTACATCCCGGACGGCGTCACCGTGGTGCTGCAGTCCGAGAACGGCATCCTCGGCGTCGGCCCGTACCCGGTCGAGGGCGACGAGGACCCGGACCTGATCAACGCCGGCAAGGAGACCGTCACGACGTTGCCGGGGGCAAGCTTCTTCGACTCGTCGCTGTCCTTCGGGATGATCCGCGGCGGTGCGATCGACGCCGCGATCCTGGGCGCGATGCAGGTCTCGGCGACCGGCGACCTGGCCAACTGGATGATCCCCGGCAAGATGGTCAAGGGGATGGGCGGCGCGATGGACCTGGTGCACGGTGCCAAGAAGGTGATCGTGCTGATGGAGCACGTCGCCAAGGACGGCTCGCACAAGATCCTCGCCGAGTGCGACCTGCCGTACACCGGTCGCGGCGTCGTCAACCGGATCATCACCGACCTCGCCGTGCTGGACGTGACCGACGACGGCCTGCGGCTGGTCGAGCTCGCCGAGGGCGTCACCTTCGACGAGCTCCAGGACAAGACCGGCGCGCCGATCAAGCAATGAACCGGACGTCCGGGTGCTTCGGTGAGTCTCGCCAGGTGCCCGGACGGTTCCGGAGGTGCTGGTCGAAGAACGCCGGCAGGTAGGTGTTCAGCGTGTGCAGGATCCGGCGCGGGTCGACGGTGCCGATGGTGTTCGCGACCAGCTCGGGCGGGACGGTGAAGTGCCGCTGGAAGTGCGGGATCAGCGCCTGGTGGTCGATGAACGTGTAGTGCTGCCCGCGCGGGACGTTGAGGTCGCGCTTCCAGCCGGTCGAGTTGTTCCAGAAGCCGCGCCAGGAGGGGTCGGTGCGGTGGGTCTGCGGGCCGCCGTCCGGCCCGGTGCCGCCCGCACCGACCAGCAGGAACGGCCGATCGAGGCCCTGGGCAACGACCGGGCAGTCGGCGGGGTCGTCGTACCCGTAGCCGAGGGTGCCGTCGAGGTCGATCCCGGCTCGGACGCGCCGGTCGACGAGCATCACGTCGGCCGCGGTGATCCCGCCGGCCGAGTGGCCGTACGCGCCGACTCTGGTCAGGTCGAGGATCCCTCCCAGCCCTTCCGGCAGCCGTCGCCCGTCGGCATCCGGGTTCCTCCCGTTCGCCAGTTGTTGCAGCGCATCAAGCACGTGCCGTACGTCGGCCACCCGCGTCGCCCGCGCCAGCCGCGCGTACGGCTCAGCCGGCAACGTCTGCACGGCGACCCGCCCACCGGGGAACTCGACGGCGGCGGCTTCGTAGGTGTGGTCGACCGTCACCACGACGTACCCACGACTCGCCAGCTCGGCGACCATGATCGACCCCAGCCCACGCGGTACGCCGAAGCCCGGCGAGAACAGCACCACCGGTCGCCGCCCGCGACTCACCGGCGCCGACAACCCGGCGTACACCCGGGCGCCTGCCCAGTCGACGGCGTCGACGGGCTGTTGCAGCGCGATCGCCGCGCCCTCGGCGTACACCTGCGCGGTGAGCGGCGGAAGGTACGCCGCCCGCTCGGCCGGACGAGTCGCGGGGTACCAGACGCTGATCATCAGCTCCCGTGGACGCCCGGGAACGAAGGGGTCGTCCCGCCCGGCGTCGACGAGGTGGAGTTCGGTGGTGCCGACAGGAAAGGGGCCGGTGGGCCGAGAGAACCGCAGGGCTACGGGCGGTCGCCCGCCCGCTTGCGGGCCGGGCCAGTAGGCGCTTGGCTTGTGTAACCCCGAGGCCGAGGCCGCCGTAGGCGGCGAGGCGAGCAGGGCGGCGGTGCCGGCGAGGAGGACGCGTCGGGTCAGCATGGGCCCGAGCTTGTCCTCCTCGGCGTACGCCCGGCTGCTGTCGATCGCCAGTCAGCGCACCTGACGAAAGTCAGACCTGCTCGAAGTGGAAGCTCCGGATGAAGCAGTCGCGCGGCTGGTTGACCGCGAACAGGATGCACTCGACGACCGATTGGGCGGTGAGCGGCGAGCCCTCGTCGCGGGAGCCGTCCTGGGTGAAGTCGGGTGGGAAGAGGGAGATCACACGAATACCCTCGGGCCGCAGCCGGGCGGAGAGGATCTCCGCGTAGCCCGCCTGCGCATGCTTGGCCGCATAGAAGGCGGGATGCGCGGCCGAGCGGTGCTGACCAGGCTCCCCAGCAGCGGAGATCAGGTTCACCACGTCCGCGGCTCGCGATCGCCGGAGCAGCGGCAAGAGATGCTCGGTCAGCAGCACCGTCCCCGTCGCGGCCCCACCGATCGTGTCCGCGATGTCAGCCGGCGACGCGTCGCCCTCCAGGTAGCGCGCGCCGCTGTTCACCAGGACGTCGAGCCGCTCGAACTGCAACGCCGCGATCGACTCCGGCGACGACAGATCCAGTACGACGGCCCGAGCCGATCCCCCGGCGGCCCGGATCAGCGCAACCGTCTGGTCGGCGGCGGACGCCGTACGGGCGGCAGCGACGACGTGCGCACCCGAGGCGGCGAACGCGAGGGCGAGCAGGCGTCCGGTGTCCCGGCCGGCGCCGGTGATCAGCACGTGTTTCACACCGGCCAGGAGATCACTTCAAGGGCTCTCGAGGTCAACTCTGCTTCAAGCTTCCGGCCGCTGATCTTCTGTCGCTTGCCCGGCTCGGTGAGGATGGACGCATGGGGCTCGACGTGTTCGTGATCGGTGGGGTGGGGATCGACACGGTCGTCCGCGTCCCGGGGCTTCCGCTGGCCGACTGGGAGACGATCCACGTCGAACCGGTCGAGTCGTACGTCGGCCACACCGGCCACGGCGTCGCGCTCGGCTGCCACCGGCTCGGGCTCGACGCCGGTCTCGCCGACGTGCTCGGCGACGACGCGGAGGCGCAACGCATCCGTACGACGTACGAGGAGCTCGGGCTGCCGCTGACCTGGGCCGTCCACCCGAGCGGGACGCGGCGCAGCGTCAACCTGGTCGCCCCCGACGGCCTCCGCACCTCCCTGTACGACGGACGCCATCCCGCCGGCATGCGCGTCGACCCCCGGCTGTGGCGCGGCTGGATCGAGCACTCGCGGCACGTGCACGTCTCGATCATGGACTTCGCGCGGCGCGCGCTGCCCGACGTGCTGGCGGCCGGCCGCACGCTGTCGACCGACCTGCACGACTGGGACGGCGACAACGAGTACCACCGCGACTTCGCCCAGTGCGCGGACGTCGTGTTCGTGTCGACCAGCGCGCTGCGCGACAAGGCGGTCGACTGGATCTTCACCTGCGGCCGCGCGCAGGTCGTGATCGCGATGGCCGGCGCGGACGGCAGCTACCTGCACGTGCGCGGCGAGCCGCCGGTCCACGTGCCCGCGGTCAAGATTGCGGGGCGCCCGGTGGTCGACACGAACGGCGCCGGCGACGCGTACGTCGCCGCGTTCCTGACCACGTGGCTGGACGGTCGCTCGTACTACGAAGCCGCGACGGCGGGCACGATCGCGGGTGCGTGGGCGTGCGGTTCGCCGGGGACGCACACGGACCTGATCACCGCCGAGCAACTGATGCTGCTCAACCGCTAGCCCCGCGTCAGCGGTGGGTGCAGCGTGACCGCCGGGCCGCGGCGGAAGAGCTGCGCGGGGCGGCCGCCGTCGCGGGTAGTCGTCGCGCCGAGCGGTTCGACGAAGCCTTCGGTGCGGGTCGCCTTGCGGTGGAAGTTGCGCGGGTCGAGCGGCACGCCCCAGACGGCCTCGTAGACGCCGCGCAGCTCGGAGACGGTGAACTCGTCCGCGCAGAACGCGGTCGCGAGCGGTGAGTACTCAAGCTTCGCGCGGGCCCGCTCGACGGCGTCGGTGAGGATCCGGTGGTGGTCGAACGCGAGCCGCCCGGGATCGACGAGCACGTCGGCGACGGGGATCCAGGACGCCGAAGCCGCGTCCGACCCCGCCACCGGGGTCGGTAGATCCGGGACAAGTGCCAGGTGAGCAACGCTGACGACCCGCCCCCGCGGGTCCCGTCCAGGTTCGCCGTACGTCGCCACCTGCTCCAGGTGAATGCGCTCGGAGCCGACCCCCGTCTCCTCCGCCAGCTCGCGCCGCGCCGCCGCCTCCAGTCCCTCGCCCTCCCGCACGAACCCGCCCGGCAGCGCCCACCGCCCCTTGTGCGGCGGGATCCCGCGCCGGATCAGCAGCACCTCGAACGACCCGGCCTGGACGGTGAGGATCACCAGGTCTGTCGCCACACCCATCGGCTCGAAGTCCATACCGACCACCTTAATCGTCACCTTGACGAAAAGCGATCCGACGCCTTATCGTCAAAGTGACGACAACGAGGCCGGGGCGACCGGCCGTGAGGAGAGCACAGCGATGGCCGACATCACGCGGTTCCGTTTCATCAGTCACCTGCGGGCCAACCCGACCACCCACGTCCGGCACCTGCGGAACGGGAAGCTGGTGCACGACGGCGCCGGGCAGGCGTTCTGGTTCCGGGCGCTGAACTCGTCGCTGAGCGAGGTCCCGGTCGACGACCGCGAGCAGCCGCTGCTGTTCCACGGGCGGACCGTCGACTTCCAGGACGTCGTCGTCCAGGCGACCGTCACCTACCGCGTCACCGACCCGGCGCTGGCCGCGACCCGGCTCGACTTCGGCATCGACCCGGACACCGGGCGCTGGCGGGCGACCCCGCTGGAGCAGCTCGGTGGGCTGCTGACCGAGCTCGCGCAGCAGACCGCGCTCGACCTGCTCGCGCGGATGTCGCTGACCCAGGCGCTGTCCGAGGGGATGGCGTCGCTGCGGCTCGCGGTGAGCACGGGACTGCGCGAGGACCAGCGGCTGAGCGGGCTCGGTATCGGCGTCGAGGACGTGCGGGTGGTCGCCGTACGGGCGGAGAACGACGTGGAGCGGGCGCTGCAGACGCCGACCCGCGAGATGGTGCAGCAGGCGGCCGACAAGGCGACGTACGAGCGGCGCGCGATGGCGGTCGAGCGGGAGCGGTCGATCGCGGAGAACGAACTGCAGAACCAGATCGAGCTCGCGCGGCGGGAGGAGCAGCTGGTCACGCAGAAGGGCCAGAACGAGCGTCAGCGCGCGACCGAGGCCGCGGCCGCCGGCCGGATCGAGACCGAGGCGGCGGCGTCGCGCAAGCGAGCCCTCAGCCAGGCCGAGGCCGACGCCAAGCGCGTGATCGGTGCGGCCGAAGCCGCCGCGGAGAAGGCGTTGCTCGACGCGTACGCCGAGATGGACCAGGCCACGATCCTGGCCCTGGCGATCAAGCAGGGCGCCCTGCCGGAGATCGGCACGCTGAACCTGACGCCAGATCTGATCACCCCGCTGCTGAGCAAGCTGACTGGTGACCAGGCATGAGCCTCCCACCTCGCGCAGTACTCGTGCACCGAGCTACCGAGCTCAATGAGCTCGTAGCTCGGCACGGCACGCGCCAGCAGGCTGGGTTCTTCCTGCAGACCCGCGGGCGGGACCTGGCCGAGCTGGACGAGCGGCACGAAGCGCAGCAGAAGGCCCTCGCTGCCGTGTCGAGCGCTGTCCCGCTCGACTGGCGGCGGGCGGTGGTCGAGCGGGCGGATCTCGATCGCTTCGTCTTCGGCCCGGAGGACGTGGTGGTCGCGGTCGGGCAGGACGGGCTGGTGGCGAACGTCGCGAAGTACCTCGACGGGCAGCCGGTGATCGGGATCAACCCCGAACCCGCCCGCAACCCCGGCGTACTGGTCCCGCACGAGCCCGAGGCCGCCGCCGACCTGCTGCGCGCCCAGCACGTCGAGGAGCGCACGATGGTCGTCGCGGGCACGGACGACGGCCAGCGCCTGCTGGCGCTCAACGAGGTGTACGTCGGCCACCGGACCCACCAGTCCGCCCGCTACCGCCTCGCCTCGCCCGAAGGGCTGGAGGAGCGCCAGTCGTCCTCCGGCCTGCTGGTCGGCACCGGAACAGGATCCACGGGGTGGTGCCGCTCAGCCTGGCAGGAACGCCACAGCCGGCTCGCACTGCCCGGCCCGCTCGACCCGGCGCTGTGCTGGTTCGTCCGCGAGGCCTGGCCGTCGCCCGCCACTGGTACGTCGTACACCGAAGGCGTCCTGGCCGCCCGCGACCACCTCACCGTCACCGCCGAGGCCGACCTGGTCGTCTTCGGCGACGGCATCGAGGCCGACGCCCTGACCATCACCTGGGGGCAGCGCCTCGACATCACCGTCGCCGAGACCCGGCTGCGCCTGGTCCGCTGAAGTTTTTCCCGTGATCTCCACGGATGGTGACCGTCCGGGTGAGTTCCGTGCTGACAGCGGTGTCAGATCGCGCATAAGGTGCGTTCACCACAACGGCCCTGTCGAGGGAGGGCCGTGGTGCTCCACCCACCGCCCACAGGGGAGCTACTTGCATGCGCAGATCTCGATCGAGCACGGCCTTCCGTACCGGAGTGGCCCTGCTGGCGACCGCGGCGCTGGCGCCGATCGCGTCGCTGTCCGCGACCGCCGGTCCGCCGGCCAAACCGTTCGTCCAGGGGACGCAGACGGTCGCGGCGTACGACTACGACAACGCGATCCGGGAGCGGATCCAGGTCGACGTACCCGGTGTCGACGCCGACGCGAACGGTGTCAAGGACCAGGTCACCGTCGACATCATCCGGCCCGGTGAGGCCGCCCAGGCCGGGATCGACGTCCCGGTGATCATCCAGGCGTCGCCGTACTACGCGGGTGACCCGAAGAACTACTTCGACGCCGCCGGCACCCGGCAGGTGTACGGGAGCTGGCTCGACAACTACTTCGTCCCACGCGGGTACGCCGTGGCCTTCGTCGACATGCCGGGTACCTTCCGCTCGACCGGCTGCAGCGACGTCGGCGCGGACTACGAGGTGCTCGGCACCAAGGCCGTCATCGACTGGCTGAACAACCGCGTCCCCGGCCAGACGCCGGACGGCGCCAAGGCCAAGGCCGACTGGTCGACCGGCAAGGCCGGCATGATCGGCGTCTCCTGGAACGGCACGATCGCGAACTCGGTCGCCAGCACCGGCGTTCGCGGGCTGGAGACGATCGTCCCGATCGCGGCGATCTCGTCCTGGTACGACTACACCCGCGGCTTCGGCGTACCCTTCTACGACGAGTACATGGGCTTCCTGCACGACTACGTCAGCAACGACGCGTCACCGCGCTGCGAGGAGCTGACCGGCGAGATCGAGCAGGACTCCGACACCCGCACCGGTTCGTACAGCAAGTTCTGGGACCCGCGGAACTACCGGCTCGACGCGAGCAAGGTCAAGGCCAGCGTGTACGTCGTGCACGGGCTCGGCGACGAGAACGTGAAGACCCGGCACTTCGGCGAGTGGTGGGACGAGCTGGCCAAGC
This sequence comes from Kribbella sp. NPDC051770, assembly GCF_040681455.1. Classification (NCBI taxonomy): domain Bacteria; kingdom Bacillati; phylum Actinomycetota; class Actinomycetes; order Propionibacteriales; family Kribbellaceae; genus Kribbella; species Kribbella sp. NPDC051770. The sequence continues at coordinate 105,738 of NZ_JBFAYT010000011.1, read as the reverse complement.
GCGGTGTGCCGCGCAAGATCTTCCTGCACCAGGGCGTGCACCTGGACGGCTTCAGCTTCCGCGACGAGTGGGTCGACAAGCTGCACCCGTGGTTCGACTACTGGCTGCAGGGCCTGAAGAACGACGTGATGAAGACGCCGCAGGCGACCGTGCAGCGCGAGGACGGTTCGTTCGTCGACGAGGCCCGCTGGCCGGCGGCCGGGGTCAGGACGACGAAGCTGAACCTGAGCAAGCCGCTGAACGCCAAGACCGGTGGGCTCTCGATCGCGGCCGCGTCGTCGGACCCGGTCAGCTTCACCGGGACCAGCGCGGAGTCCGTCGACTCCGTCGTACTGGACCCGACCACGCAACGGCCGGACCGCGCGGTGTTCCTCAGCAACGACCTGGAGCAGTCGGTCCGGATGTCCGGGACCGGTAAGGTCACCGTCCGGGTCAAGGTCAACAAGGTTGCCGCAGGCATCAAAGCGCGGCTGGTGGACTACGGTACGGCGACCCGCTACCGCGACGTCACCAACGTCCCGAACACCAGCGTCTGCTGGGGTGACGGCAACACCCTCGACACCGGCTGCTACGCCAAGACGCAGATCAACACCGCCGTCTCCGACGCGTCGGTCGCGGTCCGCACCCTGGCCGACATCGGCCACTACAAGTCGCTGAACCGCAAGGAGTCCCTGCAGTCCGGCAAGTGGTACGACCTGAGCTTCGAGCTGAACGCCGACGACGTCGTCTTCGCCGCCGGTCACCGCCTCGGCCTGGTGCTCACCGTCGAGCCCGACAACCCGTCCGTTCCCTTCACCGGTGCGACCGTCACCCTCGACCCGGCGAAGTCCTCCCTCACCCTCCCGCTGACCAGCGCCCCGGACCTGACGACCGCGGACACCCCGCAGTCCCGGATCCCGGCCGACTCGCTGGCCCAGCCGGAGCCCAGCCACGACCCCGTCGAGCTGATGCGCCAGTTCGTCGAGGCCAGCCGCTGATCCGGTGACAACACGAAGCCCCCGGCCTGGATCCAGGCCGGGGGCTTTGTGGTGCTGGTGTCAGGAGCTGATCGACCAGGAGTTGATGTAGCCGGTGTCGGCGCGGGCCACGTCGCGGACCTGGAGCTTCCAGGTGCCGTTGCGGGTCTCGTTGCTGACGGTCGCGGTGTACGTCGTGTTGACGTTGTCGGCCGAGTCGCTGCTGCTCGAGTTCTTCAGCCGGTACGACGAACCGTCGGGCGCGATCAGGTCGATCACCAGGTCGCCGCGGTAGGTGTGGACGATGTTGACCGCGACCTGCGCCGACGAGGTGTTTCCGGTGCAACCGGTCGCCGTCGCCGAGCTGGTGACGGCCGCGCCGGCGTCCGGGATGTTCACGTCGGTGTTGTTGGTGAACGGCCCGCAGGTCGGGCTCGGTCCGCCGCCGCCGAGCTGCGCGGCCGCGGCGGCGATCGCCGACGCGAACGTGCTCACCTGGGTGTAGACACCCGGCGCGCTCGGCCGGGCACACCCGTCGCCGTGGCTGACGATGCCGACCTGGATCCAGGCGCCGGCGTTGTCGCGGCGGAACATCGGGCCGCCGGAGTCACCCTGGCAGGTGTCGACGCCGCCGGTCGCGAGCTGACCGGCGCACAGCTCGGCCGGGAAGATCAGGTCGCTGTAGTAGTCGCCGGCGTCGCGGCACGACACGTCGTCGACGTACGGGACGTTCGCCTTCAGCAGGTAGCGCTGCTGCGCGCCGCCCTCGCTGGCCGCACCCCAGCCGGCCACCGTGAAGGTGCCGGTGTCGTACGTCGTACTGGTGGTGATCGGCAGCGTCGCCACACCGGTGATCGGCGTCGCGAGCTTGATCAGCGCCCAGTCGCCGCCGGTGCTGGTGCCGTAGGTGGGCGAGCGGTGGATGTACGTCGACTTCACCTTCGTCGCCGACGTGTCCTGCAGGTCGACCACACCGACGGTCGCGGTGACCGAGGTGTTGTTGCCGGTGGAACCCACGCAGTGCGCGGCGGTCAGCACGAGCTGATTGGTGTACATCGCTCCACCACATCCCATGGACAGCCTCACCATCCACGGAAACTCGCCTTGCAGCGCGCGGGTTCCACCGACGACTCGGGGGCCGGGCTCACCGTGGGCGGTGGTGGGCGCGGCGCTCGCCGAGTGGGCGGGCACGATGACCAGGGCGGCGGTCATCGCGCTCAGTACGGCGGATCGAAGGAACTTGGTCAGAAGCATGGGCGGTGCCTCCTCGAAAACTGCCTCGGTTGCACAGTTTGTACACCCTCCGGCACAGCCGGTGATGGCACGGGAGTGCGAGGGCACCGATGCGCCGGGATCGAGACCCAACCGAAACGGGCTACGCTGCCGCGGCCGCGAACTCAGGCCAGAATTGGAACAGCAGCCCGGCGGCGCTCAGGTGGTCCGTCGCCGGGCTGCTGGACCTCAATTCTCGCTCACAACTGCGCGGAAATGGTGGCCAGATGGTGACACGGCACAAGAATGCTGACAGGACAACAAATATCGCTCAGCGCAGCGGTCAGAACACGGACAGTGCGATCCGGATCTTGCGGGTCGTTCTACCCTGGAGTGGCGGTAGCCCACGGTGACCGCGCTCGGGAGGGAGGGGACAGCGATGAGCTCGACCGACACGGAGCGTGCCGAGCACCTGCGGGTGCTCGGGCTCAACGACGACGAGATCCTGGTCTACCAGCACCTGCTCCGGGCCGGCCCCTCGTCGATCGGTGAGCTGGACGGGGCCGTCGCCGGCCGCGCGGCCGGGATCGACGACGTGCTCGGCGGCCTGGTCCAGGCCGGGCTGGCGCGCCGGTCCGGGTCGGACCACTCGCGGTTCCTGCCGGTGCCTCCCGACGCCGGGCTGGAGGCGCTGACACTGCGCCGCGAGTCCGAGCTGAAGCAGGCGCGGATCGAGGTCCTGAACGCGTACGACGAGTTCCGCCGTACCGTGCACAACGAGTCGACCACGCACCTGATCGAGGTCGTCACCGGGACGGCGATCGTCGAGCGGATCAACCAGATCAAGGGCAGCGCACAGCGCGAGATCCTGGCCATCGACTCCCCACCGTACTACCTGGGCGCGGGCCCGAACCAGATGGAGATCGAGCAGCTGAACCGGGGCGTCACCTACCGGATCGTCTACTCGCCGGAGTCGGTCGAGGTGCCCGGCTACCTGACCGAGAACATCCTCCCCTGCGTCGAAGCCGGCGAGCAGGCGCGCGTTCTGCCCGACGTACCGGCGAAGCTGACCATCATCGACGGTTCGATCGCGTTCGTGTCGATGTCGGTGCGCGACACCGACGTGAACCGGTCCCTGCTGATCATCCGCCCGAGCAGCCTGCTCACCGCCCTGATCGGTATGTTCGAACTCTGCTGGCGCAACGCGCTGCCGCTGCACGCATCGGTCGGCGCCGAGGACGACCGCCTCGAACCCATCGAACGCCGCCTCCTGGCCCTGCTGGCCACCGGCGCCGCCGACGACACCATCGCCCGCACGCTCGGCATCAGCCGCCGCACGTTCTTCCGCTACCTCGAACGCCTGATGAACCGCACCGGCGCCAGCACCCGCTTCCAGCTCGCCCTGCACGCAGCCCGCGAGAACTGGTTGTAACGCTAAGAAAGCTGTAGCGGTGACGCAGATTCCGGCAAGCTGATCGCGAAACGTGCGGCACAGGATGCTCGCGAACAGGCTTGCCGGAATCTACGGACCTACTCCTCCTCCTCTTCCTCGAGGCGGCGGAAGTCCGTGACTTCTTCGTCCATGATGCGCATCCTCACCCTCCCTTCCCCCCAGCGAGATGTGCGCAGTCGACACCTAGAAGGCGACTGCCCGCATAGCTACAGTAAGACTTCAGACACAAGGGGGGAAGGCCGAGTTGTCGATCTTCATTCAAGGCGTCGTTACCAGCCTAATTGCTTCGATATTTTTCCTGTTCCTGCTGCGCATTATGCGACCTTCGATCAGGATAGCTCCACAACTCTCTGCAATGCCGAGAGATGAAGATGGAAGTATCCGCTACCGAGTCAAGATCTATAACGCTTCTCGTCGCTCCGCAGTAGATGTCAGGGTTTCAGTTTATCGAGTCCGGCGCCGCATTGTCCCCAACGGAGAGATCCAGGTGATGAAGGAAATCGACGTCATCGGGAAGCAGCCATCACCATTGTTACCAGGTCGTCGATCACTTAGGAGAGATCCCGAGCAACGATACGTAAAGAGGTATCGAATACGCGAGGACCTTCGTTCGGAGTGGACCGACGACCAGACCCAGTACATGCTAATCCGCGTTTACGCGAAGGACGAGTGGTCTGGGCTCGGCCGAACATTCGAACAGGTGTATCGAATTAGAAGTCTCTCAATAATCGATGGCACCTACGGTGTCGGATCCGACTTGGAGGTGCACGCGGTGGCGCCGTCAAGCTCCCTGAACTAGCGCGTTGTGAGGATTTTCGCGCGAAACCTCGGCGATCTGGTTCGTATCGAGCGCTGCTGGCTCTCACCGCCGACCGAAGCCCGAGTGAGCGGGCTTCGCCTTTGCTCAGCAGCAACTGCCGAGGAGCCGGAGCGAATCCGTTGGCTAACTCTTCATCGGGCCTGCGGACTTGCTGACTGGCCTTTCCTTAACAACAGCTGCCGGTGTCCCCGCAAGGGGCGCCGGCAGCTGTTAGTTGTTTGGCTCAGGCAGCCGGGGTGAACTCCTTGGCGACGACCTCGGCGATCTGCGCGGTGTTGAGCGCCGCGCCCTTGCGGAGGTTGTCGCCGCAGACGAAGAGCTCCAGCGCCTGCGGGTCGTCGAGGGACTTGCGGATGCGGCCGACCCAGGTGGGATCGGTGCCGACGACGTCGGCGGGGGTGGGGAACTCGCCCTCGGCCGGGTTGTCGAACAGGATCACGCCGGGGGCGTCGCGGAGAACCTCGCGGGCCTCGTCGACGTCGACCTCGCGGCCGAAGCGGGCGTGCACCGACAGCGAGTGGGTCGTGATCACCGGCACCCGGACACACGTCGCGGAGACCTTCAGGTCGGGCAGGTTGAGGATCTTGCGGGACTCGTTGCGGACCTTCAGCTCCTCGGACGACCAGCCGTCCTCCTTGAGCGAACCCGCCCACGGCACCACGTTCATCACCAGCGGCGCCGGGAACGGCCCGAGCGCGTTGCCGATCACCCGGCGTACGTCGCCGGGCGTCGTGCCGAGCTCACGGTTCCCGGCGACCTTCATCAGCTGGTCGTACAGCGCGTCGATGCCTTCCTGACCGGCGCCCGACGCGGCCTGGTACGACGCGACGACGAGCTGCTCCAGCTCGTAGCGGTGGTGCAGCGCGCCCATCGCGACGATCATCGACAGCGTCGTGCAGTTCGGGTTGGAGATGATCCCCTTCGGCCGGTTGCGGGCGGCCTCGGCGTTCACCTCGGGCACCACCAGCGGGACCTCGGGGTCCATCCGGAACGCACCGGAGTTGTCCACGACGACAGCGCCCTTCGCCGCCGCGATCGGCGCCCACTGCGCGGAGATCTCGTCCGGTACGTCGAACATCGCGACGTCGACGCCCTCGAAGGCGGCCTTGGAGATCGCGACCACCTCGACCTCCTCGCCGCGCACCTTCAGCCGTTTCCCCGCGGAACGCTCGGACGCGATCAGCCGGATCTCCCCCCAGACGTTCTGCCGGGTGGAGAGCAGGGTGAGCATCACCGTGCCGACGGCGCCGGTCGCGCCGACCACCGCCAGCGTGGGCAGGCCCGCCCGTTCGTCGATCGTGGGGTCCGCAGCGTTCACCGGGGTCACCGTCCTGTTCCTCCGTAGACGACGGCTTGGGTGTGCTCGTCGTCGAGGTCGAATGCGGTGTGCGCCGCGGTCACGGCGGCGTCCACCAGGTTCTCGTCCACCACCACGGAGATGCGGATCTCCGAGGTCGAGATCATCTCGATGTTCACGCCGGCGTCGGCCAGCGCGGAGAAGAACTTCGCCGAAACACCCGGGTGCGAGCGCATCCCGACGCCGATCACCGAGACCTTGCCGATCTGGTCGTCGTACAGCAGCTGCTCGTAGCCGACCTCGTCCTTCATCCGGGCCAGCGCGGACATCGCCCGCGAACCGTCGGCCCGCGGCAGCGTGAAGGAGATGTCGGTCCGGTTGGTGGCGACCGCCGACACGTTCTGCACGATCATGTCGATGTTGGTCTCGGCGTTGGCGACGGTCTCGAAGATCCGGGCCGCCTCACCCGGCTTGTCGGGCACGCCGACCACCGTGATCTTGGCTTCGCCGCGGTCCTGCGCGACGCCGGAGATGATCGCCTGTTCCATTTGATCCAGTTCCTTCGCATCGACGACCCAGGTGCCTTCCTTCTGGGAGAAGGAGGAGCGCACGTGGACAGGGACGTTGTAGCGCCGCGCGTACTCGACGCAACGCAGGTGCAGCACCTTCGCGCCGCACGCGGCCATCTCGAGCATCTCCTCGTAGGAGATCTTCGGGATCTGCTTGGCGGCCGGCACGATCCGCGGGTCCGCGGTGAAGATGCCGTCCACGTCGGTGTAGATCTCGCAGTAGTCCGCCTCGAGCGCGGCGGCCAGCGCGACCGCGGTCGTGTCGGAAGCGCCGCGGCCCATCGTGGTGATGTCCTTGGTGTCCTGCGCGACACCCTGGAAGCCGGCCACGATCGCGACGTGGCCCTCGGCGAGGGCGTCCTCGATCCGGCTCGGCGTGATGTCGATGATCCGGGCGTTGCCGTGCGCGGAGGTGGTGATCACACCGGCCTGCGAACCGGTGAACGACCGCGCCTCGTAGCCCAGGTTCGCGATCGCCATCGCCAGCAGCGCGGCCGAGATCCGCTCACCCGAGGTGAGCAGCATGTCGAGCTCGCGCGGTGGCGGCAGTGGTGAGACCTGCTGGGCCAGGTCCATCAGTTCGTCGGTGGTGTCACCCATGGCGGAGATGACCACCACCACGTCGTTCCCGGCCTTCTTCGTCGCGACGATCCGTTGGGCCACACGCTTGATGCAATCGGCGTCAGCGACCGAAGAACCGCCGTACTTGTGCACGACGCGTCCCACAGCTGTGTCTCCTCAAAGCTCGGTTCCCCAGCAGCACACACTGGTTGCGGTTACGCCGTGCTGTACGTCATTGGGCTGCATCAGGCGTGTTCTACGGTCTCATTCTAGCCGTGACCGCTTCGTTGTCTCCTGCCTGACCAGGACCTGGGCGACCCGTTCGGCGGCCGGCGGCGCGGCGCGCAGGAACGCGGGCCGCGGTCGGCCGGCGCCGGAGACCTTCCGGGCAGCGGAGCACTTGTTCATATAAGTCATGACTGAAATACTGGGCAGATGCACGCTTTCGACATCCTCGGGGACCCGGTCCGGCGCCGGATCCTGGAGCTGCTCGCCGACGGCCAGCTGCCGGCCGGGCAGATCGCCGCCACCATCGGCAGCGAGTTCGGGATCAGCCAGCCGGCGGTCTCCCAGCATCTGCGCGTGCTCCGCGACAACGGCTTCGCCACCGTCACCGTCGACGGCACCCGCCGCCTGTACGCCGTCGACACCGATCCGCTGCGCGAGATCGACGCCTGGCTCGACCGCTACCGCAAGTTCTGGACCAACCGCCTGGACGCTCTGGACACAGAGCTCCGCCGAGGGCGCCGCACCCAGCCGGAAGACTGAGGAGCGCCGCGAGAGGACGGCACCGGCGCGCCGCTCTGCACCTGAGCAGGTCAGGCAAGGGCGCAGGGTCCGCGAGGGAGCAAGTGGACGAGCGAGCAGGGTCGGCGAGCGGGGTCGGCGAGCGAGCAGGTGGGCGAGCGAGCAGGGTCCGCGAGCAAGCAGGTGGGCGAGCGAGCAGGGTCCGCGAGCAAGCAGGTGGACGAGCGAGCAGGGTCCGCGAGCAAGCAGGTGGACGAGCGAGCAGGGTCGCCGAGCGAGCAGGGGTCGGCGAGCGAGCAAGTCGGGCAAGGGCACCCGGGGGCGCCTTCGAACCTCAGGCGACCGCAACCTCTTCCACCGTCACCTCATCCGCCGGCCTGTGCGGTGGGATGTGCAGCAGCGACACCGTCGCCAGCAACGTCAGCACGGCCGCCATCAGCCACACGTAGCGCACCCCGAACGTCTCGACCACCAACCCGGCCAGCGCCGAGCCCAGCGCACCGCCGACCATCGCGCCGCTGCCCATCCAGCCGAAGATCTCCGTTCGCACCGAGTCAGGCGTCATCGCCCCCAGCCGCTCGTACAGCGCGCCGACGGTCGGCGCCAGCACGCAGCCCGACAGCAGCAACGCGACAGCGAGCGACACCGGCGACCAGGTCGCGAACACGCAGGCGAGCATCCCGACCGACACCAGCAGGCACCGCCGCCAGACGAACGAGTTCCGCCGCCCCGGCAGCGTCCCGACAACCAGACCGCCGAGCAGGCTGCCGACAGCCCACACCGTCTCCAGCACCCCGGCGATCAACCGGTCCCCATGGTCGTCGGCGAACGCGACGATCCCCAGCGACACCGACGCGAAGGCCGTCACGCAGAACGCGAACGCCAGGATCAGCGGCAACCGATGCCGGTGCCAGAGCAGTTGCGGCGCCGTCAGCCGCCGGACCGTCTCGTCGTGCCGCATCGCCGGCTGCTGCTGTACGCCGTACCACCACACCGACACCAGCGCGACCCCCGCGGCCGACAGCACCCCGGCCCGCGGGTTCACGAAGCTGACCACCAGCGCTCCGAGCATCGGCCCGATCGCGAACAGCACCTCCTGCGCGGTCGCGTCCAGCGCGTACACCGCCCGCAGCCGCGAGCCCTGCACCAGCCGCGGCCAGGCGGCCCGCAGCGTCGCGGTGATCGGCGACACGAACGCCCCGGCCAGCGCGGACACCGCCGGCATCAGCCGGTACCACTCGTTCGGCAGCAGGGCGAGCACGATCATCGCCAGGCTCCACGCCATCCCGGTCCCGATCACCACCCACTTGCCGCCCCGGCGGTCGGCCAGCCGCGACCAGATCGGCCCGCCCAGCGCCGTACCGATCGAGTAGGCGCCCGCGACCACGCCGGCCCAGCCGAAGCTGCCGGCCGCGTCCTTGGCCAGGAACGACATCGGCACCGCCGAGGCCATCACCGGCAGCCGCGCCACCAGCGCCGACGCCAGCAGCGAGGCCACCCCACGAGTTCTCCAGAGCGCGCGGTACGCCGACAGGTCCATAGCCCGCATTCTGTCCTGTCACTCCGACCCCCCGCCTCAGGATTTCTCCCTATCCGAAACAAACACTGTCCCTAGCTGCTAGCCAGAGCATATGCGAACATGTGTTCGTGTCCCAAATCGCCTCCATCCTGCACGCCGACCTCGACGCGTTCTACGCGTCGGTCGAGCAGCGGGACGACCCGCGCCTGCGGGGCCGCCCGGTGATCGTCGGCGCCGGCGTGGTGCTCGCCTGCAGCTACGAGGCGAAGGCGCTCGGCGTCCGGACGGCGATGAGCGGCGGTCAGGCGATGCGCCGCTGCCCGCAGGCGATCGTGGTGCAGCCGCGGATGTCGGCGTACTCCGAGGCCAGCAAGGCGGTGTTCAAGGTCTTCGAGGACACCACGCCGCTGGTCGAGGGGCTGTCGATCGACGAGGCGTTCCTCGACGTCGGTGGCCTGCGCCGGATCTCCGGTACGCCGGTCGACATCGCCCGCCGACTCCGGGCCGACGTGCTCGCGAAGGTCGGCCTGCCGATCACCGTCGGTGTCGCCCGCACCAAGTTCCTCGCGAAGGTCGCCAGCGGCGTCGCGAAACCCGACGGCCTGCTCGAGGTCCCGCCCGACCAGGAGCTCGCCTTCCTGCACCCGCTCGCCGTCGAGCGGCTGTGGGGCGTCGGCGAGGTCACGGCCGAGAAGCTCAGGTCGCGCGGGATCAGCAAGGTCGGTGACGTCGCGATGCTGCCCGAGGCCGCGCTGATCGCGATGCTCGGCCGCGCCTCCGGCCGGCACCTGCACGCCCTCGCGCACAACCGGGACCCGCGCCCGATCGAGGTCGGCAAGCGCCGCCGGTCGATCGGTTCGCAGCGCGCGCTCGGCCGCTCACCGAAGTCGGCCGAGACCCTGGACGCGATCCTGGCCGGCCTGGTCGACCGCGTCACCCGCCGGATGCGCTCCGCGGGACGCTCGGGCCGGACGGTCACGCTGCGCTTGCGCTTCGACGACTTCACCCGTGCGACTCGCTCCCACACGTTGCCTCAGGCAACCGATCACACGCGCACCCTGCTGGTCACCGCCCGCGCGCTGCTCGCCGAGGCGACACCGCTGATCGAGAAGCAGGGCGTCACCCTGGTCGGCATCGCGGTCGGCAACCTCGAGAACGAAGCGGCCCAGCAGCTGGCGCTGCCGTTCGACAAGGCCAGCAACGACGAGCTCGACAGCGCCCTCGACCACGTCAAGGACCGGTTCGGCACCAACGCGATCACCCGCGGCATCCTGCTCGGCCGCGACCAGGGCCTCACCGTCCCGATGCTGCCCGACTGACCTCGCCCCGATCCGACTCCCGTACGCCGTCCCGCCGCCTCCCCGCCACCGCAACCCCGACCGTCACCAGCGCCAGCACCCCGAACCCGGCCCCGATCCACCCCAGCACCGAGTACCCCGCACCGGCCTCGAGCGCCAGCCCACCGACCCACGGCGCCACCGTGATCCCGACGTTGAACGCCGAGATGTTCACCGCGGCCGCCAGCGTCGGCGCGTCCCCGGCCAGGCTGAACACCCGCGTGTTCACCGCCGGGTTGGTCGCGAACCCCGCCGTCCCGAGCAGCGCGATCGCGGCCACCGCGACGACCGGCTGCGCGGTCCAGATCGCCAGGACGACCGACAGCACGACCACACCCACCAGTCCGGCGACGAGCGTGCCGAACGGTCGCCGGTCAGCGTTCCGCCCACCAATCGTGATGCCCACCAGCGCTCCCACGCCGTACAGCGCGAGCACTCCCGGGACCCACTCGTCGGTCAGCCCGGTCACCTCGACCAGCAGCGGCGCCAGGTAGCTGAAGATCACCAGCAGCGCGCCGACCGACAACGCCGTCGTCCCGTACGCGAGCCACAGCTTCCCGTTGACCATCGCCCGCAGCTCGTCCTTCATCCGCGGGATGCTGTCCGCCGCACGACCGCCCGGAACCGTCGCCACCACCCCGGCCATCGCGACCGCGGACATCGCCGCGACTCCCCAGAAGGCCGCGCGCCACCCGAGATGCTGGCCGACCACCGTCCCCAGCGGCAGGCCGAGAATGGTCGCCACCGTCAGCCCGCCGACCAGGATGCTCATCGCGCGGCCACGCCGGTCGGCGGGCACCAGGCCGACGACCGTGACCGAGGCGACGGCCCAGAACCCGGCGTACACGAAGGCTCCGACGACGCGGGTGACCAGCAGGATCTCGTAGTTCGGCGTCAGCGCACCGGCCACGTGCGCGAGCACGAACACCGCGAGGAAGCTGAGCAACGCCGTACGCCGTGACCAGCGCAGCGTCGCCACCGCGAGCAGCGGCGCTCCGACGAGCATGCCGATCGCGAACGCGGAGATCAGCAGGCCGGCGCTCGGGATCGAGACGCCGAGATCGGTCGACAGCTCGGGCAGCAGCCCGGCGAGCATCAGCTCGGAGGTCCCCTGCGCGAAGATGGCAAGGGCCAGCACGAAAATGGCAGGCGGCATCGAAAATCCCCTTCGAAAGAACAAGTCAGACCAGCGCGGTCAGCGCGGTCGCCGCGACCGCGGCCAGCGCGGCCCGGTCGGTCCCACCGCGGGCCAGCACTCGCATCCCGCTGATCGTCGCGACGACGAACTGCGCCAGGCTGCGGGCGTCCTTGTCCGCAGCGATCTCCCCGTCACGCTGGCCGGCCTCGATCACCGTCGTCAGCGCGTTCAGGCGGACCACCTCGTCGGCCCGCAGTTGCTCGGCGACCACCACGTCGTACGCCGCGAGCTCGATCAGGGTGTTGACCACCAGACATCCAGGCGGCTCACCGGCGGGCGGGTCGACGGCGGCGTCCAGCACCGCGCGGAGCTTGTCGAGCGCCGGACGCTCACCGGCCAGCAGAGCCAGCGTCGCGCCGGTCTTCGCGTCGATGTACCGCGCCAGCGAGCGCTCGAACAGCTCGTGCTTGCCGGCGAAGGTGTTGTAGATGCTGCTCCGCCCGAGCCCGGTCGCCGCGCACAGGTCCTGCGTCGAGGTGCCCTCGTAGCCGTTCGCCCAGAACGCGCGCATCGCCGCGTCGACCGCGGCCTCCTCGTCGAACATCCTCGGTCGGGCCATGACAACGAGCGTAGCACGGTTTTGGATCGACCAGTTCAAAACTCCCGCGGGTAGCCGATCTCGGCCAGGTCCTCCTTGAGGTCGGCCAGCTTCCGGTTGCGGTTGAGCAGCGTCACGACGTACTCGGTCAACGGCATCAGTGCGTACACGTGCCGGATCGCGTCGAGGTCGAGCGCCACCTCGTAGCGGTCCTCCGCGAGCGGCAGGTAGCCGTCCGGCCCTTCCGTGAGCACCCCGAAGAGACGCTCGGCGCCGTCGTCACCGCTCGGCGCGACCGGCCCGCTGACCCACCGGTCGTCGGCGGGCGTCCGCCAGAACGCGACGGTCGCGTTCAGCAGCCCGTCCTCGGCGTCCCGGAAGGCCGGCTCGTCCCGCGCCGCGTGCAGCACGTCCGGTACGCCGTCGAGCAGCCCCGGCCACAGCTCACCGTTGTTCCCGTACGGCGACATCTCCGACTCGTGGGCGAACCCGCGCGCGAAGACACCCTCCGGCGCGAACACGATCGAGAACTCGTCCCCCGACCCGTCGACCATCAGCGCGGCCTCCTCGGTCTCCGACCAGCGCGCGTCGAACGAGTAGTACCGGTACGCCGGGTCCTCGCAGACGATCAGGTCGAGGACGGCGAGCGCGCGGCTGATCCGCCGTACGGTCGCGACGTCGGGCAGCCGGGGCAGCAGTTCGTGAACAGACACGCCGCCATTGAAGCGGGCCAGTCATCGATGCCGTGAAGCACCCCGGGACCGCGGCCGATTTCGGCCGCGGTCCCGGGGTTCGTGCGATGGTCAGCGGACCAGCTTCCACGGCCCGTTCGGCGTTCCCGGAACCTGGTTGCGGGTGTACCACTTGGCCTCGTACACGTGGCCCTGGTAGCTCACCCGGTCACCGCCCTGGTACACCTTCGAGGCTGTCCACGCGGCCGGGCTGTTGTCCGGCGGCGTCGGCGCCAGCTCCTCCCAGGGCCCGTTCGGGTTCCCCGGGGCCTGGTTGCGGGTGTAGTAGCGAGCGCGGAACGTCTTGCCGTCGTGCAGCACGACGTCGCCGCTGTTGAAGATCCGCGACGCCGTCCAGATGACGTCACCGTCCTCGGTGAGCGCCAGCTCCTGCCACGCACCGTTCGGCGCGCCCGGCGTGCTGCCCTTCGACGTCCACGGCGCCAGGTACGGCTTGCCGTTGTAGCTCACCTTCGCACCGGCCTGGTAGAGCGTGCTCTTGTTCCACGCCGGAGGCAGGTTGACCGTCGCGGTGACAACTCCCGCCGCCGCCTCCAGGCTGTCGCTACCGGAGTACGACGCAGTCAGCGCGTGCGTGCCCGCCGCGAGCCCCACCGGCAGGGCGAACGTCGCGCTGCCGTTGGACAGCGTCGCCGAGCCGCGCACCGTCGTACCCTCGCGCAGTTCGACCGTACCCGTGACCGGCAGCGCACCCGCGGCGACCTTGACGGTCACCTGCGCCGCCGTACCCCAGTCGACCGGCGCCGACGTCGCGGTGACGGTCGGCTTGCCCTTCGGCGTCCGGAAGACCGCGGGCTGGGCGACCGCGACACCGTCGTCGGCGCTCTTGGCCGAGACGATCCACGCGTACGACGTCGCGGGCGCGAGCCCGCTCCACGACACCGTGGCCGTGCCGTTGGCCGCGACCTGGTCGGTCCCGACCACCCCGGTCGGCACGTACGCCGCCAGCGAGTCGGTGGTGAACGAGGTCTTGCGGGTGGTCAGGTCGACCGGCAGCGTCAGGTTGTCCTCCGAGCCGTTGTAGCGCGGCTTGGCCTGGCTGCCGTCCTGGCGCAGGTCGTACTCGGTCGCCCCGAAGTTGCCCAGGAACGGCGAGTAGGTGTCGATGTGCAGCTCGGACCGGGCGACGTCGAACTGCAGCAGCCGCAGGAAGCTCGCGCCGAACTGCAGCCGGTCGGTCGCCTTGTGGTCGGGCTTGCCGTCGCCGTTCACGTCGATGTTGCCGGCGGCATCGACCTGCTTCGGCCACAGCTCACCGGCGGGCACCGTGTAGAACTGGTAGTCGGCGAGCAGCTCGACGACGTCGTGCGTAACGGTCGCGCCGATGTTCGTCTTCAGGTTCGTGCCGACGCCGTGCTCGTGACCGGCCAGCACCAGGAAGACGTTCGGGTTGCTCTCGACGACCTGCTTGTACAGCGGAGATCCGTCCGGTGCCGAGAACGCGGCACCGCGGCCGTCGGGGTTGGCCGACGGCTTCAGGTAGTCGTGCGACAGCAGGATCCCGTTGCGGTCCTTGAACCGCTTGAAGATCGAGTCCGCCCACTTGGCCTCCTGCGGCGTCACGCCGTACGAGACACCGACCGCGACGAAGTCCAGACCGCCGGCCGAGAACAGCACGTAGTTGTTCTGGTTGTCCTTGCCGGGCGTGATCGATCCGTCTGGGTTCGTGACCTCGTCCCATGCGTGGTACTCAGTACCAGTCGGCCACGACTTGGCCACCTGGGTGTAGCGGTCGGCGCTGAACATCTTGCTGAATCGCGACTCCGGACCGGTCTCGGCGCCGAGCTGGTTGTCGTGGTTGCCCGCGATCACCTGGTTGACGACGCCGTTCTTGTCCAGGATCTCCTGGTAGCCGGAGGCGACCTGGAGCTCCTTGTCAACCTCCTCGTTCAGCCCGGGCCGCTGCAGCGAGCCGTCCGGGTTCTTGGCCAGTGGGTCGTAGTAGTCGTTCTCGATGATGTCGCCGGTGTGGGCGGCGTACGCGATCTTGCGGCCGGCCGCGTTGTCGGCGATCCACTGCATCTCGTTGCGGTACGCCGACGCCCAGATCGCCTGCTCCTCGGCGGTCATCACGTCCGACGGCTCGGCCTTGCCGTCGAAGTCCTCGTACGTTCCGCCGGCCGCGCCCTCGGTGATGTACTGCGTGTCGGTGAAGTGCGCGAGCGAGAAGTCGTACGTGCTCGGGTCCTCGAACCGGTCCTTGTCGTTCTGCGCCGTCGCGTCCCGCGGCGACAGGTCGTCGGCGAACGGGTCCTCGCCGGTGACCAGGACGTGCACGGTGTCGCCGTCCAGGTACTCCGCCGGCAGCTGCGCGGTCAGAACGGTCGAGTGCTCGGCCTGGCCGCGCGAGCTGGTCAGCACGACCCACTTGCTCTTGTCCCAGACCCGCAGCCCGACGACGCGCGTCGGGTCGATCGTGCCTTCCCAGCGCAGGGTCGGGGTCTGGTTGGTGGCACCGAGCTTCACGTCGTACCGCTGGAAGACGACGTCCCGCGACGACACCGAGTCGATCGTCTTACCGTCGAGCGGCTTGAGCGAATCGACCGCCACGTTGGCGTCGTGGGCCACGTCCAGCGTCGTCGGAACCGCCGAGGCCTCACCCTGGTAAACGGCCGTCGGCAGGACGACGTCCGCCTTGGTGAACGTCGCCGTCAGCGGTACGCCGGCCTCGCCGGGCACCTTCGCCGACAGCGTCGCCGACTGGTCGTTGACCCCGGCAACAGTCGCCGCGAGATCGGTCGGTACGTCGGGGATGCTGGCGCTGCTGAAGGTGATCTGCCGGGTCGCGATGTTGCCGAGGACGTCGGCCGCCGTGACCGCGAGCACGTGGTTGCCGGCCGGGAGGCCGTGACCGATCTGGTCGCCCTCCTTGACCGCCTTGCCGTCGAGCGTGAGCACCGGCGTACCGGCGACGCCGGAGGCGTCCTTGACCTTGACGGTCAGCGCGACCGTCGAGGTGAGCCGCTGGCCCTGCGCCGGGACGCTGTCGTCGACCTCCGGCGCGGAGTTGTCGACGGTGAAGCCGCGGGTCGAGACCTTGTCACCCACGGTCGCCTCGACGGTGTGCGCGCCGTCGGCGAGCTGCTTCGTGTCGACGTCGGCGCGCAGGCCGAGCGGCTTGGCCGGCGTACCGTCGGCGGCCGTGACGTCGAACAGGATCGTCTTGTCCAGCACGGAGTTGTGGGTGCTGCCGCAAGTGCCGTCACCGACGTACACGGTGACCGGCGTACCGGCGGGGTAGCTGCCCGAGCCGATCGTGACGGTGGTCTGCGCGATCTCGTGGCTGAGCAGCGTGGCCTTGCCGCCGGCCGGCGCGAGCTCGAAGTCGCGCAGGGTGAAGTCGTCGTAGTTGTCGCAGCCACCCGGCTTCGCGCTGCCGTGGTCGCTGCCCGCGACGAACTCGAGCACGTTGACGCCCGGGACCAGCCACTCGTTCGGGAAGGTGAGGTCCGCGGTCTCCTTCTCCCAGATGCCCAGGTCGAGCGGGATGCCGTTGATCCGCACCTTGTTGTCGAACCCGTTGTCGGCGCCGTTGCCGCCGATGAACACCCGCAGGTGCGCGTCGCCGCCGCTGCCGAGGGTCGCGATCGAGCGCGTGGTCGGCGCGCCCGCGATGTCGAAGTGGAACTCGGCCTCGTTGTTCGGGCCGCAGGTCCCGTCGCCGAGCGCGAGCGTTGCCGCGGTCGCCTGGGCCTTCGTCGTGGTCGTGCCGGTTGTCGTGAGCAGGTACGTCGTACCGGCGGTGACCGTGCCGTCAGCGCTGAGGGTCGGCTGGGTGACCTTGAAGTCGTCGTGGTTCGCGCAGGTCGCGCCGTTGGCGGTGCCGTTGTAGTCACCGGTCTTCAGCTGGACGACGTTGTCGCCTGGCTTCAGGAAACGCTGCGGGAGCTTGATGCTGACCGTCTCGGTGCCCTTGACGCCGTAGTCGCCACCGAGGTCGACGCGGTTGCCGTTGACCAGCAGGTAGTTGTGGTACCTGGCCTCGACCGAGTTGCCGGCCTCGACGGTGACGCCGAAGGTCGCCGTACCGGCCTGCAGGGTCTCCGCGTTCTCCGCGGGCTTGTCGTCGATCGCGAGCGACTCGACGACCTCCTGGCCGCCGTTCGGGATCGCGGCGATCACCGGCTGGGCGCCGCGGATGACGGAGCCGTCGGCCGGGGTGATCTTCGCGGCACCGGGCGGCGCGTTGTTGACCTGCACGGTGACGCCGCGGGTCGCACCGGACGCTGTGGTCGCGACGACGGTGTGGGAGCCGTTGGAGAGCGCAGTGGTGTCCAGGTCCGCGCTCAGCCCAGCAGTAGTGCCGCCGGGCTCGCCGGAGACGATGAACGTGAGGTCCTCGGTCAGCGGGTGCTTGCCGCTGCCACAGGTGCCGTCGCCGAAGCTGTAGCTGAAGGCGTTCTGCTCACCGTCGACCACCACGCCGAGCAGGCTCAGGCTGATGCTGCTGAGCGGGAAGTCGTCGTAGTTCGGGCAGCGGGCGCCCTCGCCGTTCGGCAGCACCTCGTAGCCGACGGCGGCTGTGTTGGTCGTGTCGACCCAGTTGGCGCCGGCGTGCACGGTCACCGTGTTGCTGCCCGGGTGGAGCCACTCACCGGGGAGGTCGAGGGTGCCGACCTGGCCGCCGGGGATGTCCGGGAAGTAGACCCGGTCCGCTTCCGCCGTACGGCCGTTGACGGTGATGTAGTTGTGGTAGCGGGCCTCGGTGCCGTTGCCGCCCATGTCGAAGGCGAAGTGCGCCGTACCGGCGGTCGGCTGGGTGTCGGCGGCGATCCCGTCGACGGTCAGCGCGGTGACCGAGTCGTTCTCGACGGTCGGCTCGGCGACGACCTTGACCGTCCCCTCCAGGGTCTGGCCGTCGCGCAACGTCAGTGTCGGCGCGTTGGTACTCGGGGGCGCGACTTCGGCGCCGGCGACGGACGGCACCAGGACGGCGCCGGATCCGGCCACGAGCGCGCAGGCGAACGCGGCCCAGAGGACCCGCGTCCGCTTCCCTCCCGCGCGCGATCGGTGAGTCATGGCTCGATGTCTCCTTAGGTGGCGAGCAGATGGATCGCGGCGGTCGCGGTCAGGCCGGCCCCCGCCAGCGTGATGCCGACGGCCGCGAGAACAGGGGCGACCTTGGTCGCGCGGGCGAGCAGCGTGTGGGTGCGGCCGGCGGTGACGACGACCGAGCTGCCGGCGACGGCGAGCAGGCCGACGCCGAACAGGACGACGGCCATGCCGAGGCCGAAGGTGATCACCAGGAGCAGCGCGAAGCCGGCGCGGCCGATGAAGAGGCCGGCGACGAGGATGAGGAAGGCCGACGGAGAGGGGGTGAGGCCGCCGGAGATGCCGAGCATGAGGAGGCCTGGGCGCTTGGTTTGCTCGTGGCCGTGGCCGTGGCCGTGCCCGTGTCCATGTCCGTGGCCGTGGCCGTGTCCGTGGCTGGTGCTGCTGTTGCGGAGGTGGCGGCGTACCAGCCAGATGCCGGTGGCGACGACCAGCAGGCCGGCGACCAGCTCCAGCCAGGTGGTGAGCTGCTGCAGCGACACGACGTCAGCCAGCTGCAGGAACGTCCACGCCAGCGCGATGACCAGCACCGACACCGTGTGCATGACCGCTACCGATCCGCCCAGCCAGGCGGCGTCCCGGACGCGTCCCCGCTCTCCCACCAAGTACGCCGCCGCCAGGCTCTTCCCGTGCCCCGGCATGACCGCGTGGCCGGCTCCAGCGATGAACGCCAGCCCGAACGCGACCGGCGGCACGCCCGGCGAGTGCACGAACGCCTGCAACTGCTCCGACAGGTTCATGCGATCGCCTTGCGTCGCCGTACGACGAAGAGTGCCGCTGCTGCAGCCAGCACGACGCCACCGATCACCGCTGACAGCTGGATCGCAGCACTACGACCTGTCTGTACGGCGACCTGCTGCTGCTCAGCTGGCACGTCTCCGAGCAGCCACTCGTGCGTGGTCCGGTCGCTGCCGTACACCGCGCGCTCGCCAGCCGGCCCGGTCGCCAGCGTCTGATACGCCGGATTCAGGTCGGTCAGCGTGCGGACGTCGACCAGCGCCTTACCCACCGGACCTGTGCAGGTGTAGTCGACGATCGCGCCGGCTTTGGCCACGTCCTTGACCGGCTGCACCTTGCCGACGCAGCGCGCGTCGCCGCTGGTCACCGAGATCTGCCGCAGCAGGTAGTCGGCGAACTTGCCCGACGGCCCGACCGCGGCCGCGTCGGACGGCCGGAAGAACACGGCGCCGTCGAGCATCACCCGGTCGCGCGGCAGCAGCTCGAGCGCGATCCCCAGCAGCGTCAGGTCGTCGAGGCCGCCGACCTTCCAGTGCACGCGGACGACGTCCGGCCGGGCCAGCGCGACGGTGACGGTCTGCGGGTCGCCGAACGGGTGGGCCGCGGCCGGCGTGACCGATGCCGCGGCCAGTCCCGCGGCGAGCACGGCGATCGCCGGGACCCGCTTCCATCCGGACAAGGGCAACGCTCCAGGTCAGAGGATGCTGCAGCGTCAACAAACGCGAGCGGCTGAACTCTGTCCGGCAGGCGGTAACTCGGTCCCGCGCTCCAGTGACCCGGACGCGACCGGACGGTGAACGTCTGGCGGGTTGACCTGCGGATGCGGTCAGTAATTGACGTCGAACAGGCGTCCGGCGTACCAGTTGAGGGCTGCGCGGAGCTCGCCGATCTGGCGGAGCCGGCGGCGGCTGGTCGCGCCGTGGGCGACCGGGAAGACCCGGTGCCCGCCGTGGAACCGGTGCGGCGACGCCGGCAGCTCGGCGGCGCGCGCGGGGTCGAGCCAGACGACCAGCCAGACGCGGCGGGGTCTGCCGACCAGACGGATCCGCGACACCGCCGACCACGGGACGGATCCGGTCCGGCCGGAACGCGTCGCTGTCAGCCCGTCGGCGTTCACCACGAGGCGCACCGTGCGGGCGAACAGGAACGGCACCCGGAACGCGAGGACGGCCAGGCCGATCAGGCTGAGCAACCACCAGAACAGGGCCTGACCGTGAAAGCCCACTTCCGCGGCGTACGAGGAGAGGTAGCCGGTCGTGCTGGTGAACGCCAGCAGCCACAGGGTCATCAGGACCGACCAGGTGCGGCTGGTGCGGAACGTGGAGCCGACGGGCTGTGGTTCGGTCGGCGGACGTTCGGCGGGCAACAGTCGGGTTGGTGCCACGGTCTGCATTATCGTTGCTGTTGGCAACTGAACCGCCGGGCTCAGCATCCCCAGCACCTGTTGCGGCGTCGGCCTGTGCTCCGGCCTCCGCTCCAGGCACCCACGCACCACCGCCGCAACCTCCTCGGGCAACGGCGGAATCTGCGCCTGCCCCTGCACCACCCGAGCCATCATCACGCTCAGCGGCCCCCGCCCGAACGGCCCCTGCCCGCTCGCCGCGAACACCAGCACGCCGCCGAGTGAGAACAGGTCCGACGCCGGCCCGATCGGCTCGCCGGTGATCTGCTCGGGCGACAGGTAGCCCGGCGTACCGACGACGATCCCGGTCGCGGTCAGGTTCACGTCTTCGAGCGCCCGAGCGATCCCGAAGTCGATCACCCGCGGCCCGTTGTCGGTGAGCAGGATGTTCGACGGCTTCAGATCGCGGTGCACCACCCCGGCGCGATGGATCGCGACCAGCGCCTCGGCGAGCCCTGCGGCGACGTACCGGAGTCTGTCCGGCTGCAACGGCCCCTGCGCGTCGACCGCCTGCTGCAACGTCGGCCCCGGCAGGTACTCGGTCGCGAGCCACGGCCGCTCGGCATCGGGATCAGCGTCGACCACGGCCGCCGTGTACGCACCGCCGACCCGCCTGACCGCCGCGACCTCCCGCGCGAACCGCGCCCGAAATCCCGGATCGTCGGCCAGCTCCGGCCGAACCACCTTCAGGGCGACCAACCGGCCACCCGGCGACCGCGCGAGATGCACCGTCCCCATCGCGCCGCTCCCGAGCCGCCCCTGGACCACGAACGGACCAACCACCGCTGGACCTTCGTGCTCCACGCGCGCCCCCTCGCCCTCACCGGCGCCTCACGCTATCCCACCCGGGGGAATATCCGGAGGCCTTCTTTTGCTCCGTTGAGGCGGTTGGTCGTTTTGGTTTCTGAGAGGGATGATCGTGGTGAGCGCACCGGCGTTCCCGCTGAACTACTTCGGTATCGCGTTCGGTCTGACCGGCCTGGCCGGCACCTGGACGGCCGCGAGCGACGCACTCGACGTCAGCCGAGCCGCGGCCAACGTGCTCTGGCTGGTCGCCCTGACAGTCTGGCTGGTCAGCCTGGTCCGCTACTTCCGTGGAGCCCGTACGCCGAGGCAGGTGCTCGCCGACCTCGAGCACCCGGTACTCGGCCCCTTCGGCTCCCTCGTGCCGACCGCCGGCATGCTGTACGGCGCGGCGCTGAGCCACTACGCCTTTGCTGCTGGGCGCGCGGTTGTGCTGGTGATGTTCGTGCTCGGTCTGGCGGTGGCGACGCTGTTCTTCACCCGGCTGCTGGTCCGGCAGCGTGACATCGACCAGCTGCACGCCGGGTACCTGCTGCCGACGGTGGCGGCCGGTCTGATCGGTGGGCAGAGCCTGGCGACCGTCGGACTGCCTCAACTCGGCTACGGCTCGTTCGGCGTCGGCATCCTGATGTGGCTGCTTCTCGGCGCTCTGCTGCTCGGGCGGCTGGCCTTCCGGCCGGCGCTACCCGCGGCGCTGGTCCCGACGCTGGCGATCTTCGCGGCGCCGCCCGCCGTCGGCGGGAACGCCTGGTTCGCTCTCGAAGGGCGACCGGACCTGTTCCAGCACGCGCTGCTGGGCGCGTTCGTGCTGCTGGTCCTGGTGCAGCTCGCGCTGGTCCCGACGTACGCGCGACTGCCGTTCGGGCTGGGCTTCTGGGCGCTCACGTTCACCACCGCGGCCAGCGGCACGTACGGCATCCACTGGCTCGTCGCAGCCGGCGTACCGGGCGCGGACGTGCTGACGGTCGTCGTACTGGTGCTGGTGACCGCGGTGATCGGCTGGATCGCCGCACAGTCCGTGCGGCTCGTGCTCAGCGGCGCTGGACGGCTTCCTCGGCGACCTCGACCAGTTCGCGGTCGGACGCCTCGGTCTCCGCGTCGTGCGCCGGCTCCAGCCGGTCATGCGCGATGAGCGACTGGATGGCGCGCAGTACGGCGCTGGCCGCCGCGCCCCAGGTGGAGACGTAGGAGAACTGCCACCACCACAGCGCCTCGATGATCCGGCCGGACTGGTAGTGCGCGAGCCCGTGCACCAGGTCGGTCGCGATCGCGGTCAGGTCGTCGGAGAGCCGGTTCACGGTGATCTCCGGCGGTGCGGCGTACGGGTCGAAGACCTCGGCGTACTCGTCGAGGCCCTCGAACAGCACCGCCAGGCGGTCCCGCATCGCGTCGAGGTCCGGGTCGGGCCCCGCGTCGCTCTCGAAGCGCTCCGCCGGGACGAAGTCCTCGAACGCACCGAGGCGACCGCCGGCCAGCAGCAGCTGGCTGACCTCGAGCAGCAGGTACGGCAGCGAGGCGAGTCCCTCGTCGACGCCTTCCTCGTCCGGCTGCGCCGCGATGTCGCGCACCGAGATCAGGAAGCTCTGCACCTGGTCCGCGATCTGCTCGGCGAACTCGGTCAGGTCCTCGTTGTCGGTGTCCAACGCGCGTTCCGCAATATCGGTTGATTCAGTCATCGATCGATCGTCGCCCTTCAAACGCCCGTCCGAGTGTGACCTCGTCGGCGTACTCGAGATCACCGCCTACAGGTAGTCCACTGGCCAAACGAGTCACACGCAACCCCATGGGCCTGAGCAACCGGCTCAGGTACGTGGCGGTCGCCTCACCTTCGAGGTTCGGGTCGGTGGCGAGAATGATCTCGGTCACCTCACCGCTGGCCAGCCGTTGCATGAGTTCGCGGATCCGCAGCTCGTCCGGCCCGATCCCCTCGATCGGCGAGATCGCCCCGCCGAGCACGTGGTACCGGCCGCGGAACTCACGGGTCCGCTCGATCGCGACCACGTCCTTGGCTTCCTCGACCACGCAGATCAGCGCGAGGTCGCGGCGCGGGTCACGGCAGATCCGGCACTGCGTCTCCTCGGAGACGTTGCCGCAGATCTCGCAGAACTTGACCTTCTCCTTCACCTGGACCAGCACGTGCGCCAGCCGGCGGACGTCGGTCTCGTCGGCGGCGAGCAGGTGGAACGCGATCCGCTGCGCGGACTTCGGACCGACGCCGGGGAGCCGGCCGAGCTCGTCGATGAGGTCCTGGACGGCCCCTTCGTACACGTCAGCCCTGGTTCTGACCGGGCTCGGAGCCCGGCCGGGTGAACCCGAAGCTCGGGCCCTGGTCGTTGCCCGGCAGCTGCTTGCCCGCCTGGTTGCCCGGCAGGCCACGGTCGGCGCCGTCGTCGTTCGGCACCACGTCCGCACCGGCGCCACCACCGAAACCGGGCAGACCTCCACCCAGCCCACCGGCCAGCGGCCCCATCGCGCGGGCCGCGACCTCCTTGGCGTTCTCGGAAGCATCCCGTACGGCGGCCACGATCAGGTCGGCCAGCGTCTCGGTGTCGTCGGGGTCGACCGCCTGCGGGCTGATCGACAGGCTGAGCAGCTCACCGGTCCCGGACACCATCGCGGTCACCAGCCCACCACCCGCGGTGCCTTCGACCTCCTGGTTCTCCAGGTTGGCCTGAGCCTCCATCAGCTGGTTCTGCATCGCCTGGGCCTGCGCGAGCAGCTCGGACATGTCAAAGCCCCCGCCCTGCCCACCGCCACCGTCGAACACGCGCGATCTCCCGTCGGCCTCTTCCGCTTGCCCCTGAGCCTAGCCGGTCGCCCCGACAACCCCAGCGCCGGTCAGTGACCGAGCGGAAACCGATATGTGTCCACATCCTGTGGACCTGGTTTATCCACAGGATGTGGACAACATGTGCACACTCAAGCGGCGAAGCCGCCGCTCAACTTACCCACACCCCGTCCCCAGCCCTGTGGACAACCTGTTGAAACAAAACAGCCTGCCCCCTTCCGGGACAGGCTGCCTCAGCTTCTGGGATGGCTCAGTTGGGTTCTTCGTTGATGATCTGGGCCCCGAGCGTCTCCCGCAACAGATCGGTGTGCGACCGGGAATCCTCCTCGAGTACGACGTCGTCGTCCCCGATCGCCTCGGCCTCTTCCTCCGGAGTCAACGGCGCCTCCTGAACCTCCGGCGCCGCCGCAGCCTTCCGAGCCTGCTCAGCCGCCACCGCAGCCTCAGCCGCCCGCCGCTTACTGGCGGCCTGCCGCTCCACCTCCGGCGCCGCCGAAGGCGCCGGCGGACCGCCGGCTTGCTGCCCGGCCTGCACCGGCACGCGAACCTCAGCCGGAGGATCCGCTACAGCAACCCCGGCACCGGCCGCACCAGCCACAGCTCCGCCTGCCGCAGGCCCGCCCACAGCCCCAGCACCACCGCTGCCGGCGCCGCCATGACCCGCACCAGCCCCAGCCGCCGCTCGGTCACCCGCACCAGCCCCGGTCCCGGCACCGGCCCCGGCCGCTACTCGGCCATCGGCACCGACCCCGGCACCCACTCCTCCAGCCTCCGGCCCCGCAGCCGCACCCGCTCCAGCACCCGCCGCCCCGGCGCCATCCGTACCAGCCGCAGGCCCACCCACAGCCCCAACTCCACCAGGCGCTCCACCACCGTCAGCCGCGCCATCCCCCCAGCCGGCACCCTGGTGACCGTCGGCGCCCGCGTGACCAACCTCCGCACCGCCAGCACCCGCGTGACCAGCCGATCCACCACCCGGCCCTACCGGACCACCACCGTTCCCCGCCGCAACATCACCGTGCGCAGCCCCACCGGCACCTTCACCCCAGCTCGCAGCATCGCCACCACTAGCCGACCCAACCGAGCCCGGCGCCGAGTCACCCCAGCCACCGCCCTGTCCAGCACTCTGGTGCACGCCACCCGGCCCAGCACCGCTCATCCCACCCGCAGCATCCGCACCGCCGCCGAACCCACCGGCCCCACCAGCAGACCCCGCATCCGCACTACCTCCGCCGTACTGCCCCCCGTCCTGCGTCCCCTGATCCCAGGAAGAATTGGAAGGCGCGCTAGGCGGCGCGGAGGGCGGCGGCACAGCCCCCGACCCAGCCCCCGGGTCCGTCGAAGGATCCACCACGGCCTCGACCCGCCGGTTCAACCCGATCGTGTCGATCATCGCCTGCCGCAGGATCTCGTCACTGCCCGACCGAGCGAAGCTCTCCCGAGCCCCCGCGTTCACCAGCCCCAACGTCAACGTCTGGTCATCAACAGCGATCACCTGAGCGTTCTGACTCAGCATGATCCAAGCAAACCGCCGCTTGCTCTTCACAGCCTCGAGCACCTCAGGCCACAACCGCCGAACATCAGCCAGCCCCACAGCCCCCGTGGAAACCGGCGCCGCAACAGCCGGCGCCACCTGAGCAGCCGCTGGCGACTGCCCACCTACTCCAGCACCAGCCCCCGATTCATCCCCCCAAGCCCCACTCCGAGAAGCCCCACCCGAACTCCCGACACCCCCAGAGCCACTGGCCCCCGCTCCCGCGAACTGGCCACCACCAGCGCCACCACTCCCGGCTGCGGCGGCCTGGCCGCCGCCTACCCCGCCGTTCCCCGCGCCCCCGGCTTGCGCACCACCCGCTCCCGTGGCCTGCGCACCACCCGCGCCACCAGACCCCAGTCCAGCGCTCTGGGCACCACCCGCTCCAGCAGACTCCACGCCACTCGCACCCGCCGAGCCGCGTCCGCCTGCTGCACCTGCTCCACCGGACTCCGCACCAACCGCTCCCGCCGAGCCGCCTCCACTCGCCGCCGCAGCCCCGCCACCTACGCCACCGGGACCCGCAGCCCCAGCCGCGCCAGCTCCCCCCGAGCCCGCACCAGCGGACCCCGCGCCGCCAACTCCGCCCGCACCCGCAGCCCCTGCAGCTCCAACTCCACCCGCAGCCCCTGCGCCGCCAGCCCCAACCGAGCCTGCACCACCAGAGCCCGCGCCCGCTCCACCAGCCGGCGAACCTCCACCAACCGCTCCATCCCCCGCGCCACCAGCGACCCCACCCGCCGACCCAGCGCCACCGCCCGAACCCCCAGGCCGAGCACCCGCCCCAACACCCCCGGGACCGCCCGCACCAACAGCCGCAGCACCGGCAGACCCACCCGCAGGCACCCCGGCACCAGCGCTCCCCACCGACCCAGCGTCCGCCGTACCAGCCGGCACCCCGATCGTGAGCCGCCGCTCCATCCGATCCAACCGAGCCTGAATCCCGTTGGTCGAGTCATCAGCCCCCGGCAGCAGCACCTTCGCGCAGATCAGCTCCAGCTGCAGCCGAGGCGCAGTAGCCCCCCGCATCTCCAGCAACCCAGCGGCCACGATGTCCGCCGCGCGAGTCAGCTCAGCCGCACCGATCCCGGCAGCCTGCACCTGCAGCCGCTCGCCCTGATCCTCAGCCGCCTCGATCAACCCCGACGCGACAGCGTTCGGCACCGCCGACAGGATGACCAGATCCCGCAGCCGCCGCAGCAGATCCTCCGCGAACCGCTTCGGATCCTGCCCGGTCTCGATCACCTTCTCGACAGTCTCGAACACGGCCCGGCTGTCGTGCGCCGCAAACCCGTCAACACAAGCGTCCAGCAACGAGTCCGGCGTGAACCCGAGCAGCGCCACCGCCAGCTCGTACGTCACACCCTCCGGCCCAGCCCCACCGATCAGCTGGTCCAGCACACTCAGCGAGTCACGCACCGACCCGGCACCGGCCCGTACGACCAACGGCAGCGCGGCCGGCGCGATCGCCACACCCTCCGCCTCGCACAGCGTCGCCATGTAGTCCCCGAGCGCCTTCGGCGGCACCAACCGGAACGGGTAGTGGTGCGTCCGGGACCGGATCGTCCCGATCACCTTGTCCGGCTCGGTGGTGGCGAAGATGAACTTGAGGTGCGGCGGCGGCTCCTCGACCAGCTTCAGCAGGGCGTTGAAGCCCTGCGTGGTGACCATGTGCGCCTCGTCGATGATGTAGATCTTGTACCGGCTCTCGACCGGCGCGAAGAACGCCCGCTCGCGCAGGTCCCGCGCGTCGTCCACACCACCGTGCGACGCCGCGTCGATCTCGATCACGTCGATGCTGCCCGGCCCACCCCGCGCCAGGTCGGTGCACGACTTGCACACCCCGCAGGGCTCGGCGATCGGCCCCTTCTCGCAGTTGATCGCCCGCGCCAGGATCCGCGCACTCGTCGTCTTCCCGCAGCCGCGAGGCCCAGAGAACAAGTAGGCGTGGTTCACCCTGTTGTTGCTCAACGCGTTCCGCAACGGTGCCGTGACATGGTCCTGCCCGATCACCTCGGCAAACGTCTCCGGGCGATACCGGCGGTACAACGCAAGAGGTGCTTCCACGCCCGCAACCCTAGCGCCGCCCGCCGACATTTCCTCCCCAGCCCACCACCCCGCGATTCCAGCGCGCGAGACGGCGACCACCGGCTGCCGACCGGCTCAGCCCAGCGGGCCGTCTTCCTCCAGCAACCCGTGCAGGTACGTCCCGTACCCCGACTTCGCCAGCGTGTCCGCGCGCGCCAGCAGCCCGGCGTCGTCGATGAACCCGCGTCGCCAGGCGATCTCCTCCGGGCACCCGATCTTCTGCCCCTGCCGCATCTCCACGGCCCGGACGAACTCCCCGGCCGCCATCAACGAGTCGAACGTCCCGGTGTCCAGCCAAGCGGTCCCCCGCGGCAGCACCTCGACCTGCAGCCGCTTGGCCTCCAGGTACACCTCGTTCACCGACGAGATCTCCAGCTCACCGCGCGCCGACGGCTTGATCTCCTTCGCGATGTCCACGACATCCGCGGAGTAGAAGTACAGCCCCGGAACCGCGTAGTTGCTCTTCGGCTCCTTCGGCTTCTCCTCGATGCTCAGCGCCCGCCCCTCGGCATCGAACTCGACCACCCCGTACGCCGTCGGGTCCGCGACCCGGTAGGCGAACACGACGCCGCCGTCGACGTCGTTGAACGTCTGCAGGTGCACCCCGAGCCCGGGCCCGTAGAAGATGTTGTCGCCGAGTGCCAGCGCGACCGGCTCGTTCTGGATGAACTGCTCACCGATCAGGAACGCCTGCGCGAGCCCGTCCGGGCTCGGCTGTACGGCGTACGAGATCTCCATCCCGAACTGCGAACCGTCCCCGAGCAGCCGCTGGAACTGCGCCGCGTCGTCGGGCGTGGTGATGACCAGGACCTCGCGGATGTTGGCCAGCATCAGCGTCGACAGCGGGTAGTAGATCATCGGCTTGTCGTACACCGGGAGCAGTTGCTTGCTCGCTGCCATCGTGAGCGGGTGCAGTCGGGTGCCGGAACCGCCGGCCAGGATGATCCCTCGCATGCGACCGCACCTTACCGACGTTCCCGGTCCATGCCACATCGACCACTGGTCCGCCCGCGGCATCCGGTCACGGCCGGAACGCCGCCAGCGTCAGTACGCCGTACCGTCGCCACACGACCGGGTCCCGGTTCTCCAGCCGGTTCAGCTGCAGCACGGCCCCGCACAGCAGCACGCGAATGTCGATGACCGACAGGTCCGCCCGCACCTTGCCTGACGGTTTCGCGGCGTCGATCAGCTGCCCGTACAGGTCCAGCACCGGCGCCGGCCGGACGGCGCGCAGGTCAGTCAACGCGTCCGCCAGCAAGCGATCTCCGGCCATCCGCTCGAACAACTCGAGGACGCAGCCCGCGAACGCCTCGTAGGCATCGGGCTCCGACAGGGCCGCCCGAGTCCGCTCCTCCAGCAACCGAAACCTGTGCTGCACGACGGCCTCGACCAGCGCTTCCTTGGTCGGGTAGTTCCGGTAGATGGTCGGTTTCGTCACCCCGGCCCGCTCGGCGACCTGCGTCATGCTCGCCCGCAATCCGAGCTCCGCGAAGACCTCGTGCGCAGCATCCAGGATCCGCTGATGGTTCCGCACCGCGTCCACTCGTTTCAACGGTCTGTCGGACACTCGCCACCCTTCGCTCCGGACCACCCGAAATAAACGTACCCCAAGGTACGTTTAATCGTTGTCGATCTCGTTTCACTGTCTGGAGAACTAGAGCATGGATCTGCACCTGTCCGGCAAGACCGCCCTCGTCACCGGCGCCTCCCGCGGCATCGGCGCCGCGATCGCCGAGTCCCTGGCCGAGGAGCAGTGCAACTTGCACCTCGCCGCCCGCAGCGGACCGTTGCTGGAAGAGCTCGCCGAGCACCTCCGTACGACGTACGGCGTGACCGTCGCGACCACCGTCGCCGATCTGCGAGACCCGGACGACTTGGCCCGCCTCGCCGCCACGGCCGCCGACGCGGACATCCTGATCAACAACGCCGGCGACATCCGCGGCGGCACCCTCGACGCGATCACCGACGAACAGTGGCGCGACGGCTGGGAGCTGAAGGTGCACGGCTACATCAACCTCACCCGCCTCCTGTACGCCGAGATGAAGCGGCGCGGCCAGGGTGTCGTCATCAACATCATCGGCAACGCCGGCGAGAACCCCGACAGCCGCTACCTGTCCGGCAGCACCGGCAACGCCGCCCTGATGGCGTTCTCCCGGGCTCTCGGCGGTCGCAGCCTCGCCGACGGCGTCCGCGTCCTCGGCGTCAACCCCGGCCCTGTCGCCACGGACCGCATGGTCGCCCACCTGAAGGCGGCCGCCGCAACCAAGTTCGCCGACGAGAGCCGGTACGGCGAGCTCACGGCGCACTACCCGCTCGGCCGCCCCGCCGTCCCACGCGAGATCGCCGACCTCGTGACCTTCCTGGCCTCGGACCGCTCCAGCTACACCAGCGGCACCATCATCACCGCCGACGGCGGCGCCTCCACCGCGGCATCCCTCTACTGACCTGCCAGAGGAAACCCCATGACAACGACCCCCACAAACGCGAACCAACCGGCCGACACGCCCTCGATGCCGGAGCCGGACCCGCAGCCGCTCACCGCCCAGCCAGGCGTGGCCGGACCGCTCGCCGCCCAACCAGGCGTAGCCGGGCCGCTCGCCGCTCGGCCAGGCGTGGCCGACCAGCAATCCGGCCTCGACAGCCCGGTCGGCGAACACCCTGCCCACCAGACCCGGCAGCCCCTCCCTGCGTCCGATCCTTCCGCCCTGCCCGCGGGCCGGCGTACCGGGACCGGCCGGCTCGCAGGCAAGGTCGCGCTCCTCGCCGGCGCCACCAGCGGCATCGGACGCGCAACCGCCGAACTCTTCGCCCGCGAAGGCGCCCACGTCGCCATCGGCGGCCGCCGCGAACAGGAAGGCAAACAGCTCGCGACCACCATCGCCTCCACCGGTGGCCAAGCCATCTACGTCCACCTCGACGTCACCGACGAGGCGTCCGTCGAGCAAGCCGTCCGCATCACCGTCGACACCTTCGGCCGCCTGGACACCGTGGTGAACCTCGCCGGCGGTTTCTCCACCGGCGACGGCCCGGTCACCGAGGCATCCGTCGACCTGTTCTGGGACCAACTGAAGACCGACCTTTTCGGCACCTTCCTCTGCAATCGTTTCGCCATCCCGGAGATCATCAAGTCGGGCGGCGGCAGCGTCGTCAACATCGGCTCGATGCTCGGCTTCGGCTCCGTCCCGAACCGCGACGCCTACAGCAGCGCGAAGGGCGCAGTCCACACCCTGACCCGCTCCACCGCCCGCCGCTTCGCCGAGGACAAGGTACGCGTCAACGCGGTCGCCCCTGCCGGAGTCCGCACCGAACGCATGGCCAACATCCTCGCCATGAGCCCCGCCGCCCGCGCGATGGCCGACGCCCACATCCTCGGCCTGATCGAACCGGAAGAGGTCGCCCAGACCATCCTCTTCCTGGCCTCCGACGAGTCCAGGAAGCTGACCGGCCAGGTCATCGCCCTCAACGGCGGCATGTTCGACTGGGAATAGCTCACTCCAAGTGGTACTCCGCAAACCTCGTCCGCAGATCCTTCTTCGAGAACTTCCCCACCGACGTCTTCGGCACCTCGTCGATGAACTCCACCGCATCCGGCAGCCACCACTTCGCCACCAACGGCTCCAGGTAAGCGAGGATCTCCGCTCCCGTCACCGACTCACCCTCCTGCAGCACCACACACGCCAGCGGCCGCTCGTCCCACTTCGGATGCGGCACCCCGATCACCGCCGCCTCCTTCACCGCCGGGTGCGCCATCAGCAGGTTCTCCAGCTCCACCGAGCTGATCCACTCCCCACCCGACTTCACCAGGTCCTTCGTCCGGTCCACCAGCCGCACCGACCCGTACTGGTCGATCGCGGCCACGTCGCCGGTCTTCATCCACCCGTCGTCGGTGTTCAGCTCCACCCCGGCATCCGGCCGGTAGTACTCCGCCGCGATCCACGGCCCGCGCACCTGCAGCTCACCGGTCGCTTCGTCGTCCCACGGCAACGGCGTCGTCGACCCCGGCTCCACGATCCGGACCTCGACCCCCGGCAACGGCAACCCTTGCCGCGCCCGCAGCTTCGCCTGCTCGTCCTCCGGCAACCCCTGATCCCGCACCGGAACATGTGAGGCCGTCGCCACCGGACTGGTCTCCGTCATCCCCCACGCCTGCAGGATCGGCTTGCCCAGCTTCTCCCGGAACGCCTCCGACAGCGCCAGCGGCACCGCCGACCCACCGCACGGGATCCGCCGCAGCTTCGGCAGCTCGACCCCGTCGAGCAACGGCAGCAGCCCCTGCCAGATCGTCGGTACGCCCGCCGACAGCGTGACCTCCTGCTCCTGCAGCAGCTTCAAGATCCCCTGCGGCGACATGTCCGGCCCCGGGAACACCAGGCTCGCCCCCGCCATCGGCGCCGCGTGCGCGAGCCCCCACGCGTTCGCGTGGAACATCGGCACCACCGGCATCACCGTGTCGGTCTCGTGCAGCCCGATCCCCGCGTTGGTCAGGACGCCGATCGAGTGCAGCCAGGTCGACCGGTGCGAGTACACGACGCCCTTGGGGTTGCCCGTCGTACCGCTCGTGTAGCACATCGCGGCCGCCTGATTCTCGTCCTCGACGTGGAACTCGACCGGCTCCGCCGCGGCCAGCAGCTCCTCGTAGTCGTGGAACCGGTCGTCGTCCGGCAACTCGGCCGCCTGCGCTCCTTCCGGCAGGTCGTCCATCACCACGACATGGCGCAGTAGCGGCAACCGGTCGAGCAGCGGCAGGAACAGCCCCAGCAGCGACCGGTCCACGAAGACGACCTCGTCCTCGGCGTGGTTCGCGATGTACACGACCTGATCCGGGAAGAGCCTGATGTTGAGCGTGTGCAGGACGCGCCCGGTGCAGGGCGCGGCGAAGTACAGCTCGAGGTGCCGCCCCGAGTTCCAGGCGAACGTGCCGACCCGGCCGTCCGCGCTGATCCCCAGGTTGTCCAGCACGCCGCCCAGGCGTCTGGTCCGCGCGGCCCACTCGCCGTACGTCATGGTCACGGGCGCTGGGCCCCCGGTGTGCACGGTCTTGTCCGGGAAGAACTGCTCCGCCCGGCGGAAGATGGTGTCCAGGGACAGCTGGTAGTCCTGCATCAGACCCTTCATGGCCCCACTGTGCCAGTTCCGGTGGCGCCTTGACCATGACCGCAACCGGCCCTTTTCCGGAACATTCCGGCCCCTCGACAGATAGATGTCGTGACATGCGTGTCGTGTAATCTATTAGCCGATGACGCCCGCCGAAGAGCTGCGCTACCTGGCGCTCGCGATCCAGCGCGAGGGAAACCGCCTGTTCGCAGCCGATCTGCGCCCGCTCGGGATCACCCCGTCGCAGGCCGAGGTCCTGCGCGTCCTGCGCGATCACGGCCCGCTGACGCTCAACGCGCTCGGCGGCTTGCTCGTCTGCGAGACCGGGACCAGCCCGAGCCGCCTGGTCGATCGACTGGTCGCCCAGGGCCTCGTCCGCCGGGAGACCGACAAGGTCGACCGCCGCTACCTCGCGCTCACCCTCACCTCGCGCGGCCGCCAGCTCTGCCGGCGTGTCGCCACCGCCGAGGACCGCCTGCACCGCCGAATCGACGACCTGACCGCCGGCCTGCCCGTCGACGAAACCATCAGCACGCTGCGAGCCGTCGCCGAGGCCTTCCCGGCCGGCGCCGCCCTGGCTCGCCGGCGCGACACCGTGAAGGAGAAGTAGTCATGGAGTACGCGAGCTCGACCATCCCCGCCTCCCGGGACGCGATCCGGCGCGCACTGCTCGACGCCCACGCCCTCCCGGAGTGGAACGAGGCCTTCGTCTCCGTCGACGGCCCAGCCGCGGCAACCGTCGGTACGCCGTACGCGCTGCGCGTGCGCCCTCGTTTCACCGGCGAGCTGCGCTACACGGTGATCGAGCCGGACCGCGTCGAGTTCGTCTGGGAGGTGCCCGGCTTCCACGAGACCGCCAGCTGGATGCTCGGTCCGGACGGCGAGGTGACCCACGCGTTCAGCCAGTCGGGGCCGCTCGCAACGGTCCTGCGTCCGGCGTACCGGGGGATCGCCGCGGTACGCCTGGGCCGCCTCACGAACCGCCTCACCCAGCTGGCCCGCGCCGCCTGACCTCTCTATTAGTGGAAGTGCGCTCCCGGCTTGCGGTAGCCGCGGAGCAGGTCGCGCGAGATGATCAGCCGCTGCATCTCGTCCGTGCCCTCGAAGATCCGCCAGAGCCGGACCTCGCGGAACCAGCGCTCGATCGGCAGCTCCTTCGTGTAGCCCATGCCGCCGTGGATCTGCAGCACCCGATCGGCGACCCTGTTGACCGTGTTGGTCCCGTACAGCTTCGCGACCGCGCTGTCGTGCTGCGGGTGCCGCCCCTGGTCGACCACCCACGCGGCGTACAGGACGAGCCAGCGCGCGGCCTCCAGCTCGACCTCGGAGTCGGCGATCATCCACTGGATCGCCTGGTTGTCCGCGATCGCGCGGCCGAAGGTCTCGCGGCTGTTCGCGTGCTCGATCGCCAGCTCCAGCAACCGCTCGCAGGCGCCGATCCCGCGTGACGGGATCAGGAACCGGCCTTTCATGATCCAGCGCATCGCCAGCTCGTAGCCCTGCCCGATCTCGCCGAGCACGTGGTCGGCAGGCACGCGTACGTCGTCGAAGTTGAGCGTCGCGGGCACTGCCTGGCCCATCGTCACGATCGGGTCCGACGTCCAGCCGCGCTCGCGGTCGACCAGGAACGCGGTGAACCCACCCTTCGAGCCCTTCTCCGCGTCCGTCACCGCGATCACGATCGCGAAGTCGGCCTCGTTGCCGCCGGTGATGAACGTCTTCTCGCCGCGGATCACCCACTCGTCGCCGTCGCGGCGCGCCGTCGTACGGATCGCTCTGGTGTCCGAACCGGCGCCCGGTTCGGTGATCGCGAAGCAGGACCGGCGCTCGCCGGAGATGGTCGGCAGCAGGTACTCCTTGCGCTGCTCCTCGTTGCACTCGTAGAGGATGTTGTCGGCCTCGCCACCGAACGAGAACGGCACGAAGGTCCGCCCGAGCTCGCTCGTGATCAGCGCCTGGTCGACCGCGGTCAGGTCCATCCCGCCGTACTCCTCGGGCGTGCTCAGACCCCAGAAACCGAAGCCTTTCGCCTTCTCCCGCAGGGCTTTCACGACATCGGGCTCGACACCGGGCAGTCCTTCGCGCTCGCGCCGCAGCACGTCGTTCTCCAGCGGCATCAGCTCCCGCCGGACGAACTCCCGGGTGGTGGCCCGGATCGCCTGCTGTTCCTCGGTGAGCGAGAAGTCGACCATGCAACGCCTCCAGGGTTCTGCGTCCGGAAGAATGCCGGAAAAGGTCCGGTTGAGGTCCTACTGCGCAACCCTAGGCCGATCTAGCTTTGAAAACATGTTGACCGAGATTCGCGGGACCCGCCTGTACGTCGACCACCGCGGCGCGACCGACGCGCCACCTCTGCTCTACCTGCACGGCGGCCCAGGCGCGGGCTCGTACGACTTCCTCGCCTTCCAGGGCGACCGGCTGGCCGAGCGACTACAGCTGATCGGCGTCGACCAACGGGGAGTCCAGCAGTCCGACCCGATCGACGGCCCGGTCACCGAGGACATCGTGATCGCGGACTGCGAAGCACTGCGGGAGCGCCTGGGCTTCGAGCGCTGGGCGATCCTCGGCCACTCGTACGGCGGCCGCCTGGCGCTACGGTACGCCGCGAACCATCCGTCGTCGGTCAGTCAGGTGATCTTCGAGAACCCACCGTGGGACATGGTCCTGGCGACCCGGACGCTGGTCGAGGCCGCCAAGCCGCTGCTCACCGAGATCGGCCTGCTGGACGAAGCCAATAGGCTCCTGTCCTGGTCCGGGCCGGCGACCACGGAAATGTGGAGCGACCGCACCACGCTGCTCCAGCAGCTCGGCGACCGCCGCATGGAGATCTACCTCGGACCAAGCTCGCGCGACCTGGTCCTCCCCGCCGGCGACCTACCCCAGGAGATCCAGGAACGCGCCGGGTACTTCGCCCAGACCATTGCCCAGAGCACCAGCTTCAACGAGTCGCTGCTCCCGCTGCTGTCTCGTCTGACGCAGCCCGCCCTCCTCATCAAAGGCGAGCACGACCCGGTCACAAGCCCGGAGGAGATCCATCATTTCCAAGCCGACGTCCCGCACGGCACCTACCGCCTCTTCGAGGGAGCCGGCCACTTCGTCCACGCCGAACAGCCTGAGGAGTACACCCGTGCCGTCACCGACTTCGTACTCCGCTGAGCCGACTCTCTCCCACTCAGAGGGCGATCGGGACCGCGCGCTTGTGAATCGTGCGGCGGTGGTAGCCGATGATCGTCTCGGCCGCCTCGGGCTCGATCTCGCGCCCTTCGAGGAAGTCGTCGATCTGGTCGTAGGTCACCCCGAGCACGGTCTCGTCCGGCACCCCCGGCCGGTCGGACTCGAGATCAGCCGTCGGGACCTTGCCGGTGATCTCGGGCTCCGCTCCGAGCCGCTCACCGACGGCCCGCACCCGGCGCTTCGTCAGCCCCGACAGCGGCGTCAGGTCACACGCCCCGTCGCCGTACTTCGTGAAGAAGCCCATCACGGCCTCCGCGGCGTGATCGGTCCCGACGACCAGCCCACCGCGCGCACCGGCGACGGCGTACTGCGCGATCATCCGCTGCCGGGCCTTGATGTTCCCGGTGTGGAAGTCGGCCCGCTCGCCGAGCCCCGCGTGCGCGACCGACGCGACCATCGCGTCGGTGGCCGGCTTGATGTCGACGGTCAGGGTTTCGTCGGGCTTGATGAACCCGAGCGCCCGCTGCGCGTCGTCCTCGTCGAGCTGCACGCCGTACGGGAGCCGCATCGCGACGAAGCTCGCGTCACCACCCTCAGCGCGGACCCGCTCGACCGCGAGCTGGCACAGCCGTCCCGCCGTGCTCGAGTCGACCCCGCCACTGATCCCCAGCACGTACGCCGAGGAGCGGGCCAGCCGCAGCCGGTCGACCAGGAACCCGACCCGGCGCTCGATCTCCAGATCCGCATCGAACGACGGCGTCACCCCGAGCTCGGCGATGATCAGTTCCTGCAGGTAGCGACGGTCCTCGCTCATCGATCTCCCTCACCGTTCGAATCCCGGCCTCCAGTATCCAAGTCGGCACCCGGCGGCCCGTCCGCACCCCCGCCGCGAGCCGCGGCCGGAGCCGATTCCCGATCCACGCCGCCGATCCCGTACACTCTTGGCTGGTTCCCCGCGTGGCGGTATCTCGCCCAACTCCCCCAGGGCCGGAAGGCAGCAAGGGTAAGTGAGCTCTTCCGGGTGCGCGGGGAATCCTCATGTCCGGCCCCGGTCAGGTACGTCCTCCCCGCCGCGGAAACCGAAGAGTCTCCTTCTCGCCAGGTGCGGTCTGCCCGCTTGGCCGGCGACCTAGGGTGGACCGCGTGAACAAGCCGTCGTTCGGACCCTTCGGGATCACCACCGGCCTGACCAGCTCACCGGACTCCCTCGAAGCCGCCCGCATCGCCGAAGACCTCGGCTACCCCGCGATCTGGCTCTCCGGCGGCCCCCTGCCCGGCCTCCAGACCATCAAGGACCTCGTCGAGGCCACCAGCACGATCAGGTACGTCAGCGGCATCCTGTCGATCGACACCTACCCAGCCGACGACGTCACCTCGACGTACGCAGCCATCGAGTCAGCAACCCCAGGCCGCTTCACCGTAGGCCTGGGCGGAGCCCACGGCCCCCACCCCCTCGCCAGCATGACCACCTACCTCGACCAACTAACCGGCGTCCCCAAAGCCCACCGCCTATTGGCCGCCCTCGGCCCCCGAATGCTCGAACTCGCCCGCACCCAAACCGCCGGCGCCTACCCCTTCTTGGTCACCCCCGAATACACCACCGAGGCCCGCCGCCTCCTGGGCGACGACAAACTCCTGGCAGTCAGCCACCTGGTCGTCGTAGAACCAGACCCCGACAAAGCCCGAGCCATCGCCCGCAACACCCTCAGCTTCTTCACCACCCTCCCCGGCTACGCCGCCAACCTCCACCGCATGGGCTTCACCGACACCGACTTCAGAACCCTCCCCAACCACATGGTCGACGCTCTGACGGCCTGGGGCACCCCACCCCAAATCGCCGCCTCCCTCCACCAACACCTGGAAGCCGGCGCCGACCACGTAGCCCTCAACGTCATCACCGGCGTAACCGGCCCCCAACCAACCACCCAATGGAGAGCCTTGGCCTCCGCCCTCCTCTGACCCACCCAGCACCACCGTCGGCCCCAAGCCCAGCAGCCAGCCGTCAGGCATCGCCTCGGATCGTCGTTGCACTCGGCTCTCGGCTCTCGGCTCTCGGCTCTCGGCTCTCGGCTCTCGGCGGAGCTAACGCTTCTGCCGGGCGAGCAGTTCGGGGATCCAGTGTTCGCCGTACCGGCTCTGGAGGTCCGCCCGTTGCCAGTCCTCTCCGGTGACCACCCCACGGCACAGCGACGAACCGCACGCGCATTCCATCCGCCAGCCAGCGACACCTGTGCTCGTGCCGTAGTCGCTGGTCAGCTCGTCCCCAGCGGCGAGATCCCGGCGAGCCGTCAGCGTGACAGCATTGGTCCACCAGCTGTTCGGATCGCAACTGTGGTTGCCGTATGCAATCACCGGCCGCGGATCGTTCGGCAACACCAGGTGAAGATCATCCTCAAGCGTGATCGTGTCCACCGGCGGCTTCTTCATCAGCTCCGCCAGCTCAGCCGTCGACACCTTCCGCCCAGCGAGTACCGAGACCACCTCACCCGCAGCGATCGGCGCCGTCGCGAACAGCCCTCGCCCGGCGATCCCGGAGTCCCGAACGACGAGATGCGGATGCCCCCAACACAGCGCCTTCTCGTACAGCCGAGCGCTCGACGTCAGCTTGTCGTACCGATACGGCCGGACCTCCCCAGTCGACTCGAAGCCCTGGCTGATCCAGAACGGCGCAGCCACTTCCGCGTTCGTATCGACCACAGCCAGCCTCAACCGCCGCACCTCCGGCCACTCCTCAGCGACGTACTGCTCACCCAGCCCGTACGTCGCACCACCAACCCCACGCCCCTGGCGATCCCCACGGACCTCGAGCAGCCCAATGAACGCGTACGACGGCTCCGGATAACCGCGCAGCAGATCAACCACCGCAACCAACTCGTCCCCGTCGAAGGCGCCAAGCACCACCTTCGCGTCCTCCGCCAGCCCCTCCGGCCGCATCATCAGCAGACTCTGCGCATCCGCCGCCCCCGGCGGATATCCAGTGATCCGCTCCGTGTACCCCGCGTCCGACTCGATCAACGCCTGCAGAGCGTCCACATCAGCAGCCCCTAGCGCACGGATTTCCATACGCTCTCCAGCTCGTCCACGCTCCCGGACATGATCACCGGCACATGCTCGGTCACCACCTCAGCCGGCCAGTCCCACCAAGCGATCGTCAGCAACCGCTCGACATCCGCATCACTGAACCGCCGCCGAATCACCTTCGCCGGGTTCCCCCCGACGATCGCGTAGTCCGGCACATCGTCCACCACCACCGCACCGGTCGCCACAATCGCCCCATGCCCGATCCGCACCCCCGGCATCACCTTCGCGTCGAGCCCGAACCAGACATCGTTCCCCACCACGGTGTCCCCACGCCCCGGCAACCCGCTGATCAACCCGAAGTGCTCGCTCCAACTCCCACCCATGATCGGAAACGGATAAGTCGACACCCCGTCCATCCGATGATTGGCCCCGTTCATCACGAACGTCGTCCCGGTCCCCAACGCGCAGTACTTCCCGATCCGCAACTTCTCCGGCCCGTAGTGGTAGAGCACGTTCCGCGTCTCGAACGCCTCCGGATCATCCGGGTCGTCGTAGTACGTGTACTCGCCCACCTCGATCAACTCCGACCGAACCAGCGGCTTCAGCAAAACCACCCGCTCAGCCCCCACAACCGGCCGCAACACCCCAGGATCAGGAACTCCACTCATCCCTCGACCCTAAAACCCAATCCGTCCACCCAGCCTCCCGTTTTCCTCCCGTCCGGGCTCCAGTCGGATCCTCCTCACCCAGCGCCGGAGGCGCTGTCGTAAGGGCCTCTGCATCGACTGAAGGCGAGAGCGCGCGGCAGTCGAGCGGCTGTTGCCATGCCGCCTGTGCGAGGCCCCCCCCGTGGACGGCTCCACGGACGATCGCGCTTGTGAGCATGTGATACCGCACAGGCAGCCGGCCGATGCGCCCGGCGCCCCGGTTGAGGCCGAGAGCAGATTGCTGCGTCGAATCGGGAGGCAACCGGTGACGACGTGGGGTGGACGTAGACCGGTGGGGACGTGAGCGATGGGTGGGCACACGCGAGCGATGGGTGGGCGCTGGTGAGGGATGGGCGACCGCACGAGGTGGCGGGGGCGTGGCGGTTTGGGGGAGTGGACGGTGCGGACGTGGACGGGTGCGGACGTGGGCGGGCGCGGACCTGGACCGTCTGGGACGCGGGCGGGTGGGACGTCGGTGGGTGGGACGTGGGTGGGTGGGACGTGGGTTGGACTGAGCGATGGGAGGCGCATGGGCAGGTGGGGGCGTGGGCGGTCTGAGGGACGCCGAGAGCGCGGACGTGTGCGGGTGACGACGAGGCCGAGTGG
Organism: Kribbella sp. NPDC051770; assembly: GCF_040681455.1. Lineage (NCBI taxonomy): Bacteria > Bacillati > Actinomycetota > Actinomycetes > Propionibacteriales > Kribbellaceae > Kribbella > Kribbella sp. NPDC051770. The sequence goes on along the minus strand of NZ_JBFAYT010000011.1, from coordinate 65,771 downwards.
AGGACTTGAGCGGGCGGAGGCGTGGGCACGGGCACGGGCACGGGCACGGGCACGGGCACGGGCACGGGCACGGGCAGGATGTGGGCGGATGACCAACTCGCTGGGGAGCGTTGTGGCCACGCCGCGCCGGTGCTGGAACGCGCTTCGAGCGAGCTCGGCCCGGGTCTCAACCCCCGATTTCCCCCCGCCCACCCCGCTCGCGTATCCTCTCCGCTTGGAGGATTCGCCTAGAGGCCTAGGGCGCACGCTTGGAAAGCGTGTTGGGGGCAACCCCTCACGAGTTCGAATCTCGTATCCTCCGCCACCCTCCGAGGGGCCGATTGACCGGTGTTTCCGCTGGTCAGAGCAACATCCGGCCACTCGCAGAGAACGAACACACTGTGGGGCGGTTCCCGATCTGGGAACCGCCCC
>NZ_JBFAYT010000011.1:18515-65351 GCF_040681455.1 Kribbella sp. NPDC051770 | reverse complement strand
CAACCTGGGGTGGGTGTTTTGGTGTGTTTTGTCGGGTGTTCTGATAAACTCCCGCCCCATCGCAGACAACTACAAGTTGGGGGGGCGGTTCCCGATCTGGGAACCGCCCCACAGTCATTCCGTCTCAGTTTCCGTCTCAGTTGTTCTACGCCGTGGCGAGTACGCCCGCCGCTCCGTCGTCTGGGTCCTCGTTCTCCGACCGGATCTCGCCCTCGCCAGTGGCCCACAGCAGCCCGCCGACCCGCTTCGCGATGTCGCGGCGGATGGGGTCTGTCATGTGCTGGTAGCGGGCCGCCATCGCCGTCGAGGACCACCCCATGATTCCCATCGCCGCGCGCTCCGTGACGCCCAAAGCGAGCAGCATGGTCGCAGCCGTGTGCCGAGCATCGTGGAGGCGCATCTCTCGGACCTCAGCCCGCTTCAGCAGCGCCTTCCAATCGTGGTAGTCGGTGTTGGGATTCAGAGGTTCACCCGTTGGCGTTGCGAACACCCAACCTCCTTCGGTCCACATCTGCCGAGCCACCCGACGAGCTTCGTCTTGCTCCGCGCGGTGCCGGCGCAGGATCTCCACCAGCTCGTCCGGCAGACCGATCGTGCGCTTTCCTGCACGACTCTTTGTCTCACCGATTAGCGGGTTCGTCTGCACTCGTTCAGGGCAGTAGCCCGCGCCCGGCCGGCCACATTTCCCACCGCACCCGTGGTCGTAAACCGGGCGGAGTCGCGTCCATCTGACGCGCAGCTCGTGAGCCTCCAGCTTGACGTCAGTCCATCGCAATGCGAGCGCTTCACCCTGGCGCAGACCAAGCGACAGCGCGACCGCCCACCGCGCGCCATTCGGCTGCTTGCCTGCCTCCGTCATGATTCGCTGGGACTCCTCGACTGAGTACGGCTCGACATCCTCATCGGTAATCCGTGGCGGCTTTGCGATCGCTGCCGGATTTGCCTTGAGATGCCCGCGCCTCAACGCCTCTCCCAATGCGACCCTGACGGTGCGGTGCGCCTGATGAGCCGTCGCGGGCTTGCTGCCACTCGCCGTCATCCGTCGGTAGAACTTCTCCAGGTGTTCGGGTTCAAGCTTCTGGAGCTTGTGAGCACCGAGGCCCGGAATGAGGTGCGTGTAAACCGCAACGCGGTAGGCGGAGTAGCTGGTGTGCCGAAGGTGCGGCCGTGCGATGTTTTCGAGCCAATGCACCAACCACTCTTCGAGCGTCCACCTCTTGCCCGGTTTCGTGACGACACCCTCGTCACGCTCCTTCTCCAATTCCTTGACCCGGGCAACAACCGCCGCCTTGCTCTTTCGCTCGACGTGCCGCCTGTCCGGCGTCCCGTCGTCCTTCACTCCCATCGTCACCCGGCCATGCCAGTAGCCGTCCGCGCTCTGGTAGATGCTCGATCGACCGTTCGGATTTCGCTTCATCTGTTAGGTCTCCTTAAGCAGCGGTCGCGTTGGTACGTGCCAGGTCACGGAGGCGCTGTACGTAGTCACCGAGGCACTCAGTCGGAATGCGGCGGAGTCGGCCCACGGGTACGGACTCGATCTCGCCAGACATCACGAGCGCGTAGCAGGTTGTCCGGCCGATACCGAGCCGGTTGGCGGCCTCCGCAACAGTGAGCAGCAACTTGCTGGGCAGTACTTCTTCAGTCGTCGACATTCGCTCTGAACTCCCTTGCTCCGTGGTGAAGGTGCTTTGGGTGCTGCGAATCGGCGCGGTCACGCGCTCGCCCTGGTGGTGCTCGTGCCGTCGTCGTCGGCAATGGGTGGAACAGCTCGGGGGACCCAAGGCGTACCAGCCGTACCAGCCTCGTTTTGCCTGGTCAGGGTCGAGGAGGCTTGGTCGGTTGGTACGGCTTGAGCCGTACCAGTGGTGGAAGCCTCTTCGGGGCTGACCTGCGATGTTGAGGCTGGTACGGCTGGTACGGCTTCCCCAGCCGCTGGTTTCGGCTCGGGGCAGTAGCGGCTCCACGCGTCGATGAAGTCGTTGCGGTGGTAGCCCTTGGCTTGGCCGGTGGGGAACCGGATGGTGTCGCTGCGGATCTCGAACTCCCGCAGCAGGTTGCCCATGCGCATCGCGGTGAGTCCGGCCGGGCCCATGGTCGCCCAGGGCGCTTCCGTGTCACTGCGGAGCCGGTCGAGCAAGGTCTGTGTGGGCAGCGCGTCGGCGTCCTGGAACGCGGTGCGGCAGTCGGCCAGCAGCCGTGACGGGATGGAGGTCCCGTCGCCCGCATCGCGGTCGCTGGTGAGCGCTACAGCGGCCTTCCTCGCGGCCCGTGGCCACTGCCCGCCCGCCAGGTCGGCCACGGCGATCATGGGTTCCCAGGTGTCGGCCGCACGGTCTTCCAGCGGCATATCCGGCGTCGCTGCCCGCAGCTCGTTGACGTGACCGGTGAGCCACTGGTTGAGCCGCTGCCGCAGCTCGTCCAGCTCGGGACCGTCACGACGGACCCGGTACGGCGCGACCTCTTCACCAGAAGCGCGGCGACGCATCCGGATCACGGCGGCGCGGTCCTCGATCGTGTCCGGCATCGCTCCAATCCCTGCCAGAGCGGCCATCGCGAACGTCTGGATCTTCTCCACCGACCGCGACCCGGCGTCGTACCGCAGAGCCGGGCGGTTGCGCTGGTGCCCAGCGTTGAGCAAGCCCCGGAGGTCCTCGTTGTCGCCAGCCTTCGGGCCAAAGATCGTGTCCGCCTCATCGATCAGCAGCGTCGGCGGATCGGACGGCGCCATGCCGATCGACCGATAGACCGCCGACGGCGAGGCGTTCACGGTCATCAACGGCCGGTGACTCATCCCTTCGACCATGTCCAGCAGCCTCGACTTTCCACACCGCCGCTCGGGTGCACGGATGACCAGCCGCGGAGCACAGTTCCACGCTGCAACGGCATGCGTAGCGGCGATCCACAGCACGACAGCGGTCGCGGCCGATTGGCTCGGCAGGATGACGTACCGGTCGATCGTGGCGGCCACCTGGTCCAGCAGTTCGGCACCGTCGACCAGCTCGGCGGCGTCGGCCTGGTCGTGGTCGGTGGTGGTCATGCGGCGATCCCTTCGTCACGGAAACCGCCGGTGATGGCGGCATTGATGTCGCGTGGTGTCTGGGCGGCTCGGAGTCCTACGTCGGTCAGTGCGGCGATGGCAGTGGCCTGGTCGAGCGCTCCGGCCGCGACCATCCGCGCGACGCCTCTAGCGGCCCCGTAGAGCGTCGTGCGGCGCTTGCCCTTGGGTGCTTGCCGTACGGCGTCCAGGTGCGCACTCAGGAGCTTGTCGGGGTGGGAGATGCCCCGCCCCGGCGTGGTGGTGATTCGGCCGGCATTGGGCGGCGCGCCAGTCACGGGCGGCGGCGGAAGACACGCGGCGATGAGAGCCGGGGGCATCTCCACCGGGTCACCCGAGCCCTGCCGCCACTGATACGCACGGCCAGTCCGATGGTGAATCGACGGCGGAAGAACGACGTAGCCGCCGTCAGCCTTCACATCGATGCCCGGCCGCGACGGCATCGGACGAGACGGCATGTGCCAACCGGGGTGGCGGTAGTACAGGTGGGTTCCCCACGAGCCAGTGAGGACCTGCAGCGTGCGGGGCGCGATGCCTCTTACTGCAAGGTCAATCAGGCTCGGAGTGCCGCCATGGTCAGGATCGACGTCGACCACCAGGAGGCCAGACACGGCACCGGTACGGACGGCGAGCTGCCCGCCCGGAACGGCGGCGACGATGGCCGCGACGCGGGCCGGATCGGTGGTCGCGGCGTAGAAGCCGTGGCAGGTCAGGTGCCCACAGCTCGCGGGGTCGTGGTCGCCCCCGGCAACGAATGGGCGGCAGGCGCGGCAGTTGGCGACCGGCCGCTTTGACCTGCCGAGCATGAACACCGGCCAGCCACGTCCGGCCGCGTCCAGAGCAGCGGTGAGCATCGGGGGTGGTGTGGTCATCGTGGTTCCTCCCTTGCTGGGTGTTCTGGTCACTTGCGGTCGCCCTTGCTGGTCGCGTTGGTGCCCGCGCCGTGGGTGGCGCGGATGTGGTTGATGACGTGGCGGCCGACCCGGATGCGCAGGCCGGAGCCGTCGCAGCGGCCGCAGTGGCGGTAGGCGTTGCCGAACGGGGACTTGAACTTGCCGACGCCTTTGCAGCGGCGGCACTTCCCGAACGGCCAGATCAGGCACCCGAGCAGGTAGAGCGCGACGGCGAGGGTGACGATGAGTACGACGGCGGCGACCTGTCCGGCCGTCTGGGCGGTGGCGACGAGGTCGCTACCGTGGGTAGCGGCGGTGGAGATAGCGGTAGCGGGGTGGTTGGACACGAGAGGCCTCCAACGGGCTGTTTTTGGGCGTGAGGAGCCGGGGCCGCTACTCGCTACGCGTGAGCGAACGGCCTGGTCAGGTACGGGTTACGGGGTAGCGGGGCGGGTAGCGGGGCCGCTACCGGTAGCCGTGGGGCCGCTACTTCAGCACCCCGCCACCCTCTTGCTGACGATTACTCTGTGTTGCCCGCGGTCGTGGAGCTCGTGCCGTCGCGGCGGGCCATGGCCGCGCGCAGGTCGTCGGCCTTGACGCCCTTGCGGACCGCGCCGTCGCGCTTCACGTTCACGCTCGGGACGTTGAGCGCACGGGCCTGAGCCGAGATCGCCTCCGGCGTCGTGCCGTCGTACTGCTCCGGCATCTGATCGGCCAGCCGACCGGCGATGGTGTCCCAGTGCGCCGCGCTGTCCGGGCCCATCACCACCAGGACGTCGGCCAGGACGTCGCGGCTGCCGCGTTCCAGCTCTTCCCCGGCGGCCTGTCCGGTCAGGGTGCCGAGGCGTTCGCGGTGTGTCCGGGCGGCGGTCAGGATCTTGTCCGCGTCTGACGCGTCCGCGAGGAACGACCGGACGGTCGGGGTGTCGTCGGCCGCCCCGTACAGGTAGCCCACACCTCGGTACTCGTCCCCGACCGGAAGCGTGGAGGCGTCGAAGCCTTCCTGGTAGGCGTCTCCGCCCAGCACAGCTTCGGACACGGTGCGGTTGCCGCACTTGAGCGCGAACCGGACCGCGTGGTTGTCGCGGTAGCGGTTGAACAACCGGCCCACGTCACCCGCACCGACACCGGAGGGCTTCTGCGAGCTGGACAAGATGATGACGCCAGCCGACGGGCCGACGGCCTGGATCCGCGACAGTTTGCCCGCGATCTCCTTGTTGACGGCCTGGTCCTCGGTCTCGAAGTAGACCTGGAACTCTTCCATCACCAGTACCAGGACCCGCAGGTCTGGGTAACGGTGGTCGCGGGCCAGTTCCTCGGTGAGCTTGCCGTCGGGGCACATGTCCACCGGCAGCGTGGTCAGGATCGAGTTGACCTTGTCGATGTGGGTGAGGATCTCGTCCAGGATCGCGCGCAGGTGCTCGATCGGGTCGTCGTCGTTGGGGTTCGGGTGCGTGCCGAACACGGTCCGGTGGGCGACCTTGCGGAACCCGAGCCAGTCCGGGGAGTTCTTGCCGTCCGCAACGATCAACTTCACCCACGGATCCAACGCCGCGTGCAAGGCGACCAGGCGGGCGAAGAACGTCTTGCCCTTGCGGGGCTGGGCACCGACCAGGAGCGAGTTCCACATCAGCTTGAGCGTGACCAGGGCGTCGCGCTCGTCCTTGCCGAGCTTGACGGCCTGCCAGATCGAGCGGGGCTTGCAGTCGAGCAGGTCCGCCCGGCCGACCGCGACAGCCAGCGGGTCGCGGTCGGCGACGAACAGCAGGTGGCGGCGCGAGCTGGACTTGTCCGGGGTCAAGAACACCTGGTTCACGTGCACATCCAGGCCGGAGGCGATCTTCTCGCGGGCGTTGGCGACGTCGGACCAGCCCTTTCCGTACGGGAGATCCACCAGCACCTGAGACCCAGTGTTGCGAGCATCCCTGGACATCGCAGACCCGAACCGGACCTCCTGGTCGGCCCGGTTCGGGTTGCCCAGACCGGCCGCGTAGTAGGCGCGCAGCACGATGTCGGAGTTGAGCTTCCGGAAACGGGGCGCGACCACCGCCGTACCCACCAGGGTCTGACCTGCCGGGCGGCCGTAGTGAGCGAGCCCGGCGACCGCAGCCGCGCCGACAGCGGCCAGACCGGCCACTGGGGCGGCGTTCCAGGCGATCGGCACACCAACCAGCAGGCCCAGGTTCTGGGCCGTCAAAACCGCGCCCCGCCACAGCCGGGTTGCCTTGAGCTGGCGGTGGATCTTCTCCCACTCCTTCAGCTCGCCTGCGTCGGCGGCCTTTTGCTCCAGGGCGAACGAGTTCGGGACCCACCACCAGCGGAGCTGACTGCGCACCAGCCGCGTGAAGCCGCGCCCGGCGAACCAGGACAGCTTCGCGCCGTACCAGGGCGCACGAACCGTGTGGAACAAGGCTGTGTGCCCGGCCCGGTCGAGCGCGCGGCGGATCGTGACCCGCAGGTTCTCCGGCCGCAGGTGGACCGGCACGATCGGTACCCGCGCGGCCTCAGCGACTGCAACGGGCAGGGCCGGGGAGTCCACCGGGACCAGGACTTTGCCCAGCTCGGCATCGGTGGTCTCGTCGTCGTCCAGGACGACTTCGTAGGCGGTGTCACGCGACACCAGCTCGGTACTGGCAGCTGCGCCGGCCGAATCAGACGGGGTGTCGTCGCGGCGGGTGCGGTGGGCGTCCAGGTCGATCGGGTCAGCAACGTGCTCGACAGCTTCGGTCATGGTCACGACTCCCGGTTCTCGGAAGGGCAGGCGGTCTCGGGTGCGTGGATGAGGTGGGCCAGTGCAGCGCCCATGCCGAGCACGGCCACCGGCAGGCAGGCGACGACCGTGGTGATCTGCCAGGGCGCTTGAGTGACCCCGGCCGCCTCGAGGAGGTGATAGGCGACCTGCCCGAGCGCGCCCAGCACGAGCGCCGACAGGGCGGAGACCTTGGCGAACTTGCGGGCCTTGGCCGGGACCCGGCCGGACAGCCAGACCCGCAACGCGAACGCCGCGTAGGTCTCGACGCCGATGGGCAGCGTGATCGCGGAGTTGATCGTGAAGCCATCCGCGATACCGGGCAGCGGGTGAACCACCCCGAATCCGGTCAGCTCACCCAGTCCAACCCAGCCGGACCAGACCGCAACGAACGCGGGCAGCGCCAGCAACAGCACCGGCCAGGACCGAACCGGCTTGCCGTCGGCCGGGGTAGCCGCGGGAACCACCTCGGGCGCTGCCGTCTGGGCGGCAGGAGCCGGGTCTACAAGCGGCGTGACCTGCGAAGATGCCCCCTCCCCCGGCGCGGGAGGCATCTCCTCGTCAGCGTCACTGTGCTCGGGCTCAACCGGGTCCGGGACCGCGTGCAGCCACTGCTCCACCGGGTCCGGCGACGGCTCCGGGGTGGGCTCGGCCAGGGCGTCCAGGATCGTGCGGGCCTTCTCGGCACCGATCCGGAATTCCTTCATGACCCGGTTGCGAGACGGCGTCGAGCCCAGATCGGCGGCGAGCTTGCGCGCGGCCGGGATCAGGTCCTCAACCGGGATCGGGTAGGTGGAGCGAAGCGGGGTGCTCATGCCACGACCTCCGTCGTAGTGTCGTCGGCCAGGTCGTGGCGGGCGGCCAGGACGCGGCGCTCGGCGCGCCGGACTCGACGGCGGTCAAGCACCGACGGTGTGGGACCGGCGTTGAGGTAAGCGATCTCGGCGTCCAACAGGTCCAGCTCGGCGGCGATCAACGGCCATTCACGCTCGATCTCGGCCAGTTCTGCGGTGCTCGGGTCTTCGCTGTTCGCCAGCGGAAGGGAGATGATGCTCACGGGTTGCTCTCCTGTTCGTGAAGGGACGGGCGCAGCCCTGACGCCTCGGCGGGTGCCACCGCCGGGGCGTCGCTGTTCGCGGGCTTCTAGGTCTTGGTCCGCTTGTTCGACTTGTTGGAACAAGTTGCTTGAGTGACATGTTGGTACAAGCCGAATAAGCTTGTCAAGCAGCACACGAGAGGACTTGGGATGCCGGAGACGTTGCAAGAGCGGGTCGCACGCCTGATCCGCGACTCACTAGGCGAGCCGGGTTCACCCCTGCCCAGCGAAGCCGAGCTGGTCGACCGCTACGGCGCCAGCCGCAACACGGTCCGGGCCGCCCTATCGGCGCTGGAGGCCGAAGGGCTGATCACCAGCAGCCAGGGCCGGACCCGCCGCGTACGCGAGATCCGCCGCTGGGAATGGAAGATGGCCGAGTGGGAGAAGGCCCACAACAACGATGGCGATGCCTGGGCCAACACGATCAAGGCCCAGGGCGGCAAACCGCGAAACGATCTGCAGATCCTGTCAATCCAAGCGCCGGCCGACGTCGCCAAAGCACTCCAGATCCCTGCAGGCACAGCGATCCAGGCCCGCAACCGCCTCCGCTGGGTCAACGACGAACCCCACCAGCTCAGCGACTCCTACTTCCCGCCCTTCGTCACCGACGGGAATGACCTCTTCTGGAACCCCAGTGACCTCGGAGTTCCTGGCGGCCTCCTCGCCGCCACCGGTCACAAGCAAGTCCGCTGGCACGACACCCTCACCGCCCGCATGCCCAGCGCCGACGAAGCCCAACGCCTGATGATGGCCCCCGGCACTCCCCTGCTGATCCACAGCCGCGTCGGTTACGACACCGAAGCGCGCCCGGTCCGCTACATGGTCTCCCGCATGGCAGCCGACCGCGTGGAAGTCTCCTACGACCTGAACACGGACGACTGATGCTGATCACCCTCGACGAATCCCACCGCAAACTCGTCCACCAGGTCCGCGACGACGCAGGCGAATGGCTCGCCAGCAAGGGCACTGATCAGTACCGGGGTGGCCTCGATATGAGGCAGGTACACGCGAATATCGACCGCGATTTCGACAACTTCCCTTTTGTTGGCTGGGAGGTTGACGGTCGGGTGGTGGCTGTGATGGCGATAATCGATCCGGAAGCTGACTTCTGGACGCCGGAAGAACTGGCCGAGCCTCAGACCTATATCAGTCGATTTTTCGTTGTAGAGCATGGCAAGGACTACGGGTCTGCACTGCTGGGTGCCGTGATTAGACGAGCGAAAGATGATCGCAAACGCTGGATCCGCTTGAATTGCTGGAGCACCAACACCAGGCTGCACGCGTATTATGCGCGCCACGGATTCGAACACGTGCGCACGGTAGACGTCCCCGGGCGAATGAGTGGAGCTCTCTTCCAACTCAGGCTTGACAAATAGAACCGCTTTGTGCCCACACACCATGTAAGAGGTCGGTTTAATGGAACTAGCCGCAGTTTCCTCAATAACGATCGGCGATCCCTCGCAGGAAGTTTCCATCCCAACCGACGGCATCACGATCTTAGTGGGGCCAAATAATTCAGGTAAGTCGGTGCTCCTCAGAAATATTCACGCAGGTCTCTTCACCGGGAGCGGATACACGCCTGACGCTGGCCACCCAACGTGGCCCTCAAGTGTGACCCTCATCAAAGACTCCAGCGAGCAATCGTTGACTGACTGGCTTGCACCTTGGATTGTAACCGGAGCCTCGGACTCCCCTTTTCCCGGGCACGCAATGATTGCGCGGCACCCCAATAACGACGATCGAATCCCATTATCCTCGATACTGAGCTCATGGAAGATGGATCGCGGCCTCGGTGATGCCTGGCATCTCCTAACAGTAATGCTCGATGGCGAAAGTCGCCTGTCGAAACAACCTCTGCAGACTACCGGGCCTCGAAACCCGTTTCTCGCTCCACAGAATGCTATGGAAAGACTGTGGGACAGTAAAGAACTCGAACTCAAGATCTCCAGCCTGTTTAAAAGGGCCTTTGGGTTCGAGGTATGCGTCAATAGATATTCGCCGCAGGCGGGCAATGGACTCTTAATTGGGACACCCAATCGCCCCGCAGAACCATTGCCACCCAGGAAAGAATTTCTGCTCGAACTCGCTGGATTGCCATCTCTGCTTTCACAAGGAGATGGAATACGCTCGTTTGCAAGCATCCTGATGGCAACTATCGTTACAGGGCCGCCAGTCGTCTTCATTGACGAACCAGAAGCATTTCTTCACCCGCCGCAGGCAAAGCTATTGGGGCGATACCTCGTAGAGGAGACAGCCGACGGAACTCAGATCATCGTCGCCACGCATAGCACCGATCTGATCCATGGAATCTTAAATGGAGCAACCAATCGCGAGATCAAAATAATCCGCCTAAGTCCCGATCACAGCCTCTCCGTACTGCCCAACACTGAGATCGAGCACCTCTGGAGGGATGGCCTACTTCGATACTCCAGAATGCTGGATGGCCTCGTTCACCAGGGCACTGTCGTCTGTGAAGCAGACGCTGACTGTAGGTTTTACGCCGCGGCGATGGATGCAAGAATTTCCGCCGATCACGACGTGCACTTCACTCATGTCGGCGGAAAAGCAAGGATGCCGGAGGCGAGTCTAAAGCTCCGGAAACTGAACCTACGCCCCGCAGTTATTGTCGACATCGACATACTAAATGACGACACGCTTGTTAAGCGTCTAATCGAAGCATCAGGAGGTGACTATAGTGACATCAAGGACGACCTTGCGATCATTCAGAAGGAAGTAGAGAAGAAGGCGAGTATCCCAACCGCAAGGGCATTTAAGGAAGCGGCCCGCCCGATCATGGGTCGCGCTGACGCCAGTCGTATCGATGACGCGGAGGCATCCGCCATTATAGATTCCTTAAAGCGAGATTCTGGCTGGAAGGCCGTGAAAGCCTCAGGCTTACGCGCATTCAAAGGCGACCCTTTGGCCGCAATAGGCCGGGTCTTGCAGCACCTTAAGCATCACGGCATCTTTGTAGTTCCCGTCGGCGAAATCGAAGGCTGGGAACCTTCAGTTTCAGGCCATGGCCCATCGTTTGTAGCGAAAGTGCTTGAATCCGGACTTCACCGAACCCCATCTGCACACGCCCCGAAGGCGGAGTTGGACGGCTTCATCGCAGATCTCACCACCTATCTCGGTCTGTCATCACCAGATCCAAAGGTATGAGCATTTCGGTCATTGACACGTAGTGCAGACGTCGAAATGGCCGCATAGCTGACGACCGGCCGGCGCAGGCCCTGTCGACGCTAAAGCGCTGAGTCATCGCTACGAGTTCGACGGGGCTGCTAGGCCTCGGCGGTCCAGTTCGCTACGCAGATGCTTTCCCACCGCCTCGGTCACCGTCGAATATTCCTCTGCTAGATGCATGATTTGCCTGTCTAGCTTCGCGAGCGCCTGGTCTCTCTCGTCGTCAGGAACCTTGCCCTGCGGGTACTCGATTAGCGATACCCCTGCGGAAGAGCAGAGGTCGATGAGGACGCCGATAGAAGCACGGAGTTCATCATCTAGCACTCGGGACCGCAGTCGCTGGACAGAGACAGTGATCTCCATGGCTTGGTCGCTTAGGTCTTCAGCCAACAGGTACGTCTGACCGGATTCCTTGATCGTCCTTCGATCCTGAAGCGTGATCTGCGTGGCGCTGCGTACCAGGCGTTGCAACTCGTCTTGGAGTTCTAGAAGCGCGTCGCGCTGGAAGCCGTGACGACTCTCCTCTAGCCGTTCGGCGAGCGCATTACGTCGAGCGGCTTCTTCACGACTTGCCGCCCGTCGATCGCGGCCTTCCTCATTGCGGCCCGCGAGCCAGTAGCCGCCGAGGCCACCGAGCAGTGTCGTGATCGGACCGATGATCGCTGACCAGACCGCAACATCCATGAGAGCAACGTAGAACCAGAGTCGTTCTAGGGGAAGAGCTTTTCAGCGCGGAAGAACGGCACGCCGTGGGGCTCTGCCTGCGTCGATAGGAAGCGCCGGCCACAGGTGGGATCATGCGGCAGCAGCATGCCGCCGACCGGTTTCACAACTGGCTGTGACGGGCGGTTTTCCGTCTCAGTTTCCGTCTCATTCGTCATTGTTCGTGCCCGTTCACGGTCGGCCGAATCTTCTCTGGTCGCGGCGGCGCGGGCGTCCATCGTGCGTGCGCGAACACAACTCCGAGGAATTGGAAAGCGTGTTGGGGGCAACCCCTCACGAGTTCGAATCTCGTATCCTCCGCCAGCTTCCTAGAGGCTCAGGGAGTCACGTTTCCGCAGGTCAGAGCGTGATTCGAGTCCTAGAGGCGAGAACGACAGAGGGGCCGGACGCTCAGCGTCCGGCCCCTCTTCTTGTGCCAGGGTCTCAACGAGGGTCTCAACAACCCTTCTCAGGCGGGTATCGGCAGCCCTGCCGAGCCGTCGTCGCCGCGACCCTTCTTCCGCTTCTTCTTCTTCGACTTCTTCCCGGCCTTGCCCTTCGGCCTCGCCCAGATCAGCCCGCCGACCCGCTCGGCGATGTCCATCCGGACCGGCGCGGTGATGTGCTGATACCGCTTCACCATCGCCGACGACGACCAGCCCATGACGTCCATCACAGCGCGCTCGGGCACTCCGAGCAGAAGTAGAACGGTCGCGGCAGTGTGCCGAGCATCGTGCAATCGCCCCTCACGGATACCGGCAGCCGCCAGGATGTCCTTCCACTCCCGGTAGTCTGTGATGCCGCGAAGATCGATGATCATCAGACTGCGACTGCGACCGCAACGACCAGCGGCGGCGACCGTCTATGCACACGCATCAGAGCCCCGTGGGGCACGCCGCTGCCGGACTCCGCATGCACCGCCGTCGAACTGAAAAGCGCGAGTTCGGCGGTTCGAGACGCAGTGGGCCTGCCGGCCCGCCAGCCCTCCGATTCGTGTTCCAAGCTGCGGCTGTCCCAGGTGTCCCACTGTCACAGTTCTCGCGTTGACCTGCGCAAACACCTGGGACAGCGCGCTGGCCGATATCCCAGGTGTCCCACCGGAGTTCGGCTGCCGCCAACTCGGTCGTCCAACGACGTCCGCGACAGTCCGCCGGGCAGAAACTCCACGCCTGAACGAGGGCACGCGATCACCGCCGAATCTCGGATGACGGTCTTGGAAAGCGTCGTGGCGGGACTGCGGCCCCACGGTCCAGGAGTTGGCGACGGTTGGCTACTGCATCACCCCTGCGAGCCAGTGGGGCGGCGGATAATCCCGGGAGGTAAGTCCTTCAGCATCCACCTCCGCGTCTCAGCATGGCTAACGCCATACAGGCCCACATCTGCGAAATACTGCGCAAACGGCTGCAGCCCGGAGTCCTCTTCCCCGAGAGCTTGCAGCAGACACGTAAGCAGCCGGCCGATGGGCTCTGGCGCGGGATCGTCGTCGAACTCGTCCCCGAATGGATAGCTCGCGCTCGGCCCTCCATAACCGGACAGCAGGTGCGGGGGATAGAGATCGTCCAGCAGCATCAAGGATTGCGTCATCGCCCACGTGCCCAAGTCGGCGACACACACGACGCCCAGGCAGTCCCGCGGGTCACGGACCAGCTCTTGATCCTTCTCGTGCAAGAGGCGGCTAATGGTGTCGGCTGCAGGTGTTCGCGTATCCGGAACCTGCGCCGAGTGGGCCAGGAGACCGTAGACGATCTTGCGATTGACTGATTCGTCGCTGCGGCCGATCTGGGCGATCGAGACTGCTCTCTCGATTGCTACTTTGATGTGTTCCGGGCGCAGGGTGGTCTTGCATTCGAAGGCCGCGAGCACCCCCGCAGCAAAATACAGTTTCTTGCCGATCAAACCGCGTGGGTAGGAAGGGCTCAAGACCAACACATCAACCTGTCGGCTCGCCTGACCATCGGACGCCAGGATCCGCCCTTTCGTCACCACGTGATGGGTCGAGGGCAGCCACCTCCTCAGCAGCTCAGCCCAATTCTCCTCTCCCTCATCTCCCGCCGTACCCGGATCCTCTCGGGTTCGGGCATAGATCCGCTGATACTCCAGGGCCATCTCCTGCGCGGCCTGACGAACGAACTCCACCAGATCGTGACTTGGTGCCATCCCGGCAGCATCACCTACCAGCCGCTCAATTGCCACCACTATCACGCGGCGTCGCGCGGTGTTGTCGACTCCGCGCGATAGCGACAGCCGACAGCTAACCATTACTCGACCGGCCGTTACGACCGCTCAACAGCAAATCAGGTCAGTTGCTGCCATCCTTATCGCGTTCTCTGCGCGCGACCCCCTGTCCGAAAAAGTACCCGAGCACCAACAGGAAGCTATTCGAGACAACTTCCGTCGCCGCTGTGCCGACAAACATCGAAACAATCAAAGAGATTGCCAGCAAGAGAAGCAGTACGGCTCCGACAATGCTAGCTATTGATTCACGCTCAAGGAATGTGTGATAGACGGCTGTGCGCCTCTCAAACATGTCCATCTGAAGTTTTTGCCGACGCTCTTCCTGCTGAACCTCGCGTTCTTCGCTGGCCAGCCGCTCTTGCTCCTTCTTCTGGTCAGACTCTGCATCGTCCACTACCTGAAGCAAAGATTCGCGGACCGCGGTATCGGACACCCTTGCGGCGATCGCCTCTCGAATGTCTCGAATCTGCTCCGCGGGTCGCAGCTCCTGCAGCCTCTTCAAGATCAACGACTTTCGGTGAAGAAGTCCAGACCGAAAGACCCGCTGGACTTCATGTCTATCCACGTCATTCCAAGCTGGCAGGATAGAAGCCATATCTTCATCGCGCATAAGAAGATCGAACTGAGCCTTTGATCCATCTAGCAGCCGATTGATCTTATTTAATGAAACTTCCAACTCATCTGAGGTCTGCCTGGATATCTGCGCAAGACTTAGACCTTCCCGCCTAAGGTGCGTCTCAAGAGCGTGCCGAACGTATTTACCCGTCACCGACTTCGATTCGCTCGACGGTCGAGAATCCTCCGACATACTCACGCCTTCTTCCTCACCCAAGGACAGCTTGCTGATGGTCAGTCGGTCCATGCAACATGATCCAGCGGGTCAGTCTGCACCAATTGGGCAGTTCGGACTATCGGTACATGCATGCCTAGCCGGCGGTTCCGTCCACAAACGAAAAGTGCCCGCGCGCTAAACCGATAGGTCGGGATGGCGTTGACACCACCCGTTGCGACCGACCGAAGATGGATCTCTTGCGCGCCGGATCCGCCGCGCGAGACCGATCTTGTTCCAGCTGGCTGGAGGCTGGAACACGATGCAGCTAGTTGAGGGCAGCGCCGTCAGTGCCTCACCATGCCTCCGTTGTGCCATCGGCAGACAGGTCGAGTCTGTTCGCCACGTCTGCCCCCATGCAGAGAGCGGTGCGTGGCCATTCTCATCGGCCACTGGCGCCCGGTAGCCCCTCCCAGTGTTTCAACGTCCAGAGACAGGGCTGAAACACCGGAGCGGCAGCCATGCCTTACAGGGTCTCAACGTGGGTCTCATCCGCAACCGTGCGGGGCAGGTCATCGCGGTTCACGGCTCACCTGCGTAAGGCTCAAGAGGAGGGTCCTGATCTGCTGTGAATATTGCCTCGCGGTCTTGGAGAGCGTGTTGGGGGCAACCCTCACGAGTTCGAATCTCGTATCCTCCGCCAGTTGGACCGAAGGGGTCTCATCGTTCGCGATGGGGCCCCTTCGGTGTTGTATGGGCGCGCGGCTGAGTGGTGGTGAGGCGTGCTGAGTGGCGGCGAGCGCGTTGAACGGGCGGCGCGGTGGGCTGTGCGGGGGCGACCGACTGGGGTAACCGGTGGCGGTCGGGTTTGGGAGCGGGGCTGGGGTGACCTGCAACTCGGGGTGCGGTGTTAGGCGAGTCGGTTCAGGGGGTCGGACCGGTCGGATGGCGCTGCCGGGGGTGCTCGGCGGCGGATCGGCGGCCACGATCGTGACCGTGAGCGCGGGGTGTTTGAAGCCCATCGTCGGAGAGACGCGCCAGCGGTGGCTGGCGTGGGCGAGTATGGCGCGGGAATTTCTGGACTCGAGGTTGGGGTTGACCGATCCGGGCGGAGGGAGAGCCACCGGGTGGGCCTTCGGCGTGGGTGTTGCGGCGTCTGCGGCTACGGCCGACCAGGTCAGGCTTGCTGGGAGCGTTGCTGATAGCAACTTGTTGGGGTCCTTGGGGAGTTCGCATGAGGGTGACCGTTCTGGGCGCTGATGCCTGACAAAGGCGATGGGCAGCGCAAAGGGGAGAACCCAACCGAAAGGCAAGTACGGGTGTTACGTTCGCCGGCATGGTGACGGCGGGAGAGTTTCATGCGGCGGACGGGGTGGAGGACTGGCGGTCGCTCTATCACCTGGTGTCGGCGTACTTCAGGACTGGGTCGTTGGCGCAAGGAGTGGCGCTGGTTGAGGGGATTGGGCGGGTGGTGGGGGACGCCGAGGAGCAGCTTCGGGTTGATTTGCGGGCTGATGGGGTGACTGTTTCGTTGGGGCGGCGGGATGTGGAGGTGGCTCGGCGGATCTCGGGGGTGGCGGCGGAGTTGGGGGTGGTCAGTGATCCGTCGCGGGTGCAGGTGGTGAATTTGATGGTGGATGTGTTGGTGAGTGACGCGGTGGTGCCGTTCTGGCGGGCGGTGTTGGGGTATGGGCAGATCGGGGATGACTACCTGTTTGATCCGATGCGGAGGTGGCCGGGGGTGGGGGTGCAGCAGATGGAGGTTGCGCGGGAAGGGCGGAATCGGGTGCATGTTGATGTGGCTGTTCCGCATGATCTGGCGGAGCAGCGGGTGGCGGCAGCGCTCAGCGCCGGCGGGCGGCTTGTGTCGGACGCGCACGCGCCGAAGTGGTGGGTGCTGGCTGATGCTGAGGGCAACGAAGTTTGTGTGGCCAGTTGGGTGGAGCGGGAGTAGGGCTACTTGAAGACGGGCTCCGTCGTGAGGGTCCGGAGGACGTCGCAGGGTAGGTAGCTGGCCTGGCCTTCGGATTCCCAGCACCAGTCGAGGCACCAGACGCCGTGATCGTCGATGTCGATCTCGGGGATGCTGTTGCACCAGCGGAAGTCGTCGGCGGCGCGGGGTTCGCCGCCGGAGCGGGAGCGGCGGACGGTCTTGGCACGGCGGTCGGCGCGGGGGGCGGGGCCGCGGTCGACCGGGTCGAACGGGCTGAGGGTCGGGCCGTACGGGTCCGCTGAGCGGCGGCGGGCGGAGCGGGGGCGGTTCCGGGCGACGGCCTGCATCAGCGCGGCGAACATCTTGCCCTCGTCGGAAGTGGCCGGCTTGAGGCGGAGCAGCACCAGCGGGTGGGAGTGCTCGTCGCACGGGACCTGCTGGAGCAGCTCGATCGACTGGATGCTGTCGACGGCGATGCGGACCCAGTTCTGGCAGACGGTGCCCTGGGCGAACATCACGTAGTCGTCGCTGTCCTCGGCCGGCTTCAGCATGCCTGGCAGGACGATCGGCGGCTCGAGCTCGTCGCGTTTGAGGCTGTCGAGAAACGCGCGTGGATCAGTTGACTCGGTCATGGTTTCCCCCCATACGGAACGGCCGGAGATTTCAAGCTAGCACCGCGAAATCCGGCACGGAAGGTCGAGGAAAACCTGCCCGATCGGGCAGCGAGCGGCCGAGAGTTCGAGGCTGATGCAAATGTTTGCTTGAGGCAATTGCGCGCTCCTACTGTGAACGGGAACTCGGGGAGGGTGGGCGATGGAGTGCGGATGTTCGGTGGAGATCGGCGTGCTCGGGCCGCTGTCGGTACGGGTCGCCGGGCAGCAGGTCGAGGTCGGCTCGGGGCGGCTCCGGGCGGCGCTCGCGATGCTGGCCAGCGAGGTCGGGCGGACGGTGTCGGTCGAGCGGCTGGCGCAGGCGGTCTGGGGTGAGGAGCTGCCCGCCCACGTCCGCAACAGCACGCAGACGCAGATCACCCGGCTCCGCCGCCTGCTGGGCGGCGCCCGGATCCGGACCGAGTGCGACGGGTACCGGCTCGACGTCGCGCCGGAGCACGTGGACGCCGTACGGTTCGGGCGGCTGCTGCACGAGGCACAGACAGCACCAACCGCTGGCGAGCAGCGAAGGTTGCTGACGGAGGCCCTGCAGTTGTGGCGTGGCAGGCCGTTCGAGGGCGTCGGGTCGCAGTGGCTGGACGAGGTGGAGTCGGAGCGGATCGTCGAGCTCTACCTGAGCGCCCGCGAGCACCGGGTAGACCTTGAGCTCGCCGCCGGCCGGCATGGCGCAGTAGTGGCCGAGCTGCGTGAGCTGACTGCGCGCTTCCCTTTGCGTGAAGCGTTCTGGGCGCAGCTGCTCAAGGCGCTCAAGCAGTCCGGGCGTCCGGCGGAGGCGCTGGCCTGCTACGAGTCCGTACGAGTGCTGCTGGCCGACGAGCTCGGCGCTGATCCCTCTCCCGACCTCAAACGCCAGTACGCCGAACTGCTGTCGGCAAAGGCCGTGCCGCAGCAGCTGCCCGCAGCACGTGGCGTCTTCGTCGGCAGAGCCCAACAGCTGAAGGCGCTGGACGAGGCGATCGACTCAACAGCCGTTGTCCTGCACGGATCCGGCGGCATCGGCAAGACCGCACTGCCCCTGCAGTGGGCGCAGCAACACCAGCAGCTCTTCCCGGACGGCCAGCTGTTCATCGACCTGCAGGGCTACGGCCCCGGCGAGCTGATAGATGCCGCCTCAGCACTCAAGAGCTTCCTGATCGGCCTCGGCGTACCAGAGCACCAGATCCCGTACGACGTAGAGGCGCGCAGCTCCCTACTCCGTACGACACTGGCCGGCCGCCGCTGCCTGCTGCTCCTCGACAACGCCTTCGACGCCGACCATGTCCGCCCCCTGATCCCAGGACCCGGATCGCTCGCCCTGGTGACCAGCCGCAACGAGCTGCACGGCCTGGCGATCCGCGAAGGCGCACCACGGATCGCCGTCGACGAACTGAAAGCCAGCGAGTCGATCGAGCTCCTGCACACCAAGACCGGCGCTACCGACCAGCAAGCCCTGCGGGAGCTCGCCGGCCTCTGCGGCCACGTCCCGCTGGCTCTGTCGATCGCCGCGGTTCGCTGCGACGGCGACATCACAGCGATCGTCGACGAGCTACGGCTGAAGGCCTCAGCGATCGGCGATCTGCGGGCCGTGTTCGTTCGCTCCTATCAAGCACTCGACCCGTACGCCGCCCGCGCCTACGCGGTCGAGCCGACCTAGTGGCAGGACCCTGTCACCCCTGGTTTAAGGCGCGTCAGAAGTCGCACACTGACTGTGACGAGGCCTGTGCTGGGGAGGGACCTGATGAGTTACACGCCGCAATACGCCTGGCAACCGCCACCACCACCGCCTCCTCCGCCACCACCACCTCCGGCCGACCCGCTGGCGGCCGCGGTCGGCAACGCGTCGCTGCTGGGCCTCGGCTACGTGCTGATCAAGCGCTGGGTGCTCGCGATCGTCAACCTGATGGTCGTCGGCTCGCTGCTGATCTTCCTGTTGGTGCTGAAGCAGACCTGGTGCGAGATCGCGCTGGTCGTCTGGTGGGTGCTGGTCGTCGCGCACGGCTGGTTCGTGGCCCATCGGTCGCCACGCAAGGAGTCGAACCTGACCAAGCGCCTGGTTGCGCTCGGCGTCGCGATCCCTGTCCTGCTGGCGATCGGCCTCGTCCGGTACGACGCCGGCCGGATCTCCGGCAAGGTCGACGAGGCCCGTGAGGCCGGGGACTGCGCGAAGCTCACCGACGCCCAGGAGGAGCTGTGGTTCGGGCACCGGCTCGTCGACGCGCCGGGGACCGAGCAGGGCGACGCGGAGGTCGCGCTCTGCGGCCGGCTGGACGAGGCGAAGGCCGTGCTGTCCGTTGGGCTGACTGGTGACTACACCTCGCTGCAGCAGGGATTCGACACGCTCGGCGACGTACTGGCCGAGCCCGGCCACGACAAGACCGTGGACGTGACGCTGAAGGGCTGGCTCGACGACCTGCCGGTGGAGGACCCGTGCCGGACGGTCCGGGTGACCGACTGGCTGCGGCAGCGGGAGGCGACGAAGAACCTGCTCGACCAGTCCAAGGACACGGTCACCAAGACGGCGCCGGCCGCGATCCTCGCGTGCGCGGATCGCCTGCTGGGGCAGAAGAGCTGGGACGCCGCACGCTCGTCGTACCAGCAGCTGGTGAGCCAGTACCCGAAGGACTCGCGGGTGGCGAAGGCGAAGGCCGGGATCCGGCAGGCGACGCTGGCGATCGAGCTGACCAACGTCCGCAAGCTGCTGGCCGAGGACTCGTACTGCGATCACCCGGCGCAGTACAGCGGCGCCCGCCCGTACGCCGGTGGCTTCAACTCCGGGCTGTTCGAGGGCGACGACGAGTACACCAAGCGACTCCCGGCGTCCTGGCGTGCCAGCGACGCCAGCAACGCGGTCGTGATCGTCTGCTCGGAGGAGGCGGTCGACGGCACGTCGCTGCGGACCTGTCCCTACCGGAGCGAGAAGAACCCGCAGAACATCTCCGACGTCACCTTCCACAAGGTGGCCGTCCCGGTGAAGGTCTACGAGCTGCGGACCGGCCGGGTCGTGTCGAACACACGGGTGCAGATCGACGGGCCGGACTGCCCGGCGCGGATCACCTACTCGACGTTCCTGACCAGTTTCGACTACCCGCCGTCGACGCTGCAGGTCGTCCCCTCCAACGCGAACGTCCAAGCGGCCTTCCGGTACCTGTTCCTGCGCTGACTCTCAGTGATCCCTCCGGCGGCTACGGTAGCCGGAGGGAGGCACTGGTGAGTCGTCAGCTTCAGGTTCGGCTGCTGGGACCGCTGGAGGTACTGGTCGACGGCGAGCCCGTGCAGATCACTGCTCCGGGCCAGCGGGCGTTGCTGGCGGCGCTGGCCGTTCGAGACGGCTGGGTCGACGCTGACGAGTTGGCCACCCAGCTGTGGGACCAGCGGCCGAGCAATCCCCGCGCTGCGCTGCAGAACGCCGTACTGCGGTTGCGGCGAGCGCTGGGCGCCGAGCAGGTGCTGTCGGGGCCAGCCGGGTACCGGCTGGTCGCTGACGTGGATGCCCTGTGCGACGAGGACGACTTCCACCTGTGGCGCGGTGAGCCGTTCGAAGACTGCGGCACCGACGCACTGCGTGCCGCCTACGGTCCGGCGCTGACCGAGCGCTACCTGCGGGCAGTAGAGCGGGCAGACCTGCCGGCTGCTCAGCTGCAGGAGCTGGCGAGCAAGCACCCCCTGCGGGAGTCGCTCTGGCTGCGGCTGATCGTCGCGCTGGAAGAGCAGGGCCAGCGCGACCAGGCGCTCAAGGCTTACGAGACAGTGCGCGCGCACCTGGCCGACCAGCTCGGTGCTGACCCGTCGGAAGAGCTGCAAGCAGTCCACCGGAGGCTGAGCGAGCCACCGGTGGGCGACGACGGCTTGAGCGCCGTACGGCGAGGTAGCAGGCTCGCTGTCGTGTACGGCGAAGGCCAGGCCGCGCTGGTCCGCCGGTGGGCGCAGGAGCAGAGCTTCCCCGACGGGGAGATTCGCCTTGATTTGCAGGGATCTGCTGCGCAGTGCGCCGACCTGCTCCGCGCGATGGGCGTGACCGAGATCCCCGAGCGGCTCGAGGAGCAGTCCGCGCTCTTCCGCACGGTCACCGCCGGCCGGCGGATGCTGGTGCAACTCGACAACGCGTGCGACGCCGAGCAGGTGCGCCCGCTGCTGCCGGGCCGAGGCCCGATGGTCGTGGTGACCAGCCGGGCCCCGATCCAGGGGCTGCAGGTGCGCGAGGGCGCGGTGGCGATCAGAGCAGGGGGATGAGGATCGCCTCCTCGGTGTCGAGGTGCGTGGTGAGCTCTTCGATCAGGCGATCGACTTCACCCAGTACGTCGGCCGAGCGGCCGCCGCGGACCAGCTCCTGCAACTCGTCGAGCAGCAAGGCGATCTTGTCGTGGTCGGCCTGCAGCGCGGTGATCTCGGCCGTGAGCTCGGGGTAGCGGTCGAGCAGCACCGGGAAGATGCCTGTGCTCTCGCCGGTGTGGTGGTTGTGCAGGCCCTGACAGACGCTCAGGCAGTTGATCCGCAGCTGGGCGCCGAGTGCGCTGCCCGACGTCGCGACCTCACGACGGATCAGCGCGAGTTCGCGGCGGAACGTGGTGTGGATGGCGACGAGGAACTCGCCGAACGTGGGCGAGCCGGAGGCGAGCACCGGCGGGCCGGCCTCGACCGGGGTCAGTACGACGACCGGGATCGTGCGCGTGGTCCGGCGCTGGTACTCGCCCCAGCCGGCGTCGGCCTCGACCAGGCGGGCGAACGTCTCGTCCCGCTCGGCGCCCGCGAGCACGGTCGCCTCCGCGTCGTACGTGAATGCGCCGGACTCGACGGTGGCGCGCGGGAAGGCGAGCAGGTTGTGGAACCAGTCGGGGTGCTTGGGGCCGCCGCCGGCCGAACCGACGACGAGCACGCGGCCGTCGGTGTCGGGGTAGTAGCCGAGCACCGCCGTGTGCGGGCGGCCGCTGCGAGCGCCCTTGGTGGTGAGCAGGAGCAGGCGAGCGCCCTCGAAGGGGCCGCCGACCTGGCCCTGGTTGGCGCGGAACTCCGCGATGATCTGGTCGTTCAGCATTCAGGTCCTTTCCGGAGATGGGCAGGGCAAAACAGCCCGCGGACGTACGCAGGCAGGAGGTGTCCAAGAGGGCGCGGCAGAACCCACGCGCCGATCAGTGGAAACAACAGGCGGGCCGCGATCGGCCCTCGCCGCGCTCAGAACGCGGCCGGGAACCCTACTCGTGCATGGCTCGAAGCCGACCCGGCAGTCACGTCGAGAAGCGTACGGCATCGCCGGGTGCACGGAACAGGCTTCTGCGTAGGGGAGAATGCGCGGGTGGAGGAGATCCCGTTGCGCGACCGGCTGGTGCTGGCCGGCGTCGAGCTGCTCGAGCAGGACGGCGCGGCGGCCCTGTCCCTGCGGGCGATCACGCGCCACGTCGGCGTCTCGCACGGCGCGCCCCGGCGGTACTTCCCGACCCACAACGCCTTGCTGGCAGCGATTGCCGCCACTGGGTTGGCCGACCTCGCCGCCCGGCTGACGGCGCCCGCGGACGGGTCGCCCCGCGACCAGCTGGTCGCGCTCGGCCGCCGGTACCTCGACTTCGCCGCCGAGCGGCCGGCGATGTTCGAGCTGATCTTCCGCCACGACCTCCTGGAAGGGGCCGGGGGCAACCTCCGTACGACGACGCTGCCGCTGCTCGACGTACTGACGAAGCTGGTGGCCTCCTCAGCGCCGGACGACGCCGCGGAGCGGACTGTCTCGCTGTGGACCAACCTGCACGGGCTCGCAATACTGCGAGCAACGAAGGCGCTCGACCTGGTGCTGGACGATCCACAGCTCGACGGGTTCGTCAGGCGAGCGGTGGACGCGCACCTCAGCTGAGCTCGAGGCCTCCGTCGACGGTGAGCACCTGACCGGTCAGCCAGCTGGAGGCGGCGAGATGCAGGAGCCAGCCGGCGACCTCCTCGGGTTCGCCCCGACGACCCAGCGGGATCCGCGCCGCCTCGTCGGCCTTCACCTGCTCGACAAGCTCGGCCGGAAGCCCCGCGGCGGTCAGAGCTTCCGACTCGGTCGGCCCGGGCGCGACCGCGTTGACGCGGATCTGATCATGCGCCAGTTCGAGAGCCCAGCTGCGGGTCAGCTGCTCGATCGCGGCCTTGGCCGCGGCGTAGTGGGCGGCGCCCGCGAGAGGGCGATGGCCGAAGGTGCTGGACACGTTGACGATGGAGCCCTGGGTCGCGCGCAGGTGCGGGAGCGCGGCCTGGGCCAGCAGGCTCGGCGCGGTGACGTTGACGGCGAAGAGCGCCTCGATCCGCTCGGCCGAGACGTCCGGGAGCGGCATCAGGTCGAAGGCCCCGGCGTTGTTCACGAGTACGTCGAGCCGCCCGAACCGCTCGATCGCCGTGGCGACGACCAGTTCGCCGGCGCCCGGGCCGCAGAGATCGACCGGCAACGCCTCCACCCCGCCCAACTCCCGCAGGGGCTCCGGACGCCGGCCCACGGCCAGCACCTCCGCACCCGCCGCGACGAACAACCGCGCCGCGGCACGACCGATCCCCGAACCGGCCCCGGTCACGATCACCACCCGCCCGCCGAAGTCCGCCATGCTCCGCCCACGCTTCCCACCGACGTCCTGCACGACCGCTCCTCGAATTGTTGTTCGATGTTCGTAGAACGTCGAACAAGCTACCATCGACCCCATGCGCGCGACCCAGCACCCCGAGCTCACCGCGATCGGGCTGACCGAGGTGATGGCGGCCCTCAGCGACCCGGTCCGGGTCGGGCTGGTCCGCGTTCTGGCCGACGGCCAGGAACGCGGCTGGGGTGAATTCCGGGCACCGGTCGCGAAATCCACGCTGAGCCACCATTTGCGCGTTCTGCGCGACGCCGGCCTGACCCGGACCCGCAAGGAGGGCACCCGCTGCTGGGTGACCCTGCGTGGCGAGGACGTCGAGGCCCGCTTCCCGGGCCTGCTGTACGCCGTACTCTCGGCCGCCGAAGCCGACGGCACCGGCGATCAGGTGGGCCTGGAGATCACCCGGTCCTCACACTGAGTGATCGCCGCAATTCAGAACGCGACAATTCCGCGTTTCGGACCGGGCCGGGCTGAAATCCTTCGGGATTCCCCAGAAAAAGGTGGAGGAAACGTGTAACACACTTCACCTTGTGACGATAAAAGGTCTGAGCGGCCTGGCTGGGGGGCTTGGTGGACGCTCCGGTGCTTCTTCGGGATCACCGGTTGTGAGGTGGGGGCCCCAGCAGGTGCTCGCCCGGGGCGGGGCGAGCACCTGCACCAGGGGACCTCACCGAAATGGGGGGTAGTAACAGGGGGGAAGCAGTACAGGGGGAAACAACGGGGAACTCTCCAGGGGGGCCTGAGAGCGAACCAAACGAAAGAGCCGGCGTCGACCAGGTGGGTCGACGGCGGCTCTTTCGTTTGTCCAGGGCCGGTCAGCCCTTGATGCCCACGTTCGCCATCCCCTCGACGAAGCGCCTCTGGGCGAAGACGAACATCACGATCATCGGCAGCGTCGCCAGCGCGGTCCCGGCCATCAGGTACGGCCACTGCACCTCGGCCGGGTTCTGGGCGAAGATCGCCAGGCCCAGCTGGAGCGGGCGCATCGAGTCCGACGTGGTGATCATCAACGGCCAGAGGAAGCCGTTCCAGGCCGCCTCGATCTGGAACACGCAGATGGTGATCAGCGCCGGCTTGATCAGCGGGGTCATGATCCGCCAGAAGATGCCGAACTCGCCGAGCCCGTCGACCCGGGCCGCCTGGGCCAGCTCGTTCGGGACCGACACGTAGAACTGCCGGGCCAGGAAGGTGAACAGCGGCGCCGCGCCCAGCGGGATGATCAGGCCCCACCAGGAGTTCAGCCAGCCGATGCCGCCCTGACCGAGGATGTTGTTGCCGCCGAACAGCGGGATCGACTTCACGATCAGGAACAGCGGCACCAGCAGGATCTGGAACGGCACCAGCAGCAGCGTGATGAAGTACGCCAGCAGCGCCTTCGCGCCACGGATCGGCAGCTTGGCCAGCGCGTAGCCGGCCGTCGTACAGACCGCCAGCGTGAACGCCGTCTCACCGACCGCGATGAACAGGCTGTTGCGGAAGTAGCGCAGGAACGGCGCGGTCTGCATCGCCTCGACGAAGTTGCGCCAGCGCAGCTCGCCGGGCAGCCAGGAGAACTTGGCGATCTCCAGCTCGTTCTTGAACGCCGTCAGCACCATCCACAGGAACGGCATGATCATCAGGATCGCGCCGACCGTCAGGACGACGTACAGCAGGATCCGGCCGATCCGCAGCGTCGACGGCTTGCTCTCGCCGACCACGGACACCGTTGCGCTAGTCATTGACATCCGCCCTCTGCAGCAGGCGTCCGAGACCGATGAAGATCGCGATCAGGATCATCATGATCACCGTCTCGGCGGACGCGAAGCCGAGTCGGAGTGCCTGGAACGCGTTCTGGTAGATGTCGAGCACCAGCACCGTGGTTTCGGTGCCGGGACCGCCCTTGGTCATCACGTAGACCAGGTCGAACACCTGGAAGGTGCCGGCGATCGAGGTGATCAGGACGAAGAACTGGACCGGGCCGAGCGCCGGCCAGGTGACGTTCGCGAACTTCTGCCAGCGACCGGCACCGTCCAGCGACGCCGACTCCAGCAGGTCCCGGGAGACCCCCTGCAGCGCGGCCAGGTAGATGATGATCTTGGTGCCCAGGCCCTGCCAGATGCCGACCACCATCAGCGACGGCAGCGCCGTCCCCGGGTCGGACAGCCAGGCGCTCGGCGCGAAGCCGAACAGGCTCAGGAACCCGTTGGCCAGACCCGAGCCCGGGTTGTAGATCCACAGCCAGATCGTCGCCACGGCCACGGTCGCGGTGACGGTCGGGATGTAGAAGGCGGTCCGGAAGAAGCCGAGGCCGCGGATCTTCTGGTTCAGCCCGAGCGCGATCAGCAGCGAGATCGCCATCGAGACCGGGATCACCACCACGGCGTACAGGATCGTGTTGACCAGCGCGGCCCGGAAGTCCTGGTCGCGGAACAGGTCGGTGTAGTTCTGGAAACCGACCCAGGCCCAGGAGTCACCGAAGCTGTAGTCGGTGAAGCTGAGCACCACCGCGGCGATCACCGGGATCACGATGAAGATCCCGGAGTGCAGCAGGGCGGGGGCGATCAGCAGCCAGCCGGCCCGGACCTGGCTGCGGATCAGCTTGCGGCTGTCCTTGCCAGGGGCAACGGTACGGGGGGTCGCGAGGGCGGGTCCGGTACGTTCGAGAGTGGCGCTCATCGGGACTGTCCTGCCAGGTTGGCCAGCACCTTGGCGGGATCCTTCTGACCGAGGACCGCCTGGGTGAGCTGGGCGTCGAAGTTGGCCCGCATCTCCAGCCAGTTCGCCGAGCCGCCCTCGTAGATGGCGAGCTCGAGTCCGCCGGCGACGAACTTGCTCAACGGGTTGGACTGGGCCTGCGGCGAGTTCACCGCGTCCTTGTACGCCGGGATCTTGCGGTTCAGCTTGGCGATCGCGTCGACGGTCGCCGGCTCGGTCAGCGACTCGATGAACGACCAGGCCGCTTCCTTGTGCCGGCTGCGGGAGCCGATCGAGGCCAGGTCGCCACCGACGAACTCGACCTCGGTGCCGCTGTTGAACCGGAAGAACTTCAGGTCGTCGCAGTTGGCCTGGCCGACACCCTTCTCGGAGCAGTCGACGGCCCCGCCGACGATCCCCATCGCCGCGTCACCGGTCAGCACCAGCGGCTGCGCCGAGGCGTTCTGCTGGCCGTACGGCTGGACGTTGTTGATCATCGACTTCAGCCAGTTCAGCGTCTCCAGGCCCTTCTCGTTGGAGTAGTTGGCCTGGCCGTCCTTGTACAGCGGCGTCCCGGTCGAGGCGAGCAGCGTCGTGTAGGTCTGCCGGAAGCTGGTCGGCGCGGCCAGGTCGAAACCGGACCGGGTGATGGTCCCGTTCGCGTCCCGCTTGGTGAGCTTCTCGGCGGCCACCTTGATCTCGGCCATCGAGGTCGGCGGCTTGTCGGGGTCGAGCCCGGCTTCCTTGAAGGCGCTGATCCGCAGCGCGGCGGCGCGCGCGTCGGCCAGCAGCGGGTAGGCGTAGATCTTGCCGTCGTACGACGCCGACGGGATCAGCGCGCCGATGCTCTTGTCCCGGATGGTGTCCGCGGTGACCCCGTAGTCGCCGAGGTCGGCGAACAGCCGCTTGGAGGCGAAGGTCTGGATCCAGCCGACGCCGGTCACCATCACGTCGTACGGGATGCCGGCCGCGATCGAGGTGGAGATCTTCTCGTTCAGGTTGCCGTAGGTCGCGTAGTCCGGCTCGACCTTCATCTTCGGGTACTTCTTGTTGAAGTCTTCCGCGACCTTCGCGAACGCCTTCCGGCCGTCGTTGCTGGCCGGGAACGACGGGAGCAGAACCCGCAGCGTCCCGGTCGCCTCGGCAGGCGGGACGCCGTCCGTACTCTTGTCGATCACCCCGTTGCCACAGGCGCTCGCGACCAGTCCGACCGCGGCCACGAGCACCGCCAACCCAGCACCACGTCTCACAGGGGAACTCCTTCGCTGCCGTGCGCGTCCGGGCGGGTGACGACCGGCGCACCGAGTGCAGCGAAAGTATGGGAAAGGGCTTTCCCCGTCAATACCCTGGCGCTCGAATGATCAAATTCGATCAGCGAGTGCCGCTCCACAGGACTCGCGGACACGGAGTTCCGGCAGGAGGCTCAGGTGCTGGGTCGCCGATCGGCGGCCCGGAGCGCCCTTCAGGCGGCGCAGCAGCAGCTCGCAGGCGGTCTCGCCGAGCTGCAGCTTCGGCGGGCAGACCGCGGTCAGCGGTACGACGGCCAGCGCGGCGGTCTCGTCGTTGTACGCGATCACGGCCAGGTCGTCGGGCACCCGCAGCCCGCGCTCCATCGCGCGCTCGACCAGCCGCGCCGCGTGCTCGTCGGAGTGCACCAGGACCGCGTTCGCGCCGTGCGCCTCGCACTCGGCCAGGAACGCATCGAGCTTCGCGACCGTGTCCGGGTCCTCGCCGCGGGCCGGCAGCACCACCGGCGAGACGAACAGGTCGACGCCGAGCGCGGCCGCCGCCTCCGCGATCCCCTTCCGCAGCCAGTACGCCGTGACGCTGGCGTTCAGGTTGATCCCGATCCGGCGGTGGCCGAGCGAGACCAGGTGCCGCAGCGCGAGCATCGCGCCGTACGCGTGGTCGGTGCGGACGTGGTCGTACTCGTGCAGCGCGTCGGGGAAGCCGAACGCGCGCTCCATCAGCACCACCGGTACGTCGATCGCGTCCAGCCGCGGGCCGACCTCGCCGGCCCGGCTGTCCCCGAGCGCGGTCGCCAGCAGCAGCCCGGCGACGCCGAGGCCGAGGATCTTGTCGATCCGCTCGGCCTCGACCTGCTCGTCGTACCCGGAGACGCCGAGCACCAGGCGCGCGCCGTACCGGTCGGCCATCGCCTCCGCGCCGCGGATCACGTCGGTGTAGTAGAACGTCGAGCTCGGGACGACCAGGCCGACCGTCAGCTGGCTGCCCGGCGTCGTGGCGCCGGCCGAACCGGTGCCGACCGCGCCGCCGTGCACGCGGCGGAGCAGTCCGGCGGCATCC
The DNA here is from genome assembly GCF_040681455.1 of Kribbella sp. NPDC051770. Lineage (NCBI taxonomy): Bacteria > Bacillati > Actinomycetota > Actinomycetes > Propionibacteriales > Kribbellaceae > Kribbella > Kribbella sp. NPDC051770. The sequence continues at coordinate 36,513 of NZ_JBFAYT010000011.1, read as the reverse complement.
AGCTCGGCGAGGTCACGGCGTACTGTGATCGCGGACACGCCGAGCTCGGCGGCCAGCTCGGCCACCCGGAGACGCCCGTGCCGGCGCAGGCTGCGCAGGATCAGCTCGTGACGCTCCGGTGCGAGCATGCTCGGCCCCCAAACGATGGTCGTTGTGATCTGACCGTGATTGTTTGTGATCATACGATCATCTGTGTGCCGACGAACCAGGAGGAACCGCTGTGAGTGAGGCCGGCCGCCGGACCAACGTCGTGATGGCCAAACTGTCGCTGGTCGGTGACCTGCTGATGCTGCAGCTGACCTTCCTGCTGCTCAGCTTCGGCATCGTCACCCTGTTCCCGGCCGCGTTCGCGTTCCAGCGGGTGCTGCCGTACGCGATCGGGCAGGAGCACCCGGCGCTGATGCGCCGGTTCTTCGGTGAGTTCAAGTGGTGCTTCAAGCGGTTCTGGCTGTCCGGGCTGGCCCTGTACTTCGGCGGCGTGGCACTCGCGTTCGGGCTGTTCTTCTGGGCCTCCACCAACGGACCGGTCCGGATCGCCGCGCTCGCCGTCCTGGTTCCGCTCAGCGGGATGATCGTCGGGCTCTACCTGAGCGCGCTCGCGGTGATGCCGGACGCCGAGGACGACGCGACCACGCGCAGCGCGTTCCGGTCGGCGAACCTGTTCCTGCTCCGGCGGTCGCTCGCCGTGGCCGGTGGTGTGGTCGGGCTGGCCACCTGGTTCCTGGTGATCGGGCGGCTCCCGACACTGTTCGTGATCGGCTCCGGGCTGGTGCCGGCACTGATCGCGTACTGGATCGCGAAGCCCGCTCGCCGAAAAGAATCGGGGACCGTGTCGATCTGAGCCGCGCTGGTTCGACGTAGGGGTGTAAGCAAACCTACGGATCAGAGGAGAACCAGCATGTACGCGACCACCGAATCCCTGGCGACGCCGCCGGCCGTGCAGGGCGGCGGCAGGTCCCGCTGGCTCGCCCTCTACACGCTCTGCGCGGGCATGTTGATGATCGTGCTCGACGTGACCGTGGTGAACGTGGCGCTGCCCGCGATCCAGGACGACCTCGGCTTCACGAGCTCGTCGCTCGCCTGGGTCGTGAACGCCTACCTGATCGCCTTCGGCGGCCTGCTCCTGCTGGCCGGGCGGCTCGGCGACCTGCTCGGGCGGCGGAACATCTTCGTCGCCGGTCTGGCGCTGTTCACCGCCGCGTCGGTCTGGTGCGGGCTGGCCGGGTCGCAGGAGATGCTGGTCGCGGCGCGCTTCCTGCAGGGGGTCGGCGGCGCGCTGACCTCCGCGGTGATCCTCGGCATGATCGTCACGCTGTTCCCCGAGCCGCGCGAGCAGGCCAAGGCGATCGGCGTCTACGCGTTCGTCGCCTCCGCGGGCGGGTCGATCGGGCTGCTCGCCGGTGGTGTGCTGACCCAGGCGATCAGCTGGCACTGGATCTTCTTCATCAACCTGCCGATCGGCATCGCGACCGCGTGGCTGGCTGTGCGGCTGATCGGTCAGGACAAGGGTCTTGGTCTGGGCCGCGGGACCGACGTACCGGGTGCTGTGCTGATCACCGCGGCGCTGATGGTCGGCGTCTTCACCATCGTCAGCCCGGCCGCCGAGCTCGGGTGGACCGCGCCGCGGACGATCGCGCTCGGCGCGCTCACGCTGACGCTGCTCGCCTGCTTCGTCGTACGGGAGTCCACTGCCGCCAACCCGCTGGTGCCGCTGCGGATCTTCCGCTCCCGCACGCTGACCGGCGCGAACCTGGTCCAGGCGCTGTCGTCGTCCGGGATGTTCGGGATCTTCTTCCTCGGGTCGCTCTACCTCCAGCGCGTCCTCGGGTACGACGCTCTGGAGATCGGCCTCGCGTTCCTGCCGACCACGCTGGTGATGGGCCTGCTGTCCGTCCGGTACTCCGAGAAGCTCGTGATGCGCTTCGGCCCGCGCCGCCCGCTGATCGCCGGCCTGTCGCTGATCGTCGTCGGCCTCGCCCTCTTCACCCAGGCGCCCGTCGGCGGCAGCTACGTCGTGCACGTGCTGCCGGTCCTGATCCTCCTCGGCCTCGGCGGCGGCGTCTGCTTCCCCGCGCTGATGGGCCTGTCGATGTCCGACGTGAAGCCCGAGGACGCCGGTCTCGCCTCCGGCCTGATCGGTACGACGGCCGAGGTCGGCGCCGCCCTGGGCCTCGCGGTCCTCGCCACCCTCTCGGCCACCCGCACCGAGTCCCTGGCGGCTGCCGGCAAGCCGGCGTTGGACGCGCTGACCAGCGGTTTCCACTACTCCTTCGCGGTAGCCGCCGTGATCGTCGCGGCCGCGGTCGTCATCGCCTGCACGCTGATGCGCCCGAAGGTGTCGGAGGCCAAGACCGCCGAGGCCGCCGAAGCCGCCGAGGCCCTGGAAGCCGTCTGACCGCCAGACATCACGTCGGGCTCGGATCAGCCGTCGGGGCCTCGAACACCTCCTGGGGGCCTCGGACAGGTCATAACTTGTCCGAGGTCCCCGTTTTCTGTCCGCGCCCCCGGGTCCTGGCCGACCGGGCGGCGCGGCGGGTTGATCAGTGGTGGGTGTCGGCGGCTCGCGCGTGACGGCTGCGCTCCCGGACGATCCCGATGACGGCAAGCAGGACACCAGAAGGGACGCCGACGAGCAGGCCGATCCGCTCGCCGCCGAACTCCGACACCAGTGCAAAGCAGCAGGTCACCAAGAGTGCGGCCACGATCGCGCCGTACAGGACAGGGTGGGCCCGTGCCCACCGGTCCACGCGTCCGTCGGCCAAGGGCTTCGCGCCGACGGTGGCCCCGAGGGCCATCAAGCAGATGAACGCCGCGAACGCGATCTCGTGCGGGGCGTGGTCGTCGGGCAGGTTGACCAGTGTCACCACCGCGAGCCCCACGCTCCCGAAGCGCACCAGGCGCGGTGGTGGCTCCAGCGAGCCGTCCTCGAGCATCGTCCAGCCGATCCCCCTCATGACCTCGGATGATGCGGGGCCGGTTCCGGGTTTGTCCACAAGCCCGTGGGGGCGAGGTCGTGGAATGGGGGTGGGATGGGGAAGGATGTGGGCCAGTCAGTTGGACGTAGAGGGGAACGGCACAGTGGGTTTGCAGTCGATCGAGCAGCGGATCGCCGACGAGTTGGGGGTCGGGGTCGGGCAGGTGAAGGCGGCGGTCGGGCTGCTGGACGAGGGTTCGACGGTTCCGTTCATCGCGCGGTACCGCAAGGAGGTCACCGGGGAGCTCGACGACGCGCAGCTGCGCGATCTCGAGGAGCGCCTGCGGTACCTGCGGGAGCTCGAGGAGCGCCGGAAGACGGTGCTGGAGTCGATCGAGAGCCAGGGCAAGCTCGACGACGCGCTGAAGGCGTCGATCCTGGCCGCGGAGACCAAGTCCCGGCTCGAGGACATCTACCTGCCGTTCAAGCCGAAGCGGCGGACCAAGGCGATGATCGCCCGCGAGGCCGGGCTGGAGCCGCTCGCGGACGGGCTGCTCAGCGACCCGTCGTACGAGCCGCTGGCCGCGGCCGCGGTGTTCGTGAACGCCGAGGCCGGCGTCGCCGACCCGCAGGCGGCGCTGGACGGCGCCCGCGCGATCCTGGTCGAGCGGTTCGCCGAGGACGCCGACCTGATCGGTGAGCTGCGGGAGCGGCTCTGGTCGCAGGGCCGGCTGGCCTCCACGGTCCGCGAGGGCAAGGAGACCGACGGCGCGAAGTTCTCCGACTACTTCGACTTCGACGAGCCGTTCGGCAAGATGCCGTCGCACCGGATCCTGGCGATGTTCCGCGGCGAGAAGGAGGACGTGCTCTCGCTGAGCGTCGAGCCGCTGCCGGCCGGTGTCGAGGTCGACGGCCCCACGGAGTACGAGACGACGATCGCCCGCCAGAACGGCATCGAGAACCAGGGCCGTCCGGGCGACAAGTGGCTGGTCGAGACGGTCCGCTGGGCCTGGCGGACCAAGATCCTCGTGCACCTCGGCATCGACCTGCGGATGCGGCTGCGGCAGACCGCCGAGGACGAGGCGGTCCGCGTCTTCGCCGCGAACCTGCGCGACCTCCTGCTGGCCGCCCCGGCCGGGACGCGCGCCACGATGGGTCTCGACCCGGGCTTCCGGACTGGTGTCAAGGTCGCCGTCGTCGACGCGACCGGCAAGGTCACCGCGACCGGCGTCATCTACCCGCACGTCCCGCAGAACCAGTGGGACAAGTCGATCGCCCAGCTGGCCGCGCTGTGCGCCGCCCACCAGGTCGACTTGATTGCCATCGGCAACGGTACGGCGTCCCGCGAGACCGACAAGCTGGCCGCCGAGCTGATCGCCAAGCACCCGGAGCTGAAGCTCACCAAGGCGGTCGTCTCCGAGGCCGGCGCGTCCGTCTACTCGGCGTCGGCGTTCGCCTCGCAGGAGCTGCCCGGCATGGACGTGTCGCTGCGCGGCGCGGTCTCGATCGCGCGCCGGCTGCAGGACCCGCTGGCCGAGCTGGTGAAGATCGACCCGAAGTCGATCGGCGTCGGCCAGTACCAGCACGACCTCCCGGAGAACTCGCTGTCCCGCTCGCTGGACGCGGTGGTCGAGGACTGTGTGAACGCGGTCGGCGTCGACCTGAACACGGCGTCCGCGCCGCTGCTCACCCGCGTCTCCGGTATCACCCAGGGCCTGGCCGACAACATCGTCCAGCACCGCGACACCTACGGGCCGTTCGCGTCCCGTACGGCGCTCAAGGAGGTGCCGCGGCTCGGCCCGAAGGCGTTCGAGCAGGCGGCCGGCTTCCTGCGGATCCCCGACGGCGCCGACCCGCTGGACTCCTCCAGCGTGCACCCGGAGGCGTACCCGGTGGTCCGCCGGATCCTGGACAAGACCGGCTCGGAGCTGAAGGCGCTGATCGGGAACACCGCGGCGCTGCGCTCGGTGAAGGCCGCGGATTTCGTCGACGAGACCTTCGGTCTGCCGACCGTGACCGACATCCTGGCCGAGCTGGAGAAGCCGGGGCGCGACCCGCGGCCGGCGTTCAAGACCGCGTCGTTCGCCGAGGGTGTGGACAAGATCGGCGACCTGAAGCCGGGGATGAAGCTCGAGGGCCAGGTCACCAACGTGGCGGCGTTCGGGGCGTTCATCGACATCGGTGTGCACCAGGACGGGCTGGCCCACGTGTCGGCGCTGTCGAAGAACTACGTGAAGGACCCGCGCGAGGTCGTCAAGCCGGGCGACATCGTCAAGGTGAAGGTGCTCGAGGTCGACATCCCGCGGCAGCGGATCTCGCTGACGCTGCGGCTGGACGACGAGGTCGGTGCGCCGACGTCCGGGCGTTCGGGCGGCGGGCAGAACCGCGGCCAGGGCGGCGGCGGTCGCGGGCCTGGTGGTCAGGGTGGACGCGGGCCGGGTGGTCAAGGCGGTGGTCGTGGTCCGGGTGGCCAGGGCGGGCGTGGTCCGGGTGGACGCGGCCCGGCCGGTGGTCAGGGCGGCAAGGAGACTCCGATGGACGAGGGGTCCCTTGCGGACGCCTTCCGGAAGGCCGGGTTCACGGTGCGCTGAGCGTACGACGTACTGGAACCGAGGCTCGGCAGTTGCTGCCGCGGCCGGCAGCTGCCGAGGGTCGGCAGTTGCCGGCCGGCAGCTGCCGAGCCTCGGTTGCCTCGGGCACCTGAACGCGCACGTGGGGGTGAAGACGGTGGTGCCGTCGTCGACCCGGGCCTCGGCGTTGCTCAGATGCGGATGGTCTTCTTCGCCGAACAGCTCTTGTACCCGGTGCGCGTGTTCGTGTTGCACACGTAGACGTCGATCCGGGAGCCGGCCCCCATGAAGGGTCCACGGGCGACCGCGCCTCCGTGGCAGCTGCCGTCCGAGAGCGTGTGCCAGACGCCCGAGATCGTGTAGTGCAGCACCGCCCCTCGCGCGTCACAGCTCTTGTCGGTGACGAGCAGAGTGACGGCCTCGCTGGCCGCGACGGACACCTGCCCCGACGCACCGCCGTCCGGCGAGGTGATGAACGTCGTGGCGGCATGCGCCGGGCTTGCCACCACCACCCCGCTCAGCAGTACCGCGCCTCCTACGAGTGCCCCCAGTGCACGTGCCTTCATCAGTCCTCCGCGAGAGATCTCCCGAGCAGGCTCGCGCCCGCCCGCTGGATGGGTCGCGACAGTACGAGTCGTCGCCGACGGGTCGCTGCCCGTACCGCACCCGTACCGCGAGGCCGAGCGGGGACTCAGGTGTCGATGGGGGCCGGGGTCCGGCGGGACCAGAGGTAGTAGATCGCCGCGGTGACGGCCAGGCCGATCAGCCAGGAGATGTCGGCGCCGCCGAGGGCCTCGGTGATGGGGCCGGTGTACAGCTTCTGGGCCAGGAAAGGGATCTGTGCCGCGATGCCCACGGCGTACGAGATGAGCGCGACGGCGTTCCAGCGCCCGTACCGGCCGTCGGGGTCGTAGAGCGCGGGGACGTCGACGCGTTCACGGGAGATCAGGTAGTAGTCGATCAGGTTGATCGCGCTCCACGGCGTGAAGACCATCAGCAGCACCAGCACGAAGTTCTTGAAGTTGTCCAGGAAGTCCGCCGAGGCGAAGATCGCGACCAGCACCGACACAAGTAGGAAACAGCTCGTGTACGCCGCCCGCGCGGCCGGGCCGATCCGCGTCGCCCGGCTGAACGCCGACACCGTGGTGAGCAGCGTCATCGAGCCGCCGTACGCGTTCAGGCAGTTGACGGCCAGCTTGCCGACGACGATCACCAGGTAGATCAGCAGCGCGACGCCCGCCGGACCGGCCAGGTCGCCGAGGTAGCCGACCTGGTTCGCCAGGAACCCGGCGCCGCTGGCCGCGACCAGCGCGCCGAGCGTCATCGACCACTGCGACCCGATCACGCTGCCGAGGAACGTCGCGAGGAAGGTCGTCCGCTCGGGGGTGTCGGCGGGCAGGTAGCGCGAGTAGTCGGCGACGTACGGGCCGAAGGTGAGCTGCCAGCCGGCGCCGAGCGAGATCGCGAGCAGGAACGTGACGACGTCGAACGGCTTCGCGCCGAGCAGCGCGCCGACGTCGGCAGTGATCAGCAGGCGGATCCCGAGGTAGGTGAAGCCAAGGATGCCGAGGACCGTCGCGACCCGGCCGAGCAGGTGGATCCAGCGGTAGCCGAGCGTCGCGATCACCGCGGTGAGGACGCCGAAGACGATGATCCCGACGGCCGCGGTGTCGACGTGCAGGATCTTGTTGACCGCCTGCCCGGCCAGGACCGTGCCGGTCGCGGCGAAGCCGAGGTACATGATCACGACCAGCACCAGCGGTACGACGGCGCCGTACACGCCGAACTGGGCGCGGCTGGAGATCATCTGCGGCAGCCCGAGGCGCGGGCCCTGGGCCGCGTGCAACGCCATCACGATGCCGCCGAGCACGTTGCCGATCAGCAGGCCGACGATCGCCCACAGCGCGTCGGCGCCGAACACGACCGCGAGGGCGCCGTCGACGACCGCCGTGACCTGCATGTTCGCGCCGAACCAGAGCGTGAACTGACTGACCGGAGTCCCGTGCCGCTCGGCGGCCGGGACCACGTCGATGCTGCGCCGCTCGATCGCCTCTGCCATGTCCTCCAGGTTGCCCGCGACAACCAGTCTCTAACGCCCTAGTGTCGAGCGGTGAGCATCTGGGGGAACCGGGACTTCCGGCTGGTGTGGGGCAGCGGGACCGTGTCGGGCGTCGGGTCCTGGTTGCTGGTGGTGGCGATCCCGTTCCACGTGTTCCAGCTGACGGGATCGGCAGCGGCGACGGGGCTGACCTTGGCGTTGGAGGCGCTCCCCGCGCTGGTGCTGGGACCTTGGGCGGGGGTGCTGCTGGAGCGCTGGGACCTGGCGCGGGCGATGTGGGTCGCCGATCTGGTCAGCGCGGCCGCGGTCGGGCTGATCCTGTTCGCCGATCGGCCGGAGCGGCTGTGGATGATCTACCTGGCCGTCCTGGTCGAGAACATCGCGACGACGGTCTTCCGGCCGGCGTCGCGGGCGCTGCTGCCGAGCGTCGTCGGGACCGGACGAGAGCTCGCGGCAGCGAACGCAGCGCGGGCGTTCGCGGGGAGCGCGACACGGCTCGGCGCTCCACCGCTTGGCGCACTGCTGCTCGCCGGCCCGGGGATCGAGTTCGTGCTGGCCGTCGACATCGCCAGCTATTTGTTGTCAGCGGCAATGATCGCCGCGGTCCGGACCCGGCCGGAACGGGCCGAGCAGACGCCGATGCGACCGCTCGCCGGGCTCCGGTACGCCGTACGGTCGAAACCGCTGCGCGGCCTGCTGGCCGGAAACGGCGTCTTCCTCACAGCGAACGCCGGCCTGACCGCACTGCTCGTGCCGCTGATCGTCGAACGCCTGCACGCTCCGGGCTACGCGGTCGGCTACGTGTTCTCCGGGCTCGGCGCCGGCTACCTGTTCGGCGCCGCGATCAGCGTGAAAGCCCTGTCCTGGTTGGGGATCCGTGACCTGATCGCCACCACCCAGCTCGCCACCGGCGCGGCGTTCTTCGCGCTGGTGAACGCCCCGAGCATCCCGTGGGCTATCGCGGCCGCCGTGCTGATCGGGCTGCCAGGCAGCGTCCTGCTGATCACGACCGAGACGACCGTGCAGCGCGTGACCGCGCCGAACATGCTGGCCCAGGTCGGCGCGCTGTTCTTCGCGGTCGACGCGCTGGCGGCGGTCGTCGGCGCGCTCGCGGCGCCCGCGCTCACACTGGTCGCCGAGCTGCCGCTCACGCTCAACCTGCTCGCCGCGTTCGCCGTACTGGCCGCACCGATCACGCTGTACGCCGTACCGGGGCATCCGGGCGAGCTGACGCGGAAGCCCTCCTAGACCAGGTCTTCCAGGTGCCCGCCCGGGTCGCCGAGGTGGACGGCCGTTGCCTTGGGCTCGTAACCGAGGCGGCGGTAGATCCGGTCGGCGCCTTCGTCGCCAGGCGTCAGCCAGGCGAGATCGGCGCCGGCGGTCTCGAACGCCACCCGCGTCGCGTACGCCGTCGCCAGAGCGCCCAGACCGCGACGCCGGTGCGAGTGCACCGTGCCGACCCCGGCGACCTCGGTGACGCCGTCGGCGACAGCGGTCCAGGAGGCGGTCGCGACCGGCGCGCCGTGGTCGCGGATGAGGACGGCGCCGCCGTTGGCTGGGTCGGGCTGGAAGGTGGTGGTGACATCGTCGGTCTCGTAGGCGTCGGCGGCCACCGCAGTGGACGCCGCGTGGTCGTCCTCGGACCCCACGAACGACGCGGTGACGCCCTCCGGCAACGAAGGCACGACCAGCCCGGCCGGCTCGACCGCCAGCAGCGGCGGCCGCGCCCGCACGATCATCCCGTACTCGGTCAGCGCCTCCGCGAGCCCCGGATTCGCCTCCTCCACAAGCTCCGCGTGCACCCACCGCCCCTCGGCAGCGAACGCCTGCCGAATCGTGTCGAGCGCCCACGACACCTCGTCCGGATCGAACGGCGTCCCCGGATCGGCCGCGAGCATGGACGACAGGAACCACACATCCTCGTCGTGCAGCAACCCGACAAGCGGACCCGCGACGATCTGACGGCGGCTCCGAGACAACCCTGACAACTGAGCGGCGGCAATCCGCGCGGCGATCCCCATCCCCCGACCCTAGACGCTGCCTCGTTCCATCAGCGCGCGGACGTCGTACGCCGCCCGCGCGGTGGCGATCTCGTTCTGGTGCGTCTCGGTCCAGGTGACCAGCGACTGGATCGTCGCGTGCAGCGTCACGCCGAGCGGGGTGAGCTCGTAGTCGACCCGCGGCGGCACGACCGGGTGGACGGTACGCCGTACCAGCCCGTCGCGCTCCAGCTGCCGCAGCGTGACCGTCAGCATCCGCTGGCTGACCCCGTCGATGGTCTTCTTCAGCTCGGTGAAGCGCAGGCTGCGGCTGTCGAGCAGCGCGATCACCAGCAGCGACCACTTGTCGCCGATCCGGTCCAGGATCTGTCGGACCTCACAGTCCTCCCGGGTGTCCCACTGGAAGGCGTCCTCGGTGCAGCAGGAGTAACCCGGTTCCTTTGAAGTGCCTTCTTCCATACTCCCCGATGGTTCCGCACGATGGTGTCAGTTACAAGAGAGAACCGAACCCTTGAGGAATCCGAATATGTCAACGAATCTCGGCCCCCGTGCGTGGGCCGTGCTGCTGGTGCTGTGCGGCGCGATCTTCCTGGAGGGCATCGACATCTCGATGATGGGCGTCGCGCTGCCGTCGATCCGGGCCGACCTCGGCCTGTCCACCGGCGAGCTGCAGTGGGTGGTCAGCGCCTACGTGCTCGGGTACGGCGGTTTCGTGCTGCTCGGAGGCCGCGCGGCCGACCTGCTCGGCCGGCGGCGGATGTTCGTCGGCTGGCTGGCCGTCTTCCTGGTCTTCTCCGGCCTCGGCGGGCTGGCGAACGACGGCTGGGTGCTGATCCTGGCTCGCTTCGTCACCGGTGTCGCGGCCGGCTTCATGACGCCGGCCGGACTGTCGATCATCACCACCAGCTACCCGGAGGGCAGGCAGCGCAACCAGGCCCTGCTCGTGTACGCCGGGATCGGCGCCGCCGGCTTCTCCCTCGGCATGGTCGTCGGCGGCCTGCTCACCGCGGTCGACTGGCGCTGGGTCTTCTTCGCGCCGGTGCTGTTCTCCGCAGTCCTGCTGACCGCGGCCCTGGCCCTGCTCCCGAAGGAAGCGGCGGTGCGCACGAAGCTCAGCGGCTTCGACCTGCCCGGCGCACTCACGCTGACCGGCGCGATGATGCTGCTCGTCTCGACCGTCGTCCGGGCCCCTGACGTCGCGGCCGGCCAGACGGCCGGGACCGCGATCGCAGGCCTGCTGCTGCTAGTCGCGTTCGTCGCGATCGAACGCCGTACGGCGGAACCGCTGGTCCGGTTCGGCATCCTGCGCAACGCCGGCCTGATCCGGGCCAACCTCGGCGCCGTGGCGCTGGTCGGGTCGTTCGTCGGCTTCCAGTTCATCGCGGTGCTCTACCTGCAGGAGCTGCGGCACTGGTCCGAGCTCGAGACCGGCCTGGCGCTGATGGTGATCGGCATCGACTCGATCCTCGCGCCGACGCTGACGCCGTGGCTGGTCAACCGCTTCGGCAACGGGCGCGTGGTGCTCGGCGGGTTCGGGTTCGCCGTGGCGGCGTACGCGTTGTTCCTGCCACTCGGCGCGGACTGGACCTATCTCGCGATGCTGCCGACGTTCCTGCTGCTGGGGCTGGCGTTCTCGCTCACGTACGGCCCGCTGACGATCGCCGCGACCGACGGCGTCGCGGAGGAGGAGCAGGGGCTGGCCGGTGGCGTGCTCACGACGTCGTTCCAGTTCGGGGCGGCGCTCGGCCTGGCCGTCGTCGCGGCGGTCCTCGCCACGGCCGACGAGCTGACCGTCGCCGACTTCCGGACCGCGCTCGTCGTACCGCTGGCCGGCGCCCTGCTCGGCCTCGCGGCCGGTGCTCCGGGCCTTCGCGTACGGCGTACTGTGGCCGCTCGATAGCGCAGGGTTACCAGGACGTCCGACAATTCAGCGCTCATCGAAAACCCTTGGCGGGCGGCCGAATCGTTACCGGTAAATCCCTGCAAACAATCTTGACAGCGGCTCGCCGGCCAGGGCCCCGGAACCGGTCCCATCCCTGCCTGACCAGGGGTTTTCCTTCGCGCGTCAGGGACGGCGTAAGGCCTCTGTAAAGGTCCTTGCCGGTCTATTCCCGGGATAGTGCTTTTTGAGGTGTTCTTTCCTTACCACCCGTGAGCACGTGAGATCGGTCACCGGCTTCCTCACTGTCGGCAACCATCTCGACGCCCATGGTCCCCTCACAGACCGAAGGACACGCCCCCATGACCGAGTCGCTGGAGAACCCCGCAGAGCAGCGCCGCGTGCGGGTCTGGTTCGGCGCTCACACGATCGCCGACCACACCGCGACCGTTGACCAGGCAGCACAGTACGAAGAGGCCATGCGGCGGCGGTTCGCCTCGCTGCGGGTCACCAACGAGCCCGCTCTCGTCGGCAGCCCGGTCCGATGACCACCCGCCCGACACTGCTCGGCTACGTCCGCGCCGACGCGCTCAGCTGCGCGGAGGAGCTGGCCGCCGCGACCGATGCCCTGGTCGCCTACGCCACCGCCGAGGGGTTCACCCTCGGCACGGTCTACACCGAGCGGGACGCCGCCCAGTCCGCCGCGTTCAACGCGCTGCTGGACGAGGCGAAGCGGACCGACGTCCGCGCGGTCGTCGTACCGACGCTGCAGCACGTCGGTACGGCCGGGTCGCCCGGGGCGGCCCAGCACCTCGAGTTCCACCAGGCCCAGACCTGGGCGGCGAGCCCGAGGTAACCCCTCAGCAAGCGGAGCCGCCGTCTTGACCCCTGCATCGGCGGCGGTTCCGCTCTCCAACCTCCACAGCTGCACCGGGAGTGCCCGGGTGGTAGTGGACCAACCAAGGCCCCACCGGCTGCTACCGGTGGGGCCTTGTCGTTGCCTCAAGCAATGATCTTGTAGCCGTAGCGCTTCATCACGGCGGCGGTGCCGGCGTCGAACCGGCCGGTCACCGGGAGCTTGAACTTCTGCTGGATCTTGCGGGTCATCTGCTGGAAGTGCACCCGCCACGGGACGCCGGCCGGCGGGCGGGTCTCGTGGACGCCGATCGCCGCGACCTTCGGGTGCGCGGCCCAGGCCAGCACCTGGGCGCGGTCGGCGCCCCAGACGCCGCTCATCGAGTCGTGCGTGCGGGCGTACTCCATCGCGCCGAGCGAGATCGTGGTGTTCGGCTGCGGCGGGGCGACGGCGGCGGGCGGCGTACCGGGGTGGTGCTTGAGGTAGATCTCCCAGGTCATCCCGTAGTAGCCGGGCGGACCGTCGTCGGCGCCGCGGTTCGCGAGACCGTTCTTGCGGCGCTTGTACTCCGCGATCTGGTGGGCCGCACCGCGGGAGAGGTCCTTGTCGCCGGCTGCGATGGCGTGGACGTGGAACGGCCAGTTGCCCTGCGCCGGCGTACGCAGCCAGGCAGCGAAGCCGACCTGGCGCATGGCGAGGACGACCGCCTTGCGCTGTACGGCATTCAGATGCTCGACGGCAAGGTCGACCGCGCCGCCGCCGTCGTGCGTGCCCGCGGAGGCGGCGACGCCGCCCTGGTTGTACGAGCCCTGGATGATCGTGAACGGCACCTTCGCCAGCTTCTCGGCGGCCTGGAGCATCGCGACGGTCCGCGTGCAGAGCGCGGCGCCCCGCCAGGACATCCTTGCCTCAGGCATCAATCGCCTCGCCGGTCGCGGCGAGCCCGGCGTTCTCAGCGGCGTTCTCGCCGGCGCCGAGCAGCAGCGCCGCGTCCTCGGCCGCGCCCAGGGTCTCCAGCTCGTCCAGGTCGGCCTCGAGCAGCTCGTCGTCGTACGGCCGTGCGTCGGTCATCGTGCACCTTCCCCCACCTCACGTCCGGGGCCTCCCCTGCCCACGGAACCGCCGTTCAGCGTAGGCAGCGCCGGGTCATCCGTCCATGGCGGCGCGAGCGTTACAGGTTCCAGCGTTCGAGGAATGCAAAGTTTTCGCTCCGGACCGCGTGTGACGAGGTCGTGGTGGGGTACCTGTAGTCATGTCCCGCGGTTCAGTCGGCCCCATTCGGGCATGGGTGGAGCTCACCGAGCCGCGAGTTCTCCCACTGAGGGGCGGGAGAACGACCGAAGAGGACGGGCGCATCCCACGGTGCGCCCGTCCCCTGGCCACCCTCCACCGCCGCCCCCGGTGAATCCTCGTGCCGGTCTACCGCGCGCCGATGCGCTCCCGCCGCGACGACGTCCCCGAAGGTCTCGCCGTCGACCGCGCTCTCACGCTCGGCCTCTGCGGTATCGGCGGCATCCTCCAGCCACCACCGGCCACCCTCGACGATGCGGTCGCGCGGCTCAGCACGGCGTACGACGAACGCACGGCTCGCCGCCTGCAGCGCTTCGCCGAAGTCCCCGAGGGTGCGACGGTCTGGACCCGTGAGCCCGACGGGCTCTACCACCTCGGTCACCTCACCGGCCCGTGGAAGTACGACGCCTCGCCCGAGGCCGAAGCAGCCGACCTCGTGCACGTCCGGAGCTGTGTGTGGACCCCGGCACCCGACGTACCGGCTGCTGTCGAGTACGCGTTCTCCCGTGGTGGGCGGAACTTCCAGCGGATCCGCTCAGAGGGCTGAGGCGACGAACAGGTAGCGGTTGAGGCTGAAGAAGTAGGAGTCGGCCTGGCTGCGGAGGTCGTCGGCCCAGGCTTCGGCTTCCTCGGGGGTGATGCCGGCCCGGCCGGGAACGAAGGTGGAGACGATGTCGATCAGGCCGGCGCTGTAGGTGCGGTAGTCGAAGCCTGCGTTGAGCAGGGGGACGACCTGCAGGTGGGTGCGGGTGAAGCCGGCCTTGTCGAGGGACTCGCCGAGGGTGCGCGGGAGGTGCGGGTCCTGCAGGTGCTCCTCGAAGGCCTTCATTACGCGGGTCATCCGGGGGTCGTCGCCGGAGCGCCAGACGATCGAGCCCCAGTCGGTGTCGAGCAGCAGGACGCGGCCCGCGGGGCGCAGGACGCGGCGGATCTCGGCGAGCGCGCCGGCCACGTCGTCGACGTACTCGAAGACCTGCGTCGACACGACCACGTCGAAGCTCTCCGCGCCGTACGGGAGCCGCGCCGCGGACGCCTGCTCGAGCTCGACCCGCGGACCGTCCGGTACGTCGGCGCGCGTCCCCGCGATCGCGAGCATGCTGTCGCTGATGTCGACACCGCAGACCCGCCCCTCCGGGCCGACCTCGGCGGCCATCTCCGCCGCCAGCAGCCCCGGCCCGACGCCCACGTCGAGCACCCGGTCCCCCGGCCGCAGCGCGAGCGCCGTCCGCACGATCCGTCGCTGCTCGACCACGTCCGGGGTCGTGTACATCGCCTCGATCTGCCGCGACACCGCCGGGTCGAACTCCAGACTGCTCGTGCCATCCCCCTCAACCATGCTGCCCATCATGATCCGCCCGGCGCTGTCCGGCGAGGGCACACGCAAGGGCAGATCGGGGCAGCTGAGCGCAGTGATCGAGGCCCTGCAGCGCGTGACAGATCCGGCCGGTCGGCCGGCGACGGCGACGGCGGCGGCGACGGCGCAAGATGCGCCCGGGCGGCTGGAAGCGCGGGCCCGCCGAAATCCGGTCGGCACGCGACGGCCTGGCGCGCTAGCGTGCCGGGCGTGATCGAGTTGCCGCGGTCGTTCCTGGAGATGCCCCGCTGGTGGACCGAGGGCGCCGACTGGCTGGCGGCGCTGCCGGGCGCGATCGAGCAGCAGTGCGCGCGCCGGGGGCTGACCATCGCCGGCCCGCTCGCGCACGGCTCCAACGCGGTCGTCGTACCGGTCGAGCGCGGCAGCGAGAGGTTCGCGCTGCGGATGGCCCCGCCCGGCGACGAGGTCGCCGAGCAGACCACGGCGCTGCGCTGGTGGGACGGCCGGGGCACGGTCCGCCTGTACGACGCCGACGTCGCGCGCGGCGCGATGCTGCTGGAGTTGCTCGGGGAGCCGCTCGACGAGCGGCCGATCGGGGAAGCGGTCGAGGTGCTGGGTGGGTTGATGCGGCGCCTCGGGGTCGAGGGGCCGGCCGATGCCTTGTCCACACAGGAGATCGTGCAGGCTCGCGCGGCGGTGATGGAAGGCCAGATCGCGGGGCAGATCGGGGCAGTTCAGCGGCCCCGGATCGAGGCGGTTCCGCTGCCCTACCTGAGGGCCGCCCTCGCGGTCGCCGACGAACTGGTGAGTTCGTCAGCGACCGCGGCGGTGAACGGCGACCTGCACTCCGCGCAGGTCCTCCGCGGCGATCGCGAGCCGTGGCTGGTCGTCGACCCGGTCCTCTACCGCGGCGACATCGAGTTCGACCTCGGCCGGATCCTGTGGACCCGGCTCGACGAGATGGCCGGCGACGCGGAGATCCGGCGCTGCTTCGACACCGTCGTACGAGCAGCCGGCCTCGACCACTCGTACGCACGCGACTGGGTGATCTTCAGAACGGTCGACTACTGGCTCTGGGGCCTGAGCGTCGGGCTGACGACGGACCCGGTCAGATGCCAACGCCTCCTGGACGCTATGAGCCGGTAGTGCCGGCGAGGGCCAGGACTCCCGGGGCGGCGGTCAGCCCGGTGGCGTTGACTGTCCGGACCGTCGCCCACGAACCGTCCGAGCGCCGGATGGTGTGCCGGACGATCTGGCCGGAAGCTGCGAGGTCGATGATGCCGACCTGCAGCTCGCCGCCGACGTTCGCCGCGCTGATCGCCATCGGCCTGTAGTTGGCCAGGACGGTCACCTTCCTGAACCGCTGCCAGGTCGCATCCGCCCGGCGTACGGCGTGGTAGACCTCGCTGGAGCCGCTCACCACCAGCACGTGCAGCTGCGAGCCGATCCCGGCCAGGGCCACGTCGAGCACGCCGTTCGCGATCGTCCCGGCGCTGGTCTCGATGTTGCCCCAGCCGGTCCAGGTCCCGCTCGAGCTACGGATCGCGTGCAGGAGCTTGCCGCCCGCGAGGACCGCGGTGTCGATCGTCGTACCGACTCGTGTGGTGGCGACCCGGGTGATCGTTCCGAACGACCGGAGGGTCGTCCAACGCTCCTGCCAGCTCCCAGCCGACGAGCGGACGGTGTGGAAGAGCGCGGTGCCCCTTTCCGAAGCACCGAAGACGTGCAGCTCGCTCCCGAGCGAAGTCACCGCAACGTGGGGCGCACCCGTGGTCGGGCCTGACTGCGACGGGATGGGCGTGAATCCCGTCCAGGAACCGTCCGAGCCGGCCAGTACTCCGTGACTCGGAGCTCCGGTGTTGTGCGCCGCGACCAGGTGGGTGTCCGCGGACAGTCCTGCGGCCGAGACGCGGTAGAGCGTGCCGCCGGTCGTGTCGAGCTGCTCCCAGCTCGAGTCCCACGTGCCGTCCCCGGCACGCGTCCGGCGCATGAGGAGCCCGTTCGCCTGCCCCACCAGTACCTGCGCGTCAAAGTCGGCGGGAGCGGCCGCCGCCGGGGTGAACGCACCGAGGCGCGTGCCGACCACAGCGGCGGCAGGGACGGCGAGCAGCGAACGCGTGAACTGCCGACGGTTGAGCGAGACCATGTCGATTCCTTGATCCAGAAGAAGCTTGCGGACCAAGAAATTCTGCTCACCACCGAGTGCGCGCCGCTGCCCGTACTCCGCCCGTACCCGGTCCGGAGACGGCAACCCGAGTTCGCCGCGGGAGATACGAGTCTCCGACTCACAGCACTAGACCGGCAGCCTCAGCACCGGTCGAACACAGGCGAGTCAGCGAATGATTGCTTTCGCCCAACTGGCCCCAGCCCACGATGGATACGCCGCCTGTGCGAGCACGTGGTTCTTTCGCACCAGCAGCTTGGCGACCGGCTCAGGTCGGCCTTGAAGCAACGCGTCGTGAACCCGCCGTCCGATGCCCTTGCGTTCATGGTCGGGATGGGTGGCGAACTCACGGGACATGTACATCGGGACCGGCTCTGTCGGGAGATCCCACGAGAGGTACATCGAGTGCAAGTCATCCCAGATCGCGCCCTGTTGGTCGCATCGACTGCCATAGGCGTAGCCGACTATAGCGCCGGCGATTTCGCGTGGCGACCAACTCGAAATCGCGACCCGGAAGATACAGCTCGACCAGGCGAACCCAGAAATGATCCGGGTGAAACCAGCTGGTCAAGATCGCTCACACCGCTCTGACTATCTGTGTGGCTGGTACAGATCCAAGGACTTCATTGATCAAAGCAACGATTGGCCGAATCTGGCTCTTGCTCAGCAGGCCCTGAAGGGCGGCCGACGCGTGTTGCGCACCGGTCGCGACATCCCCGGAGTTCACCATCCACAGCAACCGTTGATCGCCCGGTCGTGCGCCGACTCGCCACTACACATGGCCCTTTGAGCTTTGTGGCGATCGCCACCTCCCTCAGCCCAGAACCAACCTCAGCCTTATACTGTTCTTCTCTCTGTTCTTCTCTCTGTTCTTCTCTCTGTTCTTCTCTCTGTTCTTCTCTCTGTTCTTCTCTCTGTTCTTCTCTCTGTTCTTCTCTCTGTTCTTCTCTC
>NZ_JBFAYT010000011.1:0-18418 GCF_040681455.1 Kribbella sp. NPDC051770 | reverse complement strand
CTCTGCCCGTACCTCCGCTAGCAGGTGGTTCCGCGGGCTGGGAGTTTGCCGGTCAGGAAGTACGTCGACGCGTGGTTGCGGGCGCACTCGTTGTTGAACCATGACGTGTGGCCGTAGGTGTCGCTCACCAGCAGGCGGCTGCCGCGGATCTGGCGTTGGAGGCTGATCGCGCCGGCCAGCGGTGTGGCCGGGTCGTGGGTGTTGTTGAGGATCAGCACCGGCGGTGCGTCCTTGATCGGGGTCGGCTTCCACGGATTGGTCGGGGGGATCGGCCAGCCCGAGCACGCCGCGGCCATCACCCAGCCCTCGACGGCGGCGCCGACTCGCGGCGCTACCGCGCGGGCGACGGCGAGCCGCGCGCGCACGTCGGCGTACCCGCGGAACTCACCCGGGAAGTCCATGCACGACACCGCCGCGTACGCCGACTCCGGGAAGCCGACGTAGCTGTTGCCGACGAAACCCGACCCGTCGCCCGCATCAGAAGCCTTCGCCAGCGCCGACGCGAACGCCGTCCACGGGCCCTCGAAACCGCCGAGCGTCGGCAGGAACATCGGCAGCGCCATCCGGATCTGGTCGCCGTTCACCGTCGTGCTGCCCGCGGGCAGCGGTCGCCGGTCGGCCTTCCGGACCACGGCGTCGAACACCTTTCCGACATCGCGCCCGTGCAGTGCACACTCGGGCGTCGCGGCGCACCAGGCCGCCATCCGGTCGAAGCCGCGTTCCATCTCGCGGGCCTCGCTGAGCACGAAACCGGTGGAGCCCTGCGAGTGGTCGACGATCCCGTCGAGGACCATCCGGTCGATCCGGTGCGGGAAGAGCTGCGCGTACGTCGCCCCCAGGTACGACCCGTACGACGGCCCGAAGTAGCTGAGTTTCCGAACCCCGAGCGCCGCCCGCACCGAGTCCAGGTCGCGCGCTGCGGTCCGGGTGTCGAGGTGCCGCATCAGGTCGCCGTTCTTGGCCAGGCAGGCCTTCCCGAGCTCGCGGCTGGCGGCGACCATCGCGTCGTACGAACGCTTCGAGTCCGGGAACACCGGTACGCCGGGACGCAGCACCGGGCCGCAGTCGAGCTGACTGGATCCGCCCGTTCCTCGCGGGTCGAAGCTGACCACATCGAACCGGTCGCGGAGCTCCTCCCCGAACAGGTCGCCGACGATCCCGGCCGCCAGCATCGAGGCGCCGGGGCCGCCGGGACCGCCCGGGTTGAAGGTCAGCACGCCGAGCTTGTGCGCCTGGTCGCGGGCCGGGACGCGGGCGATCAGCAGCTCGGTCTTTCCCTTACCCGGTTTCGCGTAATCGAGCGGCACCGTCAGCCGCGCGCACTCGGCCGGTTGCCCCTCCTCGCAGGGTTTCCAGTCGATGCGCGCGGCATTCGACGGTACGGCGGGCAGCAGCCCCGCTCCGATCAGGCCCAGCGCCAGCAGTCCCTTGATCACCATGCCGCCAAGCTACGAACCGGAAGGGTCGCGGCCCGGCGCTGGAACGATCAACAGGTGAAAGTGAACGCCGGCACTCCGGTCAGTGCGCCGGCGCGAAGTCCAGGAAGCCCACCACCGAACGGATCCGGCCGCCCGCACCGACGGTGACGATATCGGTGCCTCCAGCAACGGCTTCCTGACCGTCGGCGGCCAGCTCCCAGGTCCAGCGGACCCGGTCGTGGTGCTCGTCGATCTTGCCGACGACGGCGAACCGCAGGCCCGGGAACATGCCCTGCGCGGTGCCGACCATTGCGCTCAGCTCCTCGTACCCGGTGGCCTCGAAGCTCGGGTCGACGAAGTGCCCGTCGGGCGTCCAGGTCTTCTCGATCAGCCGGGCCCGCTGCTCGGCGTCGGTCTCGTTCCAGATGGCGAAGTACTGCTCGGCCAGGTTCATCGTGTTCTCCTCAGGATCGGTTGGCCACCACCTTGCGGCCGGGCGCGGCGATCGGGCGATGACCTCGGAGGTCATGTCGGTGGACACCTCGGCGGTTACCGTCGGGGGCATGACGATCGCCGAGGAGACCTTCCAGCGGCCGGTGGGCGAACTGCTGCGCGGCTGGCGCGAGCGGCGCAGGCTCAGCCAGCTCGACCTGGCCAACCAGGTCGAGGTGTCGACGCGCCACGTCAGCTTCGTCGAGACCGGGAAGTCGAAGCCGAGCCGCGAGATGGTGCTGCGGCTGGCCGAGCATCTCGACGTACCGCTGCGGGACCGCAACCAGCTGCTCCTCGCGGGCGGCTACGCGCCGGTCTACAGCGAGGCCTCGCTGCACTCGCCGGCGATGCTCGCCGTACGGGAGACGCTGCGCCGGTTGCTCGACGCGCACGCGCCGTTCCCCGCCCTCGTCGTCGACCGCTGGTGGAACATCGTCGAGACCAACGCCGCGGCCGCGCTGTTCACCGAGGATGTCGCGCCCGAGCTGCTCGCGGCGCCGATCAACGCGCTGCGCCTCACCCTGCACCCCGACGGGCTCGGGCGCCGGATCAGCAACCTCGCCGCGGTCCGCGCCAGCGCGCTCAGTACGCTGCAGCGGCAGATCGCCAGCACCGCCGATCCCGAGCTGCAGGACCTGTACGACGAACTGCGCGGCCACGCCGGCGGCGAGCGCGTCGCGGCCGGTCCGGTCGCGGAGGTCGTCGTACCGATGAAACTGCGGCGCGGGGACCAGGAGCTGTCGCTGCTGACCACGATCGCGACCTTCGGGACGCCGCTGGACGTGACCGTGTCGGAGCTGATGATCGAGCAGTTCTTCCCCGCCGACGAGGCGACCGCGCGGTACCTGAAGGAGATGGTGTGATGCTGCCCGACCAACGCATCGGTGACCCGGTCGAGCTGCCGCTGGCGTGGCTCGACTTCTACCGGGAGACCGTGCAGCGCAAGCTCGACGGGCTGTCCGACGCGGAGCTGCGGACGACACAGCTGCCGTCGGGCTGGACGCCGCTGGAGCTGCTCAAGCACCTGGTGTTCATGGAGCGGCGGTGGTTGCGCTGGGGGTTCACCGCGGAGCAGGTCTCTGAGCCTTGGGGTGACAGCGACGCCGACGAGCGGTGGCGGCTGGACGAGGGCGACACGTTGGACGGCTTGCAGTCGGCGCTGCGCGAGGGTGGGAAGCGGACCCGGGAGATCGTCGCGGGGGTCGTGCGGGCGGAGGCCGCGGCGGCGCAGGGGGTCGGGGTGGTCGGCGTTGGAGCGCTCGGCGTACGGGCGGCAGAGGGCGGCCGGTTCGGGAGCGAGGACGTGAAGCCGACGCTGGGGTGGATCTTGTTCCACGTGCTGCAGGAGTACGCGCGGCACGTGGGGCAGCTGGACGTCGTACGGGAGCTGGCGGACGGGACCACCGGCGAGTAGGACCCCCGAGGTCCCACCCGCCGGTGGGGACCGCAGTTGATCTCGGTGTACATCAACTGCAGTCACTACAGATCCGTGTTTCGGGGCACGGGTCTGACGAGTTACCCCACCGGCGGCCGGCCCGTTTCCGCCCGCGGGCCGGCCGACGGCGTCATCGGTGTGAAGGGGGAGGGCCAACTACCGATGAGTCGGCAGCCCGGTGGGCCGCTCGGTGGGCAGGGGAGGAAGGCTCGGCTTGCCCGGCAGGGAAGGCTTTCCGGTCGGGATCGGCAGCGAGGGCTGACCCGGCAGGGACGGCTTCACGGTCGGGACCTTGACCGTCGGCAGGGACGGCTTGCCCGGCAGCGACGGCTTGGTGGTGGGGACGTTCGGCTTGCCCGGGAGCGACGGCAGCATCGTCGGGACGTTGACCGGCGGCGCGGTCGGCACGTGGTCGGTGACGCACGGCGGCAGTTCGGGCTTGCCCGGGAGCGACGGCTTCTCCGTCGGCACCGGAACGTTCGGCAGCGAAGGCTTCTTGACCGGCACCGAAGGCAGCGAGGGCTTCCCGGTCGACACCGGAACGTTCGGCAGCGAAGGCTTGCCGGTCGGAACCGGAACGCTGGGCAGCGAGGGCTTCCCCGGCAGCGACGGTTTGCCCGTCGGCACGTTCGGCAGCGACGGCTTACCGGTCGGGACCTGCGGCAGCTTGCCTGGGAGCGACGGCTTCCCCGTCGGCACCGGAACGCTCGGCAGCGAAGGCTTCTTCGTCGGCACCGAAGGAACCGGCGGCAGCGACGGCTTGCCGGACGGCAGCTCGCCCTCCACCTTCACCTTGACCGACGCCTCGATCTTGGCCTTGCTCGGCACCTTCGGCAGGCAGCTCGGGTCGACCGACGGGACCGCGGTCGGCGTACCGGCCGGGAGCTCGACGGGGACCGGGGGCTTACCGCCACCGGCGAGCAGGTTCTTCACGTCGGCCGGTCCACCGATCGCGGCGGACACCGTCGCGACGCTGCCGGCCAGCGCGGTGACACCCGCGGCGGCCAGGCCGCGGCGCAGCCAGGCGAGCCGCCGGCCGCGGCGCATCAGGTCGGCCGGGTCGGGCTGCCACGGCTCCAGGTCGTACTCGAGCGCGCTGCGCACCCGCTGCTCGTCGCTCATCTTGTTCCTCCAACTACTCCGGATTCGATCAGGTCGGGTGCCAGACGCAGCTTGGCCAGGGCCCGGGAGGCCGTGCTCTTCACGGTCCCGGCGGCCATGCCGAGGAGCTCGGCGGTCTCCGCCTCGGAGAGGTCCTGCGAGTACCGCAGGGCGACCACGGTCCGCTCGCGCACTGTCAGCCCACCGAGAGCTGACAGCACGGCGTCCCGGGTCTGGACCTCGCCGGCGAAGTCCGCCACCGACCGGTCGTCCCAGTCGTTGTCCACCGGATCGCTGGGCACTTCGTTGGACCAGCGACGGCGCGCTTGCGAGAGGAATCTGTTGACCAGCACCCGGCGGACGTACCGCAACCGGTCGCCGTCCAGCCGGTGCCACTTCGGGTAGGACCGCATCAGCGCCTGCTGCACGAGATCCTCGGCGGTGTGGCGATCACCGCACAGCATCTCCGCGAACCTCAGCAGCGGCGTCGACTGCGCCTGCACGAACCGCTCGAAGTCGGCGTCCGCGGCCCGGGTCATCGATTCTCCTCAGCCTCTGTCACACCTGTCCAAACCCGGTGAGTCACCGGTTGGGTTCTGTCCGTTCCGAAGAAATTTATTTCCGTCGCTGTACAAGTACGGCGTTTGTTTGTCACGATCAGTCAACCGGGTGTCGCACCCGGTGACAGCAGCCTCACCGCCCCGGAGGTACCGCCATGCGTATCACCCGAAGGTCCGCGGCCGCACTCTGCGTCGCCGCCGCTCTGGCCGCCGCACCCCTGGCCGCCGCCGTCCTGCCCAGTACGGCGGCCGGCACCGACCCGGTCGCCGTCGCCGGCCAACCGGCCGAAGGCTCCACCAACGTCGTCGCCGACGGCAGCCGGATCGTCCTCGGCGACGCGCCGGTCCGGATGGGCTCGGCCGAGATCAAGCAGCGTTCCGGCATCGGGAACCTCGACCCGGTCCGCTTCCCCGCCGCGACGTCGGCAGTCGTCGTCGACTACACGACCGGTACGCCGGACGGCTCGACCGCCGAGGTCGACGTCCGCGCCCTCGTCGACGACCGCTGGTCGGAGTGGACACCCGCCAAGGCCGGTACGCCGACCGCGCTGCCCGGCGTCAGCGACCTGGTCCAGCTGCGCATCATCGTCGTCGCGCCCCCGACCGGCGCGAAGCCGTGGGTGGCCGACGTACGGGTGCAGCCCACGAACAAGGCCGTTGCGAGCACGATGAAGGTGCAGGCCGCGCCGCTGAAGTCGCGCGTCTTCGCCACCCGCGAAGGCCTGGTCGGCGGAACCACGGCCAACGGCCACGTGATCATCAGCCGCGACCACTTCGTCGCGCTGCCGTCGCGCCGCGGCCTGGCCAACAACGGCTCCGGCAACTACTCGGTCAAGGTCTGTACGACGACCGGCAGCCTGCGCTGCGCGTTCGAACCGGTCTGGGACGTCGGCCCGTGGAACACCAAGGACGACTACTGGAACCCGAGCGCCACCCGCGAGATGTGGAAGGACCTCCCGCAGGGCCGGCCGGAGTCGCAGGCGGCGTACCAGAACGGGTACAACGGCGGGAAGGACCAGTTCGGCCGCACGGTGGCCAACCCGGCCGGCATCGACCTCGCCGACGGCACCTTCTGGGACGCACTCGGCCTGACCAACAATGCCTGGGTCGACACGACGTACCTGTGGACCGGCGACGGCGGCCGCGGCACGGTCGCGATCAGCTCGGGCTACCTGAACGTCCGCAACTCGGCGAGCTCGTCCGGCGCCGTCGTCGGGATGGCCGGGAAGTCCGCGCAGGTCACCGTGGAGTGCCAGGTCACCGGGCAGAGCGTCTCCGGTTCCCAGGGGACGTCGAACGTCTGGCTGCGGGTGCATTCCGGGATGTACGTCGCCAAGGCCTGGATCAGCGCCGGATCCTTCGGTGCTTGCTGAGCGGGACCACTGAACCACCGTGCCCGGAGAGCCTCGGGCGGGACTCTCCGGGCACGGTCTCCTCAGCAGCCGTGGGTGATCTGGGCGCAGGTGTGAGTGCCCCAGTCGAGCTTCTCGGTCCTGGTGGTGCCGTTGGACTTGGTGATCTTCACGATGATGCGCTGGGTGGTCTCGCTGCCGGGGGTCCAGGGCTTGGGGTCCTGGTGCTGGAGCAGCCAGTAGTTGCCTTGGACAACAGCCTTGGTGGTGGCGCCGTCGGGGAAGGTGTAGGTGACCGCGGTGACGTCCTTAGGGAGGACACCGGCGGCCCAGTAGTAGTTGTACTCCTTGCCGCCGCGCGGGATGAGGTTGTGGGCGACGGCGAAGGCCGCGAGCTTGGAGGAAGCGGCGATGCGGGATGGTTCGCGGAGCGAGCCCTCGTTGTTCTGCCGGGCGTACGCCGTGTCGCAGGCGGCCCAGTGGGAGGCGTCGGCGAGGACGACGATCGAGCCGGGGGCGCCGTCGAGACGGGCGACGGGCTTGGCGGAGCGCGTCGGGTGTGGCTGGTCGGTCAACAGACGCTTGCAGGCGGCGACCGCATCCTTGGGAAGGGGGTACTCCTTCGGGCGAGGCGGAACGGTGGGGCGGGCGACCGGCTTTTGCTGAGCTGCCTTTTGCTGGACTGCTTGTGGACTGGCGGTCGGCGTACCAGGACCTCCTGCAACTGCCGTGTCACCCGTGGAATGGTTGGCTCCGGCGATGGCGATCGCCGCGACGGCGGCCGACGCCAGGACGGCGGCGCCGTTGCGCAGTACCCGGTGGTTCCTCATCTGTTGCCCTCCACAAGTTGTCGTGTCGGGCTGAAGGACGCGACCGCCTCCGGGAAGGTTCTTCAGCAGCCGTGGCTGATCTGCGCGCAGGTGTGCTTGCCCCAGACCAGCTCGTGCGTGGTCAGCACCTGCTCGTTCGCGCCGAGCAGATCGACCTTGATCCGCGGGCTGTCCGGTCCGTCGTGCTGGCTGGGCACCGACGCGCGGTTCTGCATCAGCCAGTAGTTTCCGGCGATCGTCGCGTCCTTCACGTCCCCTTCGGGGAAGCGGTAGCGCACCCCGAACACCCCCTGCGGCAGCATCCCCGCCGCCCACGAGTACTCGTACGGCTTGCCGCCCTCGATCACCTGGTTGTTGGCGACCGCGAACGCGTCCACGTCCGCACGCGACGGGCGCTGGGTGGAGGTCACCTGCCGCAGTGAGACCTCGTCGCCGTACCCGTTGTCGCAGGCGCCCCAGTAGTTGCTCCCGGCAAAGATCACGAGGGTCCCCCGGAGGTTGGTCAGCGTCGCCTTGCGTTTCGCCGCCGGTCCCGGGCGCGGATCCTCGGCCTGCAGGGCGCTCCAGCACTGGTCGATGAACTTCGCGTCCGGGGTCACCTTGGCGCTCGGCGTGTCGCTCGGGCGGACGGTCGCTCTCCCGCTGGGGACGCCGCTCGGCGGGCCCACCGTCGGCGGACCGGCCGGCGCCGACCCCGACGGGCTCCCGAACGACAGCAGCCCACCAGCAGCAACAGCCAGTACGGCGACCGACGCGAGCCCTGCGGCAGCCAGTCCACGCATCCGGCGCCGGTGGTGCGCGCCGGCGATCACCGCCGCCGGGTCGAGCGGGCGGAGCTGGTCGTCCGGGCGCAGCGCGGCGCGCAGCTCCTCGTCGAAGTCGTCGTTCATCGCCGTTCTCCTAACGACACCTGGTCCAGAAGCTGCGGGGTCGCCCGCAGCTTCTGCAGGGCGCGATTCGTCGCGCTCTTCACCGTGCCGACCGCGACCCCGAGCGTCGCGGCGGTCTGCGCCTCGGTCAGGTCCTCGACGTACCGCAGGACGACGACCGCCCGCTCCCGCGCGGTCAGCGTCGCGAGCGCGCCCGCGAGCGCGATCCGGCGGTCGACGGCCACGGCCGGGTCGGACACGCTGCGCCCGCCGCGCAGGTCGAGCTGCTGCTCCAGCTCGGCCGCGTGCCCGCTCGGCCGCTCCCGCCAGGGGCGTCGCCGGGCCCACGAGAGGTGCTGGTTGACCACCGCCTGGCGGACGTACCCGAACGGGTCACCGAGCTCGATCCGGTCCCAGCGCAGGTACGCCTTCTCGAGCGCGGTCTGCACCAGGTCCTCGGCGAGCGCGGGGTCGCCACAGAGCATTCGCGCGATGTGCACCAACCGCGCAGACCTGGCCAGCACGAAAGCCGTGAAGTCCTCGTCCCGCCCGTCGGTCCGCCCCATGGAGTCTCCGTCCTTCCACAGCTCAAGACGTCGGAGGCCGGTGAAAGGTTCTGCGCAGGTTCGCAACTACCAGCCCAGCACCTTTCGAGTACCGGCCACCTGACCGGTGGTCGGTACTCGAAACCCGGTCGGGAGCTAGCTGGACTGCACGGCCGGGCGGGGGAGCGTGAGCCGGGCCAGGTCGGCCGGTGTGCAGTCCGCCGCTACCCGGACTCGGTCTCTTCCGGCCGCCTTGGCGGCGTACATGGCTCGGTCGGCGCGGAGCAGGAGCTCGTCGACGGTCTGGCCGTCGGACGGGGAGACGGCGACGCCGATGGAGACGGTCAGGTGGAACGTGTCCGGGTCGAGGTCGGGGGCGTCGAGGACGCCGGCGCACATCGCGGCCAGTGGGCTCGCGGCGACAGCCGTCCGCAAGCGATCGGCGGTGACGGTCGCGTCGGCGAGGTCGGTCTCCGGGAGCGCGATGACGAACTCCTCGCCGCCGAAGCGCCCGATCACGTCCTTCACCCGGATCGCCCCGCGCAGGATCGTCGCGACCGCGCGCAGTGCCTCGTCGCCGACAAGATGCCCGTGCCGGTCGTTGACCTGCTTGAAGTGGTCGATGTCGACCAGCAGCACCGCCACCGGCTCTCGCTGGGCGCGCGCCGTACGCAACAGCTCCTCGGTACGCCGACGCCACCAGTCGACCCGCCCGAGGCTGGTCTTCGGGTCCGTCTGCGCCTCGCTCTCCAACTGCGCGAACAGCAACGCCCGCTGAGCCGTCAGCGAGATCGGGATCGCCAGGAACGCGAACCACGGGCTGACCAGCGCCGCCGCGGCGAGCAGGCAGCCCAGCGTCGCCGCCGTGGCGTCCACGCAGAGCGAGTCCTTGTCGCCGATCGCCTCCTGCCGGCTGCTCCCCGGCACGATCAGGACGATCGCCAACCCGCACAGCGCCGCATCGGTCGCGACGTACGCGAAGGCAGCCAGCGTCATCGACACGACCAGCGCCGGCGAAGACCCACCGAGCAGATCCCGGGCCCCCACGAACACCGCGTGCGCCGCGCCGACGCCGAGCACGCACACCGCCGTACTGAACGCCCACCGGTACGGGATGCAGCGCCCGGCCCGGATCCGCCACCAGATCCGCAGCAAGACAGCGACCAGCACCGCCAGCGCCGGATGCAGCACCAGAGCCGCGGCGATCATCCACGCCGGCGCCAGGTCCTTGTGCAGCGCTCCGCCGGACTTCCGCCGGTTCTCGACCCGCCGCGCCCCCTCGACCGAGATCAGCGCCGACACGGTCAGCGCGAGCACCAGGTCGAGGCCCTGCCAGGACGGCAGCTCGGCGAACGAGCGCACGCCGTACCCGATCGCGAGCAGGTCGACCAGCGCGACGAGACCGAACGCCGGGACCGTCAGGGTCCACAGCGCCCAGTTCCGAACCGATCGCCTACTCTGCGCAACCACCCTCTAACTCTATGCCGTACGGCGGCCACCTGCAGGTAAGAGTTTGATCAAATGTCACCTCTTGCGGCGCGCCGCCCCGAACAACCCGCGCACGATCTCCCGCCCGGCCGACCGCGCGAACTGCTTGAACGCCGACGAGCCGACCACCTGCTCGACCATCGACTTCTCCTGCTTCTGCGCCCGCGGCTTCGGCTGCTCCGGCGCCGGCTGCTGAGCCTTGGCCTGCGCCTCGGCCTCGGCCTGCGCGGCCCCCGCCTGCACCTTCGCCGCCAGCTTCTCGTACGCCGACTCGCGGTCGACCACCTCGGAGTACTTGGCGTGGTTCGCCGAGGCCGCGACCGCCGCGCTCAGCTGCTCGGCCGAGGCCGGCGCCATCAGCGACTGCGGCGCCCGCAGCCGGGTCCAGGCGACCGGCGTCGGCGCGCCCTTCTCGTTCATGACTGTCACGATCGCCTCGCCGATGCCGAGCTGGGTGAGCACCTCGGCCAGCTCGTACGACGAGTTCGGGAACGTCGAGACGGTCGCCTTCAGCGCCTTCGCGTCGTTCGGGGTGTGCGCGCGGAGCTGGTGCTGCACCCGCGAACCGAGCTGCGCCAGCACGTCGTCCGGGACGTCCTTCGGCGTCTGGGTGACGAAGAAGACGCCGACACCCTTCGAGCGGATCAGCCGGACGGTCTGCGCGATCGAGTCCAGGAACGCCTTCGAGGCGTCGTTGAACAGCAGGTGCGCCTCGTCGAAGAAGAACACCAGCTTCGGCTTGTCCACGTCGCCGACCTCGGGCAGGTCGTGGAACAGGTCGGCCAGCAGCCACATCAGGAAGGTCGAGAACAGCGCCGGCCGGTCCTGCAGGTTCGGCAGCTCGAGCAGCGACACGACGCCCTTGCCGTCGCGCTGCTGCAGCAGGTCGGCGGTGTCGAACTCCGGCTCACCGAAGAACGCCTCGGCGCCCTGGTCGGCGAACCCGATCAGCGAGCGCAGGATGACCCCGGCGGTCGCGGCGGACAGCCCGCCGAGCTCCTTCAGGTCGCCCTTGCCCTCGTCACTGGTCAGGTGCGTGATGACCGCGCGCAGGTCCTTCAGGTCCAGCAGGGTCAGGCCCTGCTTGTCGGCGTAGTGGAAGATCAGGCCGAGCGAGGATTCCTGGACGTCGTTCAGCCCGAGCACCTTGGACAGCAGCACCGGCCCGAACGACGTGATCGTCGCGCGGATCGGGACGCCGGACCCTTGGCCGCCGAGCGCGTAGAACTCGGTCGGGAAGCCGGTCCCGGTCCACTCCTGCCCGATCGCCTTGGTCCGGGCGAGCAGCTTCTCGTTGCCCTCGCCGGGCTGGGAGATGCCGGACAGGTCGCCCTTGATGTCGGCGGCGAACACCGCGACACCGGCGGCGGACAGCTGCTCGGCCATCAGCTGCAGGGTCTTGGTCTTGCCGGTACCGGTCGCGCCGGCCACCAGGCCGTGCCGGTTCACCATCGAGAGCGGGATCCGGACCGCCGCCTCCGGGTTCGGCGTACCGTCGACCAGCAGCGACCCGAGCTCGATCGCGGGCCCCTCGAACGCGTACCCCTGCTTGACGGTCTCCACGACGTCCGGTGTCTCGGCCATCTCAACGCTGCCTTTCGCGCGACGGAACTACTTCCCCTGCGCTGGGCATGCTAGTGCGGCCGGGCGACCAGAGGGGGTCAGCCGCGCACGAGGAACGGCTCCAGCAGCCCCGGAACCGCTTCCCGGGCGAACTCGAGGCCCTCGTCGGCGTCGGCGTCGCGGGCCGAGTACGCGCCGCCGCCCGCGGCCGTGATCGCGCTGAAGGTGGCCAGGCCGACGCGGCGCTGGAAGACCGACTGCCGGACCCGCCAGCCCAGTACGCCGTCGCGCTGCAGCGCCGCCGTCGACCGGCGTACGGAGCCGGAGCGGGTGACCAGGTACTTGCCGGTGATCCCGTGGCCGAGCGCCTTGTAGTTGTCGCGGGCGAGCAGGACCGCGACCGGCAGCAGCACGACGGCCAGCAGGCCTCCGAGCTGCAGGAGTACATCGGTGAACAGCAGCCCGAGCACCACCAGGACCAGCACCGGCAGCAACGCGGCCGCGAAGGAGATCCGGAGCCGGCGGCCGAGCGCGGCCCGCGGGTGCGGGGTCAGCCGAGCCGCGGCCGTCGGCGCGACCTCTTCCCGCAGTACGGCGGCCGCGATCCGGTCGGCGAGGTCTTTGGGAGCCGGAGGCAACAACGTCTTGTGGTCGGTCTTCTCGTCCTCCTGCTGCTGCACCAGCCCGGTCGCGATCGCGTCGACGCGGGCCGCACCGGCCAGGCGGGCGCCGAGCGGCTCGACCACGTCGACCCCGCGCAACCGCCGCTCCTCGATCGAGATCGAGCGCGTGGTGAACAGCCCACGCCGTACGCGGAGGGTGCCGGGCTCGCGGTCGAGGCGGTAGTTCCACCACATCTCGACGAACAGCCCGAGCGAGCCGATCAGGCCCACGACCAGCAGGAACGCGGTCAGGATCACCAGTACGCCGACCAGCGGCGTCCCGTTGAAGAGGTCCTGGACCCAGTCGATCAGCTCGTCCTGCAGCGTGAACCACTGCGACACCTGCATCACCGCGCCACCGGCCGCGAGCCCGAGCGTCGGCGCGAGGAACGAGATCGGCGCGTACCGGATCCAGGCCGGGTCGAGCACGGCCAGCGTCCCGTCGCTCTCGTGCTGCTCACCGCGCAGCAGCTCCAGCCGCAGCCGCTCCCCCTCGGCGCGCGTCACCGGGCTGAGCGACAGCGTGCTCTCGCTGGAGCTCTCGCCGGTCCCGATCTTCACCGCCACCAGGCCGAACACCCGCAGCAGCGGGTTCGCCGTCAGGTCGACGCTCCGGATCCGCTCCCGGCTCAGCGCCCGCCGCCGCAGCACCACCAGCCCGGTCCGCAGCTCAGCCTGCTCGGCACCGATCCGGTACGCCGTACGTCGCCAGCGCACGTACTCGAGCAGGGCCCCCGCGAGCACCAGCAGCACCCCACAGGGCACCACCCAGGCGAGCGCCGTACTCCAAGACGTCCCCGAAGCCACTCCCACGGCGGTAGGCACCGCAGCTCCCACAGCGACGCCGGCCGCGAGCGCCGCGCCCACAGCGACGGTCTTCACGTCGAGTTGTTGCCATTCGCTGCTCACGTCGCATCACCCGGCGTCGCCTGCGTGACCTGGGTCAGCCGCTCCGCCAGCTCACCTGCCTGCTCCTGCTCCAGCCCGCGGATCTTCAGCGAGCCCCTGGCGGACGCCGTGGTCACCACCAGCGTCGACAGCCCGAACTGCTGCTCGACCGGACCGCGCAGCGTGTCGACGGTCTGGATCCGCGACATCGGCGCGATCCGCCACTCCTGCCAGAAGTACCCGGCCCGCACGTACACCGCATCCTCGGTGACCTCCCAGCGGTGCACCCGGTACCACCACAGCGGCAGCACCGTGACGAACGGCAGCCAGCAGACAGCCACCAGCACCGCCGGCGCCAGCAGCCAGAACCGGGCCGGCGCGATCAGCAGCCCGAGCAGCACCAGGGTCAGGATCGGCGGCGCGAAGACCAGCGCCGAGTTCACCCGCCAGACGCCGAGGACCCTGCGGTCGAGTGTGTTGTTCGGCGGCCGCAACCGCACGGTGCCCGGCATGACTTCCCCAGTTCCCCGACGTCGATGGTCGGGAACAACCCTAGGAGCCGGGCACCGCCGGGGGCGTCCACCAGAAGTCGGACACCCCCTGTCCGTTGGTCAGCGGACCACGACCACCTTGGTCGAGGCCGTGGTGAAGGCCCAGATCGCGTCCGACATCGACTTCTGCACCCGGATGCAGCCGTGCGAGGCCTTCTGGTTGGTGCCGAGCTGCCAGTCGCCGTGGATCTGCGCGCCGTTGCTCTTGTACGTCGGGATCTGGTGGAAGCCGATCCCGCACGGCGCGAACCGGACGAAGTTGTTCAGGTAGAGACTGGCGCCGTCGGTGTTCTTCTTGATCCGGGCCGCCCGCCCGCACTTGGAGCCGGTCGTGTACGTCCCGGGCTTGAGGTAGCTCGGGTTGTCGACGATCGGGCCCTGCCGGACGACCTTGCCCTTGGCGTCGATCAGCCACAGGTAGTTCTGGCCCTGGCTGAGCACGATCCGCTTGCCGCCGCCGCTGGCCGGGACCGCCCGGACGTCGCAGCGCTTGGCCGAGGCGGCCAGGACGCGGCTGTACGTCGTACCGCCGAGCGAGCCGTTCTGGGTCATCTTGTTCGCGGCCTGGAACCGGATCGTGGCCGCCTGGGTCATCTGGCCGATCTTTCCGTCCACCGGCCCGGCGTAGCAGCCGAGCGCGTTCAGACGGGTCTGGGCCGCCTTGTTCTGGGCGACGGTCAGCGCGTCGGCCGGTAGCGTGGTCCCGGCGACCGCGACGACCACCGTGGCCGCCCCCGCAGCCAGCTTGGTCAGTACCTTCATGTCTACCCCCTGATAGTCCCTGTGCACTGTGGACGTCCGGGAGCGGTGAAAGGTTGAGTCTTGGTCTCGACCTTCCGCGGTGACATTCCCGACCTCTCCGGAGACCTCCGGCCCCGCTAGACTTCGGTGGGTGATCTTCAAGCGCGTCGGTGAGGAGCGGCCGTACCCCGATCACGGGTACAAGGCCAAGGACTGGTCCGTGCTGCCCCCGCGGCAGATCAGGCTCGACGAACTGGTCACCACCAAGGGCACCCTGGACCTGAACGCGCTGCTCGACGAGGACTCGACCTTCTACGGCGACCTGTTCGCGCACGTCGTCGAGTACAAGGGCGAGCTGTTCCTCGAGGACGGTCTGCACCGGGCGCTGCGCGCGGCCCTGCAGCAGCGTCTGGTCCTGCACGCCCGGGTCCTGGTCGTGAGCTAGATGGCCGCCTTCCACCCGCAGCCGAGGCCGTACTCGCGGTTGCACTGGCGGACGCCGATCACCATGGTCGTGCTGCTGATGATCCTGGTCGGCGGCTTCTGGTGGGGCTGGAACTCGCTCACCGACTCCAGCGCCGAGCCGAACTGCGTCGAGCAGAAGCTCGAGAACAACCGGCTGGTCCCCAAGCAGGTCGTGCTGAACATCTACAACGGCGGCGCCCGCGCCGGCTCGGCCGCCCGCCTCGGCGAGGACCTGAAGAAGCGCGGCTTCAACATCAACAAGATCGCCAACGAACCGAACGGCGACAAGGTCGACACCGTCGAGGTCCGCGGCGCCACCGCCGACGGCCCCGAGGTCAAACTGGCGATGGGCCAGCTCAACCAGAAAGCCGCCACCAAGGCCGACGCCCGCGCCGACCACACCGTCGACATCGTCCTCGGCAGCGGCTTCACCAAACTCAACACCAAGGGCGTCCCCAGCATCGCCGTCCCCGCCGACACCGTCGTCTGCCTCCCGGTGGTCCGCCCGTCCCAAGCCATCCCCTCAGGCCAGAACCCGAACTGACCCGCGCCGGCAGCACTCGCCGGCGCGGCCTTCTCGTCGTCAGTCCAGCAGTTCGACGTAGCCGTCGGTGCCGTGGACTCTGATGCGTTGGCCGTCCTGGATGCGGCGGGTGGCGTGGTCGATGCCGACGACGGCGGGGAGGCCGTACTCGCGGGCGATGACGGCGCCGTGGGTCATCAGGCCGCCGACCTCGGTGACCAGGCCGGAGATGCCGACGAACAGGGGTGACCAGCTCGGGTCGGTGAAGGCGGTGACGAGGATGTCGCCGGGTTCCAGGTCGGCCTTGGCCAGGTCGAGGATGACGCGGGCTCGGCCCTCGACCGTGCCTGCCGAGACCGCCAGGCCGGTGAGGGCACCGGCCGGTACGTCGTCCCGCCGGTACGAGCCGCTGACGGACTCGCCGTCCGAGGTGAGCACGCGCGGCGGGACCAGCGCCTGGTCGACCCGGAAGTCGTCCTTGCGGCGCTGGATCAGGCCGGCGTCCGCCTGCTGCGTGCGGACGACGTCCTGGAGCTCCTGGAAGGTGAGGTAGTAGATGTCCTCGCGCTCCGCCAGCACCCCGGACGCGACGAGCCGGTCGGCCTCGGCGAGCAGCGCCTGCTTGTAGACGGCGTAGCGGCAGATGATCGCGTACTTCGGGTACTCGCGGTAACCGATGAAGGTCCGGACCCGCTCGATCATCTGCTGGGTCTCGGTGGCCTTCTGCTCGCCGTCGGGCAGCGCGCGCAGCCGCTCCAGCACCTCCTGCTCCTTGGCCAGCGCCTTCAGCCGGCCCTCCTCGAAGCGCTGCTCAGCAGCGCACGGCGCGAACAGCTTCACGTTGTCGAGGATCAGCGGGACCAGCGTCTCGGGCTGCTCGCTCCAGCGCGGGCGGGTGATGTCGATCTCGCCGACGCAGCGCATGCCGTACTGGTCGAGGTACGCCGTGATCGCGGCGCGGGCCTCCTCGCCGCCGGCGACCTTCGGCAACTGGTCGAGGAAGTCCTCCCCGGCGTCGGCGAGGAAGGCCAGCACCTCCGGGTACGGGCGCACGGCGTCGGCGACGTCGAGCAGCGCGAGGCCCATCTCGGAGGTGATGTTGCCGGGCGCGGAGAGCGTCAGCGTGTCGGCCGCGTTCTTCTCGCCGAGCCACTCGGCGAGCTTGTCGTTGAGCCACCAGGTGGCGTCGTGGCTGGCCATGATCGCCTGCATGCTGAGCGGGTCGCCGAGCAGGCGCTTCTGCTCGGCGAACGCCTCGAGGAGGAAGTCGAACAGCGCCGGGCCGGTCTTCGCGGCGATGTCGTCGCGCAGCGCGGCCAGGGAGGCCTGGCTCCGCTCGATCAGCTCGGTGACAACCGAAAAATCGTTGGGGAGCGCCGCGGAGGCACCGCGCATCGGCGGCTCGGCGGCGGCACGCTCCCGACCAGCGGCCGGCGCGCCGCCGGCAGGCGGCGCTTGGTCGGGCACCGTCGGGATGAAGTCCCCTCGATCCAGCAGCGTCTGCAGTGCGTCCTCGATCAGCGGGTCGCCCTTCCCCACCAAGTCCAAGAACCCCGCCCGGCGCCCAGGCGAACTCAAATGCGGCGTGGCATCGACGAACAACCGCCCGCCCGCCGCCAGCATCGGCGCCATCGCCGTCGACTGCCACACCGACAACCCGAGCGGCTTCATCGCGTCGGTCATCATCTGCTGGTGCCCGACCGACAGGAACACATGGTTGCCCTGGTCACCGGTCTCCGGCACCGGGAACAGCGTGGTGATCGGCCGGCTCTGCACGATCTGGAAGTCGTCGTCGACCAGGCACCACTCGATGTCCTGCGGCCGCCCGAAGTGCGCCTCGATCCGCCGTCCGAGCGCGACCAGCCGCACCGCCTGCTCGTCGGTGAGCGCCGGCACCTCCTGCTGCGAGGCCGAGAGCACGACCTCCTCGGTCCCACCGCCCGGCAGCGCCTGGATCGCGATCTGCTTCGCCGAGACCGTCCGCCCGACCACCTCACCGTCGCGCACCGTGAACACATCCGGATTCACCAGCCCGGAGACCAGCGCCTCCCCCAGCCCGAACCCGGCGTCCACCGTCGCGACCTTCCGGTTCCCGCTCACCGGATCGGCGGTGAAGAGGATCCCCGACGCCTGCGAGAACACCATCTGCTGCACGACCACGCCCATCAGCACCGCCCGGTGGTCGATCCCGTTGCGCTGCCGGTACGTCACCGCCCGCTCGGTGAACAACGACGCCCAGCACCGCCGTACGGCGTCGATCACCGCCGCCGCCCCGACCACGTTCAGGTACGTGTCCTGCTGCCCGGCGAACGACGCCGTCGGCAGGTCCTCGGCCGTAGCACTCGACCGTACGGCGTAAGCCACGCCCTCGACGACCGCCCCAGCGATCGCCGCCGCCACCTCCTCCGGTACGGCGACACCCTCGACCGCCGCCCGGACCTCCGCGCTCAGCG
Source organism: Kribbella sp. NPDC051770 (assembly GCF_040681455.1). Lineage (NCBI taxonomy): Bacteria > Bacillati > Actinomycetota > Actinomycetes > Propionibacteriales > Kribbellaceae > Kribbella > Kribbella sp. NPDC051770. Next base: position 482 of record NZ_JBFAYT010000011.1, on the reverse strand, counting down.
CCTGGATCCCGTCCCGATCGTCAGCGGCCAACCCCGCCAGCGCATCGAGCCGGTCGTCGATCGCAGCCGTCACGACCTCCCGGTACGCCGAGGTCGTCACGCAGAACCCCGCCGGAACCCGCACCCCCTCGATCCGCGCCAGCCCACCCAGGTTGGCGCCCTTCCCGCCCACCAGGGCGAGCTGCGACTGATCGGTTTCCTCGAGCTCCAGCACGTACTGCACAGCCACTGCGGCGACCTCCGGGAGAAACGGATTGTGACGACGGCCGCCGATTCTCCGCCATCACCGGGGTCTTGCGGCAAGCCCTGGGGTGCGCTATAACCTGAAACTGCAGGGAGACGAGGCGTCTTCCTGCTTTTTGTTGCCCTCTAGGGCGTGTCTCCCAGTTCCCGCCGTAGCGAGCAGGTGCTCGGTGCGGTAGCTCGGAGTGCTGGAGTGAAGGCCTCGATGTTTTTCCATCGTGGCCTTTGCTCCAGTGCTC
>NZ_JBFAYT010000010.1:276988-288829 GCF_040681455.1 Kribbella sp. NPDC051770 | reverse complement strand
AGCAACAACTACCTGACGACGCCGCGGCCGGTCGAGGACGCGGTGGGCGTGACGCTGGCGTCGTGGTCGGAAGCGAATCCCCCGGAGGCGGTCGCGCAGAGGTGGATCAGCAGGCCTTCGTCCACTCCCCGCAGGCGTCGTCACCCGACGCCGTCCGCAGCGTCGACGGCGCGACCGCCGCCGGGGGATTCGCTTCCGACCACGACGCCAGCGTCACGCCCACCGCGTCCTCGACCGGCCGCGGCGTCGTCAGGTAGTTGTTGCTGATCATCGAGAAGACCAGCTTCCGCCCGTCGGCGTCCGTCACGTAGCCCGACAATGCGGTGACGCCCGTCAGCGACCCGGTCTTCCCGTGCAGGTTGTTGGCGGCGGGCGTCCCGGCCATCCGCGACCGCAGCGTCCCACCGACAAAGCGATCAGCGTTGCCCGCGATCGGCAGCGCGTCGTACCACTGCTGGTACCACGGCTCCTTCTGTGCGGCGATCAGCAAGTCAGTCACGCTGTCAGCCGTGACGTTGACCTTCCGCGAGAGCCCGGAGCCGTCCGAGAGCCGGATCGTCGAGGTGTCGACCCCGACGCTCGCCGCGTAGTCCGTGACGACCCCGAGCCCGGCCGACCAACTCCCGGACGCCTCGGCGACCGCGCCCATCGCCTTCACCAGCGTCTCGGCGTGCATGTTGTTCGACAGCTTCAGGAACGGGTTCATCAGCTCGCCGACCGTCATCGACTCGTCCCGCGCCAGCCGGCGCGAGCCGGACGCCGGCGTCGCGCCCACCTTGATCCGGCCGTCGACCCGCACGCCGTACGAAGCGAGCGCCCGCCGGAACACGTCAGCCGCATAGACCTCCGGCTCCCAGACCGTCACCCACTCCTGCCCGACCGACTCGTCGGCAGGCACCGACCCAGAGACCCGTACGACGTTCGTCCCGTGATCCCGCTCGATGGTCAGCGTGTTGTCCGACCCCGCGGCCCCGGTCTTCGCCGTGCTGACCAGCTTGATCACGCCGTTCGCCGGAACGAGCTTCAACCCGACCGGCGCCCCCACCTTCGAGCCCGGCCGGCTCTCGACGATCGCCGTCCCCGAGTCGTAGTCCGTGTTCGGCGCGAGCGTCAGCGCCGAGATCTGCGCGTTGTAGTAGAACGGCTCGTCGTCCCACGCCCAGCTGTCGCCGAGCCGGACGTGGTCGAAGTACGTGTCGTCGGCGACCAGGTCGCCGTCGATCCGCCGTACGCCGGACTTCGCGACCTGCTTGGCCAGCGCGACGTAGTCCGACTCCAGCGCCGTCGGGTCGCCGTACCCCTTCAGGTACAGGTCGCCGCGCAGCTTGCCGCCGCGCACCGGCGCGGTCGCGAGCACGTCGGTGTGGAACCGGTACGACGGCCCGAGCGTGTGCATCGCGGCCGTGGACGAGAACAGCTTCGTGTTCGACGCGGGCAGCAGCCGGGTCGAGCCGTTGCGGTCGTACAGGGTCTCGCCGGTGGTCGCGTCGCGCACCACCAGCCCGACCTGCGACCCCTGGAAGCGCGCGTCGGCGAGCAGCGTGTCGAGCTGCTGGGCGAGCCCGGTCGCGGCAACCTGCGTCCCGGACGCCGCGGCACCCTGACCGGCCGAACCGGCCGAACCGGCCGTCTGCGCCACCAGCCCGGCGGTCGCCGCGACGGCCGCGGCGACGGCGACGGCACCCCGCGGAGACACCTTTGGTAAGAACTTCACGAGAACTCCAACCCCTCAGGCGGAAAACAACTAAGCGGAGTCAACACCGCCAACTCCGCCCGGTCCAGAGGTGACCTCTCGTCATCCAGGTGAATCGATGGAAAAGTAGCTCCCGCAGGTACCGCCCCACCTGAGGAGCACATGATGCGCAGACGTCTCCTGACCGCGCTGGCCGGCTTCACCGCGCTCGCCGCGGCGCTCAGCCCGGTCAGCACCGCCCCGGCAACAGCCGCCGAGCAGAAATCCACCGCGGCCGTCTTCCCGGCCCCCGTGATCAACGAGGACTTCCCCGACCCGGACGTCGTCCAGGTCGGCAGCACCTGGTACGCCTACTCCACCAACAACGGCCGCGGCCACGTCCCGACCGCCTCCGCCCCGAGCGCGAACGGCCCCTGGACGATCCGCGGCGACGCGATGCCCGGCGGCCCGTCCGCCGCCTGGGCCCAGTCCGGCCGCACCTGGGCTCCCGACGTCCACCCGAACCCGGACGGCAGCTTCACCCTCACCTACACCGCCTGGCACAAGTCCTCCGGCCGCCAGTGCATCGGCGCGGCGACCGCGTCCTCGCCCCTCGGCCCCTTCACACCAGTCGGCTCCCAGCCGCTGATCTGCCCGCTCAACCTCGGCGGCGCCATCGACGCCAACACCTTCGTCGCCAACGACGGCACCCGCTACCTGCTCTGGAAGAACGACGGCAACGCCATCGGCGTCAACTCCACCCTCTGGCTCACCCGTACGACGAACAACGGCACCGCCCTCACCGGCGGCAACACCGCGCTGATCTCCTCCGGCGGCGTCATCGAGGCCCCCGACCTGGTGCAGCGCGGCAGCCAGTTCGTCCTCTTCTACTCCGGCGGCAGCTACACCGGCTGCGAGTACCTCACCTCGTACGCCGTCGCGCCCACCCTCAACGGCCCGTGGACCACGGCGTACCGCCCGCTGATGACCAGCGCGAGCTTCGACAACCACGTCTGCGGCCCCGGCGGCGCCGACTTCGTCAACGACAAGGTCTTCCTGCACGGCTGGGTCAACGGCGCCCGGCACCTGTACGTCGCCGACCTCGGCTGGGCCGGCGACTTCCCGGTCGTCCGCGGCAGCCGGGTCCGCACCGAGGCCGAGCGCGGCACGCTGAACAACTGCCGGGTGCGCACCGGCGCCGCCGGGGCGTCGCAGGGCGCCGTCGCGGCGTACATCGACTTCGCGGACTCCTGGGTGGAGAACACGTTCTACGCACCGCGAGCCGGCAGCTACACGCTGTGGGTCGGCTACGCGAACGGCACCGGGAGCACCGCCAGCCACGGTGTCGTTGTCAACGGCAACAGCCAGGGCTCGGTCAGCTACCCGGCGACCGGCTGGGACAACTGGCGCCAGAGCTCGGTCGGCGTGACGCTCAACGCGGGCTGGAACACCATCCGGCTGACCAAGGGCAACTCGTACGCGGAGGTGGACTACTTCGAGCTCCAGTGAGGGTTCACCCCGTCGCCGGCTCAGGGTCGCCCCGGGAAGCACCCGTCCGTTGCGTGGCGCAGTGGACGGGTGTGCGGGGCGGCCTCGTAGTCTCGTTCCAGTAGTGAACTACTCGAACGGGGAGTCGGAAGGTTGGCCAAACCACCTGAGCAGGTCTCCGGCGACCGGCGCCGGCGTCCGGTCTGGCTCGACGTCCGCCGGACCACGCGTGGCCTGCAGGCGATGCTGCTGGGCGGCCTGGCGTCGCTGGTGTCGCTCGTCATCACCTTCTGGACGCTGCCGCAGATCAGCAGCGACGGCCCGCTGCCGGTGTTCCGCCTGGTCGTGCTGCTGGCCGTGATCGGCCTGCTGATGCGCTGGCTGCTGGCCGGCCTGGCGATCCTGATCGGCTCGGTCGGTGTCCTGATCGGTGGCCTGCTGTCCCAGTTCGGCGTCGTGTACGTCGGCGTCACGCTCGACCCGGGCGTCAACCTGCACGGCGGCGTCGAGGCGCCGCTGCTGGTCTCGATCGTGATGTCGTCGGTCAGCGCCTTCGTCGGCTGGGTCGCGTACGCCGGCAGCGACGACGCGTACGTGGCCGAGGTGATGCGCGGTGTCCGCCGCAAGGCCCGCCGGCTGCAGCCCGCGCCGAAGACCGGGCTGCTGATCGTCCAGATCGACGGCCTGGCCGCGCCGCTGCTGAACTGGATGGTGATGTCGGGCAACCTGCCGCACCTGGGCGGCTGGATCCGCGACGGCAGTCACTCGATGCTCGGCTGGCACACCGGCGTACCGGCGACGACTCCGGCGAGCCAAGCCGGCATCCTGCACGGCGGGTCCGGGCAGATCCCGGCGTTCCGCTGGTACGAGAAGGAGACCGGCCGGGTGATGGTCACCAACCGGTCCCGCGACGCCGCCGAGATCGAGGCCCGGATGTCGACCGGCCGCGGCCTGCTCGCCGACGGCGGCGTCAGCATCAGCAACAACTGGTCCGGCGACGCCCCGAACTCGGTACTCGTCTTCAGCCGGGCCGCGCTGCCGAGCGCCCGCGCCCGCGGGTACGTCCGGTTCTTCAGCAGCCCGCAGGGCGTCACCCGCGGCCTGGTGCTCAGCGTCGGCGAGATGATCAAGGAACTGCACCAGGCCCGCCGGCAGCGGATGCGCAAGCTGGTCCCGCGGGTCAACCGCGGCGGTTCGTACATCTTCCTGCGGGCGGTCTCGAACGTGCTGCTGCGCGACCTGAACGTCTCGCTGATCACCGACGAGCTGGTCAAGGGCACCCCGGTGATCTACTGCGACTTCGTCGACTACGACGAGGTCGCGCACCACGCCGGCCCGACCCGGCCGGAGTCGCTGCAGACCCTCGAGGGCCTGGACCGGGTGCTCGGCGCGCTGCAGCGGATCATCGACACGCTGCCGCACTCGTACGAGATCGTGGTGCTGTCCGACCACGGCCAGAGCCAGGGCTCCACCTTTCTGCAGCGGTACGGACGGACGCTGACCCAGGTGGTCGACGACCTCGTCGACACCACCAAGGAGCCGGTCGCGGCGACCGGCCGGTCCGAGGGCTGGGGACCGGTGAACGCGTTCCTGACCGAGCTGAGCCTGCGCCGCAGCGTCGCCGGGTCGGTGACCCGGAAGGCGCTGCACGGCAAGGCTCCGCGCGGCGAGGTCGAGCTCGGGCCGGCCGACTGCGAGCCGCCGGTCGCGGCCGACGAGCAGATGGTGGTCACCGCCTCGGGCAACCTGGCGCTGATCTACCTGGCGACGACGCCGGGTCGCGTCCCGCTGGAAGAGATCGAGCTGCTGCACCCGCGGCTCGTTCCCGGGCTGGCGACGCATCCCGGGATCGGGTTCGTGGTGATCGACTCGCTGGCCGAGGGGCCGGTCGCGATCGGCCGGGCCGGGGTGCACGTGCTGCGGACCGGCCGGATCGAGGGCGAGGACCCGCTGGCGGCGTACGGGCCGTTGGCCGCGTCGTCGCTGCTGCGGCAGGCCGAGATGCCGCACAACGGCGACCTGGTGGTGGTCAGCCGGCTCGACGAGTACACCCACGAGGTGGCGGCGTTCGAGGAGCTGGTCGGCTGCCACGGCGGGATCGGCGGTTGGCAGACCGAGGCGGTGCTGGTCCACCCGCGGCGCTGGGTGGTCGACGAGCCGCTGGTCGGCTCGGATGCGGTGCACGCGCTGCTGATCAGCTGGCTGGAGCAGCTCGGCCAGCGCAAGCGGCCGGGGACGGAGACGGTCGACGAGGACGCGGAGCTGGAGCGCGCGGACTCCGGCGACGGGCGCGCGAGCCGGGGCGTCACGGTGGACAGCGACGCGAGTGTGGAGGCCTGAGGCGTGCGAATCACCTGGTGGGGGCACGCCACCACCACCATCGAGGACCGCGGCACCAAGCTGCTCACCGACCCCGTCCTGACCGCCCGGATCGCGCACCTGCGCCGCCGGCGCGGCCCACTGCCGCTGCCGGACGCGGGGGAGTGCGACGCGGTGCTGATCTCGCACCTGCACGCCGACCACCTGCACCTGACCTCGCTGCCGCTGGTCTCGCCGGACGCCGCGCTGGTCGTCCCGCGCGGCGCCGCCCGGCTGATCCACGCCGAGGCCGGCAAGGCGTACTCCGACCGCTGCATCGAGGTTGCCCCGGGCAACCAGGTGCGGATCGGCGGCCTGGACATCACCGCGGTCACCGCCGACCACGACAGCCGCCGGCTGCCCTGGTCGCAGTACCGGGCGCAAGCGCTCGGCTTCCGCGTCGAGAGCTCGCCGAGCGTCTGGTTCGCCGGTGACACCGACCTGTACGACGACATGACGGCCGAGGTCGGCCCGGTCGACCTGGCGCTGATCCCGGTCGGCGGCTGGGGACCGTCGCTCGGCGAAGGGCACCTCGACCCGGTTCGCGCCGCGGAAGCGGTTCGGCGGGTCGGTGCGCGGTACGCCGTACCGGTACATTTCGGGACGTTCTGGCCGATCGGCTGCGACTGGCTGAAGCCGGAGCTGTTCCTGCCGCCGGGAGACCGGTTCAAGGCGGAGATGGCGGCGGTGGACGCGGGAGTGAAGGTGGAGGTTCTGGTGCCGGGGGAGTCGACGGAGGTGGTGCGGCCGTGAGCGGTGACGCGCATTTCGACCTCTGGTACCTGATCGTGCTGGCCGGTGCCGTGCTGCTCGGCGCGGTGCTCCCGGTGCTGCCGACCGGCGCTGCGGTGTCGGCCGGGGCGGTGCTCGCCTCGCACAACAACCCGATCGGCCTGGTCGGCGTACTGATCGCCGGGGCCGGTGGCGCCTATCTCGGCGACCTCATCGTGTACGCCGGGTGCCGCGCCGGCGGCGAGCGGCTCGCGAAGCGGATCGGCTGGCTGCGCGACAACGCCTCGCTCGACGCGCTCCGCGACCGGCTGGCCAACCACGAGATCAGCGTGCTGCTGACCTCGCGGTTGATCCCCGGCGGGCGCGTGCCGGTGCTGCTCGCGGCCGGGCTGGCCGGGTACCGGTGGCACCGGTTCGCGGTGGTCGACCTGGCCGCGTCGTCACTGTGGGCGGCCGTCTACATGGCGATCGGCCTGCTCGGGTACGCGCTGTTCGACAAGCCCTGGCAGGGCGTCGTAGCGGCGATCGTGCTGGTGCTGCTGACCACCGTGGTCAGCAGCCTGGTCCAGCGCTACCGGAAGAAGAAGGCGACGATCTCAGACGCCGAATGACTGGTTCTGCAGCTGGGCGGTGAGCTCGGGGTCGCCGTCGAGATCGACCTGCGCCACCGACTGACGGCCGAAGCAGAACAGCACCAGCTCGGCCGGCTCGCCAGTGATCGTCACCGACCCGGCGGCGGTCGGCTTCTTCGCCACCGCCTCGCGGCCGTCCGGCGTCCGCAGGACCACGCCGCTGCTCGCCTTGCGCAGCATCGAGCGGGCCCGCAGGCTGGCCATCTTCCACAGCCCGGCCTGCTGGTCGTCCGGCAGCGCCCGGACCTGGAAGTCGGCGACCGCGCGGCGGACGTCCTCGTGGTGCACGAAGTACTCGGTCACGTTCAGCTGGGGGCCGAGCACCGGCAGGTTGAAGATCGACACTGTCGGCGGCCCGTTGCGGACCCGGTCGACCAGTTCGGTGAAGGTCCAGCGCGTCTTCGCGCCGGTCATCCGCCGCTCGGTGGTGTCGGCCAGCGCCGGGATCATGATCCCCGGCCCGGCCACCGGGTCGGACTCGCGCACCCACAGGTGCGCCGCCAGGTCGTGGGTCGACCACCCCGCGCACAGGGTCGGCTGGTCCGGCCCCACCTGGTCGAAGAGGTCACACAGAGCGAGTCGTTCCACCTGGCTGTAGTCGGTCACAACTCGATCGTAGTTGTCGGTGCCCAATGGCAGAATGTCATTCGTTGTCAGTCTCACTGGCTGCCTACACACCTGACAGTGCCGTCGTGAAGGATGCCCCGTGCCGTTGCCGAAAGTCCCCACCAAGGGGAGCGTGACCCGGCGCGGGTTCGCGGTCCTGCGTGTCGCGATCGCCGAGGAGCCCTGGGTCTTCGCGCTCTCGGTCGCGGCCAGCATGCTGTACGGCGCGATGACGGTCGCCGACGGCTGGGCGCTGGGCTGGGCCACCGACCACGTGATCCGCCCGGCGCTCGAGCGCGGTGACACCACCTTCGGCGCGCTGGCGTCGCTGGTCTCGCTGTTCCTCGGGATCGCGGTCCTGCGCGCGATCGGTGTGGTCGGCCGCCGGGTCGGCGCCGGCGTGATGCAGTTCCGGCTGCAGGCGACGTACCGGCGCCGGGTCACCCGGCAGTACCTGAAGCTCCCGCTGGAGTGGCACCACAAGCACCCGACCGGCCAGCTGCTGTCCAACGCGAACGCCGACGTCGAGTCGACCTGGTACCCGATCGCCCCGCTGCCGATGGCGGTCGGCGTGATCGCGATGCTCGCGTTCGCGACCGTCGCGATGTTCGCCGCCGACGTCTGGCTGGCGCTGGTCGGCTGCCTGGTGTTCCCGCTGGTGTTCGTCGCCAACGTGATCTTCCAGCGGGTCCTGCAGCCGCTCGCGACCCGCGCGCAGGAGCTGCGCGCCGACGTCTCCGAGGTCGCCCACGAGTCGTTCGACGGCGCGCTGGTGGTCAAGACGCTGGGCCGCGAGGCCGCCGAGACCGAGCGCTTCACCGGCCCGACCAACGAGCTGCGCGACGCCAACATCGCGGTGAACCGGGCCCGCGGTGCGTTCGACCCGGTGATCGAAGGGCTGCCGCGGATCGGCGTCCTGCTGGTCCTGCTGGTCGGGGTCGGCCGGGTGAAGTCCGGTGCGGCGGACGCCGGTGACGTGGTCCAGGTCGCGTTCCTGTTCACGCTGATCGGCTTCCCGATCCGGGCGCTCGGCTGGGTGCTCGGCGAGCTGCCGCGCTCGGTCGTCGGCTGGGACCGCGTCCAGCGCGTGCTCACCGCCGAGGGCGGGATGGAGTACGGCGACCAGAAGCTGACCTCGATCGCCGCGGCGAGGCTCGACGTCCAGGACCTCCACTTCGGGTACCTGCCCGAGCGCGACGTGCTCTCCGGCGTCGACTTCACCGTCGAGCCCGGCCGGACGGTCGCCGTGGTCGGCCCGACCGGTGCCGGCAAGTCCACGCTGACCACGATGCTGACCCGGCTGGTCGACCCCGAGCAGGGCGCGGTCCGGATCGACGGCGTCGACCTGCGGACGCTGGCCCGCGACGAGCTGGCCGGGTCGGTCGCGCTGGTCGCGCAGACCGCGTTCCTGTTCGACGACTCGGTCCGCGGCAACATCACCCTCGGCGGCGACTTCACCGACGACGACATCTGGGACGCGCTCCGGATCGCCCAGGGCGACGGGTTCATCCGGTCGCTGCCCGACGGGCTCGACACCAAGGTCGGCGAGCGCGGGACGACGCTGTCCGGCGGCCAGCGGCAGCGGATCGCGCTCGCCCGGGCGCTGGTCCGGCGGCCGCGGCTGCTGATCCTCGACGACGCGACCAGCGCGGTCGACCCGCAGGTCGAGGCCCGGATCCTGGCCGGCCTGCGCAGCGCCGTACAGGGTGGTCGGTCGGACACCACCGTGCTGGTGATCGCGTACCGGAAGGCGACGATCTCGCTGGCCGACGAGGTGCTGTTCCTGGACGACGGGCGGATCGCGGCGCAGGGCACGCACTCGGAGCTGCAGGAGAAGTCCCCGGAGTACCGGGATCTCGTCGACGCGTACGAGAAGGACGCCGCGCGGCGTGAGGAAGAGGCCGAGCTGGCCGCCGAACTGGACGATCTGGACAGCGAAGGAGCAAGCGCGTGAGTGCCGCCGAGGCGACCAGGCTGGACGCCGGGGACAACGCCGGAGGGCTCGACACGCTGCGGCAGGGCCTGAAGGTCTCGCCGGAGCTGGCCCGCGGGTGGTGGATCACCGGGCTGCTCGCGCTGACCATGACGGCCGGGCGGATCGTCGTACCGATCGCGGTGCAGCAGACCATCGACAAGGGGCTGTCCGGGCCGGGCGGGCCGGACATGTCGTTCGTGGCCTGGATGTGCGTCGCCTGCGCGGGCGGGATCCTGGTGACGGCGTTCGCGTCGTACCTGACCACCGTGCGGCTCGCGATCAACTCCGAGAGCGGCCTGGCCACGATGCGGATCAAGGCGTTCCGGCACGTGCACGACCTGCCGGTGCTGACCCAGTCGACCGAGCGGCGCGGTGCGCTGGTCAGCCGCGTGACGTCGGACGTCGACACGGTGTCGCAGTTCCTGCAGTTCGGCGGGTTCATCTTCCTGGTCAGCATCGGGCAGATGCTGCTGGCGACCGTGGTCATGTTCGTGTACTCGTGGCAGCTCGCGCTGGTCGTGCTGATCTGCTTCATCCCGCTGTTCGCAAGCCTGAAGTCGCTGCAGCGGCTGATGTCGGCGGCGTACGGTGTGGTGCGGGCGAAGGTCGGCGAGATGCTCTCGGCGATCGCCGAGCCGGTCGTCGGCGCGCAGGTGGTGCGCGCGTACGCGATCGAGCGCCGGACGCAAGCGCGGATCGACGCGTCGATCGAGGACTACCGGCGGACCGCGACGCGGGCGCAGGCGATCACCGGGATCACGTTCTCGATCGGTGGGCTGGCTGCGGGTCTGGCCAACGCGGGTGTGCTGACCGCGGGGGTGCTGCTCGGTGTCGACGGTCAGGCCACGCTCGGCGAGATCCTGGCGTTCATGTTCCTGGTCGCGCTGTTCTCGGACCCGGTGCAGATCGCGACGCAGGTGCTGACCGACGCGCAGAGCGCGTTCGCGGGCTGGCGGCGAGTGCTCGGTGTGATCGCCACGCCGGCTGACGTCGTCGACCCGGGAGAGGACGGCGTGACGCAGGAGCGCGGGCCGATCACGGTCGAGTTCGCGGACGTGAACTTCGCTTACCCGGAAGGTGAGCTGGTGCTGCGCGACGTCGACGTACGGCTCGAACCGCACCGGCGGGTCGCGGTCGTGGGGGAGACGGGATCGGGCAAGACGACGTTCGCGAAGCTGCTGACGCGGTTGATGGACCCGACGTCGGGCGCGGTGCTGCTGGACGGCGCGGACGCGCGGACGATCGCGTTCAGCTCGCTGCGGGAGCGGGTGGTGATGGTGCCGCAGGACGGGTATCTCTTCGACTCGTCACTGGCGGAGAACGTGCGGTTCGGGCGGCCGGAGGTGACGGACGCCGAGCTGCTGGCGGCGTTCGAATCGCTGGGGCTGACGGACTGGCTGGAGTCGCTGCCGGACGGGCTCGCTTCGCCGGTCGGGCAGCGCGGTGAGTCGCTGTCGGCGGGAGAGCGGCAGCTGGTGGCGCTCGTCCGGGCGAACATCGCCGACCCGGATCTGCTGGTGCTGGACGAGGCGACGTCGGCGGTCGATCCCGGTACGGAGGTGCGCGTCAACTCGGCGCTGGAGCGGCTGATGGCCGGCCGGACGTCGGTGACGATCGCGCACCGGTTGTCGACGGCGGAAGCGGCGGACGAAGTACTGGTGTTCGATCAGGGGCGTGTGGTCGAGCGGGGTCCGCATGCTGAGCTTGTCGGTCAGGGCGGGGTGTACTCGCGGCTGCACAGCAGCTGGATCGCCCAGCGCTCCGCAGGCTGAATCTCAGATTTCTGCTTCTTGCACGACGAGGCGGGCCGGAGAAGGGAGGAAAAGGGCTCCGGCCCGCCACGTCGGTCACTCGGGGCGTGCTGTTGAGGCAGCACGCCCGGCTTCGTTTCTTACGACGGCGTCGGGGCCGCGCCGTTCTGCTGCCCGGCGCCGGGCTGCGGGACGAGCAGGAACTCGACTCCACCCTTGTCGTCCACCGCGGCGTCCAGGATCTTGTCGTCCAGCGTGCTGGCCGCGTTCTCCTCCAGGAACACCCGCGCCCCGCTCTCCTCGACCACCTGGTCGCCCTGCTGCGGACCCTCGGTCGTCGTCACCGCCAGGGAGGGGTCGGTCGGGTTCTCCTGGGAGATCCGCACGCCGGCACCCTCCGGCGCGCCGTCGACGCCGGTGATGGACTTGATGACCAGAGTCGCGTTCTCCGTCAAGGTCAGCACAACTACTCCTCGTTGTCGATCAACACGGTGAGCCCGCCCCGTGCCCGATAGGGAGAACCACAAACATCTCCACCTCCCGACGTAGCGGCAGCCTCCCCAGCACCAGCCACGCCTAGCAACCCGGCCCCTCCCAGCAGCCCAGCACCCCGCAGCACACCCCGCC
>NZ_JBFAYT010000010.1:199871-276978 GCF_040681455.1 Kribbella sp. NPDC051770 | reverse complement strand
GGGGCGCCTGTGTTCCCCCCCCGAGTGCCCCCCCCCCCCGCCCCCCCCCCCCCCCCCCCCCCACCCCCCCCCCCCCCCCCCGGGGGGGGGGGGGGGGGCGTTGGGGCTCCACCTCGTCACCTGCTGACGGTGGAGTTCACCCTCGTCACCTGCTGATCTTTCAGGTACCGGCCCTCGATCGGTGGCCGGTACTTGAAAGGTGTGCAGGTGGCGAGGGGTAGTCCGCCGGCGTGTCACCTGCTGATCTTTCAGGTGCCGGCCCTCGATCGGGCCGGTACTTGAGAGCTGTGCAGGTGACGAGGGGTAGTCCGCCAGCGTGTCACCTGCTGATCTTTCAAGTACCGGCCCTCGATCGGTGGCCGGTACCTGAGAGCTGTGCAGGTGACGAGGCTGGCCCGGTGTGCGTTTTCGCCGCTGGTGGTGTGGGATCAGGGGATGAGTATCGAGTTGGAGACTCCGGCGGTTGGCGGGCTGGAGATGGTCGCCGCGCGGTTGGCTGAGTGGCAGGTGGACGGGGACGCGGTGCAGTTGCACCCGGGGGATCTCGGGTGGTTCTGGCGGTTCGGGCCGGAGCGGACCGCGGCGGCGGTGCGGACGTGGGCGCGGGACGGGGAGATCCTTGCCGTCGGCATGCTCGACGAGGCCGATCTGCTGCGGGTGGCCATCGCACCGAGCGCGCAGCAGGATGACGAGTTGGCACAGCGGATCGCGGAGGACGTGGCTGATCCGGCGCGCGGCGTCCTGGTCGCGGGGAAGGTCTACCTGGAGACGCCGACCGACAGCCGGGTGCGGGATCTGTTGTTCACCGCGGGGTGGGAGCTCGACGACCCGTGGCAGCCGTTGGAGCGGGAGTTGAGTGAGCCGGTCGAGGACGGTGGACTGCAAGTCGAGCTGGTGACGCCGGAGAGCGCCGCGGTGCGGGTCGCGGTGCAGCGGGCCTCGTTCGACGGGTCGACGTTCAGCGACGAGCGCTGGCAGGCGATGGCCGACGGTACGCCGTACGCGCGGGCGCGGTGCCTGATCGGGCGCGACCGCGCCGGCGAGCCCGTGGCGGCCGTCACGGTCTGGTCGGCGGGCAAGGGGCGCCCGGGGCTGATCGAGCCGCTCGGGGTTCACCGGCTGCACCGCGGGCACGGCTACGGCCGCGCGATGACGCTCGCGGCCGCAGCAGCGCTGCGGGAGCTGGGTGCTTCCAGAGCGCAGGTCATCACGCCCTGCTTCAACGAAGGAGCTGTGGCAACTTACGTGAGCGCGGGATTCACACCTCTGGAAGTACGCCGAGACCAGTACCGCCCGAGCTAGCCCGACACCTCGTCGGCCGCCCGGAGCACCCGGAGAATGTTGCCCCCGGCAAGCTTCACCAGGTCGCTGTCGGACCAGCCGCGGTCGGCGAGCGCGTAGAACAGCGTCGGGTACGACGCCACGTCCGGCAGCTCCACCGGGAACTGCGGGCAGCCGTCGTAGTCGCCGCCGAGACCGATGTGGTCGATGCCGGCCACCTCGCGGACGTGCTCGACGTGCGCGACCACGTCCTCCAGCGTCACCTTCGGCCGCGGTACGTCGTACAGGTCCCGCAACTTCTTCTGGTCGGCCGGGCGGAGCGGGTCGAGGCCGTGCTCGGTGGCGATCTCGCGGGCCTGGTCGGCCCAGTCGACGAACGGCTGCGAGACGAAGTACGGCACGAAGGTGACCATGCAGACGCCCTCGTTCGCGGCCAGCGTGGTCAGCACGTCGTCGGGGACGTTGCGCGGGACGTCGCAGATCGCGCGGGCCGAGGAGTGGCTGAAGATCACCGGCGCCGACGTGACCCGCAGCGCGTGCCGCATCGTGTCGGCGGACACGTGCGACAGGTCGACGAGCATCCCGATCCGGTTCATCTCGGCGACGACCTCCTCGCCGAACGAGCTCAGCCCGCCGAGCACCGGCTCGTCGGTCGCGGAGTCGGCCCAGGAGACGTTGTTGTTGTGGGTGAGCGTCATGTACCGGACGCCGAGCGCGCGCATCACCCGCAGTACGCCGAGCGACTCACCGATCGAGTGGCCGCCCTCCATCCCCATCAGCGACGCGATCCGGCGCTCCTTGAACGCGGCCTCGACCTCGTGCGCGGTCGGGGTGAGCGCCAGCGACTCGGGGAACCGCTCGACCAGACGGTGCACGAAGTCGATCTGCTCGAACGTCCGCCGTACGGCGTCGTCGTCCTGCGGGACCCACAGCGACCAGAACTGGCCACCGACCTGGCCGACCCGCAGCCGCGGCAGGTCCGTGTTCAGCTTCGGTACCGAGACGCTCAGGTCGTAGGCGTCCAGGTCGTAGCCGCACAACTCGTAGAAGGCGATCGGCAGGTCGTTGTGCCCGTCGATCAGCGGATGGTCCTGCAACAGCGTCTGCACCCGCGCCACACTCGTCGTCATCCCGCCATCCTGTCAGCCTCGCGCGCGCCTGTCAGGCCGGACGCGGGGTCCAGTCCTGACCTGCTGGTCAGGAGGCGACCGGGGCTGAGGGACAATGGGCCGGTGAGTATCGAGGAGCTGACCTTCGACGCGGCCGGGCTGATCCCGGCGGTGGTGCAGCAGTACGACACCCGCGAGGTGCTGATGGTCGGCTGGATGAACGCCGAAGCCGTCCGCCGGACCGCCGCGACCGGGCGGAGCACGTTCTGGTCGCGCAGCCGTCAGGAGTACTGGGTCAAGGGCGAGACCAGCGGTCATCGCCAGCACGTGAAGCAGATCCTCGTCGACTGCGACGCCGACACCCTGCTGGTCCTGGTCGACCAGGAGGGCCCGGCCTGCCACACCGGCACCCGCAGCTGCTTCGAGCACGGCGAGATCGAGGTCACGGCATGACGAACAGCCCGGAGCTCGAGACCTTCCGCGAGTACGCCAAGGACCGCCGGGTCATCCCGGTCACCCGCCGGCTGCTGGCCGATGCCGAGACGCCGATCGGCGTGTACGGGAAGCTCGCGGCCGAGCGCGAGGGCACGTTCCTGCTGGAGTCCGCGGAGAACGGCGGCGTCTGGTCGCGGTACTCGTTCATCGGTGTCCGCAGCGCCGCGACGCTGACCGAGCGCAACGGCGAAGCGATCTGGACCGGCAACCCGCCGGTCGGTCTGCCGCAGACCGGTGACCCGCTGCAGGCGCTGCGGGAGACGCTCGAGATCCTGCACACCCCGCGGCTGCCCGACCTGCCCCCGCTCACCGGCGGCATGGTCGGCTTCCTCGGGTACGACGCCGTCCGCCGGCTGGAGAAGTTGCCGGACACAACGGTCGACGACCTGGGCCTGCCCGAGCTGACCTTCCTGTTCGCCACCGACCTGGCCGCGCTCGACCACGAGACCGGTGAGATCTGGCTGATCGCGAACGCGGTGAACTGGGACGACTCCGACGAGCGCGTCGACGAGTCGTACGCCGACGCCGTCCGCCGGCTCGACGCGATGGAGCGTGACCTGGCGCAACCGACGCCGTCGTACGTCGTCCGGGCCGACCGCTTGGTCGAGGCCGACCCGCGCCGGCAGCGCTCCAGCGCGGAGTACCGGGAGGCCGTCGAGCACGCCAAGGAGGAGATCCGGGCCGGCGAGGCGTTCCAGATCGTCGTCTCGCAGCGCTTCGAGCTGGACACCACCGCGAGCGCGCTCGACATCTACCGGGTGCTGCGCCGGTCCAACCCGAGCCCGTACATGTACCTGGTCCGGCTCGACGGGTTCGACATCGTCGGCTCCAGCCCGGAGGCGCTGGTCAAGGTCACCGACAACAAGGTGATCCTGCACCCGATCGCCGGCACCCGCCGCCGCGGCGCGACGCCGGAGGAGGACCACGCGCTGGAGGAGGAGCTGCTCGCCGACGCCAAGGAGCGCGCCGAGCACCTGATGCTGGTCGACCTCGGCCGCAACGACGTCGGCCGGGTCTGCGCGCCGGGCACGGTCGAGGTGGTCGACTTCATGGACGTCCGCCGGTACAGCCACGTGATGCACCTGGAGTCGACGGTGACCGGGCGGCTGGCGGCCGGCAAAACCGCGTTCGACGCGCTGACCGCCGCGTTCCCGGCCGGAACGTTGTCCGGGGCCCCCAAACCGCGGGCGATGCAGATCATCGACAAGCTCGAGGTGACGCGCCGCGGCGTGTACGGCGGCGTCGTCGGCTACCTGGACTTCGCCGGTGACGTCGACACCGCGATCGCGATCCGGACGGCGGTCCTGCGCGGCTCGACGGCCTACGTCCAGGCCGGCGCCGGCATCGTCGCCGACTCCGACCCGGCTGCCGAGGACGCCGAGTGCCGCACCAAGGCCGCTGCCGTTCTCAACGCGATCACGGTCGCAGGAACGTTCACCGAGGTCTGATGCGCAACCCGCAACGAGTCGTCGACCTGTCCGCCCTCGTCGGGCTGGCGCTCCTGGCGCTGTCGGCGTACTTGACGTGGTCGACGGCGGACCCAGGCAGCGGTCGCCCGACCGTCGACTTCAACGGGTACGCCGTGACGCGCGCGCCGCTGACGCTCGGCCTGGCGGCCGTCGTCGCCGTGGTCGTCGTCAAACTCGCCGGTACGGCGGTCCGCCGCATCCTGTCGGCGCTGGTGCTGCTGATGGGAGTCGCCGCGGTCCTGGTCGCGCTGCAGGTGCGGCCGAGCACGACCGAGCTGGGCCGGCTGCGGCCCGAGCTGAGCCAGGCGGTCACCGACCACGTCGGGCTGAGCACCGGTCCGGCTCCCTGGCTGGCGCTGGCCGGGGGAGTGGCGCTGATCGTGGCAGGGCTGACCGGGGTCCTGACCGCGCACCGGTGGCGCCGTCCGACCCGGCGATACGAGCGTGATCCGGCCGCCGCGCCAGCGGATCAGTGGAAGGCGATCGACGCGGGTGAGGACCCGACGATCTGATCGCGGCGGGCTACCGCCACAATAGGACGGGACGACGACAGGGAGTGGGCGCAGGTGACGGAAAAAACCAGCACGGAAGTACCGGCGACGTACGAGAGCGAGGACGGCCACGCGGGCGGCCTGCACGGCAGCACCCCGGCGGCCTGGACCGCCGTGGTGATCGTGCTGGTCGGGTTCACGCTGGGCGCCATCGCGATGGTGATGGGACCGAACTGGGTGCTGTTCTGGATCTCCGCCGCGATCGCCGTGGCCGGCGGCCTGGTCGGCAAGGTGATGCAGTTGCTCGGCTTCGGTGCCAAGTCCAGCGACCACCACTGACGGACGGACCACGACATGACTGTGCTTGACGACATCCTCGCCGGGGTTCGGGAGGACCTCGCGGAGCGCCAGGCGCTGGTCAGCCTGGACGACCTCAAGCTCGAGGCGCAGCGGATGCCCGACGCCAAGGACCCGATGCCGGTCTTCCGCGGCGACGGGATCGCGGTGATCGCCGAGGTGAAGCGCTCCAGCCCGTCCAAGGGCGAGCTGGCCGAGATCACCGACCCGGCCGCGCTGGCCGGGGAGTACGAGCAGGGCGGCGCGGCGGCGATCTCGGTGCTGACCGAGAAGCGGCGCTTCAACGGCAGCCTCGACGACCTGCGCGCGGTCCGCGGCCAGGTCGACGTACCGGTGCTGCGCAAGGACTTCGTGGTGTCCTCCTACCAGCTGTGGGAGGCCCGCGCGGCCGGTGCGGACATGGTGCTGCTGATCGTGGCGGCGCTGGAGCAGGAGGCGCTGGTCTCGCTGATCGAGCGGGCCCTGTCGATCGGCCTGTGCCCGCTGGTCGAGGTGCACGACGAGGAGGAGACCCGGCGCGCCGTCGACGCCGGGGCCCAGCTGATCGGCGTGAACAACCGCAACCTGAAGACCCTCGAGATCGACCGCGACACCTTCGCCCGGGTCGCGCCCGGCATTCCGGCCAACCTGGTCCGGGTGGCGGAGTCCGGTGTCCGCGGCCCGCGTGATGTAATCGAGTTCGCGCGCGCCGGGGCCGATGTCGTCCTCGTCGGTGAAACCCTGGTGACCGGCAGCGATCCCCGCAGCTCGGTCGCCGATCTGGTCGCTGCCGGATCGCACCCCGCCATCCAGCAGCGTCACTGAGACGGAGAACTCCTGCCTGGTCAGGGGTCCTGAACTGTCCGCGGGCTCGGCTTCGGCCGGGCCCGCGACCGTTTCCGGGCCCGGGCCACGCCGGGGTCGGAAGGCGAAGACAATGACTGCTGTGCTCCCCGACCAGCTCGGGCACTTCGGCCGCTTCGGCGGCCGGTTCATGCCGGAGGCCCTGATCGGCCCGCTGGACGAGCTGACCGTGGCCTGGCAGGAGGCGATGGCCGACAAGGCCTTCACCGACGAGTTCGAGCGGATGCTGCGCGAGTACGCCGGCACCCCCAGCCTGCTGTACGACGCGACCCGGCTGTCCGACGTGGCCGGCGCCCGGATCCTGCTCAAGCGCGAGGACCTCAACCACACCGGCGCCCACAAGGTCCGCAACGTGCTCGGCCAGGCGCTGCTGACCAAGCGGATGGGCAAGACCCGCGTGATCGCCGAGACCGGCGCCGGCCAGCACGGTGTCGCGACGGCGACCGCCTGCGCCTACCTGGACCTCGAGTGCGTGGTCTACATGGGCGAGGTCGACACCGAGCGCCAGGCGCTCAACGTGGCCCGGATGAAGCTGCTCGGCGCCGAGGTGATCCCGGTGACGACGGGCTCCCGGACGCTCAAGGACGCGATCAACGAGGCCCTGCGGGACTGGGTCGCCAGCGTCGACAACACCCACTACCTGCTCGGTACGGCGGCCGGCGGCCACCCGTTCCCGGCGATGGTCCGTGACTTCGTGCGCGGCATCGGCGACGAGGCGCGGGCCCAGTCGCTGGAGCTGCTCGGGCGGCTGCCCGACGCCGCGATCGCCTGTGTCGGCGGCGGTTCGAACGCGATCGGCCTGTTCGCCGCGTTCGTGCCGGACGCCGACGTGAAGCTGTACGGGATCGAGGCCGGCGGCGACGGGTACGAGACCGGCCGGCACGCCGCGACCATCACCGCGGGGCAGGTCGGCGTCCTGCACGGTGCGCGGTCGTACCTGCTGCAGGACGAGGACGGCCAGACCATCGAGTCGCACTCGATCTCCGCGGGGCTGGACTACCCGGGCGTCGGCCCGGAGCACGCGTGGCTGGCCGAGACCGGGCGGGCGTCGTACCGGCCGGTGACCGACGCGGCCGCGATGGACGCGCTGAAGCTGCTGGCCCGGACCGAGGGCATCATCCCGGCGATCGAGTCGGCGCACGCGATCGCCGGCGCGCTGGAGATCGCCAAGGAGCTCGGCCCGGAGGCCGTGCTGCTGGTGAACCTGTCCGGCCGCGGCGACAAGGACATGGACACGGCCGGCGAGTGGTTCGGCCTGATCGAGAAGGGCCAGGCCCAGGCATGAGCGACGAAACGGTTGCCCTGGGCAACGCCGGACGGGTCGTCCGGGCCGCGAACGAGGCCGGCCGGGCCGCGCTGGTCGGCTACCTGCCGGCCGGGTACCCGACGCTCGGCGGCGGCATCGACGCGATCAAGGCGATGGTCGACGGCGGCGCCGACGTCCTCGAGATCGGCCTGCCGTACAGCGACCCGGTGATGGACGGCCCGACCATCCAGCGGGCCGCCGAGATCGCGCTGGCCGGCGGCCTGCGGATCCGCGACGTGCTGACCACGATCGAGCAGGTGGCGGCGTACTCGGACGTGCCGGTGCTGATCATGACCTACTGGAACCCGATCGAGCGGTACGGCGTCGACCGGTTCGCCGCCGACTTCGCCGCCGCCGGTGGGGCCGGGCTGATCACGCCCGACCTGATCCCCGACGAGGGCGCGGAGTGGATCGCCGCCGCCGACAAGCACGACCTGGACAAGGTGTTCCTGGTCTCGCCGTCGTCGAGCGACGCCCGGATCGCGATGACCACGGCGAACTGCCGCGGTTTCGTCTACGCGACCGCTGTGATGGGTGTCACCGGCACCCGCGACCAGGCCTCCGACCTGGCCGCACCGCTGGTCGCCCGGACCAAGGCCACCACGAAGATCCCGGTCGGGGTCGGGCTCGGCGTCTCCAACGCCGACCAGGCCGCCGAGGTGGCGACCTTCGCGGACGCGGTGATCGTCGGGTCCGCGCTGGTCAAGGCCGCGGGCAACGGTGCGGCCGACGTACGAACCCTGACCGAAAGTCTGTCCGAAGGCGTCCGGCGGGAACCCACGGCTCCCGCCGCTCGTTAGAACGCCCGTGAGTCGAACCAGGAACGCGGCCGTCCTCTTCGCCGCGGTGACTCTGCTCGCCCTCGCCGGGTGCAGCAGCGGGAACAAGCAGCAGGCCGACAACCCCGGTGGGGCAGTGATCCGCACCGCTTCCGGCGACCCGAACGGGTTGCGCGGGGCGGTGCTGGACCGGCCGTACGCGCTGCCGGCCAAGTCGCTGACCGACACCGCGGGCAACGAGTTCAACCTGCGGACGTCGACCCGCAAACCGGTGACGCTGGTCTTCTTCGGCTACACCAACTGCCCGGACGTCTGCTCGACGGTGATGGCCGACGTCGCCTCGGCGCTGACCAAGCTCGACGAGCCGGTCCGCAACGACGTGCAGATGCTGTTCGTCACCACCGACCCGGCGCGTGACACCGGGCCGGTGATCCGCAAGTACCTGGACCGGTTCGACCCGTCGTTCGTCGGGCTGACCGGGTCGCTGACCTCGATCAAGGAGATCGCGAAGGCGGTCGGCGTACCGGTGGAGGGCATGAAGAAGCTGCCGTCCGGCGGGTACGAGGTCGGGCACGGCGCCCAGGTGCTCGGTTTCGGCAAGGACGAGAAGGCCACCGTGCTCTGGCTGGACAACGCCGCGATCGGTGACATGGCGCACGACTTCGGCAAGCTGGTGGAGGACAACCGGTGAGCTCGCGGGCCTGGATGCCCTGGGTGTCGACGGCGGCCCGGCTCGCGCTCGGCGTCGTGATGCTGGTGGCCGGCGCCCTCAAGGTCGCCGACCCGGCGATGGCCGCCCAGGCCGTCCGGGCCTACGAGTTGTTGCCCGAAGCACTGGTGACCCCGGTGGGGTGGGGTCTGCCGTTCCTCGAGATGGCGATCGGTCTGCTGCTGATCGTCGGCTTCGGGACCCGGCCGGCCGGCGTGGCCGCCGGGATCTTCATGGTGGTGTTCATCGCCGCGGTCTCCTCCGCCTGGGCCCGCGGCCTCTCGATCGACTGCGGCTGCTTCGGCGGCGGCGGTCAGGTCGCGGCCGGTCAGACGCAGTACCTGCAGGAGATCCTGCGCGACACCGGCCTGCTGATCCTCGCGGTCTGGCTGTTCGTCCGGCCGCTCAGCAAGTTCGCCCTCGAATCCGATCCCCACGTACCGACAGGAGCCACGGCGTCGTGAGCAAGAGCAAAACCCCGGTGAACCCGCTGCTGGAGAGCAAGAAGCGCCGGATCGGGCCCGGCGTCGTCGTGGTGGTGATCCTGGTCCTCGCGCTCGGCGCGGGGGTCGGGGTCCAGTACTGGCGCAGCAACTCCGGCGTCTCGGTCAGCGGCGGCGGGACCGAACCGGCCGTGATCACCGGGCCCGGCACCAACGGCCAGGGCGTGAAGGTCGGCCAGGCGAGCGCCAAGGTCAACATCGACGTGTACCTGGACTTCCGCTGCCCGCACTGCAAGGACTTCGAGGACGAGTCCGGCGACGCGATCGACAAGCTGGTCGACGACGGCACCGCGACGCTGACCTACTGGCCGATGATGTTCGTCAACCCGGACAACTCGCCGCGGCTGGCCAACGCCTTCGCGGCCGCCGCCGCCGAGGGCAAGGCCCGCAGCTACGCCAACGAGCTGTACGCCGACTTCGCGAAGTCGTGGACCGAGGAGCAGCTGATCGAGCTCGGCAAGCAGCTCAAGGTCGACGACGCCAAGTTCGAGGCCGCGGTGAAGGACAACAGCCACGCCGGCTGGCTGGAGTCGGTCGCCCAGGCCGCCGACAACCGCAAGGTCGAGGGCACCCCGACCGTTTTCGTGAACGACAAGCAACTGCCGGCCGACGCGCTGACGCCGGAAGGCATCACCGCCGCCGTCACCGAAGCGAAGGGCTGATCCGGTCGCACTCCGAGTCCCCATCGTGACCGCGGGTTGGTGGTCGCGGTGGGGCCGGGCGGGTAGCGTTCGTGCTTGCCATGTCTAGTCAGCTCACCGCCGTGATCGTGCCGGCCTTCATCCCCAGTCCCAGCCAGGGTGTCTGGCACCTCTTCGGGCTGCCGCTGCGCGCGTACGCGCTGTGCATCCTGGCCGGCATCTTCGTCGGCTACTGGCTCGGCCGCAAGCGCTGGGTCGCCCGCGGCGGCTCGGCCGAGGTGCTCGCCGACATCATCATGTGGGCGGTGCCGTTCGGCCTGGTCGGGGCGCGGATCTACCACGTCGTCACCGACTGGAACCGGTACTTCGGCAAGGACGGCGACCCGGTCGAGGCGCTGAAGATCTGGCACGGCGGCCTCGGCATCTGGGGCGCGATCGCGTTCGGCGCGCTCGGCGCCTGGATCGCCTGCCGCCGCCACAAGGTCCCGTTCCTGGCCGTCGCGGACGCGATGGCGCCGGGCATCGCCCTCGCGCAGGTGCTGGGCCGCTTCGGCAACTACTGGAACCAGGAGCTGTACGGGCGACCGACGACGCACTGGTTCGGCCTGGAGATCGACCCGCAGCACCGCGTCGCCGGCTTCGAGCAGTTCGCGACCTTCCACCCGACGTTCCTGTACGAAGCTCTCTGGAACCTCGGCGTGGTCGCCCTGGTCATCGTCGCCGACCGCCGCTTCAAGCTCGGCCACGGCCGCGCCTTCGCCCTGTACGTCGCCGGCTACACGCTCGGCCGCGGCTGGATCGAAGCCCTGCGCATCGACACCGCCGACCACGTCCTGGGCCTGCGCCTGAACGTGTGGACGTCGATCATCGTGTTCGCCGCCGCGGTGATCTTCTTCGTGATCAGCGCCCGGACGAGGCCCGGCCAGGAAGACCTCCGCGCCGCTGCTCCGGCCACGGACGACACCCCGGACTCGGCCGAGGCCACCCCGGAGGCCGACGCATCGGGGGAGCCCACCGCGTCCGCTGCCGACGCGCCGAGCGCGTCCGAGGCGTCCGACGCCGACGGACCGGCCGATGCCAAGCCGGAGAGCACGAGCGTCGGGGCGGGTCCGGGCGAGAGCACGAGCGTCGGAGCGGGCTCGGCCGAGAGCACCAGCGCGACAACACCGCCCGCCGACGGGTCGCGTGACTGACGCAAGCTCCACCCCGGCAGGAGACGAGGCGCAGAGCGCGTCGTCTCCTGCCGCTGTTTCTGCGGAGCACTCCGGGGACCACACCCACCGGGACGTGACCGGTGGGTGGTTACGGCCGGCCGTCTTCGGCGCGATGGACGGGCTGGTCAGCAACTTCGCGCTGATCGCCGGCATGGACGGCGGCACCGAGTCCGGTTCGCACTTCATCGTGCTCGCCGGGCTGGCCGGGCTCGCCGCCGGGGCGTTCTCGATGGCGGCGGGGGAGTACACCTCAGTCGCCTCGCAGCGTGAGCTGGCCCGGGCGGAGATCGAGGTCGAGCGGCTGGAGATCCAGCGCCACCCCGGCGACGAGGAGGTCGAGCTCGCCGAGACCTACCGCGCCAAGGGCCTCGACCCCGAGCTCGCCGACCAGGTCGCCAAGCAGTTCCACGCGAACCCCGAGCAGGCCCTGGAAGAGCACGTCCGCGAAGAGCTCGGCCTCGACCCCAACGACCTCCCGTCCCCGGTCGTCGCCGCCGCGTCGTCGTTCGTCTGCTTCGCCGTAGGCGCCCTCATCCCGCTCCTGCCGTACCTGCTCGGCGCCTCCAACGTGATCCCCGCGCTGATCATGTCTCTCACCGCCCTGTTCGCCTGCGGCGCGATCGTCAGCCGCGTCACCACCCGCTCCTGGTGGTACTCCGGCCTCCGCCAACTCCTCCTCGGTGGAGCTGCGGCGGCCCTCACGTACTTCGTGGGCACCCTCGTCGGCCGGGGCCTCGGCTGACGTCCGACGCCCACCACCGTCCAACCGCCCATCCAGAGGTCGCCGCGGGCCGCCGCCCGCCTGAGCACAGCACGACCAAGGAGCTTGGTGGGTGCTGCACGTCGGCCCCACCGGACCACGACATCGCCGTCAGGCGCGCGCTACCCGAGCTACCCCGCGTTCCACGGTGCCTGGTCGCAGGCGAGGTAGACGACCTCCTCCAGGTCCACGAGCCGCTGGACGTGGTCGCCCGGGTCCGGTTGGCCGAGTGACCAGGCCGCTCGTGAGGCCGCGGTCAGCGCGGCGACCAGGACGGTGCCGCGCCGTACCTCCGGGTCCCCGAAGGCGTCGACGAGCTCGTCCACCGGGTGTGACGACGCGAGCAGCAGGTACGCGAGGTCGAAGCCGAGTGGTGCGAAGCCGAACTGCTCCCAGTCGATCGCGATCACGTCGTCGCCGTCGCGGCCGATCAGGTTGATCGGGTGGGCGTCGCCGTGGGTCGGCACGTGGGGGAGTGCGGCGAGCTCGGCGAGGGCCGGCTCGCGGCGGCGCCAGAGGTGATTGAGGGCCGTGAGCAACGAGTCGTCCAGGCCCGCGGCATCGAGCGCGGACCAGCCGCCGCGGGCCGCGACGGTCTCGAGGCGAACCCGC
Source organism: Kribbella sp. NPDC051770 (assembly GCF_040681455.1). Lineage (NCBI taxonomy): Bacteria > Bacillati > Actinomycetota > Actinomycetes > Propionibacteriales > Kribbellaceae > Kribbella > Kribbella sp. NPDC051770. Next base: position 264,409 of record NZ_JBFAYT010000010.1, on the reverse strand, counting down.
AGCACGTCACGAGCGCCCCAGGGCGGCTCGGGCAGGTCGGCGGAGGCGAAGCGGCCGAGGGCGGCGGCGAGCGCGAGGTCGTCGTGGGGTTCCGGCTCGACCCACTGGGTCCACAGGAGCAGCCCGTCGCGGTCCTCCTCGACGCGGAGCAGCTCCGGCGCCCTCAAGCCCGGCGTACGCCGTACCAGCCCGGACTCGGCGACCAGGGCCTGGCGGCGCCAGTACGCGTGGTGGCGGGGCTCCTCAGGCCCGCGGAGGAGGCGTTTGACCACCGAACCGTCCGGCGTTCGCCACACACCGCCGTTGTGCTGGCCGGTGCCACTGGTGAGAGGAGTCCACACAGCGACCCACTCTGGCGAACCTGCGCCGGATGTTCACCTGATTTCGGCTGGTCGCGGCCGCCGCAGGCTGCGAAGATAGGACCAGAGTGAGCGCTTGCTTACAGCGCGTGACACTCAACAGTGAAAGGGCGTCCGGCCGTGGAACGGCTGTCCATTTGGCGGGCGTCATCATGTAGTCTCGGGACTCCCGGCTTGGGCCAGTGTTGTCCCGCGGCCAGTTGTTGACCGTAGGACGACGGGAGCCCCTAGATGTTTGGTAGCCCCCCATTCCCGAGCGAGGGCCTGTACGACGGCAAGCACGAGCACGACGCGTGCGGTGTCGCCTTCGTCGCCACTCTGACCGGTGAACCGAGCCACGACATCGTGGCGAAGGCTTTGACCGCCCTGCGGAACCTCGAGCATCGTGGCGCCTCCGGCGCCGAGCCCGACTCCGGTGACGGTGCCGGCATCCTGATCCAGGTCCCGGACGCGTACTACCGCAAGGTCTGCGACTTCGACCTGCCGGTCGCGCGCGCCTACGCGACCGGCATCGCGTTCCTGCCCCAGGACCCGGACGACGCCGCGAAGGCGGTGGCCCGGATCGAGGAGCTGGCCGACGAGGAGAACCTGATCGTCCTCGGCTGGCGCGACGTCCCGACCACGCCGGACCTGCTCGGGTCCACCGCGCGCTCGGTGATGCCGGTGTTCCGGCAGCTGTTCGTGGCGTCGAAGGCCGGCCGGGTGCTCGGTCTGGCCCTGGAGCGGATGGCGTTCCGGCTGCGCAAGCGCGCCGAGCGCGAGACCGCGACGTACTTCCCGTCGCTGTCGGGCCGGACCATCACCTACAAGGGGATGCTGACCACCGACCAGCTGGACAAGTTCTTCCCCGAGCTGACCGACCCGGACCTCGCCTCGGCGATCGGCGTCGTGCACAGCCGGTTCTCCACCAACACGTTCCCGTCCTGGCCGCTGGCCCACCCGTACCGGTACATCGCCCACAACGGTGAGATCAACACCGTCCAGGGCAACCGGAACTGGATGCGCGCCCGCGAGGCCCTGCTGGCCAGCGACCTGATCCCGGGTGACCTGGAGCAGCTCTACCCGATCTGTACGCCGGGCGCCTCCGACTCCGCGTCGTTCGACGAGGTCCTGGAGCTGCTGCACCTGGGCGGCCGGTCGCTGCCGCACGCGATGCTGATGATGATCCCGGAGGCGTGGGAGAACGCCGCCACGATGGACCCGAAGCGGCGCGCGTTCTACGAGTTCCACTCCACGCTGATGGAGCCCTGGGACGGTCCCGCGTCGGTCGTCTTCTCCGACGGCACGAAGGTCGGCGCGGTCCTCGACCGCAACGGCCTGCGCCCGTCGCGGTACTGGGTCACCGAGGACGGCCTGGTCGTGCTGGCCTCCGAGGCCGGCGTCCTGGACATCGACCCGGCCACCGTCACCCAGAAGGGCCGGCTGGAGCCGGGCCGGATCTTCCTGGTCGACGTCGAGGCGCACCGGATCGTCACCGACGCGGAGGTCAAGTCCGCGCTGGCCGACGAGAACCCGTACGACGAGTGGCTGCACGCCGGTCTGATCCGGTTCGAGGACCTGCACGAGCGCGAGCACGTCGTCCACAGCCACGCTTCCGTCACCCGCCGCCAGCAGGTTTTCGGGTACACGGAGGAGGAACTGCGCGTCCTGCTCACCCCGATGGCCAAGTCCGGCGCCGAGCCGATCGGCTCGATGGGCACCGACACCCCGATCGCCGTCCTCAGCGACCGGCCGCGGCTGCTGTTCGACTACTTCGTGCAGCTGTTCGCCCAGGTGACGAACCCGCCGCTGGACGCGATCCGCGAGGAGCTGGTGACCTCGCTGTCGTCGAGCCTCGGCCCGGAGGCGAACCTGCTCGACCCGGGTCCGGCGTCCTGCCGTCAGGTGGTGATCCCGTTCCCGGTGATCACCAACGACGAGCTGGCCAAGATCCGGCACATCAACCTGGACGGCGACATGCCGGGCCTGGCGACCACGGTCCTGCGCGGCGTGTACGACGTCGAGGGCGGCGGCGACGCGCTGAAGCGGCGGCTCGACGAGCTGTGCGCCGAGGCGTCCGCGGCGATCGCCGACGGCGCCCGGATCCTGGTGCTGTCCGACCGGCACTCCAACGCCGAGAAGGCGCCGATCCCGTCGCTGCTGCTCACCTCCGCGGTGCACCACCACCTGGTCCGGGAGAAGACCCGCACCCAGGTCGGTCTGGTCGTCGAGGCCGGTGACGTCCGCGAGGTGCACCACGTCGCGGTCCTGATGGGCTACGGCGCGGCCGCGATCAACCCGTACCTGGCGCTGGAGTCGGCCGAGGACCTGGCCCGCCGCGGCACCTACCTGCCCGGGGTCGAGCCCGAGCAGGCGGTCCGCAACGTGGTGAAGTCGCTCGGCAAGGGCGTGCTCAAGGTGATGTCCAAGATGGGCGTCAGCACCGTCGCGTCGTACACGGGAGCGCAGATCTTCGAGGCGTCCGGCCTGGCCCCGGACCTGGTGGACACCTACTTCACCGGTACGGCGAGCAAGCTCGGCGGCATCGGGCTGGACGTCGTGGCCGAGGAGGTCCACCGGCGGCACCTGCGGGCCTACCCGGCCAGCGGGGTCCTGCCGGCGCACCGCAAGCTCGAGATCGGCGGCGAGTACCAGTGGCGCCGCGAGGGCGAGCCGCACCTGTTCGACCCGGAGACCGTGTTCCGGCTGCAGCACTCGACGCGGACCGGCCGGTACGACATCTTCAAGCAGTACACGAGCCGCGTCGACGAGCAGTCCGAGCGGCTGATGACGCTGCGCGGGTTGTTCGGCTTCGCTTCCGGCCGCGACCCGATCTCGATCGACGAGGTCGAGCCGGTGGCGGAGATCGTCAAGCGGTTCAGCACCGGCGCGATGAGCTACGGCTCGATCAGCGCCGAGGCGCACACCACGCTGGCGATCGCGATGAACCGCCTCGGCGGCAAGTCGAACACCGGTGAGGGCGGCGAGGACTCCGAGCGGCTGCACAACCCGGAGCTGCGCAGCTCGATCAAGCAGGTCGCGTCCGGGCGCTTCGGCGTGACCGCGGAGTACCTGACGAACTCCGACGACATCCAGATCAAGATGGCGCAGGGCGCGAAGCCCGGCGAGGGCGGTCAGCTGCCCGGCCACAAGGTCTACCCGTGGGTCGCCGGGACCCGGCACTCGACACCGGGCGTTGGCCTGATCTCGCCGCCGCCGCACCACGACATCTACTCGATCGAGGACCTGGCCCAGCTGATCCACGACCTGAAGAACGCGAACCCGTCGGCACGGGTGCACGTGAAGCTGGTCTCCGAGGTCGGTGTCGGCACGATCGCCGCCGGCGTCAGCAAGGCGCACGCGGACGTCGTACTGATCTCCGGTCACGACGGTGGCACCGGTGCGGCGCCGCTGACCTCGCTGAAGCACGCGGGTGGTCCCTGGGAGCTCGGCCTGGCCGAGACCCAGCAGACCCTGCTGCTGAACGGGCTGCGGGACCGGATCGTCGTCCAGACCGACGGCCAGCTGAAGACCGGCCGGGACGTCGTCGTCGCGGCGCTGCTCGGGGCCGAGGAGTACGGCTTCGCGACCGCGCCGCTGGTGGTGTCGGGCTGCATCATGATGCGGGTCTGCCACCTGGACACCTGCCCGGTCGGCGTCGCCACCCAGAACCCGGTCCTGCGCGAGCGGTACGCCGGCAAGCCGGAGTTCGTGGTGAACTTCTTCGAGTTCATCGCCGAGGAGGTCCGCGAGTACCTGGCCGAGCTCGGCTTCCGGACCCTGGACGAGGCGATCGGCCACGCCGAGGTGCTGGACATCAAGCGCGCGGTCGACCACTGGAAGGCCGACGGGCTCGACCTGTCGCCGATCCTGCACGTGCCCGCGCTGCCCGAGGGCGCGGCGCTGCACCAGACCGTGCTCCAGGACCACGGCCTGGACAAGGCGCTCGACAACGAGCTGATCCGGATCTGCGCGCCGGCCATCGAGAACGGTGAGCCGGTCCGGGCGCAGCTCCCGATCCGGAACGTGAACCGGACCGTCGGCACCATGCTCGGCCACGAGATCACCAAGAAGTACCGCGCGGCCGGGCTGCCCGACGGCACCGTCGACCTGACCTTCACCGGGTCGGCCGGCAACTCGTTCGCGGCGTTCGTGCCGAAGGGCGTGACGCTGCGGCTCGAGGGCGACGCCAACGACTACGTCGGCAAGGGCCTGTCCGGTGGCCGGGTGGTGATCCGCCCGGACCGCGACGCGCGGTTCGACGCGGCCACGCAGATCATCGCCGGCAACGTCATCGCGTACGGCGCGACGTCCGGTGAGCTGTTCATCAACGGTGGCGCGGGGCAACGGTTCTGCGTGCGCAACTCCGGGGCCACCGCGGTCGTCGAAGCGGTCGGCGACCACGCCTGCGAGTACATGACCGGTGGTCGCGTCGTCGTGATCGGCGCCACCGGCCGGAACTTCGCGGCGGGCATGTCGGGCGGCGTGGCCCACGTGCTCGACCTGGACCCCGCGCTGGTGAACCCGGAGCTGGTCGACCTGCTCCCGCTCACCGACACCGAGTCCGAACTGTTGCAGGACCTGGTCCGCCGTCACCACGAGGAGACCGGTTCGGAGCGGGCGGCCAAGCTGCTCGCGGACTGGACCGCCGCCGAGGCCAGGTTCACCACGGTGATGCCCCGCGACTACGCCCGGGTGCTGGCGGCCAAGGCGGCCGCCGAGCGCGACGGGCTGGACGAGGACGCCACCACGCGAGCGATGATGGAGGCCATCTGATGGCTGACCCGAAGGGATTCCTGACCACCCCGCGCGAGGTCGCCGACCGCCGTCCGGTGCCCGAGCGGGTCAAGGACTGGAACGAGGTGTACCCCGGCGGCCCGGGCAAGGCGCTGCTGCCGATCATCGGCAAGCAGGCCGGCCGCTGCATGGACTGCGGCATCCCGTTCTGCCACTCCGGCTGCCCGCTGGGCAACCTGATCCCGGAGTGGAACGACCTGGTCTGGCGCGACGACTGGACCGGTGCGATCGAGCGGCTGCACGCGACCAACAACTTCCCGGAGTTCACCGGCCGGCTCTGCCCGGCGCCGTGCGAGACCTCGTGCGTGCTCGGCATCAACCAGGACCCGGTGACGATCAAGAACGTCGAGGTCGCGATCGTCGACAAGGCCTGGGAGTCCGGTGACGTCCGGCCGCAGCCGCCGGAGTGGCTGACCGGCAAGACGATCGCGGTCGTCGGGTCCGGCCCGGCCGGCCTGTCGGTCGCCCAGCAGCTCACCCGCGCCGGGCACACCGTCGCGGTCTACGAGCGGGCCTCGGCGCCGGGCGGGCTGCTCCGCTTCGGCATCCCCGAGTTCAAGATGGAGAAGGCCCAGGTCGAGCGCCGGATCCAGCAGATGAAGGAGGAGGGCACGGTCTTCCGCTCCGGCGTCAACGTCGGGGTGGACGTCACCGGGACCCAGCTCAAGCAGCGCTACGACGCGGTCGTGGTCGCGACCGGTGCCACCGCGGCCCGCGACCTGCCGGTGCCCGGCCGCGAGTTCGGCGGCATCCACCAGGCGATGGAGTACCTGCCGCAGGCCAACCGGGTCGCGCTCGGCGAGACCGTCGAGGACCAGATCGTTGCCACCGACAAGGATGTCGTGATCATCGGCGGTGGTGACACCGGAGCCGACTGCCTCGGGACGGCGCACCGGCAGGGTGCGCGCAGCGTCACCCAGCTGGAGATCATGCCGCGCCCGTCCGACGAGCGGCCGGACGCGCACCCGTGGCCGACGTACCCGATGATCTACCGGGTGGCCTCCGCGCACGAGGAGGGCGGCGACCGGGTGTACGCCGTCTCGACCAACAAGTTCGTGGCCGACGACAACGGTCAGGTGGCCGGGCTGGACCTGGTCGAGGTCGAGCTGGTGGACGGGAAGTTCACCCCGGTCGAGGGCAGCGAGCGGACCATCCCGGCGCAGCTGGTGCTGCTGGCGATGGGCTTCCTCGGGCCGGAGAAGGAAGGCTTCCTCGAGCAGCTCGGCGTCGAGCTGGACGAGCGCGGCAACGTCAAGCGGGACAAGACGTACCAGACCTCGGTCGACGGCGTCTTCGCCTGCGGCGACGCCGGCCGCGGCCAGTCGCTGATCGTCTGGGCGATCGCCGAGGGACGGTCGGCCGCCAACGGCGTGGACGCGTTCCTGACCGGGTCGTCGACACTGCCGACCCCGATCCCGCCGACCGCCCGCCCGCTGGTGGTCTGACCCGCACGAGACCGGGTGCGTCCGAAGAACTCGCACGCGTCCGAAGAACCCGAGGCTATTGCCCACGGTTCTTCGGACGCGAGCGGATTCTTCGGACGTTCGCTTTCACCGAAACGCCGCGCCCGGTCAAGCGGGGGTTTGACTCCGGCCCCTAAGTTGGTGGTCGTGCCTCGACGACTGATCACCCGGACGCGGCTCCGCAAGGCGGTGCCGTGGGCGATCCTCGTCCTGCTCTGGTTCGTGGTCTCGTCGGTGGTCGGGCTGCTCGGCTTCGCCAACGACTCCGAGCGGGTGACGGTCGGCGCGCACACCGCGCAGGTCTCGCCGACCTTCGACTCGCACGCCACCATCGACCTCGGCGCGATCCTGCCCCGGCTCCGGCTGGACATGAACCTGCCGCTCGACCTCGGCGTCAACCTCGACGTCCAGGAGACCGACGCGGCCAACCTGAACGACCTGCTCCAGCGCGACGCGCTGATCGCCTCCCAGCCCGACGGTGAGATCGCCCGGATCCGCGAGGTCGTCCAGCAGATGGCCGTCGACAACGCGGTCGCCGGCGCCGGGTCCGGGCTGCTGGTGACGGTGATCGTCGCGACGCTGTGGGCGATGCTCGGACCGGCCCGGCGGCGGGAGCTGTTCGCGCACGTGCACCGCGGCGAACGGCGGGTGCGGCACCGGGCGGTCGTCGTACTGGTCGCGATGCTGGTGACGGTCGCGTCGGTGATCGGGCCGGCGCAGATGCGGCAGGCGCAGGCGCCGCCGACCGCCTGGCGGCCGCTGGGCGAGTTGCTGCCGGAGGTGTCGTTCGACGACCGGCTGAAGAACGTCGAGGTCGCCTCCGGGTTCTCCACCGACGGCGGTGTTGGCGTCATCCGTACGGCGTTCGAGACCTACGAGCGCTCCACCGAGTTCTACGGGCAGCTGAAGGACCGGGTCGGGCGGGTCGGCGGCCGGATCCGGGCCGCCGGCGAGGGCGAGACCGTCGCGCTGCTGGTCTCGGACCGGCACGACAACATCGGGATGGACCCGTTCGCCGCCGAGGTCGCCAAGGTGGCCGGGGCGAAGGTGTTGATCGACGCCGGCGACGACACCTCGTCGGGGCAGCAGTGGGAGGCGTTCAGCATCAACTCGCTGGCCCAGCACTTCAAGGACCTCAAGGTGGTCGCCGTGGCCGGCAACCACGACGGCGGCGGGTTCGTCGAGGAGACGATGCGGCGCAACAAGTTCACCGTGCTGGACAGCAAACCCGTCGAGGTCGAGGGGATCCGGTTCCTCGGCGACAGCGACCCGACCCGGACCGGGCTCGGCAGCGCCGACACGCCCGGCGACGAGACCACCGGCGAGCAGTCGACCCGGCTGGCGGACATCGCCTGCGCGCAGGCGGAGGACGAGCCGATCTCGACGATGGTCGTGCACGACCCGTCGTCGTACCAGGAGACCGCGGCCCGCGGCTGCGCGTCGCTGCTGGTGTCCGGACACCTGCACCGGCAGGTCGGGCCGGACACGAAGACCGTCGCGGGGCGGTCGGTCACGACGTACACGAACGGGACGACCGGGGGAGCGGCGTACGCGTTCGCGCTGGGCTACACGCTGCGGCGGCCGGGCGAGGTCACCCTGATCACGTACGTCGACGGGCAGCCGACCGGGCTGCAGACCGTCACCGCGGAGCTGACCGGCGAAGTGACCGTGGGGACGTACCGGCCGTTGCCGGCGTGAGTCCGCGCGGTGAACTCCTTGCTCCGGCAGGCGGTGACTGCCCAGTAACCAGGGGTGGACCACCGGGCCAGTGGTCTTGTAGGAGTAGGGTTTTGTGACGTGCGTCGCGCAAAGATCGTTTGTACGCTCGGCCCGGCTACGGCCGCCCCGGAGCGCATCCTGGAACTCGTCCAAGCAGGTATGGACGTCGCTCGGCTGAACCTGAGCCACGGCGCCCACGCCGAGCACGAGCGCATCTACCACCGGATTCGCGCTGCAGCGGAGGAGACCGGCAAAAACGTCGGCATCCTCGTCGACCTGCAGGGCCCGAAGATCCGGCTGGCGGAGTTCGCCGAAGGCAAGGTCACGCTGACCTACGGCGAGCGCTTCACCATCACCACCCGTGAGGTCCCCGGTGACGTCACCATCTGCGGTACGACGTACGACGGGCTGCCCGGCGACGTCAAGCCCGGTGACCCGCTGCTGATCGACGACGGCCGGGTCGCGCTGGTCGCCGAGGAGGTCACCGAGACCGACGTGATCTGCCGGGTCACCGTCGGCGGGCCGGTCTCCAACAACAAGGGCATCAACCTGCCCGGCGCCACCGTCAGCGTCCCGGCGATGTCCGAGAAGGACGTCGAGGACCTGCGCTGGGCCCTGCACCTGCCGGCCGACATGATCGCGATGTCGTTCGTGCAGCGCGCCTCCGACATCCAGATCGTGCACAAGATCATGGCCGAGGAAGGCCACAAGATCCCGGTCGTGGCCAAGATCGAGAAGCCGCAGGCGGTCGCCAACCTGGACGAGATCATCGACGCCTTCGACGGCTTCATGGTCGCCCGCGGCGACCTCGGCGTGGAGCTCCCGCTGGAGGAGGTCCCGCTGGTCCAGAAGCTGATCATCGACCAGGCCCGGCTGAACGCGAAGCCGGTGATCGTCGCCACCCAGATGCTGGAGTCGATGATCTCCGCCCCGCGCCCGACCCGCGCCGAGGCCTCCGACGTCGCCAACGCCGTCCTGGACGGTGCCGACGCGGTGATGCTGTCCGGCGAGACCAGCGTCGGCCGCTTCCCGATCGAGACCGTCAAGACGATGGCCCGGATCGTGGAGTCCACCGAGGACCACGGCCTCGGCCGCGTCGCCGAGATCGACTGGGAACCCCGCACCAAGGGCGGCGTGATCGCCAAGGCCGCGGCGGACGTCGCCGAGGCCCTGGAGGCGAAGTACCTGGTCGCCTTCACCCAGTCCGGCGACACCGCGCTGCGCCTGGCCCGCTACCGCACCGAGATCCCGGTCCTGGCCTTCACGCCGGTCCCGTCGGTCAGCGCCTGGTTGAGTGTCGTGTGGGGCATCGAGACCCACATCGTCCCGACGGTCGACCACACCGACGAGATGGTCCGCCAGGTCGACCAGCGCCTGCTGGAGCTCGGCAAGCTCCAGAAGGGAGACTTGGTTGTCATCGTCGCGGGTTCCCCGCCCAGCATCCCGGGCTCGACCAACGCGCTGCGCGTCCACCGCATGGGGGACGCGATCAGCGGGGCTGCGCCGGCGTACCGGGAGTAGGAAGAACAAGAAGTTTGACTCTGTGGTTGCTGCGGCCGGTCGGTTGACCGGCCGCAGTTCCGTTTCAGGACTTGGGACCGATGATCCGCTCGAGTTGGAGAACATCTAGCGGGTGTACCGGCGGCCGTTGGTGGTCGTCCAGTTGTTCACCCGGCAGCCGTCCGAGAGGAACAGCCCGCGGACGAACAGTCCGGGGTGGTCAGCAACGATCTCGCGCTGCCAGTCGAGCAGCTGGATCTTGCGAAGGTGTTTGCGGCCCGCACCGTGCTGAGGAAACAAGCAGGGCCAGTGCTTCCAGTACGACACAAGATGAGTGCAACCGGGTGCTTGGACTCGGTGGACCGGCCGGCTGGCGTTCACCGAGGTGATGACTTCCGCTGCCTCGGCGATGACACCGGGGTAGGCGTCGTCGCACGCGATCCGGAGCGCGAAGACCGCCTTCCGGTGCTCGGACAGGCAGCCGTCACCCAGATAGAGACCAAGCAACTTCGAGTACTCGCCGGCCGCAAGCGCTGAGTCCGTGCATCGCGGACAAGCAGTGGGATCGACCGAAGGCGCGGGTTCGTCCCGCCACGCACCAATCGTGCTGCGGCTGACCGACAACCGGCGGCTGACCGAACTCAGAGTCGCACCCGCAGCGAGTGAGTCCAGCGCGGACCGCCGGGTGCGAGCGTCGTACACGAGTGAAGCCTCGCAGCTGGGACCGACAGATCCAGATGGTGAGGTGCCCTGGGTGGGACTCGAACCCACACTGGATGCTGTTTGAGAGCACGGCCTCTGCCGATTGGGCTACCAGGGCAATTTGCGCTCGACGATCGTAGCTTACCCAGGCGCTCGATCCGAAAATTGTCGGCGGCAGGTCGGATGATCTGGCATGGGTCGGGTCAGGTCACGGCAGACGGTCGAGTCGGCGTTGTCGATGTCTGACGACGGCGTCCCTGATCGCGTCAACGCCGAGCTTCACGGCGTGGCGTTGCGAACGATCCGAACCTGGCGACGGCGGTACCAGCTCGAGGGACGGGTCCGCATCGATGGACCCGGTACGCCGTGCCCGCGGTGCGACGGGGCCGCGCTGGACGAGGCGGCGTACGCGTTGCTCCTGGGGTGGTATCTCGGGGACGGGCACATCGTCGCGGCGCGGCGTGGGGTCTACACGTTGCAGATCGCGAACGACCAGAAGTACCCGGAGCTGAACCAGGAGATTGCGGCCACGATCCGGCGGGTCAAGCCGACTGCCAGTCCGTGTCTGAGGGGTGGGTCGGGCGCGGTCCGGATCGAGGCTCGGTGGAAGCACTGGCCGTGTCTGTTCCCGCAGCACGGGCCTGGGCGCAAGCATCTGCGGCGGATCGTGCTGCACGAGTGGCAGCAGGAGCTCGTCCGGCGGGAGCCGGAGCTGCTGCTGCGGGGGTTGTTCCACTCCGACGGGTGCCGGTTCGTGAACTGGACCACCAAGCGGCTGGCCAGCGGCGGCGAGCGGCGCTACGAGTACATCCGGTACATGTTCCACAACGAGTCCGCGGACATCCTGTCGATCCTCACCGATGCGCTCGATCAGGTCGGCGTCCCCTGGCGGCGCCCGCGCTCGAACGTGGTCGCGGTGAGTCGGCGGGAAGGGGTCGCGGCGCTCGATCGGTTCGTCGGTCCGAAGCGCTGAGAGCGAGGTCGATATGGTGTCCGGTGTGACTGCTAAGCGTGTGGTGATCGCCGAGGACGAAGCTCTGATCCGGATGGACCTGGCCGAGATGCTGGCTGAGGAGGGGTACGACGTCGTCGGGCAGGCGGGTGACGGCGAGGAGGCGATTCGGCTGGCGGTCGAGCATCGGCCGGATCTGGTGATCCTGGACGTGAAGATGCCGAAGCTGGACGGGCTCAGTGCGGCGGAGAAGATCGCGGGGGAGCGGATCGCTCCGGTGCTGATGCTGACGGCGTTCTCGCAGCGGGAGCTGGTCGAGCGGGCGCGGGACGCGGGGGCGATGGCGTACCTGGTGAAGCCGTTCTCCAAGGCCGACCTGCTGCCGGCGATCGAGATCGCGGCCAGCCGGTACGTCGAGCTGGCGGAGCTGGAGCGTGAGGTCGCCGACCTGTCGGAGCGGCTGGAGACGCGCAAGCTGGTCGACCGGGCCAAGTCGGTGCTGCAGACGAAGTTCGGGCTGTCCGAGCCGGACTCGTTCCGGTGGATCCAGAAGACCGCGATGGACAAGCGGGTCTCGATGCGGCAGGTCGCCGAGCTCGTCGTCGACGAAGCCGGGTCCTGAGCACCGAGGACACCTCAACCCCCGCCCAGAACCACCTCCCACCGGCTTCGCCCGCCATCGGTTTCACCTCCTCCCACCATCAGCTTTCTCCCGGCCTCCAACACCCACCACCAGCTTTCTCCCACCTCCCACCACCACCTCCCGTGCCGATTGGTTTGCTCTGGGCAACCGACTTGGCAAGAACCCGTCGGGAGCGGCTGCTGAGCGTGCTACGCCCCGGTTCGGCTGCCTAGTCTGCGAAGGGGTGCGGTCGTCCCGGATCACGCGGATCCACGAGGAACAGTGAACCAGCGGCCGGTGCTCAAACTCGGCGGGTTGTTGCTGACGGCAACATTGGCGGTGGCCGCCTGCGGGGCCCGCAGCAACGGTACGGCGGACGGCTCCGCGGCGGCGGACAAGGTGGTGAAGATCGGCATGGTCGGGCCGATCACCGGGGAGATCTCGGCGTTCGGGCTCGGCATCCGGAACTCGGTGCAGCTCGAGGTGCAGCAGGCCAACGCCGCGCACGCGATCCCGGGCTGGCGGATCGAGGTCGACGCCGAGGACGACCAGGCCCAGCCGGACGTCGGCAAGAACGTGGCGACCAAGTTCGCCTCCGACCCGGACCTGGCCGCGGTGGTCGGCCCGTACAACACCGGCGTCAGCCAGCAGATGCAGTCGGTCTTCGCCGCGCAGCACATCGCGCAGGTCTCACCGGGCAACACCGGACCCGCGCTGTCGATGGGTCCGAAGTGGCAGACCGCGCCGAAGCGCCAGTACGACACCTACTTCCGGACCTGCACGACCGACGCGGTCCAGGGCCCGTTCGCCGCGCAGTACATCAAGCTGGCCGGACCGGCCAGCAGCAACGACCTGGCGACCTCGATCGGCGCCCCGGTCGAGAAGCTGCCGTCGGCCAAGCAGTTCGTCGCCGACTACGCCAAGGCCGGCTTCAAGGACCCGATGTCCCCGTACGGCGGTACGGCGTACGACGCCGCGAACGCGATCATCGACGCCCTGAAGACCACGCTGAAGGCCGCCGACAGTGTCGAGTCGGCCCGGCAGGCGACCGTGGACGCGATCGGCAAGAGCTCGTTCGAGGGCGTCACCGGTCACGTCGGCTTCGACAGGTTCGGTGACACCACCACGCGGGTGCTGACCATGAACACGGTCGCCGGCAACCGGTGGGTCGCGCAGCAGACGAAGGACTTCGGTCCGGCCAAGTAGGACCCGGCAAACCGGCGGAGCCGTGCCACGAAAAGCGCGGTTCCGCCACCCGTCCTGGCGTGGCGCAAACGACGGCGCCGTCCGAGGAACGAGACGGCCGTCACACAGCGTGGTGACTGTCTGGATACCGGTGGCACCCATTGGTTGTCAATGTGGCTCTCGGTGCGACCTGTGATCACACCGAGTGAGCGCGTCCGGCAAAGCCAGTGCCTACCGATCTGGACGATGCTTACAGCGGTAACGACCTCACAACACACGCTGGGTCACGTTCGCCTTGACTGCTCAGCGGGGTCTAACCTGCGGGTGCTCGCGGGAATCGCGGGGGTCCGGGGATCCACTCGGACTATCCAGACATGGGAGGAACAGTGCACCAGCGTTCCGTAGTACGGGTCGGCGCGTCGCTGATCGTTGCGTCGTTGGCCCTGACTGCCTGCGGTTCACGCAGTGACGACAACGGTGGCGGGGGCTCCGGCGACGCGACCAAGACGGCCAAGATCGGCGTCATCGCCCCGCTGTCCGGCGACCTGTCGGCGCTTGGTCTGGGTATCCAGCACTCGGTCGAGCTGGCCGTCAAGCAGGCCAACGAGTCCAACGCGATCCCGGGCTGGAAGCTCGAGGTCTCCCCGCAGGACGACGAGGGCAAGGCCGACGTCGGCAAGAACGCCGCCACCGCGGTCTCGTCGGACCCCGACGTGATCGGCGTGGTCGGCACGCTGAACACCGACGTGAGCCAGCAGGTCCAGCCGATCCTGGCGCCGAAGAACATCGTCCAGGTCTCGCCGGCCAACACCGGCCCGGGCCTGACCCAGGGCGCGGACTGGCAGAAGGACCCGAAGCGGCCCTACGCCACCTACTTCCGCACCTGCACCACGGACGCCGTCCAGGGTCCGTTCGCCGCGCGCTACCTGTACGAGACCGCCAAGATCACCAAGGTCGCGACGATCCACGACAAGCGCGCCTACGGCCAGGGCCTGGTCGGCACCTTCACCGAGGAGTTCAAGAAGCTCGGTGGCCAGGTCGTCGCGGCCGAGACGATCAACGAGGACGAGACCAACTTCCAGGCCGTCGTCTCCGCGGTCAAGCCGTCGGCTCCGCAGGCGCTGTACTACGGCGGTCAGTACCCGCAGGCCGGCCCGCTGTCCAAGCAGATGAAGGCCGCCGGCCTGAACATCCCGCTGCTCGGTGGCGACGGCATCTACGACCCGGAGTTCGTCAAGCTGGCCGGCGCCAGCGCTGAGAACGACCTGGCCACCTCGGTCGGCGCCCCGGTCGACACCCTGCCGTCGGCCAAGAAGTTCGTCGCCGACTACGAGGCCGCGAAGTTCGCCGACCCGTACGCCGCCTACGGCGGTTACTCCTACGACGCCGCGAACGCGATCATCGCCGCGCTCAAGGTCTCGCTGAAGGACGCCGACAGCGTCGAGGCCGCCCGGCCGAAGACCGTCGAGGAGCTCGGCAAGGTCTCCTTCGACGGCGTCACCGGCAAGGTCGCCTTCGACCAGTACGGCGACACCACCTCCAAGGTCCTGACCGTCTACAAGGTCACCGGTGGCAAGTTCACCGCGGTCCAGACCAAGGACTTCGAAACCAAGTAGGTCGACCTCATGACGCGGGGGTGGGACGCGGTCCCACCCCCGTGGCATGTCGGAAATGAGTTGGGAGGTCGACGTGGACCAGTTCTTCCAGCAGCTCGTGATCGGGCTGAGTCTCGGATCGCTGTACGCCCTGATCGCGGTCGGGTACACCGTCGTCTACGGCATCGTGCAGCTGATCAACTTCGCCCACGGCGAGGTGTTCATGATCGGCGGCTTCGGCGCGCTGACGACGTACCTGTTGTTCTTCGAGGGACACACCAGTGTGTGGATCCTGCCGGTGATGCTGGTCGGCGCCATCCTGGCCTCGGTCGGTACGGCGGTGGCCATGGAACGTGTCGCGTACCGTCCCCTGCGGAACGCGCCGCGGCTGGCACCGCTGATCACCGCGATCGGTATCTCGGTGTTCCTGCAGGAGTTCATCCGGTTGTTCTACGACCGTCCGGTCTGGACCGTGCCGGTGTTCGCGCTGCTCGCGGTCGGTGCGGCGTACTGGGTCGGTAGCCGCCGGACCAAGGTGAACCTGAACCACCCGGTGACCAAGTGGCGCGACCGTGCGCCGCTGCTCGGCTCGGGTGCGGGGGCGCTGGCCGCGTGGATCGTCCTGCGGGTCGTCCAGCCGGACTACAACCCGCTGCTGAGCATCGTGTTCTTCCTGGTCAGCGCCGTCGTCGGTACGGCGGTCGGCCTGCTGGTGGCGCGGTTCGGCGGCACCGCCGAGCGGGCCACCGCGCTGCGCGACGCGATCTGGCAGTCGGCCGTGGCCGGCGCGCTGGTCCTGGAGCTGTTCTGGCTGGTGTACCAGGAGCTGATCAAGCACGTCGACTGGCCGACCGGCAAGCAGCGCACCACCTTCCCCTCGATCGACGTGGTCTCCGGGACCGCGATCGAGGTCGGCGGGGTGACCATCCAGCGGGCGGCGATCTTCACCGTGCTGCTGCTGGTCGTCTGCACCGTGCTGCTGTGGTACTTCATCAACCGGACCAAGCTGGGCCGCGGCATGCAGGCGGTCTCGCAGGACCCGGACACCGCCCGGCTGATGGGCATCAACGTCGACCGGATCATCGTCGTGGCGTTCGCGCTCGGTGCGGTCCTGGCCGCCGTGGCCGGTCTGGCCCAGGGCGTCCAGAACAGCCTGATCGACTACCGGATGGGCTTCCTGGCGGGTCTGAAGGCGTTCACCGCCGCGGTGCTCGGTGGCATCGGCAACATCCAGGGCGCGGTCCTGGGTGGGCTGCTGCTCGGCGTGGTCGAGTCGCTGGCCACGCAGTACATCCCGGGTCAGTTCGGTGGTAGCTCCTGGAAGGACGTCTGGGCGTTCGTCATCCTGATCCTGGTCCTGGTGTTCCGGCCGCAAGGCCTGCTCGGAGCAAGGGTGGTGGATCGCGCATGAGTGAGTCGACGAAAATCCTGGCTGCGCCGCCGGCCCTTCCGGCCGCGGCCTGGCCGCTCGGCATCGCCGGGGTGGCGCTGCTGATCATCGGGTCGTTCCTGTCCTGGAGCTACGACGGCTCGATCCTGGGCGACCTCTCGATCAACTTCTACCCCGGTGCGCTGCAGATCCTGGCGATCATCCTCGCGGTGCTCGCCCTGGTCCTGCTGCTCGCGGTGAAGGGCCCGCTGACCACGCGGCTCGGGCACTGGCTCGACGCGACCCTCGGGCTGCGCGCGCTCGGCCTGACCACGGCACTGTTCATGGTGCTGGTGATCGTGGCGATCTCGATCGAGTCCGACGGGCTGATCAACGTCAACCCGGGCGGCTACGTGTCGCTGGCCGGCTCGATCGCGCTGCTGGTCTCGTCCCGGATGGTCCCGGTCCGCGAGCTGCGCGACCTCGGCGAGGCCCGGCTGCCGGGCTGGTTCGAGATCCTGTCGATCGCGATCCTGATGGCCGCGGTGCTGTTCGGTGCGGCGTACGCGCTCGGTCTGCGCGACGTCTGGAACTTCGTGCTCTGCCTGGTCTTCATCGCCGCCGTGGTGGCGATGCTGTTCCGGACCGGCGTGATGACCTGGATCGGGCACGTCGGGCAGCGGCACAAGAAGGTGCTGACGCTGGCGTCGTTCGCGGTCGCGTTCTTCTTCCCGTTCACCCAGAACGGCTCGGACGCGAACATGTCGATCGCCACCCAGGTGCTGATCTTCGCGGCCACCGCGATGGGCCTGAACATCGTGGTCGGTCTGGCCGGTCTGCTGGACCTCGGCTACATCGCCTTCCTCGGCTCCGGCGCGTACGTCGCCGCGATGCTGTCGGAGTCGGCGTTCGCGACCATCGACTGGAACCCGCCGTTCATCGTCGTGGTCCTGCTCGGTGGCTGCGTCTCGGCGGTGCTCGGTCTGATCATCGGTTCGCCGACGCTGCGGGTCTCCGGCGACTACCTGGCGATCGTGACGCTGGGCTTCGGTGAGATCTTCCGGCTGGCGATGTTCAACCTGGACGGCAACAACGGTCCGCTGCTGACCAACGGCCCGAACGGTATCCCGGGCATCCCGGACCTGCAGCTGGGCAGCTTCGACTTCGGCAAGCCGCACACGGTGCTGGGGCTGGAGCTCGGCCGGTTCTCGAACTACTACTTCCTGCTGCTGATCCTGATCGGCTTCATCATCCTGGTCTTCTCCCGGCTCAACGACAGCCGGATCGGGCGCGGCTGGGTGGCGATCCGCGAGGACGAGAAGGCCGCCGAGGCGATGGGCGTGAACGTCTTCGGCCTGAAGCTGCTGGCGTTCGCGATCGGTGCCTTCCTGGCCGGTCTGGCCGGAACGGTGAAGGCGCACCAGGACGTCGCGGTCTCACCGGGGCAGTACATCTTCCTGGAGTCGGCGTTCCTGCTCGCCGCGATCGTGCTCGGCGGGATGGGCACCATCGCCGGTGTGCTGCTCGGGGCGACGATCCTGAAGCTGCTGCCGGAGAAGCTGCGGTTCTTCTCGGAGTACCGGCTGCTGCTGTTCGGTCTGCTGCTGGTGATCATGATGCGGTTCCGGCCCGAGGGCCTGGTCGCGAGCAGACGCCGCCAGCTGGAGTTCCACGAAGAGGACGAGGAGCTGGCCGAAGCGGTCGAGCACGAACTGGTCGAGGAGGCGAAATGACCGTCACGGAACCGGCGCCGAGCGCGCCGAGCACCGGCCGGCCGGTACTGGAGGCCTCCGGGGTGACCATGCGGTTCGGTGGTCTGCTGGCGGTCAACGACGTCAACCTGACCGTCCGCGAGGGCGAGATCGTCGGTCTGATCGGCCCGAACGGGGCCGGCAAGACGACGTTCTTCAACTGCCTGACCGGGCTGTACAAGCCGACCAGCGGCCAGGTCCGGTTCGAGGGCACGGCGCTGCCGCCGAAGCCGCGGGCCGTGGTCCGGGCCGGGATGGCGCGCACGTTCCAGAACATCCGGCTGTTCGCGAACATGACGGCGCTGGAGAACGTGATGGTCGGGCGCTACTGCCGGACCAGCTCGGGCGCGCTCACCTCGGTGCTGCGCGGCCCGAAGTTCCGGCGCGAGGAGGCGGCCACCCGCGCTCGCGCGCAGGAGCTGCTGGAGTTCGTCGGGCTCGGCAAGTCCGGCGAGCACCTGGCCCGCAACATGCCGTACGGCGACCAGCGCCGGCTCGAGATCGCCCGCGCGCTGGCCACCGACCCGAAGCTCATCCTGCTGGACGAGCCGACGGCGGGCATGAACCCGCAGGAGACCCGGCAGGCGATGGAGCTGATCTTCAAGATCCGCGACTCGGGCCTGTCGGTGGTCGTGATCGAGCACGACATGCGGTTCATCTTCAACCTCTGCGACCGGGTGCTCTGCCTGGTCCGCGGCGAGACCCTGATCGAGGGTTCGCCGGGCGAGGTGCAGTCGGACCCGCGGGTGATCGAGGCCTACATCGGGACCGGCGAGGACGACGACGAGGACGACGTACCGGTGGCCGGGACCCGGCCGCAGGACGTTCCGCCCGCAGCTGAGGAGGAGGGCCGATGACCGCGATGCTGGAGGTCCGCGACCTCGAGGTCGCCTACGGCAAGATCGTCGCGGTGAAGAAGATCAGCTTCTCCGTCGAGCAGGGCCAGGTGGTGTCGCTGATCGGCACCAACGGCGCCGGCAAGACGACCACGCTGCGGACCATCTCGGGGCTGCTGCGCCCGACGTCGGGCCAGATCCTGTTCCAGGGTCAGCGGATCGACGACGTCCCGGCCCACGACATCGTCACGATGGGCCTGGCGCACTCGCCCGAGGGCCGGCGGATCTTCCCCCGGCTGTCGGTCGAGGAGAACCTGATGCTCGGGGCGTTCACCCGCAACGACGCGGCGGCGGTCCGGTCCGACCTGGACGCGGCGTACGAGCTGTTCCCGATCCTGGGGGAGCGGCGCAAGCAGCCGGCCGGGACGTTCTCCGGCGGTGAGCAGCAGATGCTGGCGATGGGCCGGGCGATGATGAGCCGGCCCAAGCTGCTGATGCTGGACGAGCCCTCGATGGGCCTGTCGCCGATCATGATGAAGCGGATCATGACGACCGTCACCGAGCTGCAGAAGCAGGGCACGACGATCCTGCTGGTCGAGCAGAACGCGCAGGCGGCGCTGAAGCGCGCCGACTTCGGCTACGTCCTGGAGGTCGGCAAGATCGTCGTCCAGGGCACCGGCCGCGAGCTGCTGGTCAACGACGACGTACGGAAGGCGTACCTCGGCGAGGACTGACCCACCCGGTACGACGAGGAGCCCCGGTTCACCGAGCCGGGGCTCTTTGCTGTCAGCAACCGATCAGTTGCGGACGACAACCAGCAGCTGGACCAGCAGCGGCGCGACGATCAGCGCCGGCAGCAGGTCGGCCACGGCGACCTGCTTGATCTTGAGCAGCCGGAGCGCCACACCGATCAGCAGCAGCCCGCCAGTGGCGCCGAGAGCCGTCACGTGCGCCTCGGGCAGTACGTCGCCCAGCAGGGCGCCCACGGCCGTCATGAGCCCCTGGATGACCAGTACGACGAGCGCGGACGCCGCGACGCCCCAGCCGAGCGAGGCGGCGAAGGCGATCGACGCGAAGCCGTCCAGCACCGCCTTGAGGAACAGCTGGTCGGCGCCGCGGCCCAGACCGTCGGACAGCGCGCCCAGGAAGGTCAGCGGGCCGACGCAGAACACCATCGACGACGTCACGAACCCCTCGACGAACGTGCTCTCGCCCTCGCCGCGGCTGAACCGGTGCTGCAGCCAGCTGCCGAAGCCCTCCAGCCGTTCCTCGATCCGCAGCAGCGAGCCGGCGATCCCGCCGATCAGCATCGCGCCGAGCACGATCAGCACCGGAGCGCTGTCGCCGACCGCGTCGCTGAGCGCGGCGTCGCCGACCGTCAGTGCTGACGTGACAGCGATCAGCAGCGTGACCAGGCCGAGGGCGTCGGTGACCAGGTCTCTGGTCCGCCCGGGCAGCCGGTGCCCGATCAGGACGCCGAGGACCGAGCCGACGAGGACCGTCGCGACGTTCACGACGGTGCCGATTCCGATGAACAAGCGTGCTCTCCGATCGCCGGCGATCACAGCCGGTGTGGGGGTGGTCGCGTCGCTTTGCAACCGACCGCCGAAGCCCTACTGTTGCGCGGGGACGAGCGTATCCGCCCAGTCCTGTTCACCTCGGGGGTGGATCAAGACCAGGAGGCCGACGTGGCAGCTGCCATCGAGGTGCGCGACGCACGCCCCGACGATGCCGCTGCCCTGGTGACGCTGTGGGGCGAGATGTCGACCGGCACCGGGCACCAGCGAGTGCTGCCGACCCCGACGCCGGAGTCGGTCCGCGCGTCGATCGCCCGGCTCGACGACGACCCGGCGGGCCGGCTCGTCGTCGGTGAGCTGGACGGCCGGGTCAGCGCGATGGTCTACCTGCGGCGGACGCCGATCAGCCCGCTGCACCCCGAGGACACGATGACCGTGGAGTACCTCCACGTCACCGACCACGCCCGGCGGCACGGACTGGGCAAGGCGCTGGTCGCCGAGGCCGCGGCCTGGGCCGAGCACGAGAGCTGCCCGTACCTCGGTGTCGTCGCGCCGTCGATCGCCCGGGAGGCCAACCGCTTCCTGGCCCGGCTCGGGCTGAGCCAGGCCGCCGTGCTGCGGTTCGCCGGGACGCACGCCGTACGGCGCAGGCTCGCCGCCGACCACGCGCCGAACCTGCTGGCGATGCTGTCGTCACGCCGCTCGGTGATCGCCCGCCGCGCTCAGCTCGGCCGGCACCCCGAGCTCACCTTTCAGGCGGAGCCCGAACCGGACGTCACCGTTCCGGCGGAGCCTGGATCAGCTGGCACGTGATCCGCGCCGTACAGATCCGCTTGCCGCGGTCGTCGGAGACGACGATCTCGTACGTCGTGGTGGTGCGCCCCAGGTAGACCGGCGTCGCGACACCGGTGACGACGCCCTCGCGGACGGCCCGGTGGTGGGTGGCGTTGATGTCGACGCCGACCGCGACCTTGCCGTACTGGGCCGCGTGCATCGCCGAGCCGATCGAGCCCAGGCTCTCGGCCAGCACGCAGGACGCGCCGCCGTGCAGCAGCCCGTACGGCTGGGTGTTGCCCTTGACCGGCATGGTCGCCACGACGCGCTCGGGCGACGCCTCGGTGACCACGATGCCCATCAGGCTCAGCAGGCTGCCTTCGACGTCCATCCCCGGGGGGAGCGCGGTGCTCTGATCGCTCATTCGCGCAGACTACTTCGCGGTTGTGACAGAACTGTCGGCGGCAACCACTAGAGTCGGTACGTGGCTCCAGAAACTGACACTCCGACGATGACCAAGGACCCCGCGACGGGCGACTCGCCCCGGCCGCGGATCCTGCTGCTGGACGGGCACTCGCTCGCGTACCGGGCGTTCTACGCGCTGCCGGTGGAGAACTTCTCCACCACCACAGGTCAGCACACCAACGCGGTGTACGGGTTCACCTCGATGCTGATCAACATGCTGCGCGACGAGCAGCCGACGCACATCTGCGTCGCCTTCGACGTGTCCCGCAAGACCTTCCGCTCCGAGCAGTACACCGAGTACAAGGCCGGCCGCTCGAAGTCGCCGGACGAGTTCAAGGGGCAGGTCTCGCTGGTCAAGGAGGTGCTGGAGGCGCTCCGGATCCCGACCACCGAGATCGACGGCTGGGAGGCCGACGACATCATCGCGACGCTGGCCACGCAGGCCGACGAGCAGGGTTTCGAGGTGCTGATCAGCTCCGGCGACCGGGACTCCTTCCAGCTGGTCAACGACAACATCACCGTGCTGTACCCCAAGCGCGGCGTCTCCGAGATCGCCCGGATGGACCCGGCGGCCGTCGAGGCGAAGTACGGCATCCCGCCGCGGCTGTACCCCGACCTGGCCGCGCTGGTCGGCGAGAAGAGCGACAACCTGCCCGGCGTACCGGGGGTCGGTGACAAGACCGCGGCGAAGTGGCTGAACCAGTTCGGCTCGCTGAACGACGTGATCGACCGGGTCAACGAGATCAAGGGCAAGGCCGGCGAGTCGCTGCGCGAGCACCTGTCCGACGTGATCCGGAACCGGCAGATCAACGAGCTGGTCCGCGACCTGTCGCTGGACGTCGCCGTCGACGACCTGGTCCGGCACCCGTGGGACCGCGACAAGGTGCACACGCTGTTCGACAGCCTGGAGTTCCGGGTGCTGCGCGAGCGGCTGGTCGCCGAGCACGAGCAGGTCGAGGAGACCATCGAGGAGGGCTTCGACCTCGAGGGCACGCAGCTGAAGCCGGGCGAGGTCGCGGCCTGGATCAAGGAGCACGTGTCGACCGGTGCGCGGACCGGCGTTGCGGTGCAGGGTTCCTGGGGCCGGGGGACCGGTGAGATCACCGGGCTCGCGCTGGCGACCTCCTCGGGGGCTGCCGCCTGGTTCGACCCGGCGGCGCTGACCCCGGATGACGACGCGGCCTGGCAGGCCTGGCTCGCCGACGCGGCGCAGCCGAAGGCCCTGCACGACGCGAAGGGCCCGCTGCTCGGGTTCCTCGAGCGCGGGTGGACGCTGGCGGGGCTGACGTCGGACACCCAGCTGAGTGCTTACCTGGCGCGTCCGGACCAGCGGTCGTACGACCTGTCCGACCTGACCGTGCGGTACCTCAAGCGCGAGCTGCGCACCGAGGAGGCCGACAACGGGCAGCTCAGCTTCGACGACGTCGAGGGCGGCCCGGCCGCCGACGCGACGATGCTGCGCGCGCGGGCGATCGCCGATCTCGCCGACACGCTCGACGCGGAGCTGGAGAAGCAGGCCGGTACGGCGCTGCTGGCCGATGTCGAGCTGCCGCTCATCGATGTCATCGCGGCGATGGAGCGGGACGGGATCGCGGTCGACCGGCCGTACCTGGAGCAGCTCGAGGAGCGGTTCGCGACCGGGGTTAGGGACGCGGCGGCTTCGGCGTACGAGGTGATCGGGAAGGAGATCAACCTCGGGTCGCCCAAGCAGCTGCAGGTGGTGCTGTTCGACGAGCTGCAGATGCCGAAGACCAAGCGGACCAAGACCGGGTACACCACCGACGCGGACTCGCTGCAGTCGCTGTTCGAGAAGACCGAGCACCCGTTCCTGGCGTACCTGCTGGCGCACCGCGACGCGACCCGGCTGCGGCAGACCGTCGAGGGACTGCTGAAGACGATCAGCCCCAAGGACGCGCGGATCCACACCACGTTCAACCAGACCATCGCGGCGACCGGGCGGCTCAGCTCGACCGACCCGAACCTGCAGAACATCCCGATCCGGACCGAGGAGGGCCGGCGGATCCGCGAGGCCTTCGTGGTCGGCGAGGGGTTCGAGGCGCTGATGTCGGCCGACTACAGCCAGATCGAGATGCGGATCATGGCGCACGTGTCGGAGGACGAGGGCCTGATCTCGGCGTTCAACTCCGGCGAGGACTTCCACTCGGTGACCGCCGCGCGGGTGTTCTCGGTCGAGGCTGCCGACGTGACGCAGGAGCAGCGGGCCAAGATCAAGGCGATGAACTACGGGCTGGCCTACGGGCTGTCGGCGTACGGGTTGAGTCAGCAGCTGAAGATCGGCGTCGACGAGGCCAAGGGCCTGATGGACGAGTACTTCGAGCGCTTCGGTGGGGTGCGGGACTACCTGCGCAGCATCGTGCTCGAGGCCGGCAAGAGCGGCTACACCGAGACCATCCTCGGCCGCCGCCGCTACCTGCCCGACCTGACCAGCGACAACCGCCAGCGCCGCGAGATGGCCGAGCGGATGGCCCTCAACGCCCCCATCCAGGGCTCGGCCGCCGACGTGATCAAGATGGCGATGCTGAAGGTCGACACCGCGCTGCGCTCGTCGGGCCTGAAGTCCAGGATGCTGCTGCAGGTCCACGACGAACTGGTCTTCGAGATCGCCCCGGGCGAACGCGAGACGCTGGAGGCGCTGGTCCGGGAGAACATGGGCGCCGCGGTGGAGATGGCGGTCCCGCTGGATGTCTCGGTCGGTGTGGGGCGTACGTGGCACGAAGCGGCGCACTGAGTCGATGAGCGATGCTGGATCCCCGCCTACGAGCTCTCGGGGCGGGGACTCGGGCGAGGTCGCGCCGCGGCCGGGGGAGACCTGTACTTCGTCGGGCGATCGGTCGACAGCTTGTACGACCTGCTGAGCGGCGCCCTCGCAGGCACTGCTTGGCAGGATCGTCTGCGTCCGTTGCCGTTGTCGCTCTACGGCTACGACGGGCAGGCGTTCAATCCCGCCGAGCTTCGGCAGCTGCGGACCAACCTCACCGCAGCCGGGCTCGCGCCCGCCGACCTGATGCGCGGAGGGCCGACAGTCTTCGTCGACCTGGTCTACCAGGGGTCGACCTTCGGCAACCTGTACGCCGTACTGCGTGAGTGGATCGACGACGACCGCGCCCAGTGGGACGTGATCCGGCGGCAGTTGCACTTCGTCGGGATCACCTGGCGGGACAAGACCAGCCCGAAGACCTGGCGCTGGCAGCAGTCCGCGGCGTGGACCGGCGAGCTGCCGGCGTCGGCGATCCGGAACGTGTCGCTGGACGGGCGGGTCTGGAGCTACTTCGGCAACATCCAGGCGAAGACCGCACGCTCCTTCCGCCGGACCCGGTGGAACGACCCCGACGTGGCGATCCCGCCGCGATCGGCCCAGGCCCGGTTCGCCCTCGCCGAAGCCACCCGCCTGGTCGAGCGCGGCCGCACCCCGGAGATCCGCCGCCGGATCGCCGACCGGCTCGAGCGGGAGCCCACCAGCTCCGAGCGCTGGTCGAAGACCCTCCAGCAGGCCCTTCGGACGAAGAACTAGGCGTCGCCAGTCCGCCGACTCGGCGACGACATTTGTCCAAGACCGATGGCCGGCGCCTCGCGCATCATCGCTCGTATGAACCAGTACGCCGTTGCGCAGCTCCCCGCAATGCATGTGGTCCACGACGGTCCTCGGCAGGCGCCGCCGCTGTTGCTGATCCACGGGTCCGGAGCCTCGGGCGGCACCTGGAGCCCGATGGTGCCGGCACTGGCCGGTCGTCATCACGTCCTCCGGGTCGATCTCCCGGGCTGCGGGCAGTCGCCGCCCGCGGTGTCGTACGGCGTACTCGACCAGGCGGTGCAGGTGGCGGCGCACCTGGATCACGTCGGTCTCGGGCCCGTCATCGTGGTCGGACACTCCAGCGGCGGCTATGTCGCCACGGCGCTGGCCGAGCAGCGGCCCGACCTGGTGGGGTCGATCGCGTTGGTCAGCACCGGGCCGAGCCTCGACGCGCTGCTTCCGCAGCCGCTCGTCCTCCGGGTGCTGCTGGGTCCGCCGTTCGGCCCGCTGCTGTGGGCGAGGCGTTCGGACGCGATGATCCGCAAGGGGATCGGGGCGACAGCTGCTCGTCCGGTGGAGGTCCCGGACGACCTGGTCGCCGAGCTGCGGGGTACGTCGTACCGAACGTTCAGGACCGTGCTGCGCCGGAACACCGAGTACCTCGCCGAGCGGAGTGTGCCCGAGCGACTCGCCGCGCTCGGCGTGCCCGTACTGGCCGTCTTCGGCGCCAACGACCCGCGGTGGGACCCGTCGTCGGTGCATCAGTACGACGCGGTGCCGGGCGCGCAGGTCGTGCAGCTGCCCGGCGTCGGCCACCTGCCCATGCTCGAAGCGCCGGAGGCGACCAGCGAGTTGCTGCTCGACTTCGCGGCAGCGGGTGGAGCGCGGGTCGAGCCGGTCGCTACAGAGCGCTCACCTCGCGCTGTCGACGAGGTCTAGGCTGCCCACATGCTGTCGACAGCGGCGTCCTTCGACTGGTCTCTGGTGGACGTCGCCGTCCCGCGCTCGCCGGATCGGTTGCCAGGGGTCAGCATGGCCGGGTTCGGCCACCGTGGCCCGGAGTCCCTGGACATCGCGATGGTCGCGCATCCGTCCGTTACCTTGCTGATCGACCTGAGCGACGGCGAGGGCCTCGTCCACCGGGGCGATGGCCGGGAGATCCGCGGCAGTGCGGTGATCGGGCTCCTGCCCGGTGCCCTCCGGGCCGGTGGCCGGGTCGGCGAGTGCCTCCAGATCCGGTTGGAGCCTGCGGCAGCGGCCGTCGTGCTCGGTACGGCGACCGAGCTGACCGGGGCGGTGGTGCCCTTCGAGGAGGTCTGGGGCCGCGACGCCGAGCGGACCGAGGACAGGCTGCGTGCCGCCGCGTCGTGGGACGAACGATTCACGATCGCGGCGGATCTGCTCGGCCGGCGCTTGGGCGGCCGGCGAACAGTTGCCCCGGAGGTCGCCTTCGCCTGGCGGCAGACGCGCGCCAGCCGGGGACGGGTGCGGGTCGAGGGTCTCGCGGACGAGGTCGGCTGGAGCCGGAAGCGGCTGTCGGCCCGGTTCCAGGGGCAGCTCGGGATCACGCCCAAACGTGCCGCCCGGCTGGTGCGGTTCGACCACGCCGCCCGCCTTCTCGCGGCGGGTCAGGCCGCCGCCGGTGTCGCGGTCGAGAGCGGCTACGTCGATCAGTCCCACCTGCACCGCGAGGTCAAGTCGTTCACCGGGCTGACTCCCGCGGCGGTGTCCGTCGCGCCGTGGCTCGCGATCGACGACATCGCGTGGCCGGCCGGCCCGCCGCTGGGGCCCAGGCCGGTCTAGCTGGTCGCGGGGAGAGGAGAGCCGGGCCGAGGGGACCACCGGTCCGACGAGTCCGACGTATGACGAGGCGCTGGAGCTCGATCGGTACCCCGACCGGCGGAGCCGCCGGTCGGTCAGTGGCTGGAGACCAGCACCGGGGACGGGTCGTTCGCCAACGCCGCGGCGATGCAGAGGTCTTCGCGCGGGTGGAGCTCGGGGTGGTCGGTCAGCGGGAACCAGGCGACCTCCAGCGACTCGTCGTCATTGACGCACGCCTCGCCGCCGACCGGGTGGCAGCGGAAGCAGAGGTCGAGGTACTGGACCTGGTCGCCGTTCGGGTACGCCGTCGGCGGGAGCGACTCGACGCGGACCAGGCGGTCGACGACGGTGTGGACGGCGGTCTCCTCGTGGATCTCGCGAACGATCGCCTCGGCGGGCTGCTCGCCGGGCTCGAGGATGCCGGCCGGGAGGGACCAACGGCCGTTGTCGGCGCGGCGGACCAGCAGGATCCGGTCGGCGTCGTCGAGCACGACCGCGGTGATCCCGGGCATCCACAACAGATCGTGACCGATCTTCTCGCGCAGCGCGAGGATGAACTTCGGCGTCGTCATGGCTCGACCCTACTCAGGGCACGGTTACTTGCCGCAAGAAAGTGAAACGGTTCAGTGCAGATGGTGAACGTTTCATTGGAAATCACCGCCAGTTGACCCCGAATCCACGGACGGTGACAGCGAGCCCTTTCGGGCTGTACCGATCTGTGCCATCCTCACCTGCCAAAGAATCCTGGATCCTATCGGATATCTCATGGAGTCCTCGAGGCTCCGCCTGGGAGGCGGCATGCAACCAGCAGTGAGGAGCACTCCCTCGAAGCAGCCGGCAGTACCGATCCGGCGGCGCAGCTTCGTCGTCGGCGCGGTCGGACTGACCGCGGCGACCACCACTGGTCTGCTCAGCGGCTGCGGTCCGGACGAGGCGGTCGGGGCGAGCCCGGAGAGTCTCGCGGCTCCGCCGGTCACGCCCGGCCCGAAGACCGGCGGTATCCCGTACCCCGACGGCTACGTCGGCCCGGTGGCCCGCAAGCTCGGCCCGATCGTCACCGAGCCGACCAAGTTCGTCGTCGTGGTCCCGCAGGACCTGACCGTCGGCGACTGGTCGAGCAACAAGTTCACCAAGTGGCTCGAGCAGCGCACCGGCATCACCATCGAGTTCCGCCAGGTGGCCGGCGCCGACGAGGACGTGATGATCAAGGTGAACGCCATGATCGCGGCCGGTGACATCCCGGACGCCTTCATGGGCGTGAAGTTCAGCCCGTCGCAGCTCTACCTGTACGGCGCGCAGAACCTGTTCGTCGACCAGACGAAGTACACCGAGAAGTACGCCCCGAACCTGCAGCAGATGTTCCGCGACTACCCGCTGGCCAAGAAGCTGTCCACCTCCCCGGACGACGGCGTCTACACCTACCCGTCCTTCAACGACTGCTACCACTGCCGGGCGAGCAAGTCGCGGACCTGGATCAACACCCGCTGGCTCAAGCAGGTCGGCCTGGCGATGCCGAAGACCACCGAGGAGTTCCGCGAGGTCCTGCGGGCGTTCAAGCAGGCCGACCCGGCCGGCCGCGGACGGACCCTGCCGTTCGTCGGCTACAAGGAGGACGGCACCAACCAGGTCACCGTCGACAAGTTCGTGATGAACGCGTTCCTCTACAACCCGGCTTCGCCCTGGCTGGTGGTCGACGGCGGCAAGGTCAAGACGGCGTACGCGCAGGACGGCTGGCGCGAGGGCCTCAAGTACCTGCGCACCCTGTACGCCGAAGGCCTGCTCAACCGCGACGCGTTCAGCATGACCGCCGAGCAGCTGCAGCGGGCCGGCACGAACAAGGACGGCTCGCTGCTCGGCGTCTTCCAGGGCAACTACTGGGGCACCGCGATGGACGTCGACGTCGAGGACCCGAACGCGCGCTGGCACGACTACGAGGCGCTGGCGCCGCTGGAAGGCCCCGACGGTTTCCGGGTCGCCAACTGGGACCACTACACCGGCTTCGACCCGCGGCTGGTGATCACCCGCAGGTGCCGCCGGCCCGACCTGCTGGTGAAGTGGGCCGACTTCCAGCTCGACCTCGAGGTGATGATGGCGGCGTACGCCGGCCCGGGCAGCTGGAGCTTCGCCAAGCGCGGCGACAAGGCGATCAGCGGCAAGCAAGCGCTGTTCGGTATCTCCGGGACCTGGGCGCCGGACAAGACCAAGGACACCTGGGCGCAGCGCAACCCCAACTACCGCTCCGGCGACTTCCGGCTGTCCGAACGCGTCGACCCGACCAAACCGACGTTCGAGAAGCCGCTGTACGAGCAGACCCGGGACCGCTACTTCCCGTACGCCGAACCGATCGAGCAGCAGTTCCCGCCGGTCGCGTTGGAGGGTGACCAGGCCGCGCTCGACGCGTCGCTGCTGCTCGACCTGAGCGGCGAGGTGGTGCAGACGATGGCGCGGTTCGTCACCGGCAAGGCCGACCCGGCCGACGACGGCCAGTGGAACGACTACCTGGGCCGGCTCGACAAGATCGGGCTGCGCCCGTACCTCGACATCCAGCAGGCCGCCTACGAGAGCTTCCAGGGGTGAGGGCGATGACGACGACCCAGGCCGCACCGGAGCGCGAGTCCGACGACTACCTGCCGGCCGCGGTGAAGGAGACCCGCGCCGACCGGATCGTGCTGATCTGCAACTACACCGCGCTCGGGCTGTTCTCGCTCGCGGTCCTCTACCCGCTGGTCTACGTGCTGAGCGCGGCGTTCAGCGAACCGAAGAACGTCCAGTCCGGCGAGGTCTGGCTGTGGCCGGTCGGGCTCAGCCTGGAGTCGTTCCGGTCGATCTTCGACTACGACGGCATCGTCCGCGGCTTCGGCAACTCGGTCGTCTACGCGATCGGCGGCGCGCTGCTCGCGACCGTGCTCACGCTGCTGGCGGCGTACCCGCTGTCGCGCCGGGACCTGCCCGGGAAGGGGCTGATCCTCGGGCTGTTCCTGTTCACGATGATGTTCAACGGCGGGCTGATCCCGAACTACCTGGTGGTCGACCGGACCGGGCTGCTGGACACCCGCTGGGCGATGATCCTGCCGACCGCGATGGCGGTCTGGAACGTGATCATCACCCGCACCTACTTCCAGACCACGATCCCCGAGGAGCTGGCCGAGTCGGCGCGGGTCGACGGCTGCAGCGACATCGGGTTCTTCTGGCGGGTGGTGCTGCCGCTGAGCAAACCGATCATCGCGGTCAACCTGCTCTTCTACGCCGTCGCGCAGTGGAACTCGTGGTTCAACGCGCTGATCTACCTGACCAGCGAGCACCTGTTCCCGCTGCAGCTGGTGCTGCGCCAGATCCTTGTCCAGAGCAACGTCGACCCGTCGCAGGTCCGCGACGTCGCCGAGCTGCTGCGGATGAAGGAGCTCCAGGAGCAGCTGAAGTTCTCGCTGATCGTGATCGCCACCATCCCACCCCTGCTGGTCTACCCCTTTGTGCAGAAGCACTTCGTCAAGGGGGCCATGGTCGGCTCGCTGAAGGGCTGACGCCATGGCCACGCAGACTGTTGAGCGCCCCGCCACCGCGACGCCGGTGGCCGGTACGCCGTCCCGTAAGCACCCGACCAGCCTGGGTGCCCGGATGAAGAAGAACTGGCAGCTGTACGCGATGCTCGCGCTGCCGCTGATCTGGCTGGGGATCTTCGCCTACTGGCCGATGTACGGCGCGATCATCGCGTTCAAGGACTACAACGTGATCGACGGGATCCTCGGCAGCCGCTGGGTCGGGTTCAAGCACTTCGAGCGGTTCGCGGAGTCGTACCAGTTCTGGCGGCTGATCAAGAACACGCTGGTGCTGCACGGCTACGAGCTGCTGGTGACGTTCCCGCTGCCGATCATCCTTGCCCTCGGCCTCAATCTCGCGCGGCGGCGCTGGTACCGGCGGTCGGTGCAGATGATCACCTACGCGCCGCACTTCATCTCCACGGTCGTGGTGGTCGGGCTGATCGTCGTCCTGGTCGACCCGAACACCGGCGTGGTGAACCAGGTCCTCGGCCTGCTCGGCATCGGGCCGGTCGAGGTGCTCAGCAATCCGGACTGGTTCCGGCACCTGTACGTGTGGTCGGCCGCGTGGCAGACGATGGGTTTCTCCGCGATCATCTACCTGGCCGCGCTGACCGCCGTCTCACCCGAGCAGCACGAAGCTGCCATCGTCGACGGCGCCTCGAGACTGCGCCGGGTCTGGCACGTCGACCTCCCGGCGATCCGCCCGGTCGCGGTCATCCTGCTGATCCTCAACATCGGCTCGATCATGTCCGTCGGCTTCGAAAAGGTCCTGCTGCTGCAGAACCCCCTCAACCTCCAAACGTCGGAGGTGATCGACACCTACGTCTACAAACTCGGCTTCGTCTCCCAGATCCCGCAGTTCAGCTACGCCGCCGCGATCGGCCTGTTCCGCTCACTCGTCGGTTTGGTCCTGCTCGTCCTCGCCAACACGCTGGCCCGCCGCTTCGCCAAGTCCAGCCTCTGGTGAGTAGCGGGCCAGCAACCGATCCCGGGCGGCCGCCTTCTCGACCGCCCAGTCGGAGCTCCAGCTGACGTTCCCGAAGTGGATGACGCCCTGCTCCGACAGCACCCAGTGCTTCCCGTGCGTCTTCATCACCTGCGTGAGCAGGCCGAGCGTGTCCCACCACTTGCCGCCGCGCTCGGCCTGCACCACCGCGGGCGACAGCCCGAGATGCTCGACCGTACGGCGGAACGCGTCGTCGTTGCGGATCAGCGCACAGAACGGATGCACCCGATCGGTCAGCCGCATCTCGACCGAGTACTCGGCCGGGTCGGACCACTCGTCGTCGGGCGAACGCCGTACGGACTCGCGGATGTAGGTGGTCGGGTGCGAGTCCTCGCCCGAAGCCGGCAGTTCGCCGCCGTCGTGGGTGAACCAACGCGCCTGGACCGCGAATGCCTCCGGATCGGCCGCCAGCTCCGCGGCCAGCGCGTCGATGGTGCCGTCGACGAC
This sequence comes from Kribbella sp. NPDC051770, assembly GCF_040681455.1. NCBI lineage: Bacteria > Bacillati > Actinomycetota > Actinomycetes > Propionibacteriales > Kribbellaceae > Kribbella > Kribbella sp. NPDC051770. The sequence continues at coordinate 232,479 of NZ_JBFAYT010000010.1, read as the reverse complement.
GAAGCAGACGTCGCAGTCGACGAACAGAAAGGCGTCGTACGCCGGTCGCGCGAGCACCGCGTCGCGGAGGATCTCACCGTGGGTGGTGAGGGTGCGCGTGGTCGTGTAGCCGGTCTGGACGACCTGGACGGTGGGGAAGCGGTCCAGGCGATCGAGGTCGGTGGAGGAGTTGTCGAGGACGACGACGTCCAGGTCGTCACGGTCGTGGTGGTGCTGGAGCGATGCGAGCAGGAGTTCGGCGTACGGCGTGGTGGCGTGGTTGACCGTGAGGACGCAGATCCGCATCCGGCGAGGCTAGCTGCCGGATGCGGATCGTGCGGGTGAATTACTCGGCGGTGCTGCTCTGGCGGTGCAGGCCGGTGGCGAGAGCGATCGACAGGGCCAGGGCGCAGGTGCTGGTCATGGCGACCAGGACCTTGACGCCGGTCATGCCGGTGGCGATGTCGGCGCCGAGGATGATCAGGGTGGCGATGGCCAGGCTGGCCAGGCCGATCCAGATCAGCAGGGCGGCGCGCTTCTCCTGCTGGGCGATCGCGGCGTAGACGACCAGCTGGAGGACGGCGTACGACGAACCAGCGAGCGCGAACAGCCAGGCGATCGGGCCGACGGGGGCGTAGTCGGGGCCGCCGACGATCTTCACGACGAGGTCGGGGAGAATCAGCGCGCCCAGCACCGTGCAGACACCGAGCGCGGCGACGGCCTGGATGGCTCGGCGCAGGCGCTGGGTGTCGCCGGGGCTGCTCGCCAGCGACGGGAACACGATCACGATCACGAACTGCGGCAGGAACAGGCACGCCTTCGCGACGATCACGCCGGCCGCGTAGTACCCGCTGTCCTTGGAGTCGAGCAGACCGCGCGCGAGCAGCACGTCCGCGTTCGCGATCACGAAGAACGCGAGCAGCGTGTGGGTGCCGTGCACGGTCTCACGCAGCACCTCCTTGACCTGCTCGATCGTCCCGCCGGTCGAACCGCGCAGCAGGAACGTGCCGAGCAGGGCCGGTACGGCGGCGCCGAGCGCGAGCCCGATCATCGCCGAGGTGACGCTCGGGTGCACGAACAGCGCGCCGCCGCCGAAGACCAACCGGCCCACGCCGGTGGAGGTGTAGACGGCCGCCAGCTCGGTCCAGTTCTGGCCGCCCTGGAGGACGCCGAGCTGGGAGCCCATCACGGTCAGAAAACCCAGTGTCGGTGCGACCATCACAGCGGCGATGATCGAGTCGATGTGCAGCAACCACATGATCAGCGGCGTCGCCACCAGGCAGACGGCGGTCAGGCCGAGGGCGGCCCGGCGGCCGGCCTTCAGCATGCTGTCGGCCAGCGCGGCCTCGCCGGGACCGGTGTGGGTGGCGATCCGGCGGGCGCCGGAGGCCTGCAGCCCCAGGGAGGCGACGTTGCCGATCAGCAGCAGTCCGAGCAGGGCGGTGACGGCGCCGAACTGCTCGGGGATCAGCCGGTGCACCGCGACCAGGGTAAAACCGTAGGCAGCCACGTTCATGATGGCCATCCCGACGGCGACCACCGTGGCGCTGCGGAGGAAGGCCAGCTTGGGGGCGGCCGGCTGCTGATCGGGAGTCGTCTCAGAGGTCATGCGGCTTCTGTTCTGCTGGTGGGTCGGTAGGTTGCGCTGGAAGAGAGTACTGCGAGGAGGCGGTCGTGGAGGGGGGAACCAACCGGCTGGCCCGGGCACTGCCGTGGGCCTGGCCGGTGCTGCTCACTGTGCTGATCACCGCTCCGCTGCTCGCTCCGGGGTACGTGGTCGGCTACGACCTGGTGTTCGTGCCGGACCTCACGCTACGGCGTGACCTCTTCGGTGTCACAACTGCCTTACCGCGCGCAGTTCCTTCGGACGTCGTGGTGGCCGTGCTGGACGAGCTGACCGGTGGCCAGGTGCTGAACAAACTGGTCCTCGTCGCGGTCCCGCTGCTGGCTGGTCTCGGGCTGACGGCGCTCTGGCGGGAGCTGCGCCTCGGTGGACCACTGGCCGGCGCGGTCGCGACCACACTGTTCGTCTGGAACCCGTACGTCGCCGAGCGGTTCCGCCTCGGCGCCTGGGCGCTCCTGCTCGGGTACGCCGCTCTGCCGTGGCTGGTCCGATCGGCTCTGCGCCTCCGGCGAGGCGAGGGCTGGGTCGGGTTCCTGCTGGCATCAGCGCTCTGCGCGCTGACGGCGTCGGGCGGCATCGTCGGGCTCCTGGTCGCCGGGCTCATCCTGCTGTGGCCGAACGGGCGCAGACCAGGCCCGCTGGTCGCTGCCGTCGTGCTCAACCTGCCGTGGATCGTCGCCGGCCTGGCTCGTACGTCGGTCGCGACGACCGACCCGGCGTCGGTGTCGGCCTTCGCTGCGCGTGACGAGGGCTACGGGGGAGTGGTGCCGACGCTGCTCACGCTGGGCGGGGTGTGGAACGCCAACGTGGTCCCCTCGCGGCGGGGCGACCTGGTGCCGCTGGTGGTGGCTTTCGCCATGCTCCTGATCGCCTGCGTCGGTGTTGTTCTGTGGTGCCGACTTGAAAGGCTCGCAGCAGCGCTGGTTGTGGCGGCGGGTGTCGTGCTGGTGATCGCGATGGCCGGGGTCGTGGCGGCCGAGCCGTTCTCGTGGGTGGTTGCGCATGTGCCTGGCGCTGGACTGTTCCGCGATGGCCAGCGCTACCTGGGACCGCTGGTGCTGCTGCAGGCGATCGGCTTCGGCGCTGCGGTCGCTGCCTTGCTGCGGGTCGCGCCGCTGCCCTGGCTGGTCGGTGCGACGGCCGCGCTGATGCCGCTGGCTGCGCTGCCGCAGCTGGTCGGTGGTGGCTTCCGCGTCTCGCAGTACCCGGCTGACTGGGAGCAGGCTCGCCTGGTGCTCGGAGCCGACTCGCAGACCGGTGACCTGATGCCCTGGCCGTTCGAGTCCTACCGGGCCCCGAGCTGGAACGGCCACCGTCCAGTACTCGACCCGATGCCGCGCTACTTCGACAAGCCCGCGGTGGTCCCCGACGAGCTGATCGTCGGCGGCAACCGGCTCGCCGGGGAGGACCCGCGCGCGGCGGCTGTCGCCAACGCGCTGCGGACCGCCGTACGGACTGGTGCTGATCCGTCGCCGGAGCTGCTGCGGCAAGGGATCGGGTGGATAGTGGTCGACCGGGAGGCCGGCGGGCCGCAGCCGCGGCAGCTGATCCCGCGGCTGACCGAGGCGTACACCGGTCCGACGGTCAGCGTGTTCCGCCTGGACGGGACGCCCCGGGAGCAGCGCCTCCCGGCCTGGCGGGTCGTGCTCGTCGCTGCCGCGTGGATCGCCGCAGCCGCCGTCCTGGTGGTCACTCTGCTGACCGCCCTCCCGGCCGTCCAACGCGTCCGATCCAAGCTCTAGCCGACAGGGCGGCTCGTTGTTACTCTTCGGTTTACTTCGAGGAGGGGACACGTTTCATGGGAGCTTTGATCGGTGCTGTCATCGCGGTGCTCGCGGGGGCGGGGATCGCGTCGGCCGCGGTCATCGGGGTGGTCCAGTCCGTGCAGGAAGACCCGGCCAAGCCCGGCCCCGAGGCGGCTCAGGGCCAGGCCGACGTGCCGATCGTGGCCTACGGGAACAAGTAGGACCGCTGCGGTTCGAGAGCCGGCCGGCCGGTCAGGACCCGGTCGAACGCGGTCGCCGTGGCGGCCCAGGTGTAGCTGCCCGCGCTGGCCAGCGCACCGGCCGCCAGGGCCCGTCGCCGGCTCTCGTCCAGCAGCAGCGCGGTGATCGTCGCGCTGAACTCCGCGGGGTCGTCCACCAGCACTCCTGACACCCCGTCCCGCACCGACTCGGTCGGACCGCCCGCACTGCGATAGGCAACAGTCGGTACGCCGTGACCGGCGGCCTCGCCGACGACCAGCCCCCAGCCTTCCTTCAGGCTCGGCAGGGCCTGCACCCACGCTTCGTCGTACGCCGCGTGCTTGTCGGCCTCGCTGACGTGGCCGCGGAACTCCACCGCGTCCTGCAGCCCCAGTGAGTCGACGTACTCGCGCAGCGAGTCCTCCCACCAGCCGGAGCCCACGACAACCAGTCGCGCGTCGGGGAGCACAGTGCGCGCTGCGGCGATCGCGTCGACCGCGTGCTCGACCTGCTTGTGCGGCACGATCCGACCGACGCACACCACCGTCGGTACGGCGGCCTGCTCGACCTGCCGGGCCGGTGCCGGGTCGGTGCCGTTGTGCACGACGTCCACCCGCTGCTGGTCGACGCCGAGGGCAACCAGTTCGTCCCGCGACGCCGAGGACACCGTGACGTACCGGCAGTCCCGGTAGAGCCTCGGCGCGACCCGTGACTCCAGCCACCACCCGAAGCGGCCTCGCCAACCGGGGTAGACCACCTGCCACTGCTCCTCGTGCACGTGGTGCACCAGCACGACCACCCCGGTACGACGTACGAGGCGGGTAAAGAATGGCAATCCGTTCTGCACGTCCACCACGCGGTCCGGGCCGCGCAGCACCGTGTGCAGCAGCCCCCGGAGGTACACGGTGACCTTGCTGCCCCGGTACACGTACCGGACGTCGTGCCGCCTGGCCTCGCGCGTGCTGCCGGGGTAGGCCGCGCACAGCACGGTGACCCGCCAGCCCAGTGCAGCAAGGCCTCTTGCCACTTCCTCCACGTACCGTTCGGAGCCCCCGCCCTCCGGATTCGTGGTGTCCCGCCAGTTCAGCAACAGCACGCTCTGTGCACGCACTCCACAACCCCCACCCTCGACGAACTTACCCCCGGGTAATGGGGCGCGAGGTTACCAGGCAGTAACGATGTCCGCCAGAGGTCGCGAGATCGGTTATCGTCCCGCCTGTGCGCGCATCGATTCCGGACTCCGTCACCACCGCCGGGTGGACGCCGGACGTGCGCCGCGCGCTGCGGTTGTTCCGGGCCTTCGGGGTCGAGCAGAGCGACCCGGACACCTTCTACGGAACGCTCGCCGCGGACTCGGTCGGCCAGCTGTCGTCGTACGCCGATCTGCGCGGGGCGCGGATGCTCGACGTCGGTGGCGGACCCGGCTACTTCGCCGACGCGTTCCGTGCGGCCGGTGCGCGCTACTACGCGATCGACTCGGACCTGGGTGAGCTCAGCGGCCGCGGCGAGCCCACGCCGGGCACAGTGCTCGGCAGCGGGATGGCACTGCCGGTCGGCGACCAGCAGGTCGACATCTGCTTCTCCTCGAACGTGCTGGAGCACGTGCCGGACCCGTGGCTGATGGCTGACGAGATGGTCCGGGTCACCAAGCCCGGCGGCACGGTCTTCCTGTCCTACACCGGCTGGTGGGGTCCGCACGGCGGCCACGAGACGGCGCCTTGGCACTACCTCGGTGGTGACCGCGCTGCCCGCCGGTACGAGAAGCAGAAGGGCCATCCGCCGAAGAACCGGTTCGGGGAGTCGCTCTTCCCGATCACCGTGGCCGGCGGACTGCGCTGGGCCCGGCAGTGCGCGGAGGCCGAGCTGGTGGCCACCGTGCCGCGGTACCACCCGCGCTGGGCGTACGGCGTACTGGCTGTGCCGGGTTTGCGTGAGGTCGTGACCTGGAACCTAGTCCTGGTGCTTCGGCGCCTATGAGTGGGTTGTTGCGCGGACCACTCAAGCGGTTGAGGGCAGGCAGCCCCGAGCAGGTGGTCTGGCGAGCACGGCTGTTGCTGGGCTGCCTGCTGCTGGTCGCGCTCGCGTTCCACCAGGCGCCGGGCAAGATCGTGCCGGACACCAAGCTGGACCTGACGGCGAACCCCGGTGCGTTCCTGGCCCGGGCGCTGCACCTGTGGGACCCGCAGGGCGCGTTCGGCCAGCTGCAGAACCAGGCGTACGGCTACCTGCTGCCGATGGGCCCGTTTCACTGGCTCCTGGACCTGGTCAACGTTCCCAGCTGGGCGATCCAGCGCGCCTGGTGGGCGCTGGTCCTCTGTACGGCGTTCCTCGGCGTCTGGAAGCTCGCCGGCGCTCTCGGGTACGGCGCGCCCTGGGCCCGCTTCACCGTCGCGCTGCTCTACGCGCTGAGCCCCCGGATGCTCGGCGAGGTAGCGATCACCTCGATCGAGGTGTGGCCGCTGGCGATGGCTCCCTGGGTGCTGCTGCCGCTGGTGACGCCCAGAGCCCGCTCCGGCTGGTGGCGGGTCGGCTGGTCGGCCGTGGCCTTCGGGCTGGTCGGGGGAGTGAATGCTGTCGCGACCGGAGCGACGCTGGTGCTCCCGGCGCTCTGGCTGCTGACCCGGCGGCTGGACCGGTCGACGCTGAAGATCGCCGCGGCCTGGTTCGGCTGCATCGTCGCGGTGTCGTTCTGGTGGCTTGTGCCGTTGCTGCTGCTCGGCAAGTACAGCCCGCCGTTCCTGGACTGGATCGAGAACGCGGCGACGACCACCAACACCGCCAGCATCTTCGAGTCGTTCCGCGGGACCTCCCAGTGGCTCAACTTCCTGGCGACAGGAGGCGGTCCGAGCTGGCCTGCGGGCTGGCTGTTCGTCACCCAGCCTGCGCTGATCATGGCGACCGCCGCTGTCGCGCTGCTGGGTCTCGCTGGTCTGGCGATGGGCTCTCTGAAGAACCGAGGCTTCCTGCAGCTCTCGGTCGTCGCCGGTCTGCTCCTGCTGACGCTCGGGCATCACAGCTCGCCGCTGTCCGGTCCGGTGCAGGACCTCCTCGACGGCCCGCTCGCAGCGCTGCGCAACACCCACAAGTTCGAGCTGGTCGTCCGCCTGCCGCTGGCACTCGCAGCAGCTCACGCGCTGACCCGGCTGACCAGCTGGGCGACTGCGCGCGGCGTACAGCGTCGGCTGGTCCCGGCACTCGCCGCCTGCCTGGTGCTGTCCGTGGCAACGCCGGCGATCTTCGCGCAGCTGCCCAGAGACGAGAGCTACGAGTCGATCCCCGCGCACTGGCGTGAGGCCGCGTCCTGGCTCGACAGCCAGCAGACGAGCGGCAGCGTGCTCGTCGTGCCGGCTGCGTCGTTCGCGGACTTCACGTGGGGCTCCACGAAGGACGAGCCGTTCCAGGCGTTGCTGAAGCGGCCGATGGCGGTCCGCGACGCCGTACCGCTCGGCTCCGCCGGTGCGACGCGCTGGCTGGACGAGGTGGAACGCCGGCTCGGTTCCGGCGTCGGCGACCGCACGCTGCAGCAGGCGCTGGTCCGCGCCGGCGTCCGGTACGTCGTCGTCCGCAACGACCTCCGGTACGACGCGCAGGTGAGTCCGACCGTCGCCGTGCACGAGAGCCTCGCCGAGGCGGGCATCGCGCGGACCGCGTACTTCGGCCCGCCGACCGGCAGCTCGATCGAGTCGCCGACGCTGACCTTGGACGAGCGAACCCGGCTGCCCTACCCGAGCATCGAGATCTACGACGTCGGCGACGACGTCAGCCCGGCCCGGCTGGTCCCGCAGTCGCAGCTGGTCGCCGTACGCGGTGGCCCGGAGGATGTGCCGTCGGTGCTCACCGCACTGGGCGGCAACCGCGAGGCTGTGCTCAGCACCGACACTGGTGGGCTGAACCTGCCGCTGGTCCAGACCGACGGCCTGCAACGGCGTGAGGTGTCCGTAGGGCGCCCGGCCGAGAACTACTCGCCGGTGATGACCGCGAACGACCCGGGCCGGATGGGCCGCCGTACTCTCGACTACCTGCTGGATCCGCCGTCGCCGTCGACCACCCGGGTGTGGGCTGGTGGTGTGGCCGACGTCCGGGCCTCCTCCTCGGCGGCCGACGCGGACGCGACGCTGCGGACCGGTCCGGGCAACGGGCCGTTCGCCGCGGTCGACGGCGATCCGTCGACGCGCTGGATCTCCGGCACGTTCGGGCGCGGCAGCGGCGAGTGGCTGGAGCTCGACTTCACCGCGCCGCGCAAGGTGTCCGACCTGAAGGTGCAGTTCTCGCTGCAGGCACCGACGACCGACCCGGTCCGCACGCTGACCGTGGAGACCGACGCGGGCTCGCTTTCGACGGTGGTGGAAGGGACAGACAAGCCGCAACCGGTGCAGGCGCCGGACGGTTTCACCCAGCGGCTGCGGCTGAGCGTCGGCGTCACCGACGGCAAGAACCCGAACGGTGTTGCGATCTCCGAGGTCTCGCTGCCCGGGCTCACCCCGGTCAGCCGGCTCGAGGTGCCGGGTGGGTTGGACAAGCAGCCGGATGCACTGGTCTTCCGCAACGAGCAGCTGGGCCGCTCGGCCTGCCTGCACGTCGGTATCCGCCCGCTGTGCAGGCAGGGCGTCGCGAAGGACTCCGAGGAGCCGACCGGGCTGTACCGCAGCATCGACCTGCCGGAGTCGGCGTCGTACACGGTGCAGGGGACGGCGTTGCCGCGCGACGGTGCCTCGGTGGAGCGGCTGCTGGAGGTGCCGGGCGGGATCACCGCGACGGCCTCCTCGCGAGCCGTGACCGCGCCGGAGGGCCGGCCAGGCGCCGTGGTGGACCAGGACCTCGGCACCGGCTGGGTGGCCGCGCCGGGCGACGAGCACCCGACACTGACGTTGAAGTTGCCGGGGGCCCGCAAGCTGCAGGGGATGCAGTTCCTCAGCGACCCCTACCTCGCGGCGGCCCGGCCGAGCGAGGTCGAGGTCCGCTTCGACGGCGGTACGCCGACCACGCTGAAGGTGACGCCGGAGGGGTTCGTGACGTTCCCCGACCGCTTCACCTACGTGCGCACGGTCGAGCTCGCGTTCACCGGGACTCAGGACCTCGTCGACGTCGACTCCGCGACCGGGCTGTCCCGGCGGCTGCCGGTCGGTGTGGCCGAGCTGCGTATCCTCGGCGCCAACGACCTGCGCAAGGCGATCGACCAGGACGCGGTGACCGGTGCGGTGTGCGGGTTCGGCCCGACCGTCCTGGTCGACGGCATTCCGGCGGCGACCAAGCTCACCGCGACGATGCGCGACGTGCTGCAGCGGCGGCCGGTGAAGTACACGCTCTGCCAGCAGCCGTCGCTGCCGCTGCAGGGCGGTCGCCACACGCTGGATGTCGTTGCCAGCAAGGACTTCACGCCGACCGAGCTGGCGCTCACCAGGACCGATGCGGTGCAGCCGGAGAACGCAGCGGCGCAGGGCGTCAACGTCTGGCGGCCCAGCCCGTCCGAGCTGACGCTGGAAGCGCCGCTTGCCACCGAGGACTCGGTGCTGACCGTTGCGCAGAACTTCAGCACCGGCTGGGCGGCGTACGACGGTACTGGCCGCAAGCTGGTCCCGATCCGCGTCGGCGGCTGGCAGCAGGGCTGGCTGCTCCCGGCCGGGCCCGAGCAGCAGGTCACCGCGCGCTTCACCCCCGACCGGGACTACCGGGCCGGTCTGCTCGTCGGGCTGGTCGCGCTGGTGATGGTCACCGGGCTGGCCGTGTTCTCGCGTCGCCGGTCGCGGCACTCCGGGCACCGGCTGCGTGAGGCCCGCAGGCTCAACGCCTGGGTTGCCTCGGGGCTGGTGGTCGTTGCCGGTGTCTTCATGGCCGGCTGGATCGGCCTGGCCGTCACAGTCGTTGCTGCGGCGCTGGCGTGGTTCCTGGACGGTCGGCGAATCGCACTGGTCGGTGCGGTCGTCGCAGCGGTCCTGCTCGGTACGGCGATCGCCGCTGCTCAGCCCTGGCCGGACGGCGACGCAGGACTGACGTCCGGAGTCGTCCAGGGGTCAGTGCTGCTCGCTGTCGCGTTGGCCGTGTTGTCGAGGCCCACCGGCGAGACGTCGTAGGAGCGGTCCCGGCGGCCGAGTCGCATGATCGGCCGCTCCATCAGGTAGTAGCTGGCGGCAGCGACGCCGACGGAGACGACCAGCGTCGGCCAGAACAGCAGCGCGAAGTGCCCCTCGAAGGGCCCGAAGCCGAAGAGCTGCTCGACCAGGCTGAGCACGATCAGGTGGTAGCAGAAGACGCCGTACGAGATGTCGCCCGCGACGTGGCCGATGCGGCCGCCGAGGATCTTCGCGGTCCGGGGCGACGGCATGATCGCCGGGAACACCACGCAGGCGGCGATCACGGTGTAGAGCAGGTTCTTCACGAACGCCTGGCCGGGGCTGGGGGAGTCCAGGTTGAACGGGCCGGCGATCGGTGTCGCCGCGATCAGCAGCAGGACCGCCGCGACCGCCCAGATCGTGCCCGGGATCGTCGCCAGGGTGTCGAGCGCGGAGCTGCCCAGCCGGCCGCTGCTGCGCGCGACCTGCCAGAGCGCGAAGCCCATCCCGACCGCGAACCAGCCGAGGTGACCGGGCAGCCAGAGCCCGGCGATCGGGTGACCGGTCGCGTTGATCGCGGCCATCCAGACCGGGCCGAGCAGGGTGAAGCAGGTCAGCACGACCAGACGACGCCGTACGGCCTGGCGGGTCGGTCGCTCGTAGCTGATCAGCAGCCGGGCCAGGAACGGCAGCAACAGGTAGAACGCGCCCTCGGTCGCCAGGCTCCACATCTGGGTCAGTCCACCGGCAGCGGGGGAGTCGACGTAGATCTGGGTCAGCGTCGCGTGCCGCAGGTACGTCACCCAGTTGACGCCGTCCGGCCGGGGCACCAGCAGCGCGGCGAGGATCACCGTGACCCAGAGCGCGGGCAGGATCCGCAGCGCCCGGTTGCGCAGGTAAGGCAGCGTCAGCGGCGGCTCGGGCTCGCCGAACCAGGCGACGACGTACGGGCGGTAGAGCAGGAAGCCGGAGATCACGAAGAAGATCGCCACCCCGATGTCGAGGCGCGACAGCAGACCGGCGAACGGGCCCTGCAACGCGTCGCCGCTCTGGAAGCCGACGTGCGTGGTCAGGACGGCGAGCGCGCCGAAAGCCCGCAGGCCGTCGAGGGCGGGGAAGCGCATCCGTCTCATTCGCACACCTGCGTCCGTGTCATTCGTTCACCTGCGGCAGCCCGATCGCGACGTCGGCGATGCAGAGGTTGGTCTTCGGGTCGGTGGTCCGGATCCGGACGGCGGCCAGGTCGGTCGGTGTCCTGGCGGGGCCGAGGTACGCGTTCGCCAGACCGGCGGCGGGCCAGCTGCCGGACGTCGCCGGGACGACGGTGGTCCGGCCGTCGGAGCCGATCAGCTCGACCTCGACTGCGTTCTCCGTGGTGCTCAAGTAGCTGACCTTAGCGAACCAGTTGGCCGCTGGTCGCTCGGTGGTGGTCGCCTTCAGGGGCAGGGTCACCTCGCGCGCGCCCTGGAGCAGGACCGCGCAGAACTGATTCTTCGGCCGGGGTGGGATCTCCGCGGTGGCCCAAGCGCTGAAATGCGCCGGGCGGATCCGGCCGCTGTCGTCGATCATCCGCGGTTCGCTGCTCGGCGCCTGGAGCTGGAACGGGATGCCGGCGGTGCGCAGCACGGGGGAGACGCGCGGGTCCTCGACGAGCGCGATCGAGACCGAGCCGGGCAGGCGGGTGTCCCAGAGGTTGACCGACGGGCCGGCGGTCTCCAGCTCGGCACGGAGCGTCTGGAAGTACGGGCGGGACGGGTTGTCGTCCCAGTACTGCGCGAAGCTCGCCAGGGAGACGACGGCGGCTGCGCCCCACGCGGCGACCAGGCCGGCGGCGACCGGCTGCGGGAAGCGGATGGAGCGTGCGGTCAGGACGACGGCGAGGGTCAGCGGGATCGAGAGGTCCGACCAGTAGTGGTAGTGAACCGTGAAGGCGTCGCCGAAGAGCGCGAAGCGGCCGTAGCTGACCAGGAACAGGGTGACGAGGGTGTAGATGCCGACCGAAGCCCAAAGCAGCAGGACGCGCCGGTCGCGGCGCCAGGCCGTCACGAGCAGCGCGGCTGCGACGAGTCCTCCGAGGATCACGGCTGTGGCTGGAGCATTGGCGAGGCCGAAGGCGCCGGAGACCTTCGTCCAGGTCCAGGGGCCGCCGGCCAGCGCCCCGAGCGGTACGGCGAACGACTTGCCGGCCAGGCCGACCAGGGTGCCGAAGGGTGGCAGGTGGCCGGTCGACGGGCTGCCGTTGGCGGCGTACAGGATGCCGAAGGCAACGAGTGGGGTGGTCAGCGCGGCGGCGTACGGCCAGCTCTGCCGGAGCCAGGCGTGGAGCGGGACCTCGCGGAGGTAGAGCGCGAGGGCCAGCGCGGTGACGAGGATGAGCGCTGATTTCTCCCAGCAAGCCAGCGAGAGCAGCAGCGAAAGGGGGCCGTAGGCAACGGCTCGGCGACGGTGGCCGGCGTACCAGTCGACGGTCGCGTGGAGGAGCAGGAGGCCGCAGACGTGCGCCGGGAGGTTGTTGACGCCGCTCGACAGGGACATGAACGACGGCATGCTGAGCGACGTCAGCGCGTACATGATGGTGCCGGTCAGGACCCACCAGCTGGAGCCGAGCAGCCGGAGCAGCAGCAGGCCGAGCAGCGTGATCGCCAACGCCTGCAGGACAACCCGGGTCACCACGGTGAAGTCCCAGCTGAACGGCGCGAGCTCGGCGAAGGTCGCGTAGACGAACCGCAGGCCGGGCGCGATGTGATCGTTCACCGGCGTCAGCAGCTCGCCCGGCGCGAATCCACGGCCGCCCTGGACCAGGAACTCGACGTCGTCGCTCATCCAGTAGCCACGTCGCGCGAGCAGGCCGAGCACGACCGCCTGGACCGCCGCGACGCCGACGATCGCGGCCCGCAGGACGGTCGTCTCGGGCGCGTTGCGGCGGCGCAGGAGCGCACCCGGGATCCCCCTCATGGAGCCGGACTATATGTCAGCGCAGGACGACCGCGACTGCCTCTGTTCAAGAACGCTACTCGCTGGTAGCGTCCCGCGGACGAGACCGGGAGGGGTTGTTGTGGGGAATCGCAGTCGGACGGTGCTGCTGGCACTGGGGATCTTCTTCGTCGGGGTGGCCGTGATGGCCAAGTTCTACGCCTATCCGACGCTGGCCGTCGCGCCGCCGGACCAGGTCGCGCACACCACGTCGAAGACCGTCGAGGACGGCACCGTGTTCGTGGTCGCGACCCAGCAGGAGACGCAGCTGCCGCTCACCTCGACCCGGACCGTGCGCGGTGACGTGGTCGCGGCCGAGAAGATCGGCAAGGCGCTGAAGCGCGACGTGGTCGTCTTCGACACCGCGGTGGTCACCGACGACGACCCGGCGTACGAGTTCCCCAGCGAGGACGACGCCAAGCGCGACGACAAGGCGCCGCTGAGCTTCGTGCAGGAGCGGGTGGTGCTGGACGCGCACACCGGCGAGGCGATCCGCTGGAACCCGGACCGGGCCACCGACAACAGCGGCGAGTACATCACCACGACGCTGAAGGCCGAGGACCGCAAGCGGCCGGGTGACGAGGTCTTCAAGGGCCACGAGGGACTGGTGCTGAAGTTCCCGTTCGGGACCGAGAAGAAGACCTACAAGTTCTGGGACAGCACGCTGCGGCAGGCGTTCCCGATCGAGTTCAAGGGTGAGACCGAGCTGCTCGGGCTCAAGGTCTACAAGTTCGTCCAGGAGGTGCCGCGCTCGCAGGTGCCGCAGGTGACGCCGCTGAAGGTGCCGGGCGCGCTGGTCGGGGAGAAGGGCCGGCCGTCGGTCGAGGTGCAGCGCATGTACCAGAACACCCGGACCCTGTGGATCGAGCCGGTCACCGGCGCGATCATCAAGGGCGAGGAGAAGCAGCTCGCCACGATCGACTACAACGGCGAAGCCAAGATCACCGCCACCGACGCGACGATCGGCTACGACGACGCGACGGTGAAGAAGAACGTCGAGGGCGCGACGGTCGACGGCAGGTCCGAGGGCGGGTACGCCGAGAAGGCGTCGCAGCTGCACCTGATCGGCTTCTGGGTGCCGCTGCTGTCGCTGATTCTCGGCCTGCTGCTGCTCGGCCTGGCGGTCTTCCTGTCGCTGCGGCCGCGCGGACGCCGGGCCGCCTAAGGCTTGTGGGCGGACCAGATCGCGGTGCCCGGGACGAGGCGCCCGCGGTCTGGTCCCCAGCCGCCCCAGACCTGGTCGTTGCTCGCCGGCCACTCCGGTTCGAGCAGGTCGTCGAGGACCAGGCCGGCGCCGGTGATCGCGCGGATCCAGTCACCGGTCGTGCGGTGGTGCTCGGCGTAGACCGCGACGCCGTGCTCGTCGACCTCGACGTACGGCGTCCGGTCGAAGTACGACTGGGTGATCCGCAGCCCGGCCGGCGTCGGATCGTCGGGCATGCTCCAGCGGATCGGGTGCGTGACCGAGAAGACCAGCAGGCCTTGGGGTTTGAGCGTCCGCGCGATCTCGCGCAGCGCCTGCTCGGCGTCGGCGACGAACGGGAGCGCGCCGAACGCCGAGCAGGCGATGTCGAAGGTCGCGTCGGCGAACGGGATCGCCGTCGCGTCGGCGGCCACCGTGCGCGCCGTCGTACCGGTCTTGCGGTCGAGCGCCTTCCCGATCAGCAGCTGCTCGACCGAGATGTCGAAGGCCACGGCCTGCGCGCCCTGCCCGGTCAGCCAGCGCGCGCACTGCGCGGCGCCGCAGCCGATCTCCAGGACGCGCTTCCCGCGAACGCTGCCGAGCAGCTGCGCGTCGGCCTCGTCGACACCCTCGGGACACCAGACGAACCGGTCGTCGCCGAGGAACGCGCCGTGCTCCTCGAGATACTCGCCCGCGGCCGAGTCCCAGTAGGTCCGGCTGGCCTTCGAGGTCTGCGCCTCGGTCAACTCGATTCGCTGCGGCTCGACCACGCCGTCACCCTATCTAGAGGTTGGCGGCGGCGTAGACCTCCATCGCGTCCCGCAGGTACTCGACCAGCGAGTCGTCGCCGGACCCGATGTTGCGCCGGAAGCGCTCGTCGTCGACGTACATCTGCCCGAGCCCGCGGTAGGCCTCCGCGGTCGGCGACCAGAACAGGCTGGTCACCGCGAAGTGCTCCCGTACGACGTCCTGCACGCGCTGCTCGCCGACCTGCGCGCCGTCGGACTTCAGTACGGCGAGCTGCTCGTGCACACGCACGTACCCGTTCTTCGCCTGCTCCGCCTCGGCCGGCGTCCAGGACCGCATCTTGCGGTAGCCCTCGTCGACGACCTCGTCGCCCCAGCGCTCCCGCGCCTCCGCCTCGTACGGGTTGTGCTCGAACCCCTCGAACACCTTGTCGGGTGCCATCGTTCCTCCGTTCCTGATGTTCTCGATCGTTGCCTCGACGGTCCGCACCAGCCGCCCGAGCCGCAGCTGCTCACGCAGCAGCCACTCCTTGTGCCGGCCGAGCGCCTCGATGGTGTCGCCGGTGGTCCGGTGCGCGAGCACCTCGCCGACGGCGTCGAGGCCGAGCCCGAGATCACGCAGCAGCAGGATCTGCTGCAGCCTGAGGAGCTCGGCGTCGCCGTAGTACCGGCGTCCGTCGGGTGCGGTGCGCACCGGTTCCAGCAACCCGATCGCGTGGTAGTGCCGCAGCGTCCGCGCGGTCACTCCCGACGCTTTCGCCACCTCGGCGATCGACCAGGTCGTTCCGTCCATGCCCATGACGCTAGAGGCTGCCGCTACGGCAACTTCAACTCGTTTGTTCGGCTTGTTCCGCGATCGCCGCGTTCATCGCGTGGAACTGGGGCTCGATGGTGTCCCGGAGCATCCCGGTGGTGAACGGCACAGCCGCGCCGCGGAACGTCTCCTCCTGGACCAGCTTGCTGCGGCCGCCTGGGAGGGCCTCGATGCGGAACGTGTGCTCGCCGTCGAAGATCCCGCCGAAGCCGATCTTGCCGATCCAGCGGAGCTCGCGGCCCGGCTCCACGGCGAGCAGCTCGGGCGTGAACGTCGTCTCCTGGCCGTTGGTGTCGCGCAGCACGTTGGTGATCGTCGCACCGACCGTCAGGTCACCGGTCGAGGAGACGATGAACGGGTTCCAGGCCGGGTAGTTCGCGCGGTCGGTCAGCGCCTTCCAGACCTGGTCGGGTGACGCGTCGATCTCCACCTCGGTGTGCAGCACGGTCGGGCGGACGATCGTGAAGACGGTGTACCCGGCCAGCAGTACGACGACCGCACCGAGACCGATCAGCAGACGGCGTTTCATCAGGACTCCTCAGGTCCGAGGACGCTCGCGACCAGCGTCCGCGCGTAGTCGGGCGTGAGCGGCTCGCCGGTGACGAGGAGCCGGTAGTAGAGCGGGCCGGCCAGCTGATCGACCAGTACGCCGGGCGCGACGTGGTCGAGCACCAGCCCGGCCTCCTGCGCCTTGGCGACGACCGCGGTGACGGCGCTGTGCCGGTCCGCCCAGAGCGCGCGGACACTGTCGCCGACCCGCGGATCCCGCGCGGCGGCCGCCGCCAGGTCAGCGACCAGGCTCGGGGGAGTGGCCGCGAGGTTGGCCGCGATCGCGGTGACCAGGTCGGTCAGGTCGCGCCGGGGGTCGTCGGACGGCTCGAACGGTACGTCGGCACGCAGCGTGCTGATCAGGGCGACGACGAGCTCGGCCTTCGACGGCCAGCGCCGGTACAGCGTCGTCTTGGCGACGCCGGCCCGCTCGGCGACGCGGTCGATCGACAGGCCGTCGTACCCGCCGGTGCGCAGTTCCTCGGCCGCGGCGGCGAGCACCTTGGCATCGATCGTGGTGTCTCTCGGTCGGGCCATGCTCATTACGCTACCGCAGTAGCGAAATGAGGTCCAATAGCCCGAGGTCTTGCCGAAAAGGTGAGCGTTGTTCATGCTGATCCGAACTGTTACCGGCCAGTCACTTAACGTCGAAGGGCAGCGGCATGCAGATCGGATCAGTACGGGTACGGATGGTCGCGGCGACAGCCGCGGTAGGGCTGGTCGTCGCGGGATCGGTGACGGCTCCGGCCGTCGCGGCACCGCCGATGGTCTACGTGGCGATGGGCGACTCGTTCGCCGCCGGGTCGCTGGTGCTGCCGGCCAAGGAAGTGGTCACCTGCGCCCGGTCGGCGGTCAACTACGCGTCGCTGGTCGCCCAGCAGGTGCGGCCCGCGAAGTTCCGCGACGTCACCTGCGGCGCCGCCACCACCGCGCACTTCGCGAACCCGCAGCCGGGGATCATCGCCGGTACGGCGGCCCCGCAGTACGACGCGCTGAGCGCGGACACCACCGTCGTCACGGTCGGGATCGGCGGCAACGACATCGGGCTGGTCGGGCTCGCGGTCTCGTGTGTGAACCTGCTGCCGCAGCCGCTCGGGAAGTCGTGCAAGGCGACCAACACCGCGGGTGGCGTGGACCGGCTCGCGCAGAAGATCGACGCCTTCGCGCCGACGTACGGGACGGTGATCGAGCAGATCCGGGCCCGGGCTCCGCAGGCGAAGATCCTCATGGTCGGCTATCCGACCGGGATCAAGAAGGGTGGCTGCTGGCCGGTCGTACCGGTGTGGGGCGCGGACGCGGACTACCTGCAGTCGGCGCTGACCCGGCTGAACACGCGGATGGCCGAGCAGGCTGCAGCGCATGGTGCGACGTACGTCGATCTGGCCGAACCGAGTGTCGGCCACGACATGTGCAAGTCGGCGGGGACGCGATGGATCGAGGGGCTGATCCCGAGCCCGACGACGAACGGGCTGGTGCCGCTGCACCCGAACGCGGCCGGGCTGCGGAACGCGGTACCGAGCGTGCGCGCGGCGATGGGTGTGCCGGCGAAGGTCTGAGCAGTAGTCCTGTCGGCGCCGGGGGATGTCCCTCGGTGCTGGCAGGATCGGGTGGGTGGATGGATTCGAGGCGATCGCGGCCAGTGCTGTTCCGTTGACCGGCGGGTACGGCGGGGAGACGTTCGCGGTCAGCGCGGCCGGCGAGGAGGCCGTGCTCAAGCTGTACGCGAAGCGCCCGGGCCGCGCCGCCGTGGATGCGGCGTTGCTGCGGCTGGTGCGGGGACTGCTGCCGGTGCCGCGGGTGCTGGACGCGCAGGTCGACCAGGTGGACGGCAATCCGACCTTCGTGCTGACCGAGCGGCTGCCGGGAGTGAATCTCGAGACGTTCCTGGCCGACGCCGATGATCAGCAGCGCGAGCGCGTCGGCGAGCAGCTCGGAGAGCTGCTGGTCCGGCTGAGCGGGATGCCGTTCCTCGCCTTCGGGGATTTCGTCGGCAGCGAGCTGGCGATCGAGTCCTTCGGCGCCGGCGGGCTCGACCAGTGGCTGAACAAGCACGTCGACGACCTCGGCCTGACCCGCGACCAGGTCAGCGGCCTGCGTGCCGTCGTCGACCACGCCGAGGATCTCTCCGACAGCGGCGTCGACCGCTTCTGTCTGGTGCACAGCGACTTCAATCCGAAGAACCTGCTGGTCGACCCGGCGACGGCGACGATCACCGGGCTGATCGACTGGGAGTTCGCGCACAGCGGTACGCCGTACGGGGATCTCGGCAACCTGCTGCGGTTCGGTGCCGACCCGGTGCTCGAGCGGGCAGCGCTGCGGGTGGTACGGGAGAGTGGGCTGGACCTGGGCGACCGGCTGGTCGAGCGCTGCCGCGCGGCCGACCTGTGGGCGCTGATCGACCTCGCCGCGCGGACCGGCCAGAACCCGGTCGCGACCGCCGCGCACGGCCTGATCACCCGGATGGGCGACACGGGCGACCTGGCGGCAGGCCGGGCCGAACCGGACGTCGTACATTGAGAACAGCGGGACGTCGGGTGACCTCGGCGGGCGGCCGGTGACCACCGGGTGCCCCGGGTTGTGCTGCCCGTACCGCTACCACTATTCTGTGAGATGCGCTATGGGCCCGCGCGACCTCGGACGGAGCAGGCTCGTGCTCGCAGCAGTCGGTGGTGAATCTGTCCTCTCAGAGCTTTCCAGCGGTTTGGTGCGATCCAACGGCCCGTGACGCAGCCGCACGACACCATCAGCCCACGGAGCAACCCACCACATGACGGCCAGCATCGAGGCACCTCTCGACCCCGCAGTGCGCACCACCCCGCAGGTAGCGGTCAACGACATCGGGTCGGAGGAAGACTTCCTCGCGGCGATCGATCAGACCATCAAGTACTTCAACGACGGCGACATCGTTGAGGGCACCATCGTCAAGGTCGACCGGGACGAGGTTCTCCTCGACATCGGTTACAAGACCGAAGGCGTGATCCCGTCCCGCGAGCTGTCGATCAAGCACGACGTCGACCCGAACGAGGTCGTCAACGTCGGCGACCACGTCGAGGCCCTGGTTCTCCAGAAGGAGGACAAGGAAGGCCGCCTGATCCTCTCGAAGAAGCGCGCCCAGTACGAGAAGGCCTGGGGCACGATCGAGAAGATCAAGGAAGAGGACGGCGTCGTCACCGGTACCGTCATCGAGGTCGTCAAGGGTGGTCTCATCCTGGACATCGGCCTGCGTGGCTTCCTGCCGGCCTCCCTGGTCGAGATGCGCCGGGTCCGCGACCTCCAGCCGTACGTCGGCCAGGAGATCGAGGCCAAGATCATCGAGCTCGACAAGAACCGCAACAACGTGGTCCTGTCGCGTCGGGCGTGGCTGGAGCAGACGCAGTCCGAGGTGCGGATGAACTTCCTCACCCAGCTGCAGAAGGGCCAGATCCGCAAGGGTGTCGTCTCCTCGATCGTCAACTTCGGTGCGTTCGTGGACCTCGGCGGCGTCGACGGTCTGGTGCACGTCTCGGAGCTGTCCTGGAAGCACATCGACCACCCGACCGAGGTCGTCGAGGTCGGCCAGGAGGTCACCGTCGAGGTGCTGGACGTCGACATGGACCGCGAGCGCGTCTCGCTGTCGCTGAAGGCGACCCAGGAAGACCCGTGGCAGCAGTTCGCCCGGACCCACCAGATGGGCCAGATCGTGCCCGGCAAGGTCACCAAGCTGGTCCCGTTCGGTGCGTTCGTCCGCGTCGAGGAGGGCATCGAGGGTCTGGTGCACATCTCCGAGCTCGCCGAGCGTCACGTCGAGATCCCGGAGCAGGTCGTCCAGGTCAACGACGACACGATGGTCAAGATCATCGACATCGACCTCGAGCGGCGCCGGATCTCGCTGTCGCTGAAGCAGGCCAACGAGGGTCTCGACCCGGTCTCCGACGACTTCGACCCCACGCTGTACGGCATGGCGGCGACGTACGACGAGCAGGGCAACTACGTCTACCCCGACGGCTTCGACCCCGAGACGGGCGAGTGGCTCGAGGGCTTCGACAAGCAGCGTGAGGAGTGGGAGCGGCAGTACGCCGAGGCCCACGCGCGCTGGGAGGCCCACAAGAAGCAGATCGAGGACGCCAAGACGGCCGACGTCGAGGCCGGCGAGGCCTCCACGTACTCGTCCGCGGCGGCCCCGAAGGACGACGCTCCCGTCGAGGGCGCGCTCGCATCCGACGAGGCGCTCCAGGCGCTCCGCGAGAAGCTGACCGGCCAGGGCTGAGCATCGCTCTAGCAGGACCCGAGACCCCCGCACCCCCGTACTGGGTGCGGGGGTCTCGCCTTTACCAGCCGCAGGGACGGAGGCGCTGAGCTGATTCTTCGGGGCAGAGGTGCAAGCGACTCGGGCTGACGTATGATCACCCCGGACCTTCGGGGATGGGCGAGCATGCCTGAGGGGCCAGGGGTGGGCGAGCATCCCTGCAAGGTCAATGCACATCTGGCAGTAGATGCGGCAGGACGAGCCTGAAAGCTCGAAGGCTGACAGAGACCCGGTTCTCCCGGGAACTGATCAGTCCGGCTCAACCCCCTGGGCATCTGCGGTCGGTACGTCATCGAGCACAAGGACAGCGCCAGGGAGCGCTCACAGGCAGCACAGCCAGTGCCGATCTGGCTGGACACGGAATCCGCTTCGGAATCGCTGCATCGAGCGTGGCGTACAGATCTGAGGTGAGCAGTGCTTTCGTACTTGCCCCTGTTGTTAATCCTCGCACCGGCGGCCTTCGGGCTGCTCCGTTGGTGGCTCTGGCTCAGGTTGGTTCGCCATGTTCACGACAAGAGCGGGCCCGAGGCGCTTCGGAATCTTCCACCAGTCGCGAAAGCGGTCGCGCCTGGACCGGATGTTCTGCTGGCCCTGCGGCAGACAAGGAGCTCGCAGCGTCGGCGGCGACTTCTCCCCACGGAGGAGGCGACACGTCAGAACTGACCGCATCGTGCCAGTCCGCGAGAAGCTGACCGGCCAGGGCTGAGCACTTCCCTAGCAGGACCCGAGACCCCCGCACCCCCGTACTGGGTGCGGGGGTCTCGCCTTTACCCTGAGCCGTGCGCGAACTGTGGCGGTGGGGCAATCTGCTGGTGGCCTTCCTGGCCGAGCTGGTGGCGCTGGGAATCTTCGCCTGGTGGGGCTGGCAGACGGCGGACGATCTCGCCGGCCGGCTGATCCTGGCGATCGGGCTGCCGGTATTGGCGGGGGTGCTGTGGGGGCTCTTCGCGGCGCCGACGGCTACGCGGACTACGCCGGTTGTTCGGGGTGTGGTGAAGACTGCGGTGTTCGGCCTGGCGGGCTTGGCGCTGTGGGATGTCGGCCATCCGGTGCTTGGGTTGGTCTTCGTGGCGGTTGTTTCTGCCAACCTGCTGGCCATCCGCGTCGGCAAGCTGACGCCTTGAGGTTTCGCCGGTATCGGGCGGCGGACGAGGCGGCGGTGCTGGAGCTGGTCAACGCGGACCGCATCCTCGGTCAGCCACTGGCGACTGCGGCGATGCTCGCCGAGGCGCTTGCCGGGCGGTCTGCGGTTGACAGCAGCTTCTGGGCGGAGCTGGAGCCGCCGGTCACCGAGGTGCTGGAGGCCGACGGGGTGGTGAGCGGCGTGGTCTCGTACGCCGTACGACGGTCGGATCGGGCCGGGGTGATCCTGTGGATGCACTGCCGGGAGGACGCGGAGGTGGCGGCGGAGCTGGTCGCGCACGCGCTTGGCGCGCTTCGCGCCCACGCGCTGGACCGACTTCGCGCGCAGCCGCTAGGCCCGCGCGTTGGTCCCGCGGTGATCGCCTTCGACTTCGCGTCAGCCCTGGGCCTGGGGCTCGAGGCCCTGCCCGTTGGGCATCGGCCGGTGACTCGGGACGCGCTTGTTGCGGCTGGCTTCGCCGGTGAGGATTTGTGGAGCTACCTGCACGCTCGGCTGCCGCTCGCGGGTACGGAGCTTGCGGCCGAGGTCGAGGTGCGCGCGAGCGAGGAACCAGGCCGGCTCGACCTTCTCCTCGTGCGCGACGGCGAGGTGCTGGGGGAGGCGACCGTGGGGGAGCCGGTCGACGGGATCGGCGTGCTGTGGTGGATTGCAGTCGGCGTACGGCGACAGGGGCTGGGCACGGGGCTGCTTCGAGCGGTGGCGAACGTGTTGGCCGAGCGGGGCGCTCGCGAGGTGATCCTGTACGTCGACGACGACGACGCTGCGGCGGACCGGGATCGGTCGGCGGCCAAGGCGTTGTACGCGCGCGCAGGTTTTCGCGAAGTGGATCGGCTGTGGTCGTTCAAGCGTTGAGCAGAGCCCGGAGCGTCGCGCGGTTGTGGTCTGGGGTGTCGGGGATGCCGGTGGACTCGAAGAGGGTGAGGGCGGTTTGCCAGTGGGTGCGGGCGGCGGGGAGGTCGCCGGTGGAGTGGAGGGCTCGGCCCAGGTTGGTGAGGGTGCTGATCTCACCCCAGCGGTCCTGCAGGGCGCGGCTGAGTTCCAGGGACTCCTCGTAGGCGTGGACCGCCGCGGTGTCGGCACCGGTGGCGAGGCGGGCGGTGGCGAGGGTGTCGAGCGAGAACGCGACCGCGCGCTGCTCGCCGACCGCGCGGTTGAGGGCGACGGCGCGTTCGGCTTGCCGGACGGCCTCGTGGGGATCGCCGACCGCCAGGTAGTTCGTGGCGAGATTGCTGTGGTTGCGGGCTTCCTCGATCGGGTCGTCGGCGCCGCGAAGCGCGACGATCGCCCGCTGGTGGTGCGCGATCGCCGCTCGAGGATCGCCGGTACGCCGGTAGAGCCGGCCGAGGTCCGTCAGTGCCCAACCGCGACCGCGGTCGTCGCCGATCAGCTCGAACAGCGTCAGGGACCGGTCGAGGTGCTTGAAGCTCTGCTCGAGGTCGCCGCGCTGGAAGTAGGCCCGTCCGGCGTTGTGCGCGGTCGCCGCCTCAGCCGCGGTGTCACCTGACAGCTGCGCCGCCCGCAGCGCCACCTGCTGGGTGTCGAAGATGTCGTCCAGCGCCCGCGCGTACACCAGGTACGGCCACAGCGCCGCCGCCAACCTGTAGGCCGCCGTGTGGTGCCCATGCCGCTCCGCGTCGTGCACCGCCGCGACCAGCGCCTGCCGCTCCCGGGTGAACCAGGCAGCAGCAGCCGGAGCGTCGCTGAAGCTCAGCGGCTCCAGCCCAGCCGCCGGTACGCCGAAGTCGAGCAGCGGTCGGGTCCGGTCCAGCGCGCTCTTGCCGCTCAGCGCCGAGTGCACGTACCACTCGAGCACCCTCCCGCGCGCCTCACGCCGTACAGACGGCTCTTCCGGCAGGCCAATGGAGTACGCGCGCAGCAGATCGTGCAGCTGGAAGCGATCGCCCGGCGCCTGCTCGACCAGGTGCGCGCCGACCAGCCCGTCCAGGCGCTGCGCCGCGTCGCGCCTCGACGTCGCGGCCAGCGCCGCAACGGCCTCCACCCCGAAGTCCTGCGCCGGCTGCAACGCCAGCAACCGGAAGAGCCGCGCCTGCTCCGGCGCGAGCACCCGGTACGACCAGTCGAAGACAGCCCGCAGCGCGCCGTCGTCGTCCTCGTCGACGTCCAGCACACGCAGCCGATCGGGGTGGTCCCGCAGCTCTCCGATCAACGCCTGTACGCCGGCTGCCGGCTCGCGAGTCACCCGCTCGGCTGCAATCGCCAGCGCGAGTGGCAGCTGCCCGCACAGCTCAGCCAGCTCAGCCGTCTCGGCGCTGCTTGCTTCAACCTGATGCGGCTCGAACGTCGCGGTCAGGTACGCCGCAGCCTCGTCCGGTCCGAAGCGGTCGAGTGCAACCCGGCGGGCGCCCTCCCGCGCGGCCAGCGACCGCAGCTGGCTCCGGCTGGTCACCAGCACGAGGCAGCCAGGCCCGGGAAGCAGCGGGCGTACCTGCTCGGCGTCACGGGCGTTGTCGAGGAGCAGGAGCACCCGGCGGTCGGCCAGCACGGTGCGGAGCATCGCGGTCCGCGCTGGGCCGCGCTCGGGGATCTGGGCGCCGGTGAGGCCGAGACCGCGCAGCAGGATGTCGAGCGCAACGTCAGGGTCCGTCGGCTCGCCGGGGCCGTAGCCCTGGAGGTTGAGGTAGAGCTGGCCGTCCGGGAAGTGCTCGGCGGCCCGGTGGGACCAGTGCAAGGCCAGAGAGGTCTTGCCGACCCCGCCCGGCCCGTGCACGGCGAGGATGGTCAGCGCAGCGCCTTCCCCTGTGCCTGTGGCGGCGCTCAGCGTCTCGAGCCGGTCGAGCGCCTGCGTTCTGCCGGTGAAGCGCGCGGGGCCGGGCGGCAGCTGTCTCGGTGCCACGTTGCCAGGCCGAGCGCGCTTCGGCTCAGTAGCTGCGAGCAGCTCCGCGTGCACCGCGCGCAGCTCCGCCGCCGGGTCGACACCCAACTCCTCGGCCAACCGGCGCCGCAGCTCGTCGTACAAGGTGAGGGCCTCAGCAGGACGACCAGAGCGGCTCAGGGCAGTCAGCAGCCGCAGCCACAGCGACTCGCGCAGCGGATGCTTGGCAGTCAGCTCACGCAGCAGCGGCAGCACCCCGTCATGCCGACCAGCAGCCAGCTCCAGGTCCACCCACCGCTCAGTAGCCGACAGGTAAGTCTCAGTGAGACGAGGAGCCTGCTCCCGCTCCAGCCAGTCCGACCGGACACCACCGAACGGCTCCCCACGCCACAACCCGAGCGCACCCGCCAGTTGCTCGTCCTCGAGCAGCCGAACGAAGCGGAGCACGTCCACCCGCTCCGGATCGATCCGCAGCGCGTAGCCACCAGCAGTGGTGTCCACCTGTACGTCGGGCGCAAGCAGCGTCCGTAGCCGCGCCACAGTGGTGTGCACACTCGGCCGCAGGTTCGCAGGCGGGTCGTCACCCCACAGCCGCTGGCCGATCGCATCAACTGAGACCGACTCCGGCACAGCAAGCGCCAGCACCGCCAGGAGAGTCCGTACGCGCCCAGTCAGACCAGCGACCGGTTCGTCGTTGCGCAGCGCCTCGAACGGCCCCAGCAGCCGGATCTCCACGTGTCGGTCCTCCCGTGTCCTCCCACTCATTCTCGGGGACACCGGGGGCGACCACCCGTGGCAGCGGGTCGATAGGGTGCTGGCGTGCTGAGAGTCGGGTTGACCGGGGGAATCGGATCGGGCAAGAGCTCGGTCTCGCGGCGGCTGGGGGAGCGGGGCGCGGTCGTGATCGACTCCGACGTGCTCGCCCGCGAGGTGGTCGCGCGCGGCACCGACGGCCTGGCCGAGGTGGTCGCGGCGTTCGGCGACGGCGTACTGACCGCCGACGGCGAGCTGGACCGGCCGGCGGTCGGCAAGATCGTCTTCGGCGACGAGGCGGCCCGGCGCAAGCTCGAAGCGGTCATCCACCCCCGCGTCCGCGCGCGGGCGGCCGAGATCGAGCGGGAAGCACCGGACGACGCGGTGGTGGTGCACGACATCCCGCTGCTGGTCGAGACCGGGCAGGCGGACAAGTTCGACCTGGTGCTCGTGGTCGACGTACCGGTGGAGGTGCAGGTCGAGCGGCTGACCACGCAGCGCGGGATGGCCGAGGACGAGGCGCGGCGCCGGATCGCCTCGCAGGCCTCGCGGGAGGACCGCCTGGCGGCGGCGGACGTGGTGATCGACAACGCGGGCAGCCTGGACGACCTGGACCGGCGCCTCGACGAGGTCTGGGAGCAGCTGACCGGCCACGGATCGGACACGAAAGCGTGACCCCTGCGCGGGAAATGATGATTTCCGGCCGGCCTGTACGAGAATCACGCCGGTCCCGCAGGTCCTAGCTAGGGAGAGAGCGTGGAGTGTCCCCGCTGCAGCTCCGAGGTCCCCGACGTCTCGCAGTTCTGCCACCACTGTGGCAGCGGACTGCGGTCGGCGGACCCGGGGCGCAAGAACGCGTACGCCGCCAGGCCGGACGAGCCGGTGGCCTCGTTCAAGCTGGTGTCGACGATCATGCCGCAGGGCTCCGGCCAGCAGCCCTACACCTACAAGGTGGCGCTCGGCATCGCCCTGCTGCTGACTGTGGTGACGGCCGCGCTCGGTGCGCTGCCGGTGGCGATCATGGTGGCCGCGTTCGCGATCCCCATCGTCTACGTGCTCTACCTGTACGACGTGAACCTGTGGGAGGACGAGCCGATCCCCGTGGTCGTGGCGGCGTTCCTGCTGACCGGCGTACTGGCTGCGGTGTTCACCTGGCTCTGGTCGGACCAGATCGGCCTGTCGCTGGACACCATCGGTAGCAACGACGCCGGTCCGGCCGGCCGTGACCTGCTCATCCTGCTGCTGCTCGTACCGGTCGTGTCGGTGCTGATCCAACAGGCCGGCCCGCTCTATCTGGCCTCGCGTCCCCGGTACGACGACCTGATGGACGGCTTCACCTTCGGGGTGGTCGCCGGTGTCGGGTTCGCCTGCTTCGAGACGCTGGTGCTGCACTGGGGCTGGATCAGCGGCGGCTTCGCCGGTCCGGGCTCGGGTGCCGGCACCTGGATCTCGATCGTGGTGCTGCAGGGCTTCGTGAAGCCGCTGATCTACGGCTCCGCGGCCGGGCTGGCCGTGGCGGAGTTCTCCGGGCTCGGCGAGGGCTACGACGGGTTCACGCCGCGCTGGGTGTTCGGCGTGCTGCAGGCGATCGTGGTGAACGCGCTGTTCCAGGGCGGGGTGTACCTGCTCGGGTTCGTCGGTGGACAGGCCTCCTGGATCGGAGCGGTGCTCGGAGTGATCTGGGGCCTGCTGCTGCTCGGCGCGCTGATCGTGCTGGTCCGGACAGTGCTGCACAAGGGGCTGCTGGAGGCAGCGCTCGAGGCGGCCGCTCGCGGTGGATCCAACCACGCGTCCGGTGAGCAGGCGTTCTGCACCCGGTGCGAGATGCCGCTGCTGCCGCACTCGGACTTCTGCTCCGCCTGCGGGAACGCGGTGCGGTCGGTGCCCAAGTCGGAGCGAGGGGTCGTCGCATGAGCAACCAGCAACCGCCGTACCAGGGCCGGCCGCCGCAGCAGCCTTACCAGGGTCAGCCTCCGCAGCAGCCGCCGTATCAGGGTCCGCCGCAAGGGCAGCCGCCGTACCAGGGGCCGCCGCAGGGACAGCCGCCGTACCAGGGGCAGCAGCCGCCGTACCAGCAGGGGCCTCCGCCTCAGCAGCGGCCGCCGTACCAGGGTCAGCCGCCGTACCAGCAAGGTCCGCCGCCGCAGTACCAAGGCCAGCAGCCCTACCAGGGCCAGCCGCAGTACCAGCAGGGCCCGCCGCCGCAGTACCAGCAGCCCTACCCGCCGCAACAGCAGCAGCAGTGGGGACCAGGCCCGCAGTTCCAGCAGGGCTCCCGCGGCGGACAGGGCAGCAAGAAGATCCTGCTGCTCGCCGGTGGTGCGCTCGCTGTCGTGGTGGTGATCGGTGTCGTGCTGGCGCTGGTCTTCGGCCGCAGCGACGACAACAACGTGCAGCCGGGTCCTGACCCGCAGCCGACCGGCCAGCCCACCCAGGGCACCGACAAGGGCATCGAGGTCGGGGAGGGTGTCTTCGTCGATCCGGCCTCGGGGTACCTTCGCAAGACGCTCGAGGGCTTCAAGGGCGTCTACCTGCTCAAGCAGGGGGAGGGCTACTTCATGGTGCAGACGCTCAAGGCGGGCAACGACACCGCCGACACGGTGCTGCCGGTGCTGATCGCCAGCGAGAAGAAGGCGCGGCCCACCGGCTTCAAGGTCAAGCCGGTGGAGAAGGACTCGCCGGCCGCCGGGGACAACTCGCCGGTCAAGCAGGTCTCGACGCAGGCGTTCCAGTCGACCGCGACCGGTCAGGGCGGCAGCTTCGGCGTGATGGGCTTCGTCGGGGTGATCGAGCGCAACGACGGGATCATGACGATCGTCCAGGTGTACGGCCGGCAGGACAAGGCCGAGACGCTGAAGGTGGACACCACCGCCATGTTCCGGTCGGTGGTTGCGAGCCAGTGAGCAACAAGCGCGACAAGGGCCCGGCCGACAACCCCTGGGTCCGCAAGACCGACCCGGACCCGGCTGAGGGGACGGCTCCCGAGGAGGAGCTGCCGCCGTCGCCGTGGTCCCTGGAGGTCCCGCCACGCCCTTCGCCGTGGACAGAGCAGGGCACACCGACCCCACCGGCCAACGGCGGCTGGGGCCGGGCGAGCACTGACCAGCCGACGAAACCTGACCTCCCAGCGACGGGTACGCCGACCACTGGTTCTTCCAGCTTCGGTACGCCGACCGCTGGTGGCTGGGGCGGCGACAAGGCTGCTGCGAGCGGCGCGACCGAGACCAGCTCCGCCTGGGGCGACAAGGTCGGCCCGCCGTCGCTGCGGCGCCCTGAGCCGGTCAAGAAGAAGCCGCCGGTCCCGCCGCTGCTGCTGCCGATCGCCGGTGGCCTGGCCGTGGTGCTGCTGGTGGCGGTGGCGCTCGTCGTACTGACCGGTGGTGACGACAAGGCCAAGCCGCCGACGCCGACCGTGACGACTCCGCCGGCGTCGACGTACACGCCGCCGGCGAACGCGATCGCCGTCGACCACGGGGTCTCGATCGTCCCGGCC
Organism: Kribbella sp. NPDC051770; assembly: GCF_040681455.1. Taxonomy (NCBI): domain Bacteria; kingdom Bacillati; phylum Actinomycetota; class Actinomycetes; order Propionibacteriales; family Kribbellaceae; genus Kribbella; species Kribbella sp. NPDC051770. The sequence goes on along the minus strand of NZ_JBFAYT010000010.1, from coordinate 204,089 downwards.
AACGGCTGGAGCCTGCTCACCACGGAGACGCAGGGCAAGCAGCTGGTCACCTACGCGCCGAACCGGGAGCCGCTGGCGTTCCTGTGGGTGCGGCAGAAGCTGAACGTGTCCGCGCAGACCTACCTGCTCGGCATCGTCGAGGGCGAGACCGAGAACGAGACCACCCAGCTGGGCGCCGTACGGAACCTGCCGTGCCCGAAGGACGTCTTGGTGGAGTGCGCCGCGATCAGCTACAGCTCCACGGTCCCCGGCAAGGGCAAGGTCCAGGGGTCGGTGGAGGTGTACCGGCGCAAGGACGGGGTCGTGACGGCGCTCGACTTCCGCACCAGTACGACGTACGCCGCGAAAGCCGAGTCCGAGGCGGCCCCGATGAAGCAGTCGGTCATCGACAGCCTGTGATCACCCCGCCCAACCAGTGCGAGAGGCCCTGATGAGTCAGCAGTACGGACCTCCCCAGAACCAGTACCAGCAGCCGGTCCAGCCGCCGCAGCACCAGGGCGGCTGGGGGCCGGGGCCCGGGTACCCGGCGCACTACCGGCCGGGTGGCCGGAAGAACCGCAGGACCCAGTGGATCGTGATCGTCGGCGCGGTGCTGGCCGTCGTACTGATCGCTACTGGTGCGGTGCTGCTGGTGACCTCCGGCAAGAAGGACAACCCGGCAGCGCCGGTCGCCGGTGCGACGCTGACGCCTGCTCCGGTCGGCACGATGTACACGCCGCCCGCGCCCTCGCCGACCGAGACCCAGATCACCAAGGGCCCGTACGACAAGGGCGTCGAGATCGGCGGGGGAGTCTGGTTCACGCCGGCCAAGGGCTGGATCAAGGACCCGGACACCACCCGCTCCGGGCACAGCTACCTGCTGCCCGAGCCGGGCCGGCCGGGCGCGATCGACGGGTACTTCTGGATCCGGCAGACCAAGCTGATGGGCGCCAAGCAGTTCGCCGAGCACCTGGTCGACGTCGAGTCGAACAACCTCGACCACGTGGTGATCGGCAAGGGCAGCTTCCGGCCCTGCCCGAACAAGGCGCTCAAGCTCTGCTACGCGACCAACTACTCCGCTGTGGTCCCGGTCAAGGGCAAGAAGCCGGTCGTGTTCTCCGGGTTCGTGCAGGCCTTCGAGGACCACACCGGGCAGACCACGGCCACCGACGCGGCCCTGCAGCGCGAGGTCTGGCCGAAGCGCAAGCAGGAGATCCTGAACATGAACGGGACCCTGGTCCGGTCCTTCTGAGGGCTTCCCGTACGGCGTACGGGAGCGCGTGTTCGAAAACTGTCGGCGGGTGCCCGTACGGTGGAGGGCATGAGACAGGTCTCGGATCTCCAGCGTATGGTCGCGCCGCTGCAGGTGGTGTCCGACTTCGACCCGGCGGGTGACCAGCCGGCCGCGATCGACGAGCTCGAGCGCCGGATCAATGCCGGCGAGCAGGACGTCGTCCTGCTCGGCGCCACCGGTACGGGCAAGACCGCGACGATGGCCTGGCTGGCCGAGCGGGTCCAGCGCCCGATGCTGATCCTGCAGCCGAACAAGACGCTGGCCGCCCAGTTCGCGAACGAGCTGCGCCAGTTCTTCCCCGAGAACGCGGTCGAGTACTTCGTCTCGTACTACGACTACTACCAGCCCGAGGCGTACGTCCCGCAGACCGACACCTACATCGAGAAGGACTCCTCGATCAACGAGGAGGTCGAGCGGCTGCGGCACTCCGCGACCTGGTCGCTGCTGACCCGGCGCGACGTGATCGTGGTCGCGACGGTGTCCTGCATCTACGGCCTCGGTTCGGCCGACGAGTACCTGAACCGGATGATCCACGTGAAGGTCGGCGACGAGACCGACCGGGACGGGCTGCTCCGCAAGCTGGTCGGCGTGCAGTACGCGCGCAACGACCTGGCCGGGACCCGCGGCACGTTCCGGGTCCGTGGCGACACGCTTGAGGTGTTCCCGGTGTACCAGGAGCTCGCCGTCCGGGTGGAGTTCTTCGGCGACGAGATCGAGCGGCTGATGACGCTGCACCCGGTCACCGGCGAGGTGCTCAGCGAGGAGACCGAGCTCTACATCGGCGCCGCGACGCACTACGTCACCGCCCCGGAGAAGATGGAGCGCGCGATCACCTCGATCGAGGCGGAGCTGGCCGACCGGCTGGCCGAGCTGGAGCGCGGCGGGCAGCTGCTGGAGGCGCAGCGGCTGCGGATGCGGACGACGTACGACATCGAGATGATGCGCCAGATCGGCACCTGCTCCGGCATCGAGAACTACTCGCGCCACACCGACGGCCGCGAGGCCGGGACGGCACCGCACTGCCTGCTCGACTACTTCCCCGAGGACTTCCTGCTGGTCATCGACGAGTCGCACGTCACCGTCCCGCAGATCGGCGGGATGTACGAGGGCGACATGTCCCGCAAGCGCACCCTCGTCGAGCACGGCTTCCGCCTGCCCTCGGCGATGGACAACCGGCCGCTGCGCTGGGAGGAGTTCCTGGAGCGGATCGGCCAGACCGTCTACCTGTCCGCGACCCCGGGCCAGTACGAGCAGGACAAGTCCGACGGTTTCGTCGAGCAGATCATCCGCCCGACCGGCCTGATCGACCCCGAGGTGATCGTCAAGCCGACCAAGGGCCAGATCGACGACCTGATCCACGAGATCCGGATCCGCGTCGAACGCAACGAACGCGTCCTGGTCACCACCCTGACCAAGAAGATGTCCGAGGACCTCACCGACTACCTGCTCGAGATGGGCATCCGAACGCGCTACCTGCACAGCGAGGTCGACACGCTGCGCCGCGTGGAGCTCCTCCGCGAGCTCCGCATGGGCGAGTACGACGTCCTGGTCGGCATCAACCTGCTCCGCGAGGGCCTCGATCTCCCCGAGGTCTCCCTGGTCGCGATCCTGGACGCCGACAAGGAAGGCTTCCTCCGCTCCGGCCGCTCCCTGATCCAGACCATCGGCCGCGCGGCCCGTAACGTCTCCGGCGCCGTCTTCATGTACGCCGACAAGATCACCCCGTCGATGGAACAGGCGATCGACGAAACCAACCGCCGCCGCGCCAAACAGGTCGCCTACAACCTCGAGAACGGCGTCGACCCGCAGCCCCTGCGCAAGAAGATCGCCGACATCACCGACATGCTGGCCCGCGAGGACGCCGACACCGCCGAACTCCTCGGCAACGGCCGAACCCAGTCCCGCGGCAAGGCCCCCGTCCCGGGCGGCGGCAAGAAGGCCGGCGAAAAGGCCAAGGAACTGGCCGGCGGCCTCCCGTCCTCAGACCTCGCCGACCTGATCCAGCAACTCACCGACCAGATGCACACCGCCGCAGCCGAGCTCCAGTTCGAGGTAGCGGCGCGCTACCGAGACGAGATCTCGGAGTTGAAGAAGGAACTCCGCCAAATGGTCAACGCGGGCGCGAAGTAGCCGCGGCCCGGCGCCGGCCGGCGGAAGCAAGACAGCTCCCGCCAGCCAGACCGCCGCCGACCAGAGGCAACTCCTGCGACCAGCGTCTGCAGTCCTGAGGGATTCCCGCCGGCCCCACCCTGGGGACCAGAGGCAACTCCTGCCACCGCCCTGCGGGCGTGAGTCAGTTCCCGCCACCGCCCTGCAGGCCTGAGTCAGTTCCCCACCCGCGCTCCAGACGCGAAGCAGCTCGCGCCGGCCGGTTCGGCGTACACCTGTTGGAGCGAGCTGCTGCTACTGCCAAGCGGGAGCACGGCTGTTGGAGCCAGACGATCGCGGCCGGTCATCTTCGCCCGGTTCGCCACGTGCGCGCCGTACGACGACGCCGTCCGGGCCAGCTCCATCGTGTGCTGGGCGTCGGGGCTACTCGCACCAGCGAGCTACCGGCGCGAGCCCGGCTCGGTACCCCAGCGGATCCACGCCCACCCGAGCAGATCCACGCCCACCCACGCAGATCCACGCCCACCCGAGCGGATCCACGCCCACCCAGGCAGATCCACGCCCACCCAAGCAGATCCACGCCCACCCACGCAGATCCACGCCTACTCGAGCGGATCCACGCCCACCCACGCAGATCCACGCCTACTCGAGCAGATCCACGCTCAGCCGGCACCGGGTTGCCTCCATCGACGCCTTCGCCGGAGCACCCCGCTCAGGTGCCGGCCTGAGACGAACCGCCGCGCGCGGGCGAGCGATCGCAGACCCGGCCCGACCGGGGCCTGCCCCTGCACCCCGACAACAAACGCCTCTCACACTTGCTGCGGGGGTGTGCTGGA
>NZ_JBFAYT010000010.1:0-199774 GCF_040681455.1 Kribbella sp. NPDC051770 | reverse complement strand
GGAGCTGCCCGCGCTCAGCCGACACCGGGTTGCCTCCAGCGAGGCCATCGCCGCAGTACCCCGCTCAGGTGCCAGCCGGAGACAACCGCCTCGCGCGGGCGAGGCATCGCAGGCCCGGCCTGCACCCCGACAACAAACTCCTCTCACACTTGCTGCGGGGGTGTGCTGGAGCTGCCCGCGCTCAGCCGACACCGGGTTGCCTCCAGCGAGGCCATCGCCGCAGTACCCCGCTCAGGTGCCAGCCGGAGACAACCGCCTCGCGCGGACGAGGCATCGCAGGCCCCGCCTGCACCCCGACTACCAACTCCGCACGCACTTGCCCCGTCGCGTGCCGAAGCCGCCCGCGAATGATCCCGGCTGCACACCCGCCTGCGTTCGCCGACGGCACCGGCAGGCGCCGGGCCGCCTGCGCGGCCAATCCACCGCGGTGAGCTGAGCCGACAGCGTCGGCGCGCCTCGGCGCCGAGCGGCGAACGACTCCGGTCGACGAGACCCCGCCTAGCTCGCCGTCGGCGTACGGCAGCCGCCGCGTCAGGTCCGCGACGTGCAGATCGGCATTCGGCGCCTCACCACGCCACGTGAACGACCTCGACGCCAGGGAGTTGTTGCGCGGCTGATCAGCCGCGCACGGTGTGGCACCGCGCGGGCGCGCCTACCGTTCGAACGTTGGCCGGCAGGGCGGGTTCGCCGTACCGGGCGCCGCCGCGCAATCACGTCCCCTGCCACCGGCAGCCGGCTCGGCGGAGCGATGCGGCTCTCTTGGGGCGCCAGTACGGCGGGGAGCGCTCGCCTCCTCGCGCGAGCCGCCCAGCGCGGGCCGTCTGGAGTGAGCCGCTCAGCGCGGACCGTCTGGAGCGGGCCGCTCAGCGCGGGCTGCCTGGGGCGAGCCGCTCCCGCTGGTCCCGGGGTAGCCGCGCGGTTAAGCACACCTGTTGAGCCAGACGGAAAGGTCGACGTGCACCACCGACCAAACAGCGGAATCCGCCGCGACACGCCGCGACACGCCGTTGAAAGCGACGGTTTGCGGAGGTTGGTCAGTGGTGGGCGTCGGCCTCGTCGAGAGCCGAGCGCGGATGGCACTGCCGCTCGAGCGAGGTGACCGCCGGCCGGGCGGGTGGAGGCCGCTGCTTGAACGCGGGCTGGTGGGTGGGGAGACCGCTGCGTGCTGCGTGCTGCGTGCTGGCGGGTGTGCAGGAGCGATGCCGCTCCCGCTTCGGGCCTGCATCGGGGGCTCTCGCCTGCTTGCGCGAAGCAGTTCGGCGTACGCCTGTCGGAGCCAGCCGCTAAGCGCGAGCTGCCTGGAGCGAGCCGCTCAGCGCTGGCTGGCTGGAGCGGGCCGCTCCTGCTGGTCCCTGGGGTAGCCGCGGGGTTGGGCATACCTGGCGAGCTGGGATGGAAAGGTCGACGTGCACCACCGACCAAGCAGCGGGATTCGCCGCGACACGCCGCGACAACGCCGTTGGAAGCGACGGTTTGCGGAGGTTGGTCAGTGGTGGGCGTCGGCCTCGTCGGGAGCCAAGCGCGGACGGCGCTGCCGGTCGAGCGAGGTGACCGCGCCGGACCGGGCGGGTGGAGGCCGCTGGTTGAACGCTGGCTGGAGACTGCCGCCTGCCGCCTGCCGCCTGCCGCCTGCCGCGTGCTCACCGAGAGCAGGCGCGGCACGCTCGCCGTCCGTTCTGGCGGTTCCGTCGGTGGGCGGCGCCAGCTCCAGCTGGCTGTATACGTGCAGCGCGGCCGCGAAGCCGATCCGCAGCCGGTCAGGCCGCTGGAGACGCAGTCGGTCAGGCCGGTGGAGGGAATCTCCGGACCGACGGAGAGCGCGACCGGGTGCCGTGGGGCTTGTTCCTGCTGGCGAACGGCGAGCTGCAGCTAGCGGATGATCAGCGATGTCGCGTCGGGCCAGGTCATTCTCAGGCACTTGGGGGAGTCGGTGAGGCGGGTGGGGTCGCCGCCTGGGGGTGGGACGGGGGCTGTGCCGGAGGGGGTGGCGCCGCGGGCTTTGTAGAAGTGTTGGGCTGGGGTGTTTTGTTCGAGGACCCAGAGGTAGAGGGCGGGGCTCGCCGCCTGGTGCAGGACTGATTGGGCGGCGTGGGAGAGGAGCTGGGTGCCGATGCCGGAGCGGTGTTGGGTGGTGCGGACGTGGAGGTTGTCGACGAGGCTGCCCCAGTGGGGGTCGGTGTTGAACTGGACGTGGACGAAGCCGAGCAGGTGGTCGTCCTGTACGGCGAGAGTAGTGGCGCTGACCGGCCACGCGGCTTCGGCAGTCAGGCGGGTGGTCCAGACTGCTTCGCGCTCGGGGAGGATGTTGCCGTCGAGGTAGGTGTCGGCGTAGGCGCCTCGGTAGTGGGTGCGCCAGCTGTCGGCGTGGAGCTGGGCGACCTGGAGAGCGTCGCCGGGGTGGGCAGGGCGGAAGTGCAGCGGGCTCATCAGGTCGCCTTGGGGTGGACGGTGTGGTGCGGGGACTCGTCGACGTGCAGGGTGAAGATGTCGGGGCGCGCGTAGTGGCCGGCGGCGTCGAAGTCGAAGTGGGCGCGGTCGAGGTCGGACAGGTCGAGCTCGGCGAGGAGGACGCCTTCGGTGCCGCGCAGGGGGCCGGCGAGAACGTCGCCGAGAGGGGAGACGATCACGCTGCCGCCGTCGATCAGGACGGTCGAAGGGCTGTCGCCCTGGACGGGGTGCACGTCCTCGGGGAGATCCGCGCGGGTCAGGTACTGGTTGGCGCTGATCACGAAGCAGCGGCCTTCGAGGGCGACGTGGCGCATCGTCGCCTGCCACTGGTCGCGGTCGTCGACGGTGGGCGCGCACCAGATCTCGACGCCCTTGGAGTACATGGTCTGCCGGAGCAGCGGCATGTAGTTCTCCCAGCAGATCGCCGCACCGAGTACGCCGTACGGCGTACTGACGGCAGGCAGCGTCGAGCCGTCGCCCTGGCCCCACAGGAAGCGTTCGGCCGCGGTCGGCATCAGCTTGCGGTGCTTCGCGACCAGTCCGGCGAGCGGGTCGAAGAACAGCGCCGTGCAGTACAGCGTCCCGCCGTCGCGCTCGATGACGCCGGCGACCATGTGGATGCCGAGCTCGGCCGACAGGTCAGCGAGCCGCGCGGTCTCCGGTCCAGGGACGTCGACGGCCGCCTCGCGGTAGCGGCGAAACACGTCCCGGCCGGCGGGTGAACGCGATCCGACGGTGACCCCGAAGTCGAGCCCCTTCGGGTAACCACCGAGGAACGCCTCCGGCAGTACGACGAGCCGCGCGCCCGCCGACGCCGCCTCGCGCACGTACCGCTCCGCCTTGACCAGAGTCGCGGGTGTGTCGAACAGCGTGGAGCCGGCCTGAACCGCGGCGACCACAACGGATGTCATGCCCGAAAGCCTAGGTGAGCCCACCCGCGCCGCGGCCGGGTTTACGCTGCGGTGAGACCACCGACAGCAGGGGAGCGCGCGATGGCGAGACTCGGCCCGGACGAGGTGCTCGAGCACTGCCTGGGCAAGCCCGGCGCCTGGCAGGACGAGCCGTGGGAGGGCGACGTGGTCGCCAAGGTGAGCGAGAAGATCTTCGCGTTCCTCGGCGCGGACACGGTCGGGATGAAGTGCGGTGCGAACCGCGACGAGGCCGACGAGCTGATCGGGACCTACCCCGACGACGTCACCGTGATGCCCTACATCGGGCGCTCGGGCTGGAACACGGTCCGCCTCGGCGGCGCCGTACCGGACGACGAGATCCTCGAGCTGGTCGACACGTCGTACGCGATCGTGGTCAGCAAGCTGCCGAAGAGCAGACGTCCACCCGCACAAACCTGATCACGCAGGGAAGTTGTTCCCCCGGCACAGCGTGATCATCTCGACATCCGGGTACCGGGACGCCGATTTGGAAACTCGGACATCGACCCGCCAGAATGGGGGCAGTTGAAGGGGAGTATTCCTTCGCGGCGGTATCGTCATCACGGTCAGGGAGTTCGTCTCCACGCCCGGTACCGCCGGCCAGGCCCGAGGATTCGAGCCAGGCGGAAGAGACCTTCGGAGTCCACTTTCGCTTGCGCTCCGGAGGTTGCCTGTGCACGTCCACGATTACGTCTGGTACATCACGGTCGGGGTCCTGCTCGCCCTGCTGGCGTTCGACGTCTTCATCATCGGCCGGCGGCCGCACGAACCCACGACCAAGGAGTCCGCGACCGCGATCGCGTTCTACGTGGGTCTGGCGATCGTGTTCGGGCTCGGGGTCTGGGCCTTCTCCGGCGGTCAGTACGCCGGGGAGTTCTTCGCCGGGTGGCTGACGGAGTACAGCCTCAGCGTCGACAACCTCTTCATCTTCCTGATCATCATGTCCAGGTTCCAGGTGCCCAGGAAGTACCAGCAGACCGCGCTGCTGATCGGCATCATCCTGGCGCTGTTCTTCCGCGGCATCTTCATCGCCGTCGGCGCGGCCGCGATCAACCAGTTCTCCTGGGTCTTCTACCTGTTCGGCGCGTTCCTGGTCTACACCGCGGTGCACCTGGCGATGCAGGGCGAGAACGATGACGACGACTACAAGGAGAACGCGGTCATCCGGTTCGCCCGCAAGCGGCTGAACGCGACCGACGAGTACAACGGCGTCAAGCTGACCGTGGTCAAGAACGGCAAGCGGCTGGTCACCCCGATGGCGATCGTCATCGTCGCCCTCGGTACGACGGACCTGCTGTTCGCGCTGGACTCGATCCCCGCGATCTACGGCCTGACCCAGGAGCCGTTCCTGGTCTTCACCGCGAACGTGTTCGCGCTGATGGGCCTGCGGCAGCTGTACTTCCTGCTCGGTGACCTGCTCAAGCGCCTGATCTACCTGTCGATCGGCCTGTCGGTGGTGCTCGCGTTCATCGGTGTGAAGCTGGTCTTCCACGCGATGCACGAGAACGAGCTGCCGTTCATCAACGGTGGCGAGCACATCAAGTGGGCGCCGGAGATCCCGATCTCGGTGTCGCTGGGCTTCATCATCGTGACGCTGGGCATCACCACGGTCCTGAGCCTGTGGAAGTCGCGCAAGATCGCGGCCGCGGAGGCTGTGAACGGCGAGGCTGCGCCTGCCGGTGAGACCGCTGGTGGCGAGCTGGACGAGTCGACCGCGCGGCCGCAGGACGAGGTCGACCCGCAGACCAAGGCGGAGATCGACGGGCTGGCGGAGCCGGAGCCGCACGAGACGGACTCGAAGAAGCCGTGAGCTGACAAGAGGCCCTCACCATTTGGTGAGGGCCTCTTTTGCGTTCTAGAGCCGGGCGGCGGAGACGAGAGTTGCTCGGCGTTCGGGCAGGAGGGGTTCGTTCTCCAGGCGCTTGCCGGTCTCGGAGGCGTGCAGCATGCCTTCGGGGGAGACGAAGCCGACGTGGTGGACCTGCTTGCCAGGGCGGGCGAAGAAGTACAGGTCGCCGGGCTGGGCCTCGTCGATCGGGACCGACTCGAGGGCGTCGGCCTGGTCGTGGGCGTCGCGGGGGATGCGCTGGCCGAGGACGCGGCTGACGGCGTGGATGAGGCCGGAGCAGTCCAGCCCGTACGCCGAGGTGCCGCCCCAGAGGTACTCGAGCCCGAGGAAGAGCGCGCCGAGGCGGAGGCGGTCCTCGGGGGTGGCGGGGGTGTCGACCGCGCGGAGGGCGTCGTCGGCGAGCCACCCGGAGGAGCCGTCGGCGAGTGCTACGCGGGTGAAACCGTCGGTGTGGTCGATGGAGGAGAGGACGGTACCGAAGGAGAGCTCCGCCAGGGGGCCGCTGCCGGCCGAGCCAGCGCCGGCCGAGCCGGGCTCGGCGGTCAGCAGCGTGACCGGGACGGTCACCGCGACCGGTGCCGTGGCCGATTCGGGGAGTTCGCCCAAGTGCGCCGACGGCACCCAACCCGGGTAGCCCAGATCGTCCTGCGACGAAGGCTGCCACGGCGCCACGATTTCCGACCAGCCGTCGCGTTCCGAGCGGACGATCACCGGTTCGCCGTACAGCAGCTGGGTGAGCGTGCGCCCGTGCAGACCCAGGCGGGTCTCGGTGTCCATCGACTTCGCCCACGCGGCGACGTCCGGCGCGGCGGCGATCGCCGGAGCGTCGATCGCACGCGGTGCTTCGGGGGAGGTCCAGACGGTGCTGACCGGGACCTTGGCGGCTACTACCTTCATACGATCAAGCCTGTCACGCCGAGCCCAGGATTCGAGGGCAGGTGGATGGTGGACCCTTCGTAGCTGATCCCGCCGCCGACCGGTGACTGCTCGAGCCACCAGGCCGCGTCGAGGTCGTTGACGGCCGTCGTCGGGTACGCCGCGACGAGCGCCGCGGCCGCGCCGACGCCGACGTGGCTCTCCATCATCGAGCCGACGATCGCGCCGAGCCCGTGCTCACGGGCCAGTTCGAGCAGCGTGCGGGCCGGCCCGAGACCGCCGCACTTCGCCAGCTTCACGTTGACCAGGTCGGCGGCGCCGTGCCGGATCACGTTCACCAGGTCCCGTACGCCGTACACGCTCTCGTCGGCCAGGATCGGGGTGCTGACCCGGTCGGTGATCCAGGCCATCCCCTCCAGGTCGGCCGCGGCGACCGGCTGCTCGACCAGCTCGATCGCGCAGCCCGCGTCCTCCAGCGCGCGGATCGCGGTGACGGCGTCGCGGCGGTTCCAGCCCTGGTTCGCGTCGAGCCGGATCTGCGGCCCGTCGCCGACAGTCTCGCGGACCCGGCGGACCCGCTCGAAGTCGGCGGCCGCGTCACCGGTCCCGACCTTCACCTTCAGTACGTCGAACCCGTCGCGCACGCGGTCGGTCGCGGCCCGCACGAGCGCCTCGGGATCGCCCGCGGAGAGCGTCACGTCGGTCCGTACGGTCGTCGCCGTCGAGCCGAGGAAGCCCTGCAGCGTCCGGCCGACCCGCCGCGCCGCGAGGTCGTGCAGCGCGATGTCGACCGCGGCCTTCGCGCCGAAGTTCGCCTGGGCGGCGCCCTGAAGGCGGCGCAGCGCCTCGGTGAGGTCGTCGGGGCCGAGGCCGTCGAGCGCGGTGCTGATCGGGCCCTCGACGCAGGCCTGCGCGCCGGCCAGCGACTCGCCGGTCACCTTCCAGACCTGCGGGGCCTCGCCCCAGCCGGTGTGCTCGCCGTCGCTGATCGAGACGAGCAGGGACTCGGCGTGGGTCGCGGTCCGGAGCGCGGTGACGAACGGCGTGTGGAGCTTCGCCGAGACGAGGTGGGTGGAGATCTTCATCAGCCGACCTCCTCCAGGTTGTGCCGGTGTTCCCAGGCGACCGCCGCGATCGACGCGATCAGCTGCTGCGCGTCGCGGTCGGGGAGTTCGGACGTCGTACAGACGACGAGGACGAAGGGGGCCGCGTCGGATGGCCGGACGATGCCGCCGTCGTGGCGGATGCGCTGGTCCCAGCCGTTCTTGTGCTCGACGCGAGTGCCGGCGGGGACGCCTGCGGGGATCTCGCCGTTCCACTCGTTGGCTGCCAGGAGGTCGCGCAGGTACTGCCCGGAGACACTCGAATCATTGCCAGCAGCAACCAGTACGCCGGCCAGCCCGGCAGGGCTCATCAAGTTGCTGATTCCTGCGGCCTGCGCTCCGGAGTCGTCGATCCCACGCTTGATGACACTGTCACCGGCGCCGTACTCAGCCAGTACAGCCTGCGCTGCATCAACACCCACCAGCTCCAGCACCAAGTCCGTCGCCAGGTTGCTGGACCGCGTGATCATCTCCCGCGCCAACCACCCCAGCGACACCTCCGACCCGAGCTTCTCCCACGTCGCCGGCGCCTCGTCCTCCGCGCGGTTCACCCCGAACCGCCCCCCGGCCGCCGACGCGAAGTCGTTGTGCACGAGTACCGGCTGATCCAGCGACAGCTCTCCGGCGTCGACCCGGCGCAGCATCGCCATCGCGACCGGCAGCTTCATCGTGCTCGCGGAGTAGTGCGTCCGCTCCGCCGCGTGCGCGAGCACGGGCGTGCCGTCCGTCCGGCCGAGCCAGACACCGAACGCGCCGTCGCCCTCCACCCCGCGCAGCAGGTCAGCAATTCCCATGGTGGTTACTTTTCCACATCTCGAACAGATCTGATGTAGCGGGCTTGCGACGGCGGGCCGCCTGGCAGACTGCATTCCGTGTCCAGAGCACTCGGCCTGATCCTCGGCTTCGCCGCCGACCGCTTCCTCGGCGACCCGCGCCGCTTCCACCCGGTCGCCGGCTTCGGCCGAGCAGCCTCCCGGCTCGAGGGCGCGACGTACGCCGATTCCCGAGCAGCCGGTACGGCGTACGCGACGCTGCTGGTCGGCTCGGTGACCGCCGCGGGCGTGGCCGCCGAGCGGCTGACGAAGAACCGGCCGGTCGCGCGGACGCTGGTGACCGCGGCCGCGACCTGGGCGGTGCTCGGCGGGCGCAGCTTGGAGCGCGAGGCGTCGGTGATGTCGGGGCTGTTGGAGGCGAAGAACCTGCAGGCGGCGCGCGATCGGCTGAGCCATCTGTGCAGTCGCGACGCGACCGACCTGGACGCCGACGAGCTGGCGCGCGCGACCGTCGAGTCGATCGCCGAGAACACGAGTGACGCGACGGTTGCGCCGCTGGTGTGGGGCGGGCTGCTCGGGGTGCCCGGTCTGGTCGGCTATCGCGCGGCGAACACGCTCGACGCGATGGTCGGTTACCGGTCGGCTCGCTACCGGAACTTCGGTTGGGCCTCGGCGCGCTTCGACGATCTGGTCAACCTGCTGCCCGCGCGGGTCTGCGCGGCCTTGACCGCGCTGGCCTCCGGCCGGCCGCGCGAGGTGTGGCGGATCTGGCGGCGCGATGCGGGGAAGCATCCGAGCCCGAACGCCGGCCCGGTGGAGGCGTCGTTCGCCGGCGCGCTCGACCTGCGGCTCGGCGGGAGCAACACGTACGGGAATGAGGTCGAGGACCGCGGCACACTAGGCGACGGGCTGCGCCCGGGCGTCGACGACGTACGCCGGACGGCCGTGCTCGCACGCCGGGTCTCGTACGGCGCGACCGCGGTCGCCGCGCTCGTGGCGGTCGCCGCGCACCAGATCGAGCGCAGCCGAGGAGCCGACCAGGGCGGGCCCAGGCGGCGAGCCAAGCAGGTCGAGCCCAGTCGCGCCGGCGGCCGGCGTACGGGACGGAGCGCATGATGCACCTCAGCCAGCGTCCCCTGCGGATCGCGCTGATCCGGCACGGCGAGTCCGTCGCGAACCTGGACAAGTCGATCTACGAGACCCTCCCCGACCACTCCGTCCCGCTCACGCCGCACGGGCACGAGCAGGCGGCCGAGGCGGGCAAGCAGTTGCGCACGCTGTTCGAGGGCGAGCCGGTCCGCGTCTACGTCTCGCCGTACCTGCGGGCCCTGCAGACCCTCGACTCGCTCGGTCTGGACGACCTGATCGGGATCGCCCGCGAGGAGCCGCGGCTGCGCGAGCAGGACTGGGCGAACTTCCAGGACACCGAGGACATCGAGCGGCAGGAGAAGCTGCGCGACTCCTACGGGCACTTCTTCTACCGGTTCACCCACGGTGAATCGGGCTCGGACGTGTACGACCGGGTGTCGAGCTTCCTGGAGACCATGCACCGCGACTTCGAGCAGCCGGACGCGCCGCGCAACGTGCTGCTGGTGTCGCACGGGCTGACGATGCGGCTGTTCTGCATGCGCTGGTTCCACTGGTCGGTGAAGTTCTTCGAGACGCTGCGCAACCCGGGCAACGCCGAGACGCGCGTCCTGCTGCGGCAGCCGAACTTCCGGTACAAGCTGGATCGGCCGTTCGAGCAGTGGACGCACTACGAACCTAAGGATGGGGAGCGTTCCGCATGGTTGTAGAGCAGACCCGCAAGACCGCTGTCGAGCTGCTGGCGCTGCTGACGCCCGAGCAGCGGACCAAGGCGACGGCGCCGTTCGACACACCTGACCATCGCGACTGGACGTACCTGCCGGGGGATCGGCCTGGTCTGCAGCTGACCGAGCTCACGGCCGCGCAGGAGGAGTACGTACACCAGCTGCTCGCTCTTGCGTGCAGTGAGCGCGGTGTGGGTGACGCACTGGCGACCATGGCCGCGGAGATCATCCTGCGCGAGCTCCCGGACGTCGGAGCGACAGGTGGATGGCAGGGCACGGTAGTGGGGGAGCGCTACTTCCTCCGCATCCTCGGCGACCCGTCCGGCACGGAGCCGTGGGGCTGGCGCCTCAATGGCCACCACCTCGCGCTGCACGTGACACTGGTCGGCGACCAGGTCTCCTTCGTCCCCAACTTCATCGGCTCCAACCCGGCCGAGGTCCGCCAAGGCCCGTACGCCGGCCGCCGCTTCCTGGCCGCCGAGCACGACCTGGGCTTCCAGCTCCTCCACGCGCTCGACGCTGGCCAGCAGGGGGTAGCAGTCGTCTCCACCGAGGCCCCGGACGACATCCTCACCCGGCACGACCCAGTAGCCGACCCGTCCCTCCTGCATCGAGGCCTGGCGTACGGCGACCTCAGCGACTCCCAGCAGGAGCTTTTCAACCGCCTGCTCGACCAGTACGTCGGCCGAGCCGCTCAGCCCGTCGCCGAGCAGGCCTGGGCCAACCTCCGCTCCCAGGGCCTCGACCACCTCACCTTCGCCTGGGCCGGCGCGCTCCAACCGGGCAGCGGTCACTACTACTCCATCGCAGGCCCCACCTTCCTCGCGGAGTACGACAACACCCAGTCGGACGCCAACCACATCCACTCGGTCTGGCGAGACACCAACAACGACTGGGGCCAGGACCTCCTGGCTGCGCACTACCAGGAGCACTGACTGGCAGGTACAGGTCGCCGAAGGTAGCCGGAGCGGCAAGTCGGGAACGCTTCCTCCATGGGGAACCGGCCGCTCGTCATCGCAGTAGCCGCCATTGCCGTCGTGCTACTTGTGTGGCTCGTCGTGCGAGCAGCGCGCAGGCGGGAGGACTTCCTGAACTCCGGCGCACCGGAGCTGGTCAGGGGAGCCGAGCGCTGGGCGCGGCTGCGCGGCTATCGGATCACCTACCGGTCCGCAGGTCGCAGTGCGACCTGGGGAACGTTCTGACTCCGGCCGGGTCGGCTAGAGTCTCGGTGTCATCGACGGTCGTCAGCAGGAACCCGGTGCGAGTCCGGGGCGGTCCCGCCACTGTGACCACGTTCGCGTGGGAGTCAGGAACTGCAGCCGTCGAACTGCCCACCCGGGGCGTGGACACCCCGAGGAAGGACCGGACGCGCATGCCCGCGAACCTGTTGCTGCTCTCCACCGCCGACACCGACCTGCTGGCCGCATCGCAGGCCCAGGCGGGCTGGAAGGTGGCGAACCCGGCGCGTGTCGAGGTCGCCGAACTGTCCACCCTGCTCGACGGCGTCGAGGTCGTCGTGGTCCGCCTGCTCGGCGGTCGCCGCGCCTGGGAGGAGGGTCTCGACGCCGTCATCGCCTCCGGGCTGCCGGTGGTGGTGCTCAGTGGTGAGGCAGCGCCCGACGCCGAGCTGATGTCGCTGTCGACGGTCCCGGCCGGCGCGGTCACCGAGGCGCTGGCCTACCTGCGCGAGGGCGGCTCGGAGAACCTGCTCAACCTGGCAGGCTTCCTCCGCGACACCATCCTGCTCACCGGCGACGCGTTCGACCCGCCGAAGAGCCTCCCGGCGTACGGCGTACGAGCTGGTCGTTCCACTGAGCTGGACGGGCGCCCGGTGGTCGGCATCGTCTACTACCGCGCCCACGAGATCTCCGGCAACACCGCCTTCGTCGACGCGCTCGCTGACGCCGTCGACGCGGCCGGTGCGCAGCCGCTGCCGGTCTACTGCGGCACGCTGCGCGGCCTGGACCCGGTCAGCACCGACAACGCGGAGCTGTTCGACCTGCTTCGCAGCTGCGACGTCCTGGTCACCACACTGCTTGCTGCCGGTGGCACCGTCGCGGCGAACGCCAGCGCCGGCGGCTCCGACGACGCGTGGGACGCGGGCGCGCTGGCGTCGCTGGACATCCCGCTGATCCAGGGCCTCGCGCTGACCTCGACCCGCGAGCAGTGGCTGGAGTCCGACGCCGCGATCAGCCCGCTGGACGCCGCGACGCAGGTCGCGATCCCGGAGTTCGACGGGCGCATCATCACGATCCCCTTCTCGTTCAAGGCGTACGACGCCGAGGGCATCGCCAGCTACCGGCCCGACCCGGAGCGCTGCGAGCGGCTGGCCGGCATCGCCGTCGCGCACGCCCGGCTGCGGCACGTCCCGCCGGCGGAGAAGAAGCTCGCGCTGGTGCTGTCGTCGTACCCGACCAAGCACGCCCGGATCGGCAACGCGGTCGGCCTGGACACGCCTGCGTCCGCTGTGGTTCTGCTCGGCCAGCTGAAGGAGGCGGGCTACGACCTGGGTCCGGACCTCGACCTGGACGAGCTGCAGGGTGCGGAGGGCGCTGACGGGCTGATCCACCGGCTGATCGCCGCCGGTGGGCACGACGTGGACTGGCTGACCGACGAGCAGCTCTCCGGTGCTGTCGCCAAGATCCCGCTGACGACGTACCAGCAGTGGTTCGGCCGGGTGCCGGAGACCCTGCGGGGCGCGATGACCGAGGCCTGGGGCGAGGCGCCCGGCTCCCTGTACGTCGACACGACCGGCGACGAGCCGGCGATCGCGCTGGCCGCGCTGCGCTTCGGCAACGTCGTACTGATGATCCAGCCGCCCCGTGGCTTCGGTGAGAACCCGGTGGCGATCTACCACGACCCGGACATGGCTCCGTCGCACCACTACCTGGCGGCGTACCGCTGGCTGGAGGCGCCGGTCGCCGAGGGTGGCTTCGGCGCGCACGCGGTCGTCCACCTGGGCAAGCACGGCACGCTGGAGTGGCTGCCGGGCAAGGGGATCGGCATGGCGGCCGACTGCGCTCCGGACGCCGTACTGGGCAACCTGCCGCTGGTCTACCCGTTCATCGTCAACGACCCGGGTGAGGGCACGCAGGCCAAGCGCCGCGGGCACGCGGTCGTCGTGGACCACCTGGTGCCGCCGATGGCCCGTGCTGAGACCTACGGCGACATGGCCAAGCTGGAGTACCTGCTGGACGAGTACGCCACCGTGCAGGCACTCGACCCGGAGAAGGTGCCGACGCTGCGCGCTCAGATCTGGACGCTGATCCAGGCGGCGCAGCTGCACCACGACCTGCACACCAGCGAGAAGCCGGAGGACGAGGAGTTCGACGAGTTCGTCCTGCACCTCGACGGCTACCTGTGCGAGATCAAGGACGTCCAGATCCGCGACGGGCTGCACGTGCTCGGTGGTGGGCCGGTCGGCGAGGCTCGGGTCAACCTGGTGCTGGCTGTACTGCGGGCCTCGCAGATGTGGGGCGGTGCTGCCGGCGCCGTACCGGGGCTGCGTGCTGCGCTCGGTACGACGTACGGCGTGGATGAGGCGGCTCTGCTCGCCGACCCGGGCCGGGCGGTGCCTGCTGAGCTTGCAGCGCTGTCGGAGCTTGCTGACCTGCCGGCGGTGAGTGCTGCCGACGGTGTGGACCTGCTGGAGGCTGTGGCGCGCAAGCTGGTGCTGGGGCTGGAGACGCTCAGCTGGGACGCCGGCAAGGTGCCGGTGGTCGTCGGAGAGGTGCTCGGCCGGCAGTCGGCTGCAGTAGAGGCTTCGCTGACGTTTGCGTGCCAGGAGGTCGTGCCGCGGCTGGCACGGACCGGCGACGAGCTGACGAACGTACTGCGCGCGCTGGACGGCCGCTTCGTCGAGGCCGGGCCGTCGGGCTCGCCGACGCGCGGTCTGGTCAACGTGCTGCCGACCGGCCGCAACTTCTACGCCGTCGACCCGAAGGCGATCCCGAGCCGCAACGCGTGGGACGTCGGCGTCGCGCTGGCCGACTCGCTGCTGGCCCGGCACAAGGCCGAGACGGGGGAGTGGCCGCGCTCGGTCGGTCTGACCGTGTGGGGTACGTCGGCGATGCGCACCCAGGGCGACGACCTGGCCGAGGTGCTCTGGCTGCTCGGCTGCCGGCCGGTCTGGGACGAGGCGTCGCGACGGGTCTCGGGCTTCGAGGTCGTCCCGATCGCCGAGCTCGGGCGGCCGCGGGTCGACGTGACGATCCGGATCTCCGGGTTCTTCCGGGACGCGTTCCCGCACGTCGTCGCCTGGCTGGACGAGGCGGTCCGGACCGTCGCGGCGCTGGACGAGGATGCCGCCGACAACTACCTGCGCGCGCACGTGCTGGATGATGTTGCTGCGGGCAACGACATGCGGTCGTCGACCGCGCGCGTCTTCGGCTCCAAGCCCGGCTCGTACGGCGCCGGCCTGCTGCCGCTGGTCGACGCGCGCAACTGGCGCACCGACGCGGAGCTGGCCGAGGTGTACGCGGTCTGGGGCGGATACGCCTACGGCAAGGACCTCGACGGCGCCGAGGCGCGCCCGTCGATGGAGCGCGCGTACGCGCGGATCCAGGTCGCGGCCAAGAACGCCGACACCCGCGAGCACGACATCATGGACTCCGACGACTACTTCCAGTACCACGGCGGCATGGTCGCGATGGTGCGCCACCTGACCGGCGCCAACCCGAAGGCCTACATCGGCGACTCCGCCGTACCGGCCCAGGTGAAGACCCGGACGCTGGAGGAGGAGACCAAGCGCGTCTTCCGCGCCCGCGTCGTCAACCCGCGCTGGATGGCCGCGATGCAGCGGCACGGCTACAAGGGCGCCTTCGAGATGGCCGCGACGGTCGACTACCTCTTCGGGTACGACGCCACCGCCGGCGTCGTCGACGACTGGATGTACGAGACGCTGACCACCGAGTACGTCGCCAACCCCGAGGTCGCGGAGTTCTTCCGCAAGTCCAACCCGTGGGCGCGGCACGGCATCGCGGAGCGGTTGCTGGAGGCTGCGCAGCGCGGGCTGTGGGCCGAGCCGTCGGCGGAGGCGCTGGAGACGCTGCGCACCGCCGTACTGGAGACCGAGGGAGACATCGAGGACCGCGACTGACGGCCGGGTGTGATTGGGTGGAGGCATGTCCTTGCGAGTCCTGATCACCAATGACGACGGTTACCAGGCTCGGGGGATCCGCGCCCTGGGCTCGGCGCTGGCGAGCGCCGGGTACGACGTACTGGCTGTTGCTCCGCTGGACGACCAGAGCGGCGTCGGCTCGGCGCGGGCGGGGATGGTCGACCGGTCGGTCCGGACGGCGTCGGAGTCCTTCGACGGTGTCACGTACATCGGTGTGGACGGGACGCCTGCGCTCGCGGTGACGCTTGCGATGGTCGGGGCGTTCGGGGCGGCGCCGGACGTCGTGGTGTCGGGCATCAACCACGGGCACAACATCGGCGTACCGATCCTGCACTCGGGCACCGTCGCGGCGGCGCTGACGGCGGCCGGCCAAGGCCGATCCGCGATCGCGATCAGCATCGACTCCGAGGATCCGAAGCACCTCGACGTGGCCGGCACGGTCGCCGTACGGGCTCTCGGCTGGCTGGCCTCGGAGCCGGTGGGCAGCGTGATCACCGTCAACGTGCCCGACCGTCCGCTGGACGAGCTCGAGGGGGTACGCCGGGCGCGCCTGGCGCCGATTGAGCGGTCTCGGATCGTTGGTGGGACGGCCGCGACGGGGGAGCCGATGATCACGCTGGCCGCGCCTGCGGCTGGTGCTGCTCCCGACACCGACGAAGCCCTCCTTGCCGCGGGCTTCGTCACTGTCACCCCGATCGTCGGCATCCGCGAGGTCGACTCCTCGGCTGCGGCGGACTACCTGTCGGAGCGTCTCGCCTGATCGCCTGACTGCTGATCAGGCGATCAGCAGCAGCGCTCCGATCACCACCATCACGGCGGCGGTCGCCGCGTGTACGCCGTACGCCGTGGCCCGCGGTCCCTTGCTGCGCAGCACGACCACCGCGTCCCCGACCGGGATCAGCGCCGCGACGAGCATCGCGCCACCGAGCAGCTGAGCTGTCCCGCTGATCAGCACCACGATCAGCAGCGCGCCGAGCGCCATGTCGCGCACGGACTTCACCGACAACCAGGCGCGGAACGCCGGATCCGCCGTCGGTGTCCGCGGAATCCCGAACCCGGTCGCGCGCTGAGGCGCTGCCAGCCCGCTCGCTCCCATCAGGACGACGGCCACTCCGACGAGTCCGGCAAGCACGGTGGCGGTGGTGCTGAGCATGGTTCTTCTCCTTGACTAGCGGTGCTAGATGTTGTGTCAACGATAGATGGGTCATCGACAGAATGTCTAGCGCTGCTAGAATTCCTGCCATGTCTGCTTTGAAGGACCGCCGCGACCGGGAGCGCGCCGAGCGCCACCAGCTCATCGTCACCACCGCCCGCGACCTCGCCGAGGCGGAGGGTTGGAGCGCGGTGACCACGCGCCGGCTGGCCGAGAAGGTCGAGTACAGCCAGCCCGTTCTCTACAGCCACTTCGCCGGCAAGGAGGCCATCCAGCAGGCCGTCGCACTGGAGGGCTTCACCGAGCTCGCCGACCAACTCTCCGCGGCGGCGCGCGATGCTGCAGCTCCCAAGCGCCGAGACGCCACCAGTCCGGCCGCCGCTTCACGCTCGGCACTCCGCGCGATCTGCGAGACGTATCTCGACTTCGCCGCGCAACACCCCGCGCTGTACCAGGCGATGTTCATCCTCCCGACCCAACTGACGTTCGCAAGCCCAGCCACACCGCCCGCGCTGCGCGCGGGTTTCGACGCCTTCGTCAACGCTCTCCCCGGGGGGACGGAGCAGCCGGAGGTCGTGGCGGAGATCCTGTGGAGCGCTCTCCACGGGATCGTCGCGCTGTCCGCGGGGGGACGGCTGCGGGTGGAGGACCAGCGGGTGCGACTCGATGTACTTCTCGCGTACTTCGCACCAGAGAAGTAGTCGCTGGAGGTGAGCGCGGTGTCGGCGTACGCGCGCACCTGCACCCGCGGGCACCGCGCACCGCGCACCCGCGTGGCGAGCACCCGCCCACCCGCGCATCGCGCACCTCGCGCCTCCGCGCACCGCGCCGCGCGCACCTCAAGCCTCCGCGCACCCGCACCCGCGTGCCGTGCACCCGCATCGCCCACCCGAGCACCGCGCGCAGCGTGCCCCGCGCACTCACACCGCATCGCCCACCCGCGCACCTCCCGCGAGGTGGTGATCGCCTCCGCCTCAGGTGAGGTTTCTCTCCGGCCTGCAGGACCTCGGCAGGGATGTGGAATGATCGCCAGGACGGCAGGGGAGGAACACCGGTGCCGGCCAGCTGGCCGAAGTCCGGGGCGGTCCCGCCACTGTGACCGGATGCGATCCGGAAGCCAGGACATCTCCCGCCGTCCGCCAGGGAGCGCTCTCCGCGTTTCCGGGCGACCGTTGCCAGCGCGGGCGTGGACACCCGCAGGACGAAGGGATCACCGCCGATGCGGCCTGCTCCGACCCCGACCGGCTTTCCGTTCACCGCGGTGGTCGGGATGGACGACCTCCAGCTCGCCCTGATCCTGGCCGCGGTCTCCCCGGCCATCGGCGGCGTCCTGATCCGCGGCGAGAAAGGCACCGCCAAGTCGACCGCGGTCCGAGCGCTGACCGAGATCCTCCCCGCCGTCGACGTCGTCCCCGGCTGCCGCTTCTCCTGCGACCCGGCCACCCCGGACCCGACCTGCCCGGACGGCCCGCACCCGCCCGCCTTCGACGGCACCAGCAAGCCTGCCGGTACGGAGCCTCGCAGCCTGTCCGCCCGTGCGGACGCCAGCACCCTCCCCACCGATGCGGACGCCCGCAGTCTCCCCGCCGACGCGGACGCGCGAAGCATCTCCGCCGATTCAGGCCGGCGAAGCCTGTCCGCCCGCGCGGACCTGCGAGCCGAGTCCGCGGGGGGCTCCCCGCTCGGCCACCTCCCCGGATCCTCAGGCGTCCCCGCCCCGACCACCTCATCCTCCCGCCCCGCCCGCCTCGTCGAGCTCCCCGTCGGCGCGACCGAGGACCGCGTGCTCGGCTCGCTCCACCTCGAGAAGGCGCTCGCCGAAGGCGTCACGGCGTACGAGCCGGGTCTGCTCGCGGCCGCGCACCGCGGACTCCTGTACGTCGACGAGGTCAACCTCCTGCACGACCACCTCGTCGACGTCCTTCTCGACGCCGCCGCGATGGGTCGCGCAACCGTCGAGCGCGACGGCGTCTCGATCACCCACCCCGCGCGCTTCGTCCTCGTCGGCACCATGAACCCGGAGGAAGGCGAGCTCCGACCGCAGCTCCTCGACCGCTTCGGCCTGACCGTCGATGTCGTCGCCAGCCGCGACCCCGCGGTGCGGGTCGAGGTGATGCGCGCGCGCCTCTCGTACGAGGCCGACCCGATCGCCTTCGTCACCCGGTACGACGGCCCGCAG
Source organism: Kribbella sp. NPDC051770 (assembly GCF_040681455.1). NCBI lineage: Bacteria > Bacillati > Actinomycetota > Actinomycetes > Propionibacteriales > Kribbellaceae > Kribbella > Kribbella sp. NPDC051770. The sequence goes on along the minus strand of NZ_JBFAYT010000010.1, from coordinate 181,534 downwards.
CGCGAGCTCGCCGAGCGGATCGTGAAGGCGCAGAGCCTGCTCCCGGACGTGATCCTGACCGACTCGGCGCTGCGCCAGATCGCGGAGATCTGCGCCGCGTTCGACGTCGACGGGATGCGCGCCGACCTGGTCACTGCCCGGACGGCGGTCGCGCACGCGGCCTGGTCGGGCCGGAGTGTCGTCGAGGTCGAGGACGTCCGCGCCGCGGCGAAGCTCGCTCTCCCGCACCGGACGCGGCGCAACCCGTTCGACGCGCCCGGGCTGGACGAGGACCGCCTCGACCAGGTGATCAACGACAGCACCCCGCCGGAGGACCCGGACGACGACCCGAACGGCGGGCCGGACAGCCCCGACGACGGCCCCGACCGCGGCCCAGACGACTCCGACAACGCTCCGGATCCCACCCCGTCCACCGCCGACGACTCCTCCGGCCCCCACGACCCGTCGGCCCAGGCCGACCCGTCGCAGCGCCCGGAAGACGCCGACCGCCCCGGCCCGGACAACCAGGACGCCGCGGCCACCCCGGGAAACGCAGAGAGCGCGATCTCGAATGATCCCGGCGGCCACGTCGAGGCCAGTTCCACGCCGTACAAGGCCCGGCTTCTCACCGTCCAGTCCGCCGGCGCGGGCGTGGCCGGCCGTCGCTCCCGCGCGATCACCGAGGTCGGCCGCGTCGTCGGCGATCGCGCCCGCCTCGGACGCGAGTCCGGCCGCCCTCACCTCCTCGCGACGATCCGCTCCGCGGCCCCGCACCAGCATGCCCGCGGTCGCTCCGGCCCCGGTCTCGCCGTCCGAGCCTCCGACGTACGCCTCGGCGTCCGTGAAGGGCGCGAGGGCAACCTGGTGATGTTCTGCGTCGACGCCTCCGGCTCGATGGGCACCAAGCGCCGCATGGGCGAGGTCAAGACCGCGATCGTCTCGCTCCTGCTCGATGCCTACCAGCGCCGCGACAAGGTCGGCCTGGTCACGTTCGCCCGCGCGACGGCGACCGTCGCGCTCCCACCGACCGGCAGCGTCGAGACCGCCGTACGCCGCCTGGAGTCGCTGCCCACCGGCGGTCGTACGCCGCTGGCCGAGGGGCTGCTGCAGACCGCCGAGGTGCTGCGGATCGCCGCGATCCGTGACCCGCGGCGGCGTCCGCTGCTGGTGCTCGTCACCGACGGGCGGGCGACGTACGGAGAGAGCGCTTTCTCGCGCGCTCAGCAGGCCGCCGAGTGGATCGGTGCCCAGGGCATCTCCACCGTCGTGGTCGACTGCGAGCCGCGCCGCGGCGTTCGGCTCGGGCTCGCCGCGGAGCTGGCGACCAGTCTGCGGGCGGAGTACCTGGATCTGGGAGAGGTTGCCGCAGGCAACTTGGTAAGTGCGGTGAACGAGCGGAGCGCGGCGTGAGCGGCCGCGGCAAGCGCCGCCCGGAGAGCGCTCCCCGGCGTACGGGCGCTGAGATGAGCCGGCGTACGGGTGCCGAGTCGAAGGGGACGAACTGATGCCGCAGGGACAGCCGACCGTCGTACCGAAGGACGGCCTGACCACCCGGCAGCGCCGCAACCGGCCGCTGCTGATGGTGCACACCGGCGAGATGAAGGGGAAGTCGACGGCGGCGTTCGGGATGGCGCTGCGCGGCTGGAACCAGGGCTGGAACATCGGCGTCTTCCAGTTCGTCAAGAGCGCGAAGTGGAGGGTCGGCGAGGAGAGCGCGTTCCGTGCTCTCGGGAAGTTGCACGAGGCAACGGGTGAGGGTGGCCCGGTCGAGTGGCACAAGATGGGTGAGGGCTGGAGCTGGTCGCGCAAGGCCGGCACCGAGGAGGACCACGCCGCGGACGCGCTCGAGGGCTGGCGCGAGATCCAGCGCCGGATCGCCGCCGAGACCCACGATCTCTACGTGCTCGACGAGTTCACCTACCCGATGAAGTGGGGCTGGATCGACGTCGGCGAGGTGGTCGACACACTGACCAACCGGCCCGGCAACCAGTACGTCGTCATCACCGGCCGGAACGCCGACCAGCGGCTGCTCGACGCCGCCGACCTGGTCACCGAGATGACGAAGGTGAAGCACCCGATGGACGCCGGCCAGAAGGGCCAGAAGGGGATCGAGTGGTGATCCCGCGGATCGTCGTCGCCGCGCCCGCGTCGGGCGCCGGCAAGACGACGGTCGCCGTCGGCCTGATGGCGGCGCTGCGCCGGGCCGGGCACACGGTCGCCGGCTTCAAGGTCGGCCCGGACTACATCGACCCCGGCTTCCACGCGGTCGCGACCGGCCGCCCGGGGCGCAACCTGGACGCGATGCTGTCCGGCGAGGAACGGGTCGCACCGCTCTTCGCGCACGGCGCGGCCGGTGCCGACATCGCCGTCGTCGAGGGCGTGATGGGCCTGTACGACGGCGCGCTCGGCACCGAGGGCTTCTCGTCGACGGCGCACGTCGCGAAGTTGCTGCAGGCACCGGTCGTGCTGGTGGTCGACGCGTCCGCCGCCGGCCGCAGCGTCGGCGCGGTGGTGCAGGGGTTCGTTGCCTACGACACCGGGGTGCGGATCGTCGGGGTGATCCTGAACAAGGTCGGTACGGATCGGCACGAGGCCGAGGCGCGAGCGGGGGTTGCTCCGACCGGCGTACCGGTGCTGGGGGTGCTGCGGCGCGATACCCGGCTGACGGTGCCGAGTCGGCACCTGGGGCTGGTGCCTGCTGACGAGCAGCGCGAGCAGGCGGTGGCGGCTGTCGATGCGGCGGCTGAGCTGGTGCGGGCTGGTGTCGACCTGGAGGCGTTCGTCGCGGCGGCTCGTGCTGCTGCTCCGCTGGAGACTGCGGTGTGGGACCCGGCTGCCGAGGTGACTCCTGCTGCTGAGGGCCGACCCGTGGTGGCTGTCGCCGGGGGACCGGTGTTCTCCTTCCGCTACACGGAGACCGCTGAGCTGCTCACTGCGGCCGGTGCTGACGTGGCGACCTTCGACCCGCTGCATGACTCGTTGCCGGACGGTACTGCGGCGCTCTACCTGGGCGGTGGCTTCCCGGAGATGCATGCCGAGGCGCTGTCCAGCAACGAGTTGCTGCGAACGCAGGTGGCGTCAGCTGTCGCTGCTGGGCTGCCGGTGATCGCTGAGTGCGCCGGGCTGCTCTACCTGTGCCGTGAGCTGGATGGCCACGCCATGACCGGCGTACTGCCTGCTGCTGCGCACATGACTGGCAAGCTGACGCTGGGCTATCGCACGGCGATCGCTGCCAGTACGACGGCGTTCTTCGACGAGGGGCGACGCGTCCGGGGGCACGAGTTCCACCGGACTGCGGTGACTTTGGATGCTGATGGGGACCCGGCCTGGTACCTGCCCGATGGGGTGGAGGGGGTCACACGGCCGTCGGTGCATGCGTCCTACCTGCACCTGCACTGGACGGCGACTCCAGACGTCCCTGCTCGGCTCGTAGCGGCTGCACGGGTGCATGTGGGGATGGAGAAGTGAGCCTCGTCCTGGGCATCGGGCTGCGCACCGGTACGTCGTACAGAGAGCTGCGGGACCTGGTATATCGTGCGCTGACCGGTGTGGTGGGTGCGGTCGAGTCGGTGGTGACTGTCGAAGGCCGTGAGGACGAGCCGGGGCTGCAGCGGCTCGTGGCCTCGCTGGGGGCGCAGCTGTTCACCGCCTCCTCGGTAGACCTTGCCGCGCAGGTAGTGCCAACGCCGAGCGAGCAGGTGGGGGAGCTGGCCGGTACGGCGAGTGTGGCTGAGGCAGCTGTCGTGCTGAGCGGTGCGGCGCTCGTCGTACCGAAGCAGAAGTCTGCTGGCGCGACTGTGGCTGTCGGAGTGGTGGAGGCTGCTGCACCGGGGTACTCGCACGCTGATCGCGAGGTGGTGCACCGGGTGATCGCGGAGCGGCGCGACGTACGGCGTGGGTTTCTGGACAAGCCGGTCGATGACGAGCTGCTGACCAGGGTGCTGGAGGCCGCGCACCGAGCCCCAAGTGTGGGACTCAGTCAACCTTGGGACTTCCTGCTCATCCGTGATGTCGCTACTCGGCAGCGGGTGCACGACCTGGCTGTTGCGCAGCGCGACGCCTTCGCGGCGTCGCTGCCGGCGGACCGGCGGGCGGCGTTCGACGGGTTGAAGATCGAGGCGATCCTCGACACTCCGCTGAACATCGCGGTCACCTGTGACCCGGCACGGGGTGGGCGACACGTGCTGGGGCGGCATGCTGATCCGCGCACGGTGTGGTTCTCGGCGGCGATCGCTGTGCAGAACCTGTGGCTGGCTGCGCGTGCTGAAGGGCTGGGCGTCGGCTGGGTGTCGTTCTTCGACCCTGCTGAGGTGGGGGAGGTGCTGGGGCTGCCTGCTCATGTGGAGCTGCTCGGGTACCTGTGCGTGGGGCATGTGGAGGAGTTCGCGGCTGCGCCGGAGCTGGTGCGGTCCGGTTGGGCTTCTCGGCGTCCGCTGGCTTGGGCTGTGCATCAGGAGCAGTGGGGGTTGCGGGGGTTGCCGGGCGAGGTGGCCAGCGCTACTGCCGCCGTACGGGATGCTGTTGCTTCTGGGGGCTTCGAGCAGGTTGGGTCGCAGGTTGTGCGGGTGCTGGTGGTGGACGGGGGATCGGCAGCGTCCTATCTGAGCGCTGCGGACGTGCTCGTCGTACAGGTGGGAGCTGAGAAGCCTGCTGCCGACTTCGGCGTGCTCTGGCGTCCGGCACGGACTGCTGACGAGGCGGTCGAGCTCGGTGTCGAGGTGGCGCGCGACCTGGTGCTGCAGGGTGCTGGGGAGCTCCTGGTGTCCTGCGTCGGGCAGTCGGAAGTAGCCGAAAGTCTTACCCAGGGGCTCCGATGGGGTGGACTTGCCTGCGGAGCGGTCGTCAGACGTGCCGATGAGCCCACGGCGGTGACAGACTCCACCGCATGACGGTCCCACCCCACGGCTCAGCGCCGATGCACGTGCCCGCCTTCTCGATGAAGCAGCGGATCACGATGATGGCGAACAAGTACGAACTGATCGCGACCAACCCCGACGGCACCGACGGACCGTTGCTCGCCTTCGCGCAGCAGAAGCGGATGGCGTTCAAGGAGGAGGTCACCTTCTACACCGACGACTCCAAGTCGCAGGCGGTGTTCTCGTTCAAGGCCCGCAAGCGGCTCGACCTCGGGTCGGGGTACGACGTGTTCGACCCGAACGGCCAGCCGATCGGCTGGTTCAAGAAGGAGTTCGGCAAGAGCCTGCTGCGCTCCAGCTGGCAGCTCACCGGGCCCGGCTTCGAGTCCGACGGCACCGAGCGCAACCCGACCATCGCGATCGTTCGGCGGGTCTGGGAGTTCGTTCCGTTCGTCGGCGAGATCCCGCTGCCGTTCATCTTCCACTTCGATTTCACCGATCGCGCGAGCGGGCAGCCGATTCTGTCGGTCGAGCGGAAGATCTCGATCCGCGACCGCTACCGGGTGACCGTGCACGACTCGCGGGTGGACTTCCGCGTGGCCGCGGCGATGACGGTCGCGCTGGACGCGCTGCAGAGCCGCTGAGGTACGCCGGGTCGGCCGGGATATGTCCCGGCCGGCCCTCAGCCTCATCTTGTCTCCACGTTTCCAGTTCCTCACTCTTTTGGGTGAACTGACCCTGAGACCCCTTGGTTCCGGCCGGTGCCGGTGCGAGTCTTGACGACATGGCAGCAACGAGGCGCGGTCGACGGTGGTTGGTTCCGGTCACGGCAGTCGCAGTGGTGGCGGGCGTGGGTGCGCTCGGACCAGTGGTCGCTGACGCCTCTCCAGACCTCCCCGGCATCACGGCCCAGGACCTGCTCGCCAAGGTGCAGACCGCCAAGGTCGACGGCCTCAGCGGCACCGTCCGCTCGGCGACCGACCTCGGCCTCCCCGCACTCCCCGGCGTCGACGGCCAGAGCCAGCTCCCCGACCTGCTCACCGGGGAACACACCGCCCGAGTAGCTTTCGCCGGCCCCGACAAGGCCCGCGTCTCCGTCCTCGACGACATGGCCGAACGCGTCTGGACCACCGACGGCAAATCGGCCTGGGCCTACGACTCCGCGAAGCGCGAAGCGGTGAAGCTCACCCTCCCGGCCCGCCCGGCGAAGCCGGAAGTCGCCCCCGAGAAGCAGGCGTACGACCCGCAGGCGATGGCCAAGAAGTTCCTCACCGCCATCGACCCCAGCACCGCCGTCGACGTCACCGGCACCGAGTCGGTCGCCGGCCGCGACGCCTACAAGCTCCGCCTCACCCCGAAGACCGACAAGACCACCGTCGGCTCGGTCACCCTGGCGATCGACGCGAAGACCTGGGTCCCGCTCGAGGTCACCGTCCTGCCCCGCACCGGCAAGGACCCGGCGATCCAGCTCGGCTTCTCCGCGGTCTCGTTCGACGTCCCCGCGGCCGGCACCTTCGCCTTCACCCCGCCGGCAGGCGTCAAGGTCACCGAGAAGACCCTCCCGGCGCTCGACAGGCCCAAGGCACCCAAGCCCCTCCCCAAGGCCACCCCGAACAAGCCCGCCGAACACCCGACAGTGATCGGCACCGGCTGGGAGTCCATCGCCGTCATCCGAGGCGCCAAACTCCCCACCAACAACCAAGCCCTGACCCAGCTCCTGGCCAACGCCCGCACGGTCCAGGGCTCCTGGGGCTCCGGCAAGATCCTCACCAGCAAGATGGTCAGCGCCCTGATCACCGACGACGGCCGAGTCCTCGTAGGCCTGGTCACCGCCGACACCCTCGCTGCCGCCGCCCCCACAGCCCCCCGCTGACCGTGCCCACCACCCCCGAGTCCCTCGACGGCTGCCCCTCCGCCGACGCCGACCCAGCCACGTACGCCGAGGCGTCGGCCGCCGAACCTGCCGCAGCCGACACCCCAGAAGCCGACGCCACCACCGACGACCCCGCAAGACCCACCGGCGACCTCGCAAGACCCACCGACCCCACGCTGACCGCCACCTCCGCACCGTCCGGCGTACCTGCACCCACCTCGCCAACGTTCGCCGCGGCTGTGCCCGCTTCGGCGACAGCCGCCGCGGATGCGGCTGCAGTTGCCTCACCGACGTCGGTTGCGGGCGCAGTCGCTGAGGCCGGTCGCCCGGAAACTGACGCCGTCGCTGACCCAGCGGCGTACCCGCACGAGCACACCGATGACCTGAGGCCACCGATCGTCACCCGGGGGCTGACCAAGCGGTTTCGGAGTGGGCAGGTCGCCGTGGCGGGGATTGATCTGGAGGTGCCTGCCGGGAGCATCTTCGGGTTTCTCGGGCCGAACGGGTCGGGGAAGACCACCACGATTCGGATGTTGCTCGGGTTGATCGCGCCGACGTCAGGGAGCGTGGAGCTGCTCGGGCAGGAGATGCCCAAGGCGCAGCTGTCGGTGTTGCCGCGGGTGGGGGCGCTGGTTGAAGGGCCGGCGTTCTACCCGTTCTGGACCGGACAGGCGAATCTACTGCGGTTTGATGCGGCTGACCGGACTGCCGATCCCCGGACCCGGAAGCTGCGGGCGGGTGAGGCGCTGGAGCGCGTCGGGCTCTCCAACGCGGCGAAGAAGAAGGTCCGCGCGTACTCACTGGGCATGCGGCAGCGGCTGGCGATCGCGGTCGCGTTGATGCAGCGCCGCGAGCTCCTGGTGCTCGACGAGCCGACCAACGGCCTCGACCCGCAAGGCACGCGGGAGGTGCGTTCACTGATCCGCGAACTGGCAGCCGACGGTACGACGATCTTCACCTCCACTCACCTGCTGGCCGAGGTGGAGCAGCTCTGCACGCACGCCGCGGTGATGAGCCGCGGCCGGCTCCTGCGCCAGTCGACGATGGCCGAACTCCGGTCCGAGCTCCGCCCGCGCCTCGTGGTGCGAACACCGGACGTCGACCGAGCCGAGCAGACCCTTGCCGCCCTCGGAGTACGCGATCTCCGTCGGCCGAGCGGACACCCGGCCGACGACCGGGACGGCGTACCAGCCGTCGAAGGCGATCCAGGAGACCTCCCGATCGACAAACTCGCCGCGGCGCTCGTGACGGCCGACGTACGCCTGCACGGCTTCGGCCTGGAACGCCCAAGCCTCGAGGAGTCCTTCGTGGCCCTGACCGGGGAGGGCTTCGATGTCGCTGGGTGAACCGCAGACCGTCGGCCACGCAACCGCCCACGGCGCCACAGCGAGCCAGATGCTCGAATCCTCTCAACGTCCAGGGGCCGGCCGGCACACGCTCGCACTGTTCCGCACCGAACTGCACCTGGTCTTCGGCCGCGCCCGCACCTGGGTCCTGCTGGCAGTACTGGGCTTGGTCCCCGTCCTGGTCGGAGTGGCGATTCGGTTGTCGGGATCCTCGGGGGACGCTGAAGGGTTCATCGGGCAGGTCGCCGGCAACGGGTTCTTCCTGATCGTCGCGAGCCTCGCCCTCTCGCTGCCGTTCTTCCTTCCGACCGCGGTCACGGTGATCTCGGGGGAGTCGCTGGCAGGTGAGTCGAGCCTCGGGACCTTGCGGAACCTGCTGACTGCGCCGGCCGGTCGGTCTCGGCTGCTCGCGGCGAAGATGGTTGCTCTTGCGGTGTTCTGCCTCGCGGCGACGTTGACCGTGTGGTTGGGCGGTTTGATCGCGGGCTTCGTCTTGTTTCCGGTGGGCGATGTCGTGCTGCTGTCGGGATCCACCGTTTCGCTGGCCGACGGGCTGGTTCGGGCGCTGGGGATCGCGGTGCTGATCGCTGCCTCGTTGCTCGGGCTGGCCGGGATCGGGCTGTTCGTGAGTTCGCTGACCTCGACTCCGCTGGCGGCGATGGCGGCTACGTTCGGGGCGTTCATCGTGTTCGGGATCCTGGGGGCGATTCCGCAGATCGACGAGATCCATCCGTGGTTACTGATGTACGGGTGGACGTCGTTCGCCGATCTGCTGCGGGATCCGCCGTACTGGGATGCGATCGTGCGGAACCTGCTGATGCAGGGCGCGTATCTCGCGGTGTTCTACGCGGCGGCCTGGGCTCGCTTGACCAGCCGGGACGTCAACGGCTGAGGGCGCGGCGGGTCCTCGCGGGAACGCGGGGGAGAATGGCGCGGTGCATGCTGATCTGGTGGCGGTGTTGCGGTGCCCGGTGTGTGGTGACGGGCTGGAGCTGAGAGACCGTACGGCGCGGTGCGGGGCGGGGCATGCTTTCGATCTGGCGAAGCAGGGGTACCTGAATCTGTTGCCGTCGGCATCGAGTGGGATCGACGGGGACAGTGCGGAGATGGTGGACGCCCGGGCCGAGTTCCTGGGCCGGGGGTGGTACGCGCCGATCCGTGAGGCGCTGGTGGAGAGCCTGCCCCGGTACGGCGAGCCTCTGGGCGGCGGCACCGGGCAGCGGGTCGGTGAGCTCGGCGGGGGTCGCTCGGAGCAGGGCGGCGGGTTGCTGTGGGGCGGCGCGGTTGGCGACGGGGATTCGCGGCTCGACGGCGTGGATGAGGACTCCGCCTCGTGGCAGGGTGAAGCGTTGGTTGTTGAGGTGGGGGCTGGTACGGCGTACTACCTGGCGGGGGTGCTCGAGGCCGGGGGGCGGGGGATTGCGGTGGATGTTTCGCGGTATGCGGCTCGGCGGGCGGCGAAGGTGGATCCGGGGATCGGGTCTGTGGTCGCGGATGCCTGGCGGGAGTTGCCGGTGCGGGACGGGGTGGCTGATGTGGTGCTGGATGTGTTCGCGCCGCGGAATGCTGCGGAGATGGCTCGGGTGTTGAAGCCGGGTGGGACGTTGCTGGTGGTGACGCCCAATCAGGGGCATCTGGGGGAACTGATCGACGTGCTCGGGATGGTGAGCGTCGACGGGGAGAAGGAGCGGCGGCTGGTGGAGTCGCTGCAGGGGTTCGAGCGGGTGGGGCAGCGGGTGGTCGAGAGCACCATGCTGCTTGATCATGCGGCGATCGGGCAGTTGGTGGGGATGACGCCCAGTGCGCGGCACTCGGATGCTGCGGTGCGGGCGGAGCGGATCGCGGGGTTGGCGGATCCGATGGGGGTGACCTTGTCGGTCACGGTGTCGTCCTGGCGGGTGGTCGCGGGCTGACCGCCCCGGGTGCCGGCTCGAGCTCGGCACTCGGGGAGAAGAGTCAGACGGAGCAGGCAACCCGCCGGAGGGCAGGCGGACCTGACAAGTGTCGGTCGGCTGAAGGTCAGGCGGCGTTGGTGGTGAGGGCGCGCGCCGCCTCAGTCGCGTGTTCGCCGGCGGTGGTGTGGGCGTCCTGTTCCGAGGTCTTGGAGAGGTCGATCAGTTCTTCCATGCCGGGGGTGACCGGAGCCAGCGTCAGCTCCGCGGCCGCCGTACGGATGTGCATGTTGAAGACCTCGCCGAAGATGCGGTTCAGGTACGGCGTCGCGTGGTCCCAGCCTTCCTTCGGGGTGCCGGGGCCGTAGCCGCCGCCGCGGGCCAGGGTGAAGATGATCGGGCGGCCGGCGACCGCCGTACCGGAGATCAGTTCCTGGTCGGTGAGCAGCACGTCCATGTACGTCTTCACGTGCTGGGCGATGCCGTAGTTGTACAGCGGTACGGCGAGCAGCACCGCGTCGGCCGCCTTGAACTCGGCGATCAGGTCGGCGGCGAGGGTCTGGGCCTCGGCCGGGTCGACGAAGTCGGCGCCGGACGGGATCTCCCAGCCGAACCGGTCGGCGATCAGCGCCGGCCAGACGCCGGCCGGGATCGGGTGCAGTCCGAGGTCGCGCCGGACCACGACGCCGTTCGGGTGCTCGGACTTCCAGGCCGCCTCGGCGCTGTCGGCGAGCGCGCGGCTGACGGAGCCGTCGAGCCGGAGGCTGGCGTCGATGCGAAGCAGGGTGGTCATGTCGTTCCTTCCAGAGGGGCAGGCTCGGTTGAGCTGTTCCGAAGATAGTCTGTCTAGCAGAACATATTCAAGTCAGATCGTATTCCGAGTGGCGTACACCCCGTACGATGGATCTCGTGACCAGTTCATCGCCCGAGACGAGCACGACCCAGGGGGTCCGCGGCACGTCCGTCGAGGCCGATCTCGGGTGGGCGCTCGGCGTGGTGTTCCGGCGGTACGCGAAGCAGAGCGCGCTCGCGCTCGAGGGTGTCCCGGGTGGTCCGCGCGGCTACCAGGTGCTCGCGACGGCGTACGCCGAAGGTCCCAAGCGCCAGCTCGACCTGGCCGCGCAGCTGGAGATCGACCGGACCGTGATGACGTACCTGCTCGACGACCTGGAGAAGGCCGGCCTGGTGCAGCGGCAGCCGGATCCGGCGGATCGCCGCGCGCGGCTGATCGTCGCGACGCCGAAGGGTGTCGAGCAGCTCTGTGATCTCGAACGGCGCCTGCGGGCGGCTGAGGACGAGGTGATGGGCGGGCTGGACGACGGCGAGCGGATGGTGTTCCGGCTGCTGCTGCAGCGGGTGGCGCGGCAGGCCGACGCGGTCGACCCGGTGGCGAACGCCTGCACGCTGGCCGAGCATGGCGAGCTCGACGGCTGACAGCGGTCTGAAAGCGGTTCCTCCCAGGATGAGTGCGAACTCGACCTGAGGAGGAACTTGATGCGTCGGACGATTGCTCTCGCGGTGCTGGGTGTCGGCGGGATTCCGCTGGGGCTGACCGCGGTTGATTCGGGCGGTACGCCGGTGGCTGCTGCGGAGGTCAGGCCTGTGGTGCAGGCGTGCAACCCGCATTTCAGTTGGTGCCCGAGCGCGGGGTACGAGACGCCGCACGCGTGTGTGGTCGCGAAGAACCAGATGGAGAAGCTGTACTGGGTGCAGCCGGACTGGGACGGGTGCCTGCAGGCGCAGGACGACTTCTACTTCCGGTACTCCGGGCCGCGCTGAGCCGAGCGCCGGCGGAGTCCGGAGCGCGACGAGTCAGGTCCGCGGCGGTGTGGCGTGGGCGATCGGAGCCTGCGCGTCCGTCGCGGGTCAGCGGAGCGGGACGAAGCCTGACTCGTAGGCCAGGATGACGGCCTGGGTGCGGTCGCGGGCGCCGAGCTTGTTGAGCAGGTTGGCGACGTGGGTCTTGATGGTCTGCACGCCGAGGACGAGCTCGCCGGCGATCTCGGCGTTCGACAGGCCCTTCGCCATCAGGCGGAGGACCTCCTGCTCGCGGTCGGTGAGGTCGTACTGATCGAGGCCGAGGCGTGGGTGGTCGTCGGCGTGAGCGAGAGCGAGGGTGCGGATCGCCTCCGGGAAGAGGAGCGACTCGCTGCCGGCGACCGTGCGGATCGCGGCGATGATGTCGTCGGGGGGAGTGCGCTTGAGGAGGAAGCCGGAGGCGCCGGCGCGGAGGGCGTCGTACACGTAGTCGTCGTTCTCGAAGGTGGTGACGACGAGGACGCGCGGGGCCGGGTCGAGGGCGTCGAGGAGCAGGCGGGTGGCCTGGATGCCGTCGAGGGCGGGCATCCGGACGTCCATCAGGACCACGTCGGCGCCGGTACGGCGGACCAGCGGGAGGACTTCGGCACCGTCGCCGGCCTCGCCGACGACGGTGAGGTCGGGTTCGGCGTCGATGATCGCGCGCAGGCCGCTGCGGATCAGGGGTTCGTCGTCGACCACGGCCACGGAGATGTTCACGCTCGTCCTTTCGTCGTCACCGCGACCGGGAGGGTCACGGCCAGGCGCCAGTGGTCGCCGAGCAGACCGGCCTCGACCGTGCCGCGGAGTACGGCGACCCTTTCACGGATACCGGCCAGACCGCGGCCGCCGCCGAGGGTGGGTTCGGGGGGAGAGAAGGTGCCGGGGGCAAGCGATGCGCCGGGGGTAGGCGAGGCGCCTGGGGCAAGCGGCGTGCTGGGAGTGCCCGGGGTGGGCGACGTGCCTGCGGTGACCGGCGTGCCTGGGGCAAGCCGTGTGCCCGGCGCTCCGGGCTGGGCGGAGGTGGGGTCGGCGGGCTGGGGGCGCGGTTGGCCGACTGGGTTGGTCAGCTCGAGCAGCAGGCCCGATGGGCCCAGCGCGATCGACAGGCTCACCTCGACCTCGTCCGCTGGGCGCCCCGCGTGCCGGATGGCGTTGGTCAGGCCTTCCTGAATGATGCGATACGCCTCGCGGGAGACCGCGGCGGGAAGTGTCGAGAGGTCGCCGGAGCTGTGGATCTCCACGGTGATGCCGCCGGCTCGGGTCGCCTCGACCAGGCGGGTGATGTCGGCGAGGGTTGCCTGGGGGGTGGTGGGGGAGCGGCGGTCGTCGCGGAGCAGGCCCAGGACGTGGTCCAGATCGGCCAGGGCGGCGCGGGCCGAGGTCTCCATCGCGGCGAGGGCGGTCTCGGCGAAGGCCGGGTCGGTGGCGAGGACTCGCCGGGCGGCGGCGGCCTGGATGGTGACGAGGCTGAGGGCGTGGCCGACGGAGTCGTGCAGTTCGCGGGCGAGGCGGTTGCGTTCGGCAAGGGTCGCCGTACGGCGTTCGAGGAGCTCGATGCGCTCGGCGGGGGTCGGGCCGAGGACGCGCGGCGCGGAGTAGGCCAGGAGGGCGCCGATGAGGGCTGAGAGCAACATCAGGGCGACCAGGCCGGCGAGAGCCGCCAGGGGCATCCAGAGGTCGGTCCAGCGGCCGGCGACGTGGTAGTCGATGCCGGGGGCCAGCTCGTGGTCGCCGGGGCTGCGGAAAGGGGCTGCGAGCAACACGGCGCCGAAGCCCACGACGGCGGTGCTGAGGATACCGATGAAGCCGCCGGTGACCAGGTGCAGGCAGAACCAGAGCGTCGTACGGCGTCGCTGGCCCCAGTTGCGCGAGGGGCCGAGCGGGCGCTCGTCGAAGCGGACGCCGAGCAGGGACTCCACCGCGATGCCCTCGACCTCGCGCACGGCAGGGAGGACGCCGAGCAGGACGGGTGGGCCGACGACCAGGATCGCGTCGATGATCACCGTCGGGACGCGGGGCAGGCCGAGGCTGTCCACGAGGGAGACGAGCGCGGTGTCGACCAGGATGAACGCCAGCACCAGGGCAGCACCCAGCAGCAGGTAGACCCAGCGCAGGTACGTCGACCCGCGGAACAGCACGTTCGCCACCCACTCATCCTGTCAAGAAGAGGGTGCGCAGCCCTCCCTCCGGAGAGGGAACGACCTCCCCCGAGGGGGTGAACCCACCGGGCAACGCACCCCGCCGAGACCGGCCGAAAAGGTCTTGGGGCCTCCCGGTCTGGACTGAGGAGAGAGGGAGCGAAGCGACCGAACGACGAGGGAAGACCGGGAGATCAAGCCCCAAGACCCGCGGCGCCGGAGGCGACGCCAAGAGCACAGGAGAGCGTTTGCATGACTTGGGTCACAGTACGTAGCGGGTTTACGTAAATTTGTCGCGGAAGGCACACATTCGTCCCGATCGGACGTCGCGATCTGGTGCTCGGGCGGGTACGGTCTGTGGTCGGGGCGGGATGCCCGTCCGGACCGGACAGGCATGGGGAAACGGCTCCAGGACGGGCGGCACAAGGGTTCTGTGGGGACCCGCACGGTGGACGTAAAGACACTGTGAAGTCCCCGGGGGCCGATTGACCGCTCTTCCATATTTGATGTTTGATCAAATATCGGAGAGGAGAAATCCAGTATGAGGTTCAGACGTTCGGCCGTCGCTGGGGTGGCGGTCCTAGCACTCGCCCTCGTGAGCGGGTGCAACGACACCAAGACAGGCCAGGACGGGGACACATCCCTGGAGAAGGTCAATTACCTGACCTCTTTCAACACCTTCGGTCGCGAGGCCTACGCCTACGTCGCCCTGGAGAAGGGCTACTTCAAGGACGCCGGCTTCGACGTCACGATCACTCCGGGCAGCGGCACGGTCGACGTGCTCAAGCTGGTCGCCGGCGGTCAGGCGGACTACGGTATCGGTGACTTCACCGCCACCGTGATCACGCTGGGGAACCAGAAGCTGCCCGTCACCACGGTGGGGATGATCCACCAGAAGTCGCTGGCCGCGATCGTGTCGCTCGAGGGCGGCAAGATCAACCGGCCGGAGGACCTGCCGGGCAAGCGGATCGGCGACCAGCCGGGCTCCACCAACCAGGTGATGTTCCCGGTCTACGCCAAGGCGGCCAAGATCAACCCGGCCGACACCAAGTTCGTGGCCAACCCGCCGCCCGCGCTGCCGCAGCTGCTGGCCGCCGGCAAGGTCGACGGCATCGGCCAGTTCGTGGTCGGCGTGCCGCTGGTCGAGAAGGCCGACCCGGACAAGCGCAAGGCCGTCGTACTGCCGTACGGCAACCTGCTGCCGGACCTGTACGGCAACGCGATCATCACCCGCGACGACCTGGCCAAGGACCACCCGGACCAGGTCAAGAAGTTCACCACCGCGCTGCTCAAGGGTCTGCAGGACACCATCGACGACCCGGCCGGCGCGGCCAAGACGCTGAAGAAGTACGTGCCGAACACCGACCTCGACGTGGCCACCGCCGAGCTCGAGCTGATGAAGCCGTACGTGAAGCCGGACAACTTCAGCGGTGCGCTGGGTGAGGTCGACCCGAACCGGGTGCAGAAGATCATCACCCTGCTCGAGGAGGCCGACGCGGTGAAGCCGGCCGGGTCGATGAAGCCGGCCGACGTGGTCAACGACGCGCTGGCACCGAAGGGCTGAGCATGATCGAGCTGGACGGAGTGGGTCAGGTCTTCGAGGGGCGCGGGGGCCAGGTCCAGGCGCTCGACGCGATCGACCTGCACGTCCGGCAGAACGAGTTCGTCACGCTGATCGGCCGGTCGGGGTGTGGCAAGTCCACCCTCCTCCGGCTGATCGCGGGGCTGCTCCCGCCGACGTACGGCGCGGTGTCGGTGGCGGGTGAGCCCGTCGCCGGGCCGCGGCGGGACGTGTCGTTCATGTTCCAGCGGCCGGCGCTGCTGCCGTGGCGCTCGGTGCTGTCGAACGTGATGCTCCCGGTGGAGATCTCCGGGGACGACACCGGCCGCAAGGAGTACAAGGACCGGGCCCACGAGCTGCTCGAGCTGGTCGGCCTGTCCGGGTTCGAGAAGCGGCTGCCGCACGAGCTGTCCGGCGGCATGCAGCAGCGGGTCTCGCTGTGCCGGTCGCTGATCCGCCGGCCGCAGGTGATGCTGATGGACGAGCCGTTCTCGGCGCTCGACGCGCTGACCCGGACCGAGCTGTCGGACGAGCTGCAGCGGATCCAGATGGAGCTGGCCACCACGATCGTGTTCGTCACGCACTCGATCGAGGAGGCCGTGCTGCTGGCCGACCGGGTCGTCGTCCTGACGCCCCGCCCGGGCCGGCTGCGTGAGGTGGTCGAGATCGACATCCCGCGGCCGCGCAGCCTGGGCACCAACGCGCACCTGACCGAGGTGGCCGAGATCAGCGGGCGCCTGCACGGCCTGCTGGCCGAGAAGACGCACCCGGTCGACGCGACGGCCCCCGAGGCGACCCGATGAACGGTCGCCGCTCGTGGCTCACCACGTCCCGGACCAGCGCGATCCTGCTGCCGGTTGTCGGTGTGGTGATCACGATCGCGCTCTGGTGGCTGGTGATCCTTGCCTTCGACATCAAGCAGTTCCTGCTGCCGACGCCGTACGACGTACTGCAGAAGTTCCTCGAGCAGCCCGGCTACCTGCTCCAGCAGACCTGGGTCTCGCTGGTCGAGTCGCTGACCGGCTTCGGGCTGGCCATCGTGGTCGGCATCCCGATCGCGCTGCTGATCGTCCGCTCGGCGATCCTGGAGCGCCTGGTCTACCCGCTGCTGCTGGCGGTGAACGCGATCCCGAAGATCGCGATCGCGCCGCTGCTGGTGGTGTGGATGGGCTTCGGGCAGCTGCCGAAGACCGCGATGGCGCTGCTGGTCTGCTTCTTCCCGATCGTGATCTCGACCGCGCAGGGGATGAAGTCGACGCCGGCCGAGCTGGTCGAGCTGCTCCGGTCGCTGAACGCGAGCCGGACCCAGGAGTTCTTCAAGCTGCGCCTGACCTACGCGTTGCCGCAGATCTTCACCGGCCTCAAGGTCGCGATCTCGCTGGCCGTGATCGGCGCGGTGATCGGTGAGTTCGCCGGGTCCACCGAGGGCCTGGGCTACGTGATCTGGAACTCCGGTGCCTCCGCCGACACCCCGCTGGCGTTCGCCGCGATCGGGCTGCTGTCGATCATGAGCATCGTCTTGTTCTACCTGCTGGTCCTGCTGGAGCACCTGCTGCTGCCGTGGGCCGAGGAGACCCGGTGACGACCCAGGCGTCGGATGCCGACCGCCGCGTGCTGGTCCGTCCGGCCTGGCTGGAGGCGACCGTCTCCGCGGTCTTCACCGCGCTCGGGTTCGAGCCGGCCGACGCGGCCCAGATCGCGCACTCGCTGGTCGAGGCCGATCTGCGCGGGGTCAGCTCGCACGGGATCATGCTGGTCCCGATGTACGTCGAACGCCTGAACGCCGGGGGAGTGACCCGGGAACGCGAGCTCGACGTCCTGCACGATGCGGGGGCCGCGATCGTGGCCGACGCGCGCGGCGGGATGGGTCAGCTGTCCAGCCCGCAGGCGATGGGGCTGGCGATCGACCGGGCCGGCCGGTACGGGATCGGCCTGGTCTCGGTCCGCAACGCGCACCACTTCGGCGCGGCCAGCCGCTGGGCGGTCCAGGCCGCCGAGGCGGGCTGCCTGGGGATCGCGATGTCGAACACGACGCCGCTGATGCCCGCGCCCGGTGGCGCGGAGCGGATCGTCGGCAACAACCCGCTGGCGATCGCCGTACCGACGCAGGCCGGGGCCGAGATCGTGCTCGACATGGCGCTGTCGGCCGTTGCCCTGGGCAAGATCCGGCTGGCCGCCTCGGCCGGGCGGTCGATCCCGGACAGCTGGGCGACCGATCCGAACGGCGTACCGACCACCGATCCCGAGGCGGCCGTGCTCGGGATGCTGCTGCCGGCCGCCGGCCACAAGGGCTTCGGGCTGGCGCTGATGATCGACGTGCTGACCGGCGTACTGAGTGGTGGGGGGTGGGGGGACCAGGTCCGCCCGCTGTACCGCGAGCCGGACCGGCCGAACGACTGCGCGCACCTGTTCCTCGCGATCGACCCGCAGTTGCTGGGCGGGACCGAGGGGTTCCGGGAGCGGTCGTCGGCGCTGGCCGAGCGGGTCCGCGGCAGTGCGACCGCGCCCGGCGTCGAGAGGTTGTACCTGCCCGGTGAGATCGAGGCCGATCGCGCCCGGCAGCAGCGGCGGGCCGGGGTCCTGATCGAGCGGTCGGGGCTGGACGGTCTGCTGGCGGCGGCCCGCGCGGTGGGCGCCGTGGTTCCGACCGGAGGGGTGCAGAACTGATGCCGAAGACCCAACTGACCAGCGCCGAGCTGCGCAGCCCGAACGGGGTGTTCTCGCAGGCGACCACGATCGAGGCGACCGGGCGGCTGGTGTTCGTCTCCGGGATGACCGCCCGCCGGCCCGACGGCAGCATCGCCGGCGTCGGTGACGTCAGCGAGCAGACCCGGCAGGTGTGCGAGAACGTCGCCGCCGCGGTCCGCGAGGCCGGCGGCACGCTGGACGACGTCTGCCGGGTGGACGTGTACGTGCGCAACATGGAGGACTTCGCCAAGATCCACGAGGTCCGGGCACGCTACTTCCACGAGCCGCTGCCGGCTTCGACGATGGTCGAGGTGAGCAAGCTGGCGCACCCGGACTACCTGATCGAGATCTCGGCGATCGCCGTGATCGCTTGACCGGACCGGAGGAGGTGATTCGGATGCGTGGAGTGGAGTGGGTGTGAGATGCGGTTCGTGACAGTGGTGCACGCCGGTGCCGAGCGGCCCGGCGTGATGGACGGGGACGACGTCGTCCTGCTCCCGTACGACGACCTGGTGGCCGTGATCGAGGCCGGTACCGGCGCGGTGCTGACCGGTGAGCGGATCCCCTTCCGGGAGCAGGACCTGCGGGCGCCGCTGCGGCGCTTCCGCCGCGACATCCTCTGCACCGGCTGGAACTACTGGGACCACTTCGAGGAGAGCCGCGGCAAGCGCGAGGGCCAGGACGTCGACCGGCCCGAGCACCCGACCTTCTTCACCAAGGGCCCGGACGTGGTGGTCGGCCCGTACGACGCGATCGCCTACGACCCGGCGCTGTCGGCCAA
Organism: Kribbella sp. NPDC051770; assembly: GCF_040681455.1. Taxonomy (NCBI): domain Bacteria; kingdom Bacillati; phylum Actinomycetota; class Actinomycetes; order Propionibacteriales; family Kribbellaceae; genus Kribbella; species Kribbella sp. NPDC051770. The sequence goes on along the minus strand of NZ_JBFAYT010000010.1, from coordinate 162,620 downwards.
GTGGGACTACGAGGCCGAGCTGGCGCTGGTGATCGGCAAGACCGGCCGCAGCATCGCGGTCGAGGACGCGCTGGACCACGTGTGGGGCTACACGCTGGCCAACGACGTGTCCCAGCGGGACCTGCAGCGGGCCCATGGCGGCCAGTGGCTCAAGGGCAAGAGCATCGACGCGACCATGCCGCTCGGACCGTGGATCGTCACGCCGGACGAGCTCGGCGACCCGCAGGACGTGCAGCTGACCTGTCTGCTCAACGGTGAGGTCATGCAGGACGCCTCCACCAAGCAGATGGCCTACGACATCGCCACGCTGATCAGCGAGCTCTCCTACGGGATGACCCTGCGGCCTGGCGACCTCCTGCTCACCGGTACGCCGTCCGGCATCGGCAACGCCCGGGAGCCGCAGGTGTTCCTCAAGGAGGGCGACGAGGTCGTCACCCGGGCCGACAAGATCGGCGAGCTGCGCAACACGCTGGTCTACCAGGAGCTGACGTGACCAGCCGGCTGGAGCTGCTGCCCGGTGGCGGTCGCGGCGGCCGTCGTACGCTCGCTGAGACCGCGGCTGCCGAGCTGCACCAGCTCATCCTGTCCGGTGAGCTTCCCAGCGGTACGCCGTTGCGGCTGGTCGAGCTGGCCAACCGGCTGGAGATGAGCCAGATGCCGGTCCGCGAGGGGCTGCGCCGGTTGGAGGCGCTCGGCCTGGTCGACATCATCCCGCACCGGGGTGCCTGGGTCCGGGAGCTGTCGCTGGCCGACCTGCAGGACACGCACGAGACCAGACTGGCGCTGGAGAGTCTCGCCGTACGGGCTGCTGCCGAGCACTTCGCGCCGGCCGACGAGCAGCAGGCCATCGCGGCGCTGGAGGAGCATCTGCGGATGTCCCGGGCCGACGACTCGATCGGCGCCCGGCAGGCGCACGCGGACTTCCACTTCGCCCTCTACCGGGCCGGTGGCTCGCAGTGGCTGGCCCGGGCGATCGAGCCGGTCTGGCAGAACAGCGAGCGCTATCGGTTCGGCAGCCGGCAGACGGCGTTCCAGATCGAGCAGAACCGGCAGGAGCACCAGGCGATCCTCGACGCGTGCGTCGCACGGGACCCGGACGCGGCCGAGCAGGCGCTGCGCAACCACCTGGCTGGCGCCGTGCAGCGGATCACCGAGACGATGACCTCGAAGCAGAAGGGGGCGTCGACATGAAGGTGAGCTTCGATGCGACCGGCGAGGTCGTTGTCGTCACAGGTGGTGCGAGCGGCATCGGAGCCGCGCTGGCCTCGGCTGTCGTGGCCAGGGGCGGTACGGCGGTGGTGCTGGACATCAGCGCGCCCGCTGACCAGCGGGTCGAGTACGTCGAGGTCGACGTGTCGGACCGGTCCGCGGTGTTCGAGGCGGTCGCCGGTGTGGTCGAGCGGCACGGCCGGATCGACGGGCTCGTCGCCGGTGCCGCTGTGCAGCCGCGCTGCGCCGTACTGGAGACGGACCCGGCCGAGTGGACCAGGACCCTGCAGGTGAACCTGGACGGCGTGGTGTGGGTCTGCCAGGCCGTCGTACCGCACATGGTGAAGCGGACCGCCGGCTCGGTCGTCGTGTTCACCTCCGGGCTGGCCGCCACCGGCTTCCCGCACGCGGCGGCGTACGCCGCGAGCAAGGCGGCGCTGACTGCCTTCGCCCGGACGCTGGCCGCGGAGGTGGCCGAGCACCGGGTGCGGGTGAACATCGTCGCGCCCGGCGTGATCGACACCGACCAGTTCCGGGCTGCCAACGCCGGAGCCGACCTGGACCACTGGCGGGAGGCCACCGGGATCGGTGAGCCTGCCGACGTGGTCGGCCCGTTGCTGTTCCTGCTGTCCGACGCGGCCGCGATGACCGGGTCGCAGCTGACCCGGGAGCGCGCCTTCGCCCGGTTGACCGACCTCACGGAGTGACGAGTGCCAGAGACTGACCAGCAACTGCCCGTCGCCGTGGTCGGCGCCGGACCGATCGGCCTGACCACAGCACTCGGTCTGGCGCACTACGGCGTGCCGTACGTGCTGCTGGAGGAGGACCCGACGCTGTCGTCGGACACCAAGGCCGGTACGACGCTGAGCCGCACCCTGGAGATCTGGAACCGGTACGGCGCGGTGGAGGGCATCCTGGCCGCCGCGGTCCGGATCGACGAGATCGGTGACATCGACCGGGCCACCAACACGCCCCGCGCCTCGGTGCAGCTGGCCGAGCTGGTCAACGACACCCAGTTCCCGTTCGTGATCAACCTGCCGCAGCAGAAGATGGAGCCGATCCTGGCCGAGTCGCTGCCGGAGCCGGTGCTCACCCGGCACAAGCTGACCTCGTTCGAGGTCCGCGACGACCGGGTCGTGCTGCAGCTGGAGACCCCGAACGGGCCGCAGGAGCTGGAGGCGGCGTACCTGCTGGCCTGCGACGGTGGCCGGAGCAAGATCCGCGACGCGCTCGGGGTGAAGGTGGTCGGCGAGACGCTGGCCGAGCGCTACATGCTGATCGACGTGGTGGTCGACCTGGACGTCGACAACGCCCGCGACTACCCCTACCTGGCCTACTTCGCCGACAAGTCCGAGTGGATGGTGCTGATCCGGCAGCCGGACAACTGGCGCTTCCTGTTCCCGCTGGGGCCGGGTGCCGAGCCGCCGGGCACCGAGGACATGCTGGTGAAGGTGAAGCAGTTCATCGGCGAGGTGGACCGGATCGAGCTGCGCGGCTCGGTCGTCTACAACGTGCACCACCGGGTCGCCGAGCAGTGGACCAAGGACCGCAAGGTGTTCCTGATGGGCGACGCGGCCCACCTGATCACCCCGATGTGGGCGCTGGGTCTGAACACCGGTGCCCTGGATGCGTCCAACCTGCCGTGGCGGCTGGCTTGGGTGCTGCGGGGCTGGGCCGAGCCATCGTTGCTGGACGGGTATGAGCAGGAGCAGCGGCCGGTCGCCATCGAAGGCTCTGGGGAGATGGCCGAGGCGGCGCGCAAGTACATGGCGCAGCAGCGCGGTGCGGTCACCGAGGACACCGGCGCGTGGGCGACGGCGTACAACCGGACGCTGCTGAGCGTGCGGCTGGATGTGGAGGGTGTCGGCGACTGGTCGATGGTGGCGACCAGTGCGGCGCCCCCGGCGGTGCGTGCGGGCGACCGGGCGCCGGACCTGGCGCTGCAGAGCATCAGCGGCCGCGTCACGATCCACGAGCTGTGCCGCGACTCGTTCGTCGCGCTCTACTTCACCGACGTACGCCGCCGGCCGGAGATCCCGCTCAACGACTCGCCGGCCCTGCGGCACTACGCGGTGTCGCGCTGGGACGCGCCGCACGACTCCGGGCTGCGGGACCGCTCGCTGTTCGACCCGGGCAGCATCGCGACCAACCGGTACGGCGTACCGGCGGACAGCGTCGTACTGATCCGGCCCGACGGCCACATCGCGGCAGTTGGCCCGGCGGCGCCGGGTGCTGCCGAGGAGCTCTACACGCGAGTGACCGGTCGGCCTGTTCCCCGGGAGGCGTCATGACGTTCGACGAACCGCTGCGCGAGATCCTGCTGCAGACCGACGACCTGGAGTGGGTGGACAAGTCGCTGGCCGGGCTGTCGCACAAGATGCTCTGGCGGGACCCGGAGACCGAGGCGTCGATCGCGCTGGTGAAGTTCGAGCAGGGCTCGGGCATCCCCTCGGCGCACAAGCACGCGTCGAACCAGTTCATGTTCTGCCTGTCCGGCCGGTACGTGTACCTGCCGACCGGCACCACGCTGACCAAGGGCAGCTTCTACTGGAACCCGAAGGGTGTCGTCCACGGCCCGACCCGGGCAGAGGAGACCTCTGTGCTGCTGGAGGTGTACGACGGCCCGCACTACCCGGAGCGGCCGTCCTTCTACGACAACGACGAGGACGCACGCTGATATGGCCGGCTGGGACGTCCACACGCATCTGATACCGCCAACAGTGCTGGCTGCTGCCCGCAGCGGCTCGTACGGGTTGGCCATCGAGGGCAACTCGCTGGTGGTCGACGGCGAGCACCGGCTGCCGCTCGGCAAGCTCGCTGACCCGGATGCGCTGCTGCAGTGGGTCAGCGATCAGGACCTGGACGGCGCTGTCGTCTCGGTGCCGCCTGCGCTGTTCCGCTACGACCAGGGCGTGGAGTGGACAGCCCTGCTCAACCAGGGGCTGCGCGAGCTGGCCGGGCCGCAGCTGCGGGTGCTGGCCCACATCCCGCTCCTGCACGCGACCGCACCGGCTGTCGCGGCGGCGCTGGGGGAGGAGGGTGTGTTCGGCGGCTTCGCTCTCGGTACGCCGGGGTTCGCCGGGCTGGACGCGGTCTGGAAGGTGCTGGACGACCTCAACGCGTTCACGCTGATCCACCCGGGCCACAGCACGGACCGGCGGCTGGACGCGTTCTACCTGTCGAACCTGCTCGGAAACCCTTACGAGACAGGGCTTGCGGCCGCGGAGCTGGTCTTCACCGACGTACCGGCGCGGTTCCCGGGGATCAGGTTCTGCCTGTGCCACGGCGGCGGCGTGACGGCCGCGCTGGCCGGGCGCTGGCAGCGCGGGATCGACACCGACCGGCCGGGGATCGAGGCGCCGTCGCTGGCGGTCGCCGAGGCGCTGCAGCGGTTCGTGGCCGACGACCTGGTGCACGACTCCGCCGTACTGCCGCTGCTGGAGTCGACGTTCGGGGACGTGCTGGCCGGGAGCGACTGGCCGTTCCCGATGGGCAGCGACCGGGTGGACCCGCGCCGTTCGGCGGCCGCCGGCGAGCTCACCCGTCCGCTCGGCCGAGGGGGCCGGGCGACGTGAACAGGGCTGTTGCTGAGCAACGAGATGTGATCAGATATCAAATGCAGGTGGGGGCTATGGGCACGAGTGGGGTGGGTGGATGAGCGCGCGACAGGGCATCGTGCTGCGCTGCTACGGGCCTGGGGAGCAGCTGAAGGCCGAGGAGGTCGAGCTGGTCGCCGGACCGGGCGAGACGCTGGTCGAGATGGATGTCGCCTCGGTGACCCAGCTCGACCGCACCGTGCTGGCCGGCAAGCTGGCCCAGCAGCTGCAACCGCCGTTCGTACCGGGCTCAGAAGGCGCCGGTGTGGTGGTCGACTCGGCGGTGTACCCGTCGGGGACGCGAGTGGTGATCCGCGGCGGAGGAGTCGGCGTGGCCCGGCCTGGTACGTGGGGCTCGATGGCTGTCGTGCCGGACTTGTCCGTGCACCCGCTGCCGGTCGGGCTCGACACCGCCGAGGCGCTGGCGCTGCTGGCTCCCGCGCTGACCGCCCACACCGCCGTACGGCGTGTGGCGGGCGTCGTACCGGGGGAGACGGTTGTGATCACCGGTGCGACCGGTCTGGTCGCTCGGCTCTGTGCTGCCGTCGCCAGAGCGGCCGGTGCCGGCAAGGTGATCGGTCTGGTGCGTTCCAACGAGTCGGTGGACCACCTGACCCGGCTGGTCGACCAGGTGGTCCGCGTGGACGAGCTGGGACAGGTCGGCCGGGAGCTGCCGTGGTGCGACGCCGTTATCGACACAGTGGGTGGCCCGGTGACCAGTGGGGTGATGAGCCACATCACCCCGGGCGGGCGGATCGCGATCCTCGGCTACACGGCAGGGGAGTTCGCCACGCTCGATCTGCACCAGCTGATCGGCCGGGACCTGCGGGTGCTGCCGGTGAACATGCAGCGGACGACGATCGAGGCCGGTACGGTCGCGCAGGTACTGGCCGACATCGCGCCCGCTCCGATCACACCGGACCTCGACATGGTCGCGGCAGCACGCGTCGACGACGCACTGGACCGCCTGAGCGGCGGTACGGCGGAGCGGCGTGTACTGCTCGACCTCACCCGGCTGCGCTGAGTAGTGGACGGGCGGCCACTCCGGTGAAAGGCTGGGTGGCCGTCGCGGTGCGAGGATGTCCGGCGGGGGCGCGACGGACATTCGCTCGTCGGAACCCGCGTGAAGCCCGTGGCACCGCTACGGTTACCTCCCAGACGTGCGTGCAGTGGACGAGAGAGGCAGCCCACACCCAATGACCCGACGACTCGAGCTCACGCCCGGGGGGCCCAGCGGCCGACGCACACTCGCCGAGGAAGCTGCTGCCGAGCTGCACGAGCTCATCCTGTCCGGCGAGCTGCCGAGCGGCACCGCGCTGCGGCTGGAGGAGCTGGCCAAGCGGCTGGACATGAGCCAGATGCCGATCCGGGAGGGGCTGCGCCGGATGCAGGCGCTCGGCCTGGTCGAGATCGTCCCGCACAAGGGCGCCTGGGTCCGCGAGCTGTCGATGGAGGACCTGCGCGACACCCACGAGACCCGGCTGGCGCTGGAGACGCTCGCGGTCCGCGCCGCCGCGAAGGGGTTCGCCGAGTCCGACGGCGTGCTCGCCAAGGCGGCGCTGGCCGAGCACGTCCGGCTGTCCAAGGTCGGTGACATCATCGCCTCCCGGCAGGCGCACACCGAGTTCCACTTCGCGATCTACCGGGCCGGCGGTTCGCGCTGGCTGCCGCGCGCGATCGAACCGGTCTGGCAGAACAGCGAGCGGTACCGGTTCGGCTCCCGGCAGACCAAGGCGCGGATCGAGCAGACCCGCCGCGAGCACCAGGCGATCCTGGACGCCTGCCTGGCCCACGACGAGCAGGGCGCGGGTGAGGCGCTGCGCGAGCACCTCGAGGGTGCCTTCCAGCGGATCAGCGAGACGATGGCCCGGCGGTACACGAAGGACTGAGTTCCGCGTCACCGGTCTAAGGGGTTACTATGAGCGCCTCAGCGTCGGGAGGTGGTTCAGTTGGAGCTGCGGTTCGAGCTGCTCGGTCCGGTTCGGGCCTGGCGCGGTGACACCGAGATCGACCTCGGAGCGCCGCAGCAGCGCGCGCTCCTGGGACTGCTGCTGCTCCGGGACGGCGCGCTGGCGACGTCCGACCAGCTGCTGACGGCGCTCTGGGCCGACCAGACCCCGCGGGCCGCCGCCGGGATGATCCGGTCGTACGTGTCGCGGCTGCGGCGCGCGCTGTCGGAGTCGACGATCCAGTCGGTCGGCGGCGGGTACGTGCTGCCGGTCGCGCCGGGTGCGCTGGACCTGAACGAGTTCCTGCGGCTGATCGACGAGGCGCGGACCGCCCGGAAGGACGGGCGTCCGGAGGCCTGGGCCGACGGGCTGCGAGCCGCTCTCAAGCTGTGGAAGGGTACGCCGCTCGCCGGTGTCCGCGGCGACTTCGCCGGCTGGGAGCGCGAGCGGCTCCGCCAGCACCGGCTCGCCGCGGTCGAGGACCTCGCGGCGGCCGACCTGGAGCTCGGCCGGCCGGAGGAGGCCGCGCAGGTGCTCGCGCCGATCGTGATCGAGCACCCGATGCGGGAGCGGCCGCGGGAACTGCTGATGCTCGCGCTGTACCGGTCCGGCCGGCAGGCCGACGCGCTGCGGCTGTACCAGGAGACCCAGCACCTGCTGGCCGACGAGCTGGGCGTCGACCCGGGGCCGGAGCTGCGCGAGATGCACCGGCGGATCCTGGCGTCCGACCCGACGCTGCTGGGCGTCGTACAGGCTCCTGTTGTGGTGGCTCCGGTGCTGGAGGCGCCTGAGCAGCTTCCGCCCGACCTGCCGGAGTTCACTGGTCGTGGCGAGGATCTGGTCCGGCTGTCGATGCTGCTGCGCGCATCTGGCGACCACCTGCCGGTGCTGGGACTGACGGGCGCTCCTGGGATCGGGAAGACGTCGCTGGCGGTTCATCTGGGTCGTCGGCTGGCCAGTCGGTTCCCCGCTGGCCAGTACTACGTGCACATGTCGTCCGCTGGTGACCCGCTGTCGTCGCTGCTGCGTGCAGCTGGTGTGGCGACGCTGCCGGAGTCGCCGTCGGAGCGCGGGGCTTTGTGGCGCACGCTGACGGCTGGGCGCCGAGTGCTGGTGGTGCTGGACAACGCCAAGAGTGCTGGCGATGTGCTGCCGTTGCTGCCAGGGACTGGTGGTGCCGCTGTCGTGCTGACCGCGTCGCGGCGGCTGTTCGGGTTGCCGTACGCGGACTGGGTCAAGGTCGAGCCGCTGTCGCCGGAGAAGTCGATGGAGCTGCTGGAGCGACTGGTCGGCGTACGGCGGGTGCAGGCGGAGCCTGCGGACGCGCGGCGGTTGCTGGCGCTCAGCTCCGGGGTGCCGCAGGCCATCCAGGCCACGGCGTCACGGCTGCAGTCGCGGCCGGGGTGGAGCCTCGCTACGGCGTACGAGCGGATGCGGCTGCGCGGGGCTCTGGAGCCGCGGCACAGCGAGTGCGATCCGGTCGACTCGGCGTACGACGTGGCGGTGGGGGAGCTGTCGCCTGAGCAGGCGCAGGCGTTTCGGTTGCTGGCGTTGCTGGAAGGGGACTTCACGCTGCCGGCGGCGTCCGTCGTACTGGAGTTGGCGGAGCCGGAGACCGAGGCGGTGGTCGAGTCGCTGGTCGACGCGCACCTGCTGGAGTCGCGGGGAGCTGACCGGTACTACTACCTGCACCCGCTGCAGGAGTTCGCGCGGATGCGTGCTTGGCGGGTGGAGGGTGAGGGGACGTGCCAGGCGGTGCTGAGCCGAGTGGCCGACTACCGGGCTCAGCAGCCCGTCCTGGCTTCGGTGTCCGGTTCCGGGCTGGTCAGTCGGCCAGTCGGGCCGGGAAGCCGCCGGTCGCGATCGGGGACCACCGGACCGGCGTGACCCGGATCAGGCACTTGCCCTGCGTCCGCATCGCCTCGCGGTACTCGTCCCAGTCCGGGTGCTCGCCGGAGATCGAGCGGTAGTAGTCGACCAGCGGCTCGACGGCGTCCGGCAGCTCGATCACCTCACCGGTGCCGTCCACTTGCACCCAGGCGCCGTTCCAGTCGTCGGACATCACCATGACGCTGGTCTGCGGGTTGCGCTGCACGTTGGTGCTCTTGGCGCGCTCGGGGTAGGAGGAGATGACGATCCGGCCCTCCGCGTCCACCCCGCCGGACACCGGCGAGGCCTGCGGCGTCCCGTCGCCGCGGGTGGTGATCAGCAGCATGTGGTGCCGGGGACGGACGAACTCCAGCAGCCCGTCGAGGTCGACCTTCGTGTTGGTGGCAATGGTTCGTGGCATGTCGCTCAGCCTAGGGCCGTCTCGTGAACGCTCAACCAGCGCACGCCGTACCGGGCGGACTCGTCAGGCGTCAGTACGGCGGTGACGCGGCGGGATTGCCCGATCGAGTGGCGCTCCAGGAACCGGCAGATCGTCAGCTCGTCGGTCTGGGCTACCTGGGTGAACTCCTCGATCGCGATCGTGAGACCAGGCGCTGCGTTGCCTGCTAGGGCCAGTGCTGTGACGAGTGCGCCCAGGTCGAGCTGCGTGCCGTCGATGGTGACCAGGGTGAAGTCGGGCCGATGCATCTGCCGGAAGGCCTCGAGCAGCTGTCCGTCGGCCTCGGTGCCGAGCCAGTGGGCGAGGTCCAGGTGGTGCTGCACGACCTCTGCCTCGATCTTCATGGGGTCCTTTCCGCGGTGGATCGTCCGTGCGGGAGTCTAGGTGGCCGGGTCCGGACACTCCGATTGACATGAGTCGAACAGGTGTTCGAACATAGAGGGGTGACGGGGACATCGACAGCAGCCGATCAGGCGCGGGACCTGCTGGCCCGGGCGCAGGCGCAGAAGGCGGCGCAGGCCGCTGACTCCGCGCTGTCCACGCTTCCGGCGCGGACCGTGCCGGCGCCGCGGACCACGGAGACGCGGGTCCAGCAGGCGCTCGACACCGCCACCACCGAGCGGACGCTGCCGACGCTGCCCGCGATCTCCGAGCTGCTGTCCGGCGCCTTGCGCGGTGGTGCGGTGTACTCCGTGCGCGGCTCCAGCGCGCTGGTGATGGCGATGATGGCCGGGCCGTCCGCCGAGGGCGCCTGGTGCGGCGTGGTCGGGATGCCGTCGTTCGGTGCCGAGGCGGCGCGCGGTCTCGGGGTCGACCTCGAGCGGCTGGTGCTCGTCCCCGACCCACGGCACGACTGGCTGAGCGTGGTCGCCGCGCTGGTCGACGCGCTGACCGTGGTGGTGGTCCGGCCGCCGGGCGAGGTCACGCCGGGGGAGGCCTCGCGGTTGTCCGCGCGGCTGCGGACGCGTGGGGCGATGCTGATCGCTGTCGGGTCCTGGCCGGGGAGCGAGGCGCGGCTGGAGGTCCAGGCCAGCACGTGGAGCGGGCTGGGAGCCGGCGAGGGGCAGCTGACGGCGCGGCAGGCGACCGTGGCGGTCACCGGGCGCGGGGCCGCGGTGCGTCCTCAGCAGCATCAGCTCTGGCTGCCGGCGATGGACGGAACCATCCGGACGGTGGAGGAGACTGCTCGCCCGGCCGACAAACCCGCGAGCTGGTTGCAGGAGGCGGTCAGCTGATGGCGGTGTGGACGCCGGTCGGCGTGATCGCGTTCTCGCCGCTGGCCCAGCGCCTCGGCGGGGGACACCGGCTCACCCGGTGCGTGCCACACCTCGATGGCCCGCGGGCCGGTTTGGTGGAGGCGGCGGCTCGTTCTGCTCGCATGCGGGTGCGCCGGCTGCGGGAGGCGGTCGGCTGATGGCGGTGGTGGTGTGGGCGCCGGGTTCGGAGGAGGCGACGGTTCGTCCTGCCTGCAAGTGGGCGCCCCAGCTGTGGGAGGCGGTCGGCTGATGGGTGTGCGGACGATGGTGGTGTGGGTGCCGGACTGGCCGGTGCTGGCGGCGGCTTCTGGGGAAGGGGTTTCGGCGGAGGAGCCCGTGGCGGTGCTGTCGAAGGGCCGGGTGCTGGCCAGCTCGGCTTCCGCCCGGGCCCAGGGCGTACGGCGTGGGTTGCGCGCGCGGGACGCCCAGTCGCGGTGCCCGGAGCTGCTGGTGCTCAAGTACGACCCGGTGATCGACGCGCGGGCGTTCGACCCGGTGATCAGCTGCCTGGAGGCGCTCACCCCCGGCACCCAGGTGATCCGGCCCGGCATGTGCGCGCTGAAGGCCCGCGGCCCGAGCCGGTTCTACGGCAGCGAGCCGGCCGCCGCGGAGAAGCTGCTCGACCGGCTCGAGACGTACGACGTACCGGGTGGACGGGTCGGGATCGCCGACGGCCCGTTCGCCGCGGAACAGGCCGCGCGCGCCGCGTCGGCGCAGACCCGGGTACGGGTGATCCCGCCCGGCGGGTCGGCCGAGTTCCTGGCGCCGCTCACCGTCGACACGCTGGAACGCCCCGAGCTCACCGACCTGCTGCGCCGGCTCGGCCTGCGATCGCTCGGCGCCTTCGCCCAGCTCCCACCGACCGAGGTGCTCACCCGCTTCGGCCCCGACGGCGCCTTCGCGCACCGCCTGGCCCGCGGCGACGACGACCGCGCGGTGGTCGCCCGCGAGGTCCCGCCCGAGCTGATCCGCACCCTCGACTTCGAACCACCCGTCGACCGCGTCGACCAGGTCGCGTTCGCGGTCCGTACAGTCGCCGACGAGTTGGTCGCCCGCCTGACCGCGCTCGGCCTGGTCTGCACCACCCTCCGCCTGGAGGTCGGCACGGACTCCGGCCGCGTCCACGAACGCGAGTGGTTGCACCCCCGCTGGTTCGCCCCCACCGACATCGTCGACCGCGTCCGCTGGCAACTCCAAGGCAGCGGCACCGCCGACCTCACCTCACCCGTGACCCGCCTCCGCCTCATCCCCGAACGCGTGGACCCGGTCGGCGCCCACGCCGACACCCTCTGGGGCACCGGCCCCGACGAACGCATCCACCGAGCCCTCTCCCGAGTCCAAAGCATGCTCGGCCACGGCGCAGTCGTCACCCCCGTCATCACCGGCGGCCGAAGCTACAAAGACCGCCAATCCCACATCCCCTGGGGCGACCCCCTCATCCCAGTCCGCGACCCGACGTCGCCGTGGCCAGGCGCCCTACCCGGCCAACCCAACCTCCCCACCCCCGAGCCAGAGCCCAGCCCCACCCGTTCCACCATCACCCTCCTCCGCCCGCCCACCGTGCACCTGGTACCTCCACCCGAAGACACCACACCACTCCCGCAGCCTGCCCCCACCCCCGCCGCGCTCACCTCCGTGCCACCCACAAACGCCGCACCCGCCCGGCCTGCCTCAGTCACACTCACCACCGCTTTACCCGCGGCCACCACACCGGCGCGGCCTGCATCCGCTACAACCACACTCGCTTCCGTCGTACCCGCAGACACCGCGCTCACTTCCGTGGCACCTGCGAGTGCTGGACCAGTGCAGCTTGTGCCAGCACTGGCCGTGCTCGCCTCGGACGAGCCCGCGCCGGCTGCATCCAACGAAGCCGCGCCCGTGCAGCTCGTACCTGCGCGGGGTGCGCTTGGTGTGGCCACAGGTGGTGCGCCTGCGGTTGCTCCGGCGGAGATTTCTTCTGCTCCTGCGGATGCTGTGTTCGGTTCAGCTGCAGAGGGTTGGTCGGGAGAGGCTGCGGAGGTTGTGTCTGGGAAGGTGGGGCTTGGTTCTGCTGGGGATGTGGACGGTGGGGCCAGCTGGTACGACGAGGAGGAGCTTTTTCGGCGGCCTCCGCCTACGTGGACTCCGTTGGCTTTGGGGGGTACTTCGGGGTGGCCGGTGCCGGTGCCGGCGTTGGTTTATCCGGTTCCGCATGCTGTTGAGGTGTTGGCGGGGGACGGGCGGCCGGTGACGGTCAGCGCTCGGGGGGCCTTGTCGGGGGTGCCTTCGGTGTTTCGGTGGGTGGCGGGGGCTCAGGTTGCTGATAGCAACAAGTTGTACCCGGTGACGGCGTGGGCGGGGCCGTGGCCGGTGGACGAGCGGTGGTGGGACGCGGAGGCGGAGAATCGGCTGGCGCGGTTTCAGTTGGTGACCGCGGACGGGCGGGCCTGGCTGGCTGCGGTTCGGAACACGCAGTGGTGGATCGAAGCGAGTTATGACTGATCTGGTCGAGGACCAGCTCGTGTGTGCTCGGCGGCATCTGCTGGCTGCGCACCGGCAGCGGCATCGGTTGGCGGCTCATCGGCATCTGCGGTTCGCGCGGCGGCACTTGCTGGCCGTTCAGCGGCGGCACATCGCCTGTCCGGCGAGGCATTCGCTGGCGAGGGCCCGGCAGCTTCGGGTACGGCGGTTGTCGACGCGACGTCGGCTGCAGCGGGCGCATCGCCAGCTGCAGAAGGCGCGTGAGGGCGTGTCGCCAGCTGCAGAAGGCGCGTAAATCAGTTGGCGCAGTCGCCCGGGCAGTGTTGGCTGAGCTGATGATCGAGCCGGGGACGATGGCCTGGGTGGAGCGGCAGTTGCCGGGCGGGGAGCGGGTGACCGGCGTCGAGGTGCTGCACGGTGGGTTGACCGCCGCGATGCGGCGGTTGCACGTCGAGCCGGGGCGTGACCTGGTGCTCCGGACCTACGTCGGTGCGGACTACGCGGTAGAGGATCTGGAACGCGAGAGCACCGCGCTGAGGCTGCTGGTCGGAGGCGGCGTGACGGCGCCCGAGCTGATTGCGGTTGATGCCAAGGAGCACATGTCGCTGCTGATGACACACCTGCCCGGCCGACCCGTGTACGTCGACGCCGGGCTGGAGGCTCGACTTCTCCTGCTGGCCGAGCAGTTGGTGTGGATCCATCGAACGCAGCTCGCCGAGCGGTTGCCGGAGTTCAAGACGTGGACGACCGCGGAGACGGTGGTGGTCCCCGACGACGGCGACGCAGACGTCTGGCGGCGGGCGATCGACGTGATCCGCGCACCCAAACCCGAGTACGACGGGTGCTTCCTGCACCGAGACTTTCACCCCGGGAACGTGCTCTTCGACGACGACGCGGAGATCAGCGGCGTCGTCGACTGGGCCGGCGCCTGCTGGGGCCCGGCGGATCTCGACGTCGCGCACTGCTGCACGAATCTCGCGCTGCTCCACGGTCCGGAGTGGGCGCCGCGTTTCGTGGCGGCGTACGAGAAGGCCGGGGGCGTGCTGGCGGATGAAGACGACCACACGTACTGGCTGATCCGCGACGCGCTGTCGTTCTCGGAGGATCTCGGGCCGGTGGCGCAGGTCTGGCGCCAGATGGGCCGCCCGGAGCTGACGACGCAGCTCGCGGCGGAGCGGCTCGACACCTACCTCACGATGCTCCTGAGCTGACTACGATCACCAGGTATGCACAAGAGTCGCGTCTCCACCTTGCTGATCGACGTTCCGGCCGACCAGGCGCCGCGGGCCGCTGAGTTCTGGAGTGCCGCGCTCGGCGTCACCACGAGCAGCCCGCCCGGCGAGCCGCAGTACATCAGCCTCCACAAGGCCGTGCCGAACCTCGTGACCGCCGTCCAAGTGCTCGAAGAGGGCGAGTCCCGCTACCACCTCGACATCGAGACCGACGACGTCGCCGCCGAGACGGCGCGGCTCACCGAGCTCGGCGCGCAGCAGGTCGGGAGCTGGCAGGGCTGCAACACGATGCAGGTCCCCGGCGGTCAGCTGCTGTGCGTCATCCCGGTGCACTCCGACCCCGAGGAGTTCGCGGCCAACGCGACACCCTGGCCCTGACAGAGGGTCGGCTCGGGGTTTCTCCCCGATGCGCGGGCACCCCCCGCGTCCCTAGGGTCGAAGTGCGGCCTGGGGGCTCGAGGTGGGGGTTTGGATGAAAGCCATTGTTCAGGACCGGTACGGCGCACCCGACGTGCTCGCGGTCCGCGAGATCGACCAGCCGGTACCAGGCGCGAGCGACGTCCTGGTCAAGGTCCGGGCTGCCGCCGTCAACGCGCGCGACTGGCACCTGATGCGCGGCGACCCGTACGTCGCCCGCCTGATGGACAAGAAGACCTTCGGCCGCCACGGCCCCAACCAGCCGGTTCGCGGTACCGACTTCGCCGGCGTCGTCGAGGCGGTCGGCCGGGGCGTCACGACGTTCAAGCCCGGCGACGCCGTCTTCGGCGAGGCGCAGGCCGCGTTCGCGGAGTACGTGTGCGCGCCGCAGACCGTCGTCGCGCACCTGCCGTCCGCGCTCAGCTTCGAGCAGGCAGCCGCGTTCCCGCTCGCGGCCAACACCGCGCTGATGGGGCTGCGTGACCTGGAGGCCGGTCAGCACCTGCTCGTGAACGGAGCGTCCGGCGGCGTCGGGACCTTCGCCGTACAGATTGCGAAGGCGTACGGCGTGGAGGTGACGGCGGTCTGCAGCACGCGCAACGTCGCGCTGCTCCGCGAGCTCGGCGCCGATCACGTCATCGACTACACGACCGACGACTTCACTCGCGGCCAGACCCGGTACGACGTACTGCTGGATCTCGTCGGCAACCGCAAGCTGCGCGAGCTGCGGCGGGCGTTGAAACCGGGAGGCCGGCTCGTGCTCTCCGGCGGCGGAGTCTCGAAGGGCGGGAGCCTGATCGGTCCGGTGGGCCTGATCGTCCGGGGCAAGTTCGCCGAGAGGTTCGTGAAGCGCCACAGCATCTCGGTGCTCGACGCCGTCCCGCGTGCGGACAACCTGCGCACGCTGGCCGACCTGGCCGAGACCGGCAAGGTGGTGGCGGCGATCGACCGCGAGTACCCGTTCGACCAGGCGGCCGAGGCGATCCGCTACCTTGAGGTCGAGCACGCCCGGGCGAAAGTCGTCCTCCTGCTCTGACCTCACTCAGCGAGACGGTCCGTGATGCTCTGACCTCAAGCAGCGAGATACCCGGTGCCGGCCCGCTGCCGCGCGCATAGAGTGGCCCGGGTGAACGAGCTGCCCGATCCCGACGGCGTCACGGACCTCGACCAGTTGGTCGAGCAGCTGCGGGCGCTGAAGGTCTGGGGCGGCAACCCGTCGTACGACGTGATCGCGCGCCGGATCGCCGAGCGGAGCGGGCAGCCCGCGCGGAAGTCGACGGTGGCCGACTGTTTCCGGCTCGGCCGGCGGCGGATCGACA
Organism: Kribbella sp. NPDC051770; assembly: GCF_040681455.1. Taxonomy (NCBI): domain Bacteria; kingdom Bacillati; phylum Actinomycetota; class Actinomycetes; order Propionibacteriales; family Kribbellaceae; genus Kribbella; species Kribbella sp. NPDC051770. Next base: position 146,853 of record NZ_JBFAYT010000010.1, on the reverse strand, counting down.
CCGAGCTGCTGCTGGAGATCGTGCAGGCGCTGCACCCGGACTCCGGGTACGTGGCGCGCTGGCAGCACGCGCTGCGCGTGGTGGCCGGGGAGACCGCGGCGTCGGCGCACGTGAGTGTCGACCAGGTGCTGCCGGAGGACCTGGTCGGCTTCACCGGGCGCGCTGCCGAGCTGGACCGGCTGCGCGCCCTACTGGTCGCCAGCCAGGCCGACGGCAACGCAGTGGTCATTTCTGCGATCGAGGGGATGGCAGGAGTCGGCAAGACCCGGTTCGTAGTCCACGCCGGGCACCTGCTGGCGGAGGACGAGCCGTTCGAGCGCGTGCTGTTCGTGAACCTGCGCGGCTTCTTCCTGGATCCCCAGCAGCCTCCGGCCGACCCAGCTGCCGTACTGGACGGTTTCCTGCGCCGGCTAGGCGTGCCAGCCGGCAAGATCCCGCACGGCCTGGCAGCTCGTACGGCGCTCTACCGGGAACGCCTCACCGGCACCCGCACTCTCGTCGTCCTCGACAACGCGGCGACCGAGGAGCAGGTCCGCCCGCTGCTGCCGCAGACTCCCGGCTGCCTGACCATGATCACCAGCCGCCGCAGTCTCAGCACGCTGCCCGGGACGACCCGTTTCGAGATCGACGTGTTCAGCCGCGACGAAGCGGTCGGCTACCTGACCCGCCACCTCCCCGCCATGCCCGTCGGCGAGGACCCGACAGCCGCCGAGCGCATCGCCCACCGCTGCGGCTTCCTGCCGCTGGCACTCAGCCTGGTCACCGCCCACATCGGTACGACGACCGGCTGGACCCTGACCGACCACGCCGACCGCCTCGACGAGCGGCACCGCAGCCACCGCATCGACGACGCGGTAGAGGTCGCGCTGGACCTGTCGTACGAGCACCTCCCGGCCGAGCACCGCCGGATGCTCAGACTGCTCGCACTGCACCCCGGCCAGGGTTTCGACGCGTACGCCGCCGCGGCACTGACCGACAGCGACCTGCTGACGGCCGAGCAGGTGCTGGACGACCTGCAGCGCGACAACCTCCTGATCCGGACCGCCTCCGATCGCTACGCGTTCCACGACCTGGTCCGCGTGTACGGCGCTGCGAAGGCTGCTGACGAGGAACGCCGGACCGATCGCCAGGCGGCGCTGACCCGCCTGTTCGACCTGTACCTCGGCACCGCCGCGCGGTCCATGGATGTCCTGCACCCGTCGCAGGCAGCGCACCGGCCGAAGGTGCCCACTCCGTCCAGCCCGACACCGGTCCTGGCCGCGTCCGAGCAGGCCCTGGCCTGGCTGGAGACCGAGCACTCGAACCTGGTGGCCACCGCCGTACACGCGGCCGAGCACGACTGGCCGGACTACACCTCGCTGCTCGCCAGGACGCTGAGCCGGTACCTGGTCACCAACCTGGGGACCGGTGCCGGGACGATCCTGCAGCACGCCTACCGGGCCGCCCGCGTCAGGAACGACGCGGAGAGCGAGGCCTACGCGGCGCTGAACCTGGGCACCTTCCACTCGCAGCTGACCAAGTCCCACGAGGTGCTGGAGTGGCTGGAGCTGGCGCTGCGCTCCTTCGCGGCGATCGACGACCCGGTCGGTACGGCGTCCGCACTGAACCACCTGGGCAACTACTACACCCAGACCAACGACTGGGAGCGCAGCGCCGACCACTTCCGGCGAGGGCTGGCCGCATTCGAGCAGATCGGCGACCTGGACGGCCAGGCGCTGATCCTGTCCAACCTCGCCAACGTCCACAAACGCACCGCGCACTACCCCGAGGCGCTCGAGACCCTGCACGCCGCGCTCGCCCTGTACGAGCAGCTCGGCAATCTCGACGGCCAGGCGGCGGTGCTGACCAATCTCGCGGTCGTCTACGAGTTCGTCGGTGACCTGGAGCGGTCCGCCCAGTACGCCGGTCGCGCCCCGGACCTGTTCCGGCAGATCGGTCACCGGCTGGGCGAGGCCCGCGCCGAGCTCGCCGTCGGCGTGGTCACGATGCGGCTCGGCGACCACGACGCCGCCCGGGCGCAGTTCAAGGCCGGTCTGCTGCTCTACCGCGAGCTCGGCAGCCAGGGTGGTGAGGGTGGCGCGCTGGACGCCCTCGGCGAGCTCGAGATCTGGGCGGGCCGCCCGGAGCGCGCGATCGAGTACTTCGAGCAATCGCTGCCGATCTTCCGGCGGATCGGAGCGCGCGACGCCGAAGCGGCGTCGCTGAGCGGTCTGGGCGAGGCCGCGCACGAGCAAGGCCGGTACGCCGACGCGATCACGCTCTTCACCGACGCGCTCGCGGTCGCCGGTGCGGTCTCGTCGGGCGGCCAGCAGGCGCGGGCGCTGGTCGGCCTCGGGCATGCCCACCGGGCGCTGGGCGATCCCGACGGCCGCGCGGCCAAGTACAGCGAGCAGGCCGCGGCCATCTACCAGGAGCTGGCTATGGCGCCGATCCCTTCACCAGCTGAGCGGCCTGCGCGCTGAGGTACTGCTGCTCCGGGAGCGACTGGGTCTGCCGGGCCGCCTCCTCGTACGCCGTCCGCGCGGCGTCGAGGTCGCCGGCCAGTTCGAGCAGGTGCGCCCGTACGGCGGTCGTCCGGTAGTGGCTCGCCAGCGCCGGGTCCTCGGTCGCACGATCGAGGCGGTCGAGGCCGGTTCGTGGGCCGTGCACCATCGCGACGGCGACGATGCGGTTCAGCGTGACGATCGGGCCGGGGGAGAGCGTCTCGAGCAGCTCGTAGAGGACGAGGATCTGGCGCCAGTCGGTGGTGGCGGCGTCCAGGGTCTCGGCGTGCACGGCGGCGATCGCGGCCTGCAGCTGGTACGGGCCGACGGGCGCGGTGCGGAGCGTCGTACTGATCAGGTCGGTGCCTTCGGCAATGAAATCGTGGTGCCAGCGGGTGCGGTCCTGGTCGGGGAGCGGGATCAGGGCGCCGGTCTCCGAGGTGCGGGCGGGACGGCGCGCGTCGGTGAGCAGCATCAGCGCGAGCAGGCCGCTGACCTCGCCCTCGGCCGGGAGCTGCGCGTGCAGCTGGCGGGTCAGGCGGATCGCCTCGGTGCTCAGCTCGACGCGGTGCAGGGTCTCGCCGGAGCTGGCGGTGTAGCCCTCGTTGAAGATCAGGTAGAGCACGTGCAGTACGGCGGCCAGGCGCTCGCCGAGCTCCTCGGCGGCCGGCATCCGGAAGGTGGCGCCGCCGGACTTGATGGTCGCCTTGGCCCGGCTGATCCGCTGGCCGATGGTTGCCTCGGGCACCAGGAAGGCGCGGGCGATCTCGGCCGTGGTGAGGCCGCCGACGGCGCGCAGGGTGAGCGCGATCTGCGACGGGGGAGTGAGCGCGGGGTGGCAGCAGAGGAAGAGCAGCGTGAGCGAGTCGTCGGTCTCGGGGGCCGAGACCTCGGGCACATCCGCGGCGGCGACCGCGTCCTCGCGTTGCCGGCGGGCGTTCTCACTGCGCAGCAGCTCGATCCGGCGCCGGGACGCGACGGTGATCAGCCAGTTCAGCGGCTGATCGGGTACGCCGTCGCGCGGCCACTGCTGAGCAGCAGCCAGCAACGCCTCCTGGGCGGCGTCCTCGCACAGGTCGAACCCGCCGTACCGCCGGACGAGCGGCCCGACGATCCGCGGGGCCAACTCCCGGAGCAGGCCCTCGAGATCCGGCGTACCAGCACTCACTGCAGTGCGCTCAGATCCCGGACCGGGCGGATCTCGACGATGCTGTGCTCGGCCTCGGGAATCCGGGCGACGATCTCGGTGGCCCGCTCGAGCGACGCGCAGTCGACCAGGTAGAAGCCCGCCAGCTGCTCCTTGATCTCCGCGAACGGCCCGTCGGTGGTGACCGCCCGCCCCTCCCGCACCCGCACCTGCTTGGTCAGGCCCGGATCGTCGAGCGACTCGCTGGCCAGCAGCTCACCGCGAGCGGTCAGCGCCTCCTCGAGCTCGCCGTACCCAGCCATCGACTCCCGCCGCTGCTCCTCCGACAGCTGGTTCCACAGTTCACGGCCTTCGGGGTTTCCGTAGATCAGGATCAGGAACTTCATCACCACAGAGTAGGAGCCGAAGCAGTCACCCTCCGGTCTCGATCAGGTCACCGGTCGGTGACGCGCGTAGCCGAACCGGTTCGGGCGCGTTCCACAGTCAGGGGCATCTCAGGGCTTCCCCGGTGTGGCCCGAGCGAAACCTGGTCGCCTGCCCCAGTAGAGTTACCGGCGGAAGTGGTGGGCTGACAGGACAAAGGGGGAGGGTCGCGTGCCGGACGTGGAGGTCTCCGACCGGGTACTGACGATCCCGAACGCACTGAGCTTCGTGCGGTTGCTCGGGGTGCCGTTGTTCCTGTGGCTGATCCTCGGGCCGGAGGAGGACGGCTGGGCGCTGCTGGTGCTCGCCATCTCCGGCTTCACCGACTGGGCCGACGGCCAGATCGCCCGCCGGATGAACCAGACCACCCGGCTCGGCCAGATGCTCGACCCGGTCGCCGACCGGCTCTACATCTTCGCCACCGTGCTCGGCCTGGCGCTGCGCGACATCATCCCGTGGTGGCTGGCGATCGCGCTGCCGCTGCGCGACCTGCTGCTGACCTTCACGCTGCCGGCCCTGCACCGTCGCGGCTTCAACGCGCTGCCGGTGCACTTCCTGGGCAAGTCGGCGACCTTCTGCCTGCTCTACGCCTTCCCGCTGCTGCTGCTCGGTGACGGCGACAGCACGCTCAACCTGCTGGCCCGCGTCTTCGGCTGGGCGTTCGCGATCTGGGGCACGGCGCTGTACTACTGGGCCGGGGCCCTGTACTTCGTCCAGCTGCGGCACCTGGTCCAGACCGTCAAACCGATCAGCGGGCAGCCGGGGAGATCGTGACTCAGCAAGCTCCGCCCGGGCAGCGGCGCGTGGACGCGTCCATGTCGCTGCTGAACAACCTGATGGCGCACCCGCTCGACGAGGGGTACGCGATCAGCGCACGGGCGCGCCCGCTGTCCGGCGGGCCGAAGAAGGCCCGGCACCGGATCATGCTCGTGGTCGCGTTCGTCGTCCTGGGTTTCCTGCTGGCGATCGCCGCGTCGCAGAACTACCGCAGCGCCCCGGCCGCCGAGAAGCAGCGCAACGAGCTGGTCGAGCGCGTCGAGCAGGCCGACACCCGGCTGAACGACCTGCGCAACCGGCAGACCGCGCTGGCCGGTGAGGTGCGCGGGCTGCAGGCCGGCGCGCTGAGCGAGGCCGACGCGGCGCTGCAGAAGAAGGTCGACGACCTGGAGCTGCAGGTCGGCTCGATCGCGGTCACCGGGCCCGGCCTCAAGGTGGTCGTCGACGACGCCAAGAATGCCGACGACAAGGAGGGCCGGCTGCTCGACGTCGACCTCCAGCAGCTGGTCAACGGGCTGTGGACCGCAGGCGCCGAGGCGATCGCGGTGAACGGCCACCGGCTGACCAGCCTGACCGCGATCCGCGGCGCCGGCAGCGCGATCACCGTCGACTACAGCTCGCTCAACCCGCCGTACACGGTGCTCGCGATCGGCGACACCAACACGCTGCCGGCCCGGTTCGCGCAGAGCTCCGGCGGCCAGTGGGTGCAGTACCTGGTGAGCAACTTCGATGTCCGGATGACGACCACGACGGAGGACTCCTTGCTGGTGCCAGCCGATGCCACCATCGCGCTGCGGTACGCGAAGGTGGGACCGAAATGATCGCCGTGCTCGGCCTGGTGATCGGCGTCGTGATCGGCCTGCTGGTCGCCCCCGACGTGCCCGACTGGGCCCAGCCGTACCTGCCGATCGCCGTCGTCGCCGCGCTGGACGCGGTCTTCGGCGCGCTGCGCGCGTTCCTGGACGGCATCTTCGACGACAAGGTGTTCGTCGTCTCGTTCGTGTCCAACGTGCTGATCGCGGCCCTGATCGTGTACCTCGGTGACCAGCTCGGCGTCGGCTCGCAGCTGTCCACCGGCGTCGTGGTCGTGCTCGGCATCCGGATCTTCACCAACATGGCCGCGATCCGCCGGCACGTCTTCCGGGCCTGACGATGAGCGACGACCAGCGACCGCCCGAGGAGCCGAAGCGCCCGCCGCAGCACCGCGGCGAGGCCCACCACCGCGCCTCGGCTCCGGAGCCCGGGGAAGCAGCCAGGGACACCGGCGGTACGCCGGCCGAGCCGGCGCACCCGGTCGCCCCGACGCCGATGCCGCAGCCCCGGGCCAAGGGCCCGAACCTGGCGCTGCGCCGGCTGAAGGCCGGCTTCAAGCCGTCCCGCGGCCAGGCGATCGTGGCCGTCGTACTGGCGCTGGTGGCCTGCACGGCGGTCGTCCAGGTCCGCGTGAACCGCGCCGACGACGGCTACCAGAACGCCCGCCGCGAGGACCTGATCGCGATCCTCGACGGCCTGAACCAGAACAACCGCCGGCTGGAGAGCGAGATCACCGAGCTGGAGGAGCGCAAGAACACGCTGTCCTCCAGCGCCGACAAGGCCCAGACCGCGCGCGAGCAGGCCGAGCAGCAGGTCCGCACGCTCAGCATCCTGGCCGGGACGCTGCCCGCGCAGGGACCGGGCGTCCGGATCACGCTGAACGACCCCGACGGCAAGATGACGTCCGGCAACCTGCTGGACGCGATCGAGGAGCTGCGCGACGCCGGCGCCGAGGCGATCCAGATCAACGGCCAGGTCCGGGTGGTGGCCAGCACCGACCTGACCGACGACGCGCCCGGTGTCCGGGTGGACGGCGAGAAGCTGGTTTCGCCGTACGTGATCGAGGCGATCGGCGAGTCGCACAACCTGGCCGAGGCGGCCAACTTCCCCGGCGGCCTGGTCAGCGAGGTGACCGGTCCGCAGATCGGTGGCACCGCCGAGGTGACCGAGCTGCGGCAGCTGACCGTCAGCGCCTTGCACGCGCCGGAGGAGCATCGCTACGCTCGCCCGGCCCCCAGCCCGACCAAGTAGATCCTGAGCGAAAGAGGACCCGAGGTGTACCCCGAAGACCTGAAGTACACGGCCGAGCACGAGTGGGTGAAGGCCGGCGAGGAAGGCCCGGTGCGGGTCGGTATCACCGACTTCGCCCAGGACGCGCTCGGTGACATCGTCTACGTCCAGCTGCCCGAGGTCGGGGCCGTCGTACGGGCCGGTGACGCCTGCGGCGAGCTGGAGTCGACCAAGTCGGTCAGCGACCTGTTCGCCCCGGTCAACGGCACCGTCACCGCCGTCAACGAGGCGCTGGCCGACCAGCCCGACCTGGTCAACACCGACCCGTACGGCGAGGGCTGGCTGCTCGACATCCGCGTCGACGACGACGAGGAGGTGGCGGCCCTGATGGACGCCGACACCTACAAGGGCCAGCTCGACCCGAGCTAGGCGCTACGGACTGATAGGTTTGCGGCCTCAACCGCCGGTCGAGGGTTGAGGGCGCAGTCCACACTTGCACCACGACAGTCATCACGGGGATCTACGACAACGTCGCCGGACCGCCGGCGATCGGGAGGATCACAGCATGCCGTTCTGCAACCAGTGCGGGCACGAGAACTCCGAGGGCAGCAGGTTCTGCTCGCAGTGCGGAACGATGCTCCCTGGCGCGGACCGTCCGGTGCCCGCCCCCGGCGTCACCGACACCGCGATGCTGACCCCGATCAGCGCCGAGCCCGACACCGAGCGGATCGAGCTGGCCGGTGAGGGACTGACCGCCGAGGACGAGGCCGCCGTCGGCGCGCTGCCGGCCGGGTCGGCGCTGCTGATCGTCCAGCGCGGCCCGAACGCGGGCAGCCGGTTCCTGCTCGACGTCGACGTGGTCACCGCCGGCCGGCACCCCGACAGCGACATCTTCCTCGACGACGTCACCGTCTCGCGCCGGCACGCGGAGTTCCGCCGCGACCCGGCCGGGGTCAAGGTCCGCGACGTCGGCAGCCTGAACGGCACCTACGTGAACCGCGACCGGATCGACGAGGTCGCGCTGAACAACGGTGACGAGGTCCAGATCGGCAAGTACCGGCTCGTCTACTACGCCAGTGGCCAGGCCTGAGGCTGACGCCGGAGGAAGCAGCATCGGAGCGGTGCTGCAGGTCCTGCAGGCCGAGTTCGCCGACGTCACCATCTCCAAGCTCCGCTTCCTCGAGGCCGAGGGACTGGTGACGCCGGCCCGGACCGCGTCCGGGTACCGCAAGTTCAGCGCGGCCGACATCGAGCGGCTGCGCTACGTCCTGACCGCGCAGCGCGACCAGTACCTGCCGCTGAAGGTGATCAAGGAACACCTCGGCGCGATGGACCGCGGGTTGCGGCCGACACCCGGTGGGCGCCCGGCGGCGCCGGCGGCGGTCGAGCCGGCCGGGTTGCCGGTGGCGGAGGACTTCGGTGCCGACCGCACCGAGTTGAAGCTGACGCGCGAGGAGCTGCGGGTGGCCGCGGGGATCTCGGTTGAGTTGCTGGAGCAGCTGGAGAGCCATCAGCTGGTGGTGGCTCGCGGCAACCACTACGACGGCGACGCGATCCTGGTCGCGAAGGCCGCCGCCGAGTTCGGCCGGTACGGCGTGGAGCCGCGGCACCTGCGCCCGTTCCGGACGGCGGCCGACCGCGAGGTCGGGCTGATCGAACAGGTCGCCGGGCCTCGCCGCGATGACAAGACCCAGGAGCTGGCAGCCCTCGCCGTACGACTGCACGCCGCACTCGTCAGGTCGCGGCTCAGCCGTTGACCGTACGTCGGCCAGCTTGTGTCGGCGTCGCGGAGTAGGCTGAGGGTGTGCGCGAAGTCGACGTAATCGGAGTCCGGGTCGAGATGCCCTCGAGTCAGCCGATCGTGCTGCTCCGGGAGGTCGGCGGTGAGCGGTACCTGCCGATCTGGATCGGTGCGGCCGAGGCCAGCGCGATCGCGTTCGCGCAGCAGGGGATGGAGCCGCCGCGGCCGCTCACCCACGACATCTTCGCCGAGGTGATCCGTGTCCTGGGTCACACCCTGACCCAGGTCCGGATCGTGAACCTGACCGACGGGGTGTTCGAGGCGATCCTGGTCTTCGACGACAAGACCGAGATCTCGGCCCGCCCGTCGGACTCGATCGCGCTCGCGCTGCGCACCGGGACGCCGGTGTTCTGCAGCGAGGAGATCCTCGCCGAGGCCGGCGTACCGGTTCCGGAGAGTGAGAACGACGAGGCCGACGAGGTGGAGGAGGAAGAGGAAGTGGAGCGCTTCCGCGAGTTCCTCGACCAGGTCTCCCCGGAGGACTTCGACAAGTCCTGAGGCGGCTCCCGAGGCCGCACGGGACCCGCAAATTTGGTGTCTCTGGTACAAGGCCGGGTTGGTAACAATTCGGCCCGGAGTCGCGACACGCTTTCGGCTCGGAGCGGTTGTCGTTGACCGGGTCAAGTCGGCGGCTTACCTTGAAGGAGTTGTGAGGAGTTGTAACTCCACGGATGTAGTCCGTTCCAGTCGGTACCCAGGGAGGCTCAGGCGTGACACGCACCGGCGACACTGATCTGACGGCGCAGCAGGCGTCCGAAGCACGCGCCGACGCGGCCGCCGCAGCGGGGGTTCAGGGCCTGCTCTTCGACGACGACCTGCGCCCGATGCCGGAGGATGTCGGCTTCCGTGGCCCGACCGCCTGCGCCGCCGCGGGGATCACGTACCGTCAGCTCGACTACTGGGCCCGTACCGGCCTGGTCTCGCCGTCGGTCCGCCCGGCCACCGGCTCCGGCACCCAGCGGCTGTACGGTTTCCGCGACGTGCTGCTGCTCAAGGTGATCAAGCGCCTGCTCGACGCCGGCATCTCGCTGCAGCAGATCCGGACCGCGATCGCCCACCTGAGCAAGCGCGGGATCGACGACCTGACCCAGATCACGCTGATGAGCGACGGCGCCTCGGTCTACATGTGCACCTCGCCGGACGAGGTGATCGACCTGCTGGCCGGCGGCCAGGGGGTCTTCGGGATCGCGCTCGGTGGCGTCTGGCGGGAGGTCGAGGGCTCGCTGTCGGAGCTGCCGACCGAGCGTGCCGACGGCCACGACGAGGAGTCCGGCCCGCACGCGAACGACGAGCTCGCTGCCCGTCGCCGCGCCCGGATGACCGGCTGAGGTACGCTGCTCTCTAGCTGTTCACCGCACTCGGGAGAGACCCGTACGACGGGCGCCGAAGGGGCAATTCCTCCCCGGAACCTCTCAGGCCCATGGACCGGGTGCGTCAGGCGACTCTGAAGCGTGCTGCCGTGCGTGACAGAGGGGGAGGCCACCGGAAGCGACAGCCAGCAACGGAGCCTCTTGATGACTGAAATCTCAGCAACCTTCGCCGACCGCCACATCGGTCCGCGGGCCGACGAGGTGGCCCGGATGGTGCAGACCCTCGGGTACGCCGACGTCGACGCGCTGGTCGACGCCGCGGTCCCGGCCTCGATCCGCTCGGCCGAGCCGCTCCGGCTGCCCGAGCCGGCCTCGGAGGTCGACGCGCTGACCGAGCTCCGGCGGCTGGCCGGCCGCAACAACGTCGCCACCTCGATGATCGGCCAGGGCTACTACGGCACCTTCACCCCGTCGGTGATCGTCCGCCGCCTGGTCGAGAACCCGGCCTGGTACACGGCGTACACGCCGTACCAGCCGGAGATCTCGCAGGGCCGGCTGGAGGCGCTGCTGAACTTCCAGACCGTCGTGTCGGACCTGACCGGCCTGCCGACCGCGAACGCGTCGCTGCTCGACGAGGGCACCGCGGCCGCCGAGGCGATGACGCTGGCGCACCGGTCGAACCGCAAGTCCAAGAGCAACCGCTTCCTGGTCGACGCCGACTGCTTCGCGCAGACGATCGCGGTCGTCGAGACCCGCGCCGAGGCGCTCGGGATCGAGGTCGTCGTCGCCGACACCACCGACGGTCTGCCCGAGGGCGACTTCTTCGGCTTCCTGGTCCAGTACCCGGGCTCCGGCGGCGTCGTCCGCGACCTGAAGCCGTTGGTCACCGCGGCCCACGAGCGCGAGACGCTCGTTGCCGTCGCCTCCGACCTGCTCGCGCTGACGTTGCTGGAGGCACCGGGTGAGGCCGGTGCCGACATCGTCGTCGGGTCCTCGCAGCGCTTCGGAGTTCCCTTGTTCTACGGCGGTCCGCACGCCGGCTTCATGTCGGTCCGGGCCGGTCTCGAGCGGTCGTTGCCCGGTCGCCTCGTCGGCGTCTCCGTCGACGCGGATGGCGCACCGGCGTACCGGCTGGCTCTGCAGACCCGTGAGCAGCACATCCGTCGCGAGAAGGCGACGTCCAACATCTGTACGGCGCAGGTCCTGCTCGCCGTCGTCGCGTCCATGTACGCCGTCTACCACGGCCCGGACGGCCTGAAGGCGATCGCCGAGCGCGTCCACGCGAACGCCGACAGCCTGGCTGCGTCGCTGCGCGCCGGTGGCGTCGAGGTCGTGCACGACCAGTTCTTCGACACCGTCCTGGCCCGCGTCCCCGGTCGCGCCGCCGACGTCGTCGACACCGCCCGGCAGAACGGGATCTGGCTGCGCCTGGTCGACGCCGACCACGTCGGGATCTCCTGCGACGAGAAGACCGACGCCGCCGCGCTCGGGCGGGTCTGCCGTTCGTTCGGCGTCCGGTACGACGCGACGCTCGGTGGCGGGAACCTGTCCGAGGCCGTGGCCCGGACGTCGGACTACCTGACCCACCCGGTCTTCAACACGCACCGGTCCGAGACCGCGATGCTGCGCTACCTGCGCAAGCTGTCGGACTACGACTACGCGCTCGACCGCGGCATGATCCCGCTCGGCTCCTGCACGATGAAGCTGAACGCGACCACCGAGATGGAAGCGGTCACCTGGCCCGAGTTCGCCGACCTGCACCCGTTCGCGCCGATCGAGGACGCCGCCGGGTACGTGACGCTGATCGGTCAGCTCGAGCGCTGGCTGGCCGAGGTCACCGGGTACGCGAAGGTCTCGATCCAGCCGAACGCCGGGTCGCAGGGCGAGCTGGCCGGCCTGCTGGCGATCCGCGGCTACCACCGGGCCCAGGGCAACGAGGACCGCAACGTCTGCCTCATCCCGTCCAGCGCGCACGGCACCAACGCGGCCTCCGCGGTGATGGCCGGGATGAAGGTCGTGGTTGTCAAGGGCAACGACGACGGCACCATCGACCTGGAAGACCTGCGCAGCAAGGCTTCTGAGCACGCCGACAAGCTGGCCGCGATCATGATCACCTACCCGTCCACGCACGGCGTGTACGAGGAGAGCGTCACCGAGGTCTGCCGGATCGTCCACGACAACGGCGGCCAGGTGTACGTCGACGGCGCGAACCTGAACGCCCTGCTCGGCCTGGCCAAGCCCGGCGAGTTCGGCGGCGACGTCTCGCACCTGAACCTGCACAAGACCTTCTGCATCCCGCACGGCGGTGGCGGCCCGGGCGTCGGTCCGGTCGCGGTCGCGGCGCACCTGGCGCCGTACCTGCCGAACCACCCGCTGCTCGACCAGGCCGGTCCGGAGTCCGGTGTCGGCCCGATCTCGGCGGCGCCGTTCGGCTCGGCCGGCGTGCTGGCGATCTCCTGGGCCTACATCCGGATGATGGGCGCCGAGGGCCTGACGTCGGCGACCAAGGCCGCGGTGCTCACCGCGAACTACGTCGCCAAGCGCCTCGAGAACGCGTTCCCGGTGCTCTACACCGGCGAGAACGGCCTGGTCGCGCACGAGTGCATCCTGGACCTGCGGCCGATGACCAAGGAGACCGGTGTCACCGTCGACGACGTCGCGAAGCGGCTGATCGACTACGGCTTCCACGCGCCGACGATGTCGTTCCCGGTGCCGGGCACGCTGATGGTCGAGCCGACCGAGTCCGAGGACCTGGGCGAGCTGGACCGCTTCATCGACGCGATGATCGCGATCAAGCACGAGGTCGACCGGGTCGCGGCGGGGGAGTGGCCGGCCGACGACAACCCGCTGGTCAACGCGCCGCACACGGCGTCCGCGGTGATCAACGACAAGTGGGAGCACGCCTACACCCGCGAGGAGGCCGCCTTCCCGCAGTCGGTCGACCGGACCACGAAGTACTGGCCGCCGGTGCGCCGCATCGACGGCGCGTACGGCGACCGCAACCTGATCTGCTCGTGCCCTTCCCCGGAGGCCTTTGAGTGACCGTTCGCCCTGAGACCGCCGCCGCCCTGTACGCCGAGGTGGCGGCGGCCCAGAGTGAGTGGAAGCTGCCGTCGATCACCGCGGGCGTGGTGCGCGACGGGGCGCTGGTGTGGACCGGGTCGCGCGGGCAGTTCGCCGGGGCCGGCGGTGAACTGCCCGGTCCGGAGCGGCAGTACCGGATCGGCTCGATCACCAAGACGCTGACCGCGATCCTGGTGCTGCAGTGCCGCGACGACGGGCTGCTCGCGCTGAACGATGCCGTGGGCAAGCATCTGCCGGGGATCGCGTTCGGCGACCGAACGCTGCGGCACCTGCTGTCGCACTCCGGCGGTATGAACGCCGAGCCTGAGGGGCCGTGGTGGGAGCGCAATCCGGGCGTCTCGTTCGAGGCGCTGGCCGCGGCGATGGACGAGTCGCAGGCGGCCGGTGCGCCGGACCAGCGCTACCACTACTCCAACCTCGGCTACGGGCTGCTCGGCGAGATCGTCGCGCGGCTGCGCGGCGAGTCCTGGTTCGACCTAGTACGCGAGCGGATCCTGCTGCCGCTGGGGATGCGCCGGACGACGTACTTCCCGGAAGCTCCGGCGGCTGAAGGCTTCTCGGTGCACCCGTTCAGCGGGCGGCTGGCGCCGGAGCCGGCGTACGACGCGGGCGCGATGGCGCCGGCCGGGCAGCTGTGGAGCACGATCGAGGACCTGGCGGCGTACGCGAACTTCTGGATCGACCCGGTGCCCGAGGTGCTGCGGCGGGAGAGCGTCGAGGAGATGGCGACGCCGGCGTCGGCCGATCCGCGCGAGGCGCTGAACGCGGCGTACGGGTTGGGGCTGCGGTTGCAGGCCGACGATCCGTTCTTGTTCGTCGGCCACACCGGGTCGATGCCGGGGTTCGTCGCAGGGCTGTTCGTCGATCGTGCGCGGCGGATGGGCGCGGTCGCGCTCGCGAACGCGACGTACGGGAAGTGCTCGTCGGTGCCGCTCGACCTGATGCGCACGCTGGTGACGCACGAGCCGTGGCTGCCGCCGGAGTGGGTGCCGGAGCCGGAGCTGCCGCAGGGCGAGGAGCTGCTCGGCCACTGGTACTGGGGCAACACACCGGTGACGATGTCGGTGAGCGGGTGCATCCTCCAACTGACGGGGGCTCTCACCTGCCGGTTCTCGCCGCTCGGTGCCGATCTGTACCAGGGACGCGACGGCTACTTCGCGGGCGAGAAACTGCGGGTCGTGCGCGGCGCTGACGGTGGCGTCGACGAGCTCAACATCGCTACCTTCGTCCTGACCCGCGCGCCGTACGGGCGGTGAATTGACATCACCTGCAGGAGAAGTAGGTTAGGGCTACCTAAGTAAGGGTTGCCTTACTCAACAACTTTTCCTGGAGTCGCTGGATGTTGCAGCAAGTGGGCCTCGCGCCGTCGCCGGTCGAGCTGCCCGTGTCGAAGTGGCCGTTGGCTTCCACGGTAGTGGATCGGGACCGCGGGCCGTTGCCGGCCGGTCGGCCGGCGGACGTGTTACGGCGGACCGGCGCGGTCCTCGGTGAGCCGCGGGTGCCGTCGACCGGTGTCGGTGAGTCGGCGGCGCTGGACCTGATCGCCGGTCTGCTCGACCGCGACGGCATCGACCTCAGCCATCCGCACGCCGCGGCGCACCTGCAGCCGCCGGTGCTGCAGGTCGCGGTCGACGCCGACCGGCTCGCGTCGGCGAGCAACGCCTCGATGGACACCTACGACTCCGGTCCGGCGACGCTGGCGATCGAGCAGTGGGTGGTGCGGGCGCTGGCGGCGATGGCCGGTTTCGGTCCGGCGGCTGACGGCGTACTGACGCCGGGCGGGTCGATCTCCAACCTGCTCGCGATGCTGATCGCGCGCGACAACGCGGCCGCGGCAGCAGGTCTCGACGTACGGCGGGACGGCGTGTACGGGATGCGGCGGCCGGTCGTGCTGTGCTCCGAGCTGGCGCACTTCTCGATCCAGCGGGCCTGCGCCGCGCTCGGGCTGGGGGAGGACGCGGTGATCGCGATCCCGACCGACGGTGACTTCCGCTTGCGCCTCGACGTACTGGCTGACGAGCTGGCCGTGCCCGGTCGGACTCCGATCGCCGTTGTCGCCACGGCCGGTACGACGGACTACGGCACGATCGACCCGATCGAGGGGATCGCTGAGCTGGCCCGCCCGTACGGCGCCTGGGTGCACGCGGACGCGGCGTACGGGTTCGGGGCGTTGTTCTCGGACCGGCTGGCGCCGCTGCTCGCGGAGCTGCCGGCGGCGGACTCGGTGACGCTCGACCTGCACAAGATCGGCTGGCAGCCCGCGGCGACGAGCATGCTGCTGGTCGCGGACCGGGATCGCTTCTCCGCGCTCGGCCGCTCGGTCGACTACCTCAACCCGGCCGACGACATCGACTCCGGGCTGGACGGCCTGCTCGGGCGAAGTTTACAGACCACGCGCCGCCCCGACGCTGTGAAAGTCGCCACGACTTTGACCGCTTACGGCCGGGCCGGACTGGGCAAGATGCTCGACACCTGCCACGAGCTCGCGCACGCCGCCGCGGCCAGGGTCGTTGCCGACAGCAACCTCGAGCTGCTGGCGCCGGTGACCCTGACCACGGTGTTGTTCCGGGTCGCCGGGCGGGGGCTGGACGCGGCCGGCGTGGACGCGCTCCAGGGTGAGGTCCGGCGCCGGTTGCTGACGTCGGGACGGGTGCTGATCGGCCGGACCAGGATCCCCGGCGGTGGCGACCGCCCGGCGGCGGTCGCGTTGAAGTTGACGCTGCTGAACCCGAACGCCACCGCGTCGGACATCGAGGAACTGCTCGACCTGGTCGTGGCCACCGGCCACGAAGTCCGGTCGGCCGGCGGCGAAGGAGCAGCGTGACCCCCACGACGCAAGCGGCAGTGGACGCCCATCTGAACGCGATCCTGCGGTGCTACACGCGGGAGGCTGGGGTAGAGGTTGCTCCTGGCCCGCTCAGCTTCCCGGTTGGTGATGCCGAGGTCACCGCGCAGGTGCTGCACGCCTCTCCGACTGGACTTCATCTGTTCGCGGATGTGGCGGTCAATGGAGAGGCGCCGTTGCCGGAGCAGTTGGTGCGGCTGCTGGCTGTTGATGCTGACCCCTCCGAGGTGGACGACTTGGCGGCGCGTACAGCCGAGTCCGTCCGCAACGTCGCAACCTTCTTCGCCGGGCCCGCGGCGCCCGATCCCGGCCGCTTCCTCGCCCACGAGCAGGCCCTGCTCGTGGGCCACCAGCTGCACCCCGCTCCCAAGAGCCGCGACGGACTGAGCGGCGCCGACCTGGCGGCGTACTCGCCTGAGCTCGGCGGCCGCTTCGCTGTGCACTGGTTCGAGGTCGACCAGGAGCTGGTCTCCTCGGACCAGGTGGCCGGTGCGCCGTCGCTCCAGGGACTGGATGCCCTGCAGCTGATGGCAGCACTGGCCGGTACGACGCCGGCCGCAGGTAGCGCGCTGGTGCCGGCGCACCCGTGGCAGGCAGCTTCTGTCGCGCAGCGCCCGCGCGTAGCCGAGCTGATCCGCGCCGGCCGAGTCCGGCCGCTCGGACCGCTCGGTGCGCAGTGGTACCCGACCTCCAGCCTCCGCACGGTCTACCACCCCGACCTGCCGGTGATGCTGAAGCTGTCGCTCGGGCTGCGGATCACCAACTCCCGCCGCGAGTCGACGCCGACAGAGCTGCGCCGCGGCCTGGAGATCAACCGCCTGCTCGACGCGGCGTACAACGCCGGTACGGCGACGCAGCACCCCGGCTTCTCGATCGTGCGCGACCCAGCGTGGGTGGCACTCGACGAGGGCAGGCCGACGCTCACCGGGCTCGACGTAGCGGTCCGCGAGGTACCTGCTGACGTCGACAGCTACGCCTGTCTCGCCGGGCTCGTCGCGCCGCGCTTGGGTGGCGGTAGCCGGCTCGGCGCGCTCCCCGGCGTAGTGGAGGACCCGGGCGCGTGGGTGGCGTCGTACGTCGACCAGGTGCTCGTCCCGATGCTCTGCCTGTACGCCGAGACCGGTATCGGCCTGGAGGCGCACCAGCAGAACACACTGGTCCGGCTGGACGACGCCGGCCGGGTCATCGGTGGCGCGTACCGCGACAACCAGGGGTACTACCTGGCGTCGTCGTACCTGGAGGGACTGCTCGCGGTGACCGGTGAGAGCGACTCCACGCTGGCTGTGGTCGAGGACGCGATCGTGGACGACCGGCTGACCTACTACCTGCTGCACAACCAGGCGCTCGCCGTAGTGGGCGCACTGGGCGTTGACGGAGTAGCGGACGAGCGGGCGCTGCTGGACGTCGTACGGGATCGGCTGTCGGAGGCGCTGCCGTCGCTGAAGGCTGCAGGGCCTGACGGCGACCGGCTGGCCCAGCGCTGGCTCAGCGCCGACCAGCTGCCCTGCAAGGCGAACATGCTGACCCGGTTGAAGGGCATCGACGAGGTGGTCGCGCCGCTCGACAACCAGTCGGTCTACCTGGAGATCCCGAACCCCCTGCGGCTGGGCGCGGCTCGATGAGGTGCGAGGTCGCGCCGGTGCTGCACCTCGACGACGGCTTCGACCTCCGCCCCGCTGCGGCGTCCGACGCGGCCCTCATTGCCTTGTGGATGGCGCAGCCGCACATCTTGCCGTGGTGGGAGTCGGACTGGTCCGTGGAGCGCTGGGCCCAGGTGCTGGACGAGCAGGCGGCGGGGGAGCACTCGGTGCCCTGCCTGGTCGCGCTTCAGGGTGCTGCGTTCGCGTACGTCGAGCTGTACCGCGTCCGGCACGACCGGCTCGCCGAGTACTACGCCTGGCGCGAGCACGACTGGGGGCTGCACGTCGCCATCGGCGACGTCGCCCAGGTCGGCCGGGGGATCGGGCGGCGCCTGCTGCGTGCGCTCGCCGACGCGGTGCTGCGGGCCGATCCCCGCTGCTCGCGGGTCGTGGCTGAGCCGGATGTCCGCAACACCCCCTCGCTGCGGGCGTTCGCCGCAGCCGGGTTCGAGCCGTCCGGGGAGCTACAGCTGCCCGAGAAGACCGCACTACTGATGGTCCGCACCAGGACTGTGGAGGAATAGATGAGCTACGACGTGATCGCGATCGGCGCCGGGCCGTTCAACTTAGGCCTGGCCGCGCTGGCCGACGGGCTCGACCTGCGGGTCGCCGTACTGGACAGCCGGCCGGAGTTCACCTGGCACCGCGGGCTGATGTTCGACGACGCGATGCTGCAGGTCTCGTTCCTGGCCGACCTGGTCAGCCTGGTCGAGCCGGCGCACCGGCTGTCGTTCCTGTCGTACCTGGGGGACAACGATCGGCTGTACCAGTTCTACGTGCGGGAGCAGTTCCACCCGACCCGGCGGGAGTACGAGTCCTACCTGCGCTGGTGCGCGGCGCAGCTGGACTCGCTGCACTTCGGGCGCGAGGTGACGTCGGTGGAGTGGGACGGGTCGAACTTCACTGTTGTTGCCGGTGATGAGGTCATGGTGGCTCGGCACCTGGTGCTGGGCGTTGGTACTGAGCCGTCTGTGCCGGCTGCCTTGGCTGACCTGCCTGCCACGCGGCTGCTGCACTCCGGCGACTACCTGTACCGGCGGGAGCAGTTGCTGGGCGCTGGACGGGTAGCTGTCGTGGGGTCGGGGCAGTCGGGTGCTGAGTGCACGCTGGACTTGCTGCGCTCTGCCGGACCGGCCGTGAGCTGGCTGACCCGTACGGCGTCGTTCGCGCCGCTGGACTACTCGAAACTGGTGCTGGAGATGACCACGCCGTCGTACGTGGACTACTTCCACTCGCTCGACGAGCCAGTGCGGGACCGGCTGGTGAAGGAGCAGTGGCGGCACTACAAGGGAATCTCGTCGGAGACGCTGGACCAGATCCACGACCTCCTGTACTCGCAGGACGTCGCTGCTGAGCTGCAGTGCGGTGTGGCGGTCACTGCTGCTGTGGACGGGCCGGACGGGGTTGTGCTGACACTGGAGCACGCTGACAGCGGCCGGACCTTCCAACACACGTGTGACGTGGTTGTCGCCGCTACTGGGTATCGCAATCGAGCGCTGGAGTTCCTGCAGCCGTCTGTCGAGTCCCTGGTCCAGCGGGACGCTGCTGGTCGGTGGGCGATCAACCGGGACCACAGCGTCCGCGGCCTGGAGAGGATGTTCGTGTCCAACGCCGATCTGCACAGCCATGGCGTCGCAGCGCCTGACCTCGGGATCGGGGCCGTGCGCAATGCGACGATCCTGAACACGGTCGCCGGGCACGAGGTCTTCCGGCTGCAGAAGTCCACCGCCTTCACCAGCTTCGCCCAGCCCGCATGAGCTGGACGCGCTGCTCGTCGGAGCTCCTGGCGAAGCTGATCTCCCAGTTCTGCAGCGAGGCTCTGCTGACGCCTGTCGACCGGCGGCTGGAGCTTGGTGGTGTCGCCTACACGTTCGCGTACGAGGAGGGGCCGTTCGCGACGTACCGGGTGACGCCTGGCTCGGTGCAGCGGACCACAGCCGGCATCCTCGGCAACGACGAGAGCGAACCGGCCAGCGACCCGCTGCAGTTCCTGCTGGATGCTGCCGGCGTACTGGGGTTGGACGGGCCGACGCTGGCGGGCTACACGGCTGAGCTGTCGAGCACGCTCGCTGCCGACGTACGGATGGCTTCTACTGCTGTGGAATCGGCTGAGCTCGTGGAGCTTCACCACACGCACCTGGAAGGCCACCTGACCGGGCACCCGATCTTGGTCGCCAA
This sequence comes from Kribbella sp. NPDC051770, assembly GCF_040681455.1. Classification (NCBI taxonomy): domain Bacteria; kingdom Bacillati; phylum Actinomycetota; class Actinomycetes; order Propionibacteriales; family Kribbellaceae; genus Kribbella; species Kribbella sp. NPDC051770. Next base: position 127,122 of record NZ_JBFAYT010000010.1, on the reverse strand, counting down.
CAAGGGCCGCCAGGGCTTCTCAGCCTCCGACAGCGATCGCTACACCCCAGAAGCCCGTACGCCGCTCCGCCTGGTCTGGCTGGCGGTACGGCGAGGCCTGGCGGAGTTCAGGGGGACTCCTGACCTCTCGGAGCACGCAGTGGTCGGCCGCGAGCTCGGACCGGAGGCGCTGGAGGCGTTCCGGAATCAGCTGGTCGACCCGGACTCGTACGTCTGGCTCCCGGTCCACCCCTGGCAGCTGGACCACGTCGTCCGCACCCAGTGGTCCCGTGAACTGGCCACCGGCGAGATCGTCGTCCTGGGGGAGGGACCGGACGACTACCTGCCGACGCAGTCGATCCGCACGATGGTCAACCTCTCGTCTCCGCTGCGCTACCAGGTCAAGCTGCCCTTGAAGATCCTCAACACCTCGGTCTACCGGGGCATCCCCGTCCACTGCACGCTCGCCGCTCCCATGGTGACCCAGTGGCTCCGCGGCCTCTGGTACCGCGACGAAACCCTGCAGGTGCTGGGCGCTGAGCTCCTCGGCGAGGTCGCCTCGGTCACCGTCCGGCACCCGCAACTCAATGCCGCACCCGGCATCCCGTACCAGTGGACCGAAACCCTCGGCTGCATCTGGCGCGACCCCCTGGATCCCCGCCTTCGTTCGGATGAAACAGCCTGGCCCCTCGCCGCCGTCCTTCACATCGACTCCGCCGGCGAACCGCTGGTCGCGTCGTACATCCAACGCTCCGGCGCCACCCCCGAGGTCTGGATCAGCCACCTCCTCTCCACGATCCTCCGGCCGCTGCTCCACCTCCTCCACCACTACGGCATCACCGTCAACCCCCACGGCGAGAACCTCGCCATCATCTGCGACCCCTCCGGCCTCCCGTCCCGCCTGGTCGTCAAGGACCTCGTCGATGACGTCAACCTCTCCACCGACCCCATCCCCGCGCGCGGCGCGGAACCGGACTCCCACGATCGAGTCCTGCCCCGAAAGCCCTGGAACGTCCTGCGCCAATATCTGGTCGACGCCCTCTTCCTCGGCGTCCTCAACCCGCTCTCGCGCCTCGTCCCGACTGTCGACCTCTGGGGCCTGGTCCGCGGCGAACTCGACCGCTACGCCAACGAAAACCCCCACCTCGCCGACCGGATCACCGCCACGGCGCTCACGGGCGAAACCTTCACCCGCTACCCGCTGAACGGCTACCGCCTGACCCTCGGCTACGCTGACTTGGACACCCGGCCTCCGATTCCTAAGACAGGAACCCTTAAGAATCCGCTCCACGACGCGACGCCGATTTCACCGGTGAGGCAGTGACGTTTCGGGTGACTTATCGTTACTATTCCTGTGGCTTGCGTGACCGAACGCAGGCTGCCGGAAGAGGGCGACAATCGCCCGATTCACAGGCAAGATGTCCTTGTAATCGTCCGGCGCCGATCGCATGCCGGACGCAGGGGGCGTTCTTGCTGGGGGCAGTCCGAGAACCGGGCTGGCCGCTGTCGCGATTGCGCAGAGAACGACGTGCCAGCCACTTGCTCACAAAGGACGTCCAGTGCCGCACCCCGGGGTCGATCGAGCCCTTGCTCTTCTGCAGCCGTTCCGGCAGCTGCCCAGCTGGGCCGATGATCTCGGCAAGTATCGCAAGCGTTTGCTCAAGGCATGGAACGCGGACACGATGTACAGCGGCCCGCTGGACGCTCCGGCGGAGGACGCGCGGCCGTCGCGCGGGCAGTGCGGGGTCACCTCCGCGTGGCTGATCGAACAGTTGCTTGAGCGCGTCGACGGGTCGCAGCTTTCCTACTGCTACGGCACCGTGACGCATGAATCGGAGCAGGTGCTGACCTCGCACTGCTGGGTCGAGGTCGTGGACGGTCCGTTCGAGCAGCGCTGGGTCATCGACTTCACCGGCGACCAGGTCGAGACGCTGCGGAACTACGAAGTGCTCTGCTGGCCGCACGACGAGCTGCTCGAACGTCTCGGCGTCTTCTACAACGCCCACATCTCGCGGCTCGACCCGATCGAGCTGAGCAGCGACCTGGTCCAGAAGCGGCTCGACCTCCTGAAGGCCGAGCTCAGCAAGACCGCGGCCGGCTGAACTCACCCTCGGTACGAGGGAACCGAACGACGATCCCCCCGGTCCTAGTCGCAGGGCCGGGCGCAGCTCGCCACGATTCCGGGCGGGCTGCCCCAGGTACCATCCTTCTCAGCGTGCCCTCGGGCACCGTGCACGACAGGAGGCGGCCGGATGAGCGCCCTTGCCATCGGGGCAGAAGTTCCTGCCCTCCGGGAATCGGCCCGGGTCCCACTCACGCTCGAGCTGTGCCGGGTGGGTGACGAGCACTTCGCCGGCCTGGTCGCCGCCGCGGCCGCGCGGCACGGCGTCGAGGCGCGGGCGCTCGGCGTACGGACGCTGCTGCAGCTGCCCCGCGTGGCGGCGTACAGCGGGCGGATCCGGCGGCGCGATCTCGAGGCGGAGCTGCGGAACGCGGCGGTCGGGCTGCGGGCCGACCAGGCCAGGATTCCCGAGCTGGTGCCGACCGAGGCGTACCCGCTGAGCGTGCTGCGGTTCGTCGAGTGCGCGACCGAGGACGCCGACGCGATCTTCGGGTCGCTGCACTACCTGCGCAGCGCGCGGCCGGGGTCGCGGAACTTCGCGCTGGTCGATCCGATCCACCGGCGGCCGGTGTCGTTGTGCAGTGTGTCGCCGATGGACTGGGCGGTGGTCGGCAAGCAGTTGAGCCGGCAGTTCGGCGTACCGGCGGAGCGGATGTGGGACGTGTCCCGGGTCTACTCGTTCGACGTCGCGCCGAAGAATGCCATTTCGACACTGCTGGCCGGAGTACGCAAGGAATTGTCGCGCATGGAATCCACGGCGGACCTGCTCACCACGGTGGTCGACCGGAATCTCGGATTCACCGGGTCGAGTTATCGCGCGGCGAACTGGCAGCACTGGTTGTCGGTGCGGCCGCGACCTTATCTGTACGTCGACGGCGTCGCGATCAGCCCGCGCCAATTGCGGCTGCGGTACGGGACGCAGAGCCTGGCCGAGGTGCGCGCCCGGTACGGCGTACCGGTCGAGCAGAGCCGGGCCAAGCTCGCCGACTCGATGATCTGGTGCTGCCGGGTCCGTGGCGGCACCGAGGCGGTCGATCCGAACGAGCGCCGGCTGGTCCGCCGGCGCTCGTAAGGCCTTGCTGGTCAGGGAAAGCGGGGCATTCAGCATCGTCGGTGAAGGCCTCGCTCGCGGCGATCGTGATGCGGTCGGTCAGTTGGTCATCGCGACGGCGAAGCTGTACACGCCGTAGCCGAAGCCGATCACGATCGAGATCACCAGGATCCCGATGATCTGCTTCCAGAACCTGTACAGAGCGACAGCGATGGTCAGCATCACGATGAGTACGAGGGCGCTGTTCTCGGTCATCTCGGCCCCTCACTTTCGATCTCCGGACTTGCAAACTTCGCGGTGTGCGCTAGATTGGGTCCCTTCACCGCTTCGATTGATTGCTATCAGTGAAGCGCATGGCAAATGGGTGTCAATGCACTTTCTTTGGCATCGGCCACAGGTCCGGACATAGCCAAATCGGCGACCGGAGACCTCTTTTCTGGCAACCCGGGGGCGTTCGCGTTGCCAAAACGGCGCGCCGGTTGCCAAAAGGCAGCGGCGGCGTCCCCAGGCAGCCGCGCGGCGGCGTGCGCCCGTCTTACGCTCAGAAGTTCTGGGCCTCGCGGAGCTTGCGGTTGATGCGGTCGCGGTCGGGCATCGTGGTGGCCAGGGAGAAGTCCTCGGCGGCGCAGGCCATCGCGGCGGTGACCCAGCGGGCGATGGCGGCGGTGAGGGTGGGGCCGTCGTCGATGAGTTTGGCGGCCAGGGCGGCGCAGAAGGCGTCGCGGGTGATCGAGACCTCTTTGAAGGGGGAGCGGGAGACCGTCGGGAGGCGGTCGATCGTCGGGGCGGTGCGGGAGTAGATCAGGCCGCCGCCGTTGCCGAGCAGGCAGAGGGTGCCGACGCCGGCGTCCAGGAAGTGCTCGCCGAGGCGGTCGGCGTCGAAGCGGTCCTGGTCGGTCGGGCGGTAGCGCTCCAGCTCCCAGGCGTGCGCGACCAGGTAGTCGATCTGGGCGAGCGCCGGGCGGGAGATGCGGCCGTCGGTGTGCGGCTGGCCGGGGGTGACGATGATGATCGGGTGCGCTTCGTTCGAGTGCGCCAGGCTCAGGGTGCGCTGGACCGTTTCGCGCGGGACCTCGAAGGTGAGCAGCAGCGCGTCGCACTCCGCGATCTGCCGGCCGAGCAGGTCGACGTCGCGGACGGTCAGGCTGATCTCCTTCTCGTTGCGCCACACCGCCGCGATGCTGTCGCCGAGCGAGAGCTCGAAGACGCCGGTCATCGGCGTACGGGCTCCACGGACGATCTTCAGCAGCGACGTGTCCACGTTCTCCGCGCGCAGGTGCTGGACGATCTCGTGGCCGAACGGGTCGTCGGCGACCGCGGCGACGAGCGACACCTTCAGGCCGAGGCGCGCTGCGGCGATCGCCTGGGTGACGCCCTTGCCGCCGGGGGTGAGGGTGAAGTCGTGCGCGGGGACGGAGGTCTCGTGCTGCGGGATCATCCGGGTGCGGAAGATCGCGTCCATCACCGCGCCGCCGACCACGAGAACACGGCCCGCGGGAGCGGTCGGAGGTGGATCGGGGTCGCTCGCACTGGACAGCGGGCCGGCGGTAGGGGAGACCGGGCCGGGCTGGATCAGGCGGCGGGCGAGCTGACGGAGGACCTCGGGTTCGGTGCTGCCGCGCAACGTTCGGTCGCTCGGCGGCTCGATGGACGGCTCGCCCATCGCGTCGTGGAGACGGCGCCAGTTGGCGAGCAGGGTCGCGCGGCGACGGCCGACGGCGCCCGCACGCAGCGACTGGATCACCTTGTCGTCGAGGCCGTGCTGGGCGTAGACGTCGGCGAGCACACCGAGACCCAGTACGGCGTCCGCGACGATCCGGTGGGTCGCGTTCGTGGTGTCGCGCACGGCCTGGGCAATGATCTGGAGCGCCGCGTCGGGCCGGCCGATCTCCTGGCGCTCCGCGTGGGCGCGGACGACGGGGAGGTTGAGGAGGGAGGCGACGTCCTCGTTCTTGGTGTCCTCGAGCCTGGCCAGAACCACGCCGGCCCGCATTCGGAGCGCCCTCAGCGCATGCGTCAGTACGACGGCGTCGGATGAGTCCGGATCATCGCGGTTGGCCATTCGCCCCCCGGCTTCATCGTGGTTCACCTCCAGTATGGGAAGGGCGCGGCGGGGGCGCGCGGCGTACCGGAGTGTTCGTTTCGGCGTGGTGGGGCAGCGGCTCACTCGCTGAGGCCGTCTGTGTGGCGCGGTGAGGACTCAGTTGGATACCAACCGGCTCACAGGTCTGATGACGGCGCGTAGCGGGACCGGTTGGTATGTCCGGACCTGGTGGCGCGTTCCGCTGTGCTGGTGGGCGGGCGGTGGCTGGTGCTTGCTAATGGCAACAAAATTTCGGTGGAGTCGTTGCAGTCGGCAAGGACGGCCGCGGGGAGACGGGCCGGGAGATGTCGCGTAGGCTGCAGCGGTCTGCTGGTCCTCCCGACCGGCACGGCGAACACGGGGAGCAACATGAAGACTGAGCAGGAGCTCGCGAGGGCTCAGCAGGACAGGTGGCAGCGCGCGTACGACGACAAGCCGCGCCTGCACGGGCCGGAGCCGTCGGCGCTGGCCCGGTGGACGGTGCGACTCTTCGGTGCCGCGGGCATCGACGACGTCCTCGAACTCGGCGCCGGCCACGGCCGCGACGCGCTGTACCTGGCCCGCCAGGGTTTCAGCGTGCACGCGACCGACTTCAGCGAGTCAGCCCTCCACCAGCTCCGGCTGGACGCACAGCGTGACGGCCTCGACGACCGAGTGACCGCGGCGCTGCACGACGTACGGGACCCCTTGCCGCCCGCGGATGCGACGGTCAACGCCGTCTACGCGAACCTGCTCCTCAACATGGCCTTCACCCGCACCGAGCTCCGCTCCCTGCTCAACGAAATCCGCCGCGTGCTGCGCCCCGGCGGCCTGTTCGTCTACTCGGTCTGGTCCACCGAAGACCCCTGCTACGCCAAGTCCCCCGAGGTAGGCGACGGCCTGTACTCCAAGGACGGCTTCGCCGCCCGCTTCTTCGACCCGACCCTGATCAACGACCTCGCCGACCAGTGGGAACTCGGCGGCGCGGACCTGTACGACGAGGGCCGCCGCAAGCTGTGGAGAGTAACCCAGGCCAAGCCAGCCTGAGTTTTCTGACGGGCGCCCGGCGAGCGCTCCGTGTACGTCCTCAACTCCAGCCAGTTCCTCACTCGGCGCACCGGCCCCTTGGCCGGTGCGCCTCTTGCTCGTGTTGGGGTCAGTTCGCCTGGCTGGGGGTGGACATGTTGAAGTCGGGGATGAGGAGGGGTGGGGTGGCGGTGCGGGAGAAGTCGTCGCCCCATTCTCGGGAGAAGGAGGGGACGGTGGCGCCGGCTTGGGTGAAGCGGGTGAGGAGGTCGATGGGGCTTTCGTTGAAGCGGAAGTTGTTGACGGCGGCGGTGACTTCGCCGTTCTCGACCTGGTAGACGCCGTCGCGGGTGAGGCCGGTGACGAGGAGGGTTTGGGGGTCTACGACTCGGATGTACCAGAGGCAGGTGAGGAGGAGGCCGTTGTCCATGCCGGCGACGAGGTCGTCGACCGAGCCGGTGGCGCCGTCTACGGAGAGGATGTAGTTGTCGATGGCGGGGGTGGCCGCCGACGTTCCTGCCAAGGACGCGGTGAAGCGGCTTTGCATGAGGTTTTCGAGTTTGCCGGAGCGGATCCAGTCCGTCGCGGTGAGAGTTAGGCCGTTGTCGAAGACGCTTGAGGCGCCGCCGGAGGAGCGGGCTACGGCGAAGGGGAACGTCTCCAGGCCTGGGAGGTGCGGGTCGGAGCGGAGGTTCACCGGGTGCGGTGACAGGGTCTCGCCGACTCGGGAACCGCCGCCAGGCTTGGAGAATGGGCTGTTGCCGTCGGCGGCGTCTCGGCCGTCCAGCGTCCAGAACAGGTACGTCGTGAGGTCGGCCACCGCGGCGGGCGGGAGGATCGTGGGGTGGCGGCCGGCGTCGACCGAGACGGTGCGCTGGGCCCAGCCGAGGCGGCGGGTCAGTTCGGCGTCGAGGGAGAGCGGGTCGATGTCGGTGAAGTCGCGGGTCGCGGCGCCGGCCCAGGCGGACTGGGACAGGTCGCCGGACTTGCCGGTGGCGCTGACGAAACCGCGGGGGAGCGAGTGCCGCAGGCGCAGGCCGGCGGACGAACCGGCGTACAGGGTGACGACCTCGTGGTCGGCGAAGCCGTAGAGCCAGCGGCCTTCGCGGCCGGCGCGGGCCAGGACCTCGCCGAGTGCGGGCGCGAACTTCTCGTACACGCCGACCGACGTCTCGTCGGCCTCGTCGTCCCAGCCGGGGCCGACGGTGCCGTCGACGAGTGGGCGGGCGTCCTCGGCCGGTTCGGCCTCGCGGGCGGTCGCGACCGCGGCCTCGACGATCTCGCGCAGCGACTCCGACGTCACCGACGAGCGGCTGACGATGCCGACCGCAGTCCCTTCGCCCGCGCCGACGGTCGCGATCACTGTGACGCTGCTGCCGCGCATCGCGCCGTTCGTGGTCAGGGTGTTGTTCGCCCAGCGCAGGTTCGCGCTCGAGGTCTCGGCGACGAGGACGACACAGCCCTCGGCTCCCGCGGCGGCCGCCAGGTCGAGGGCCTGCTCGACGGTGTCCTGCGGGGTGAGCTGAATGGCGGTCGTCACCGGCCGGCCTCCTGCGTGGTGTTGAGGATGTTGACGTCGCGGAACAGGGCGGACGGGCAGCCGTGGGTCACCGCGCCGGACTGGGACGGCTGCGCCTTGCCGCAGTTCAGCGCGCCGCCGAGCAGGTACGTCTGTGGGCCACCGACCGCCTCCATCGAACCCCAGAACTCGGTGGTGGTCGCCTGGTACGCGACGTCGCGGAGCTGGCCGTCGAGCTTGCCGTCGGTGATCTTGAAGAACCGCTGCCCGGTGAACTGGAAGTTGTAGCGCTGCATGTCGATCGACCAGGACTTGTCGCCGACGATGTAGATCCCGTTCTGCACCCGGCTGATCAGCTCCTCGGTCGAGGGGCCGTCGGGCGCGGGCTGCAGCGAGACGTTCGCCATCCGCTGGATCGGGATGTGCCCGGAGGAGTCGGCGTACGCACAGCCGTTGGAGCGTGGTGTGCCGAGCACGTCCTCGTTGACCTTCGCCATCCGGCGGTCGACCTGGTACCCGACGAGGATGCCGTCCTTGACCAGGTCCCACTGCTGACCGGCGACGCCCTCGTCGTCGTACCCGACGGTCGACAGGCCGTGCTCGGCGGTGCGGTCGCCGGTGACGTGCATGACCGGCGAGCCGTACTTCAGCGTGCCGAGCTGGTCGAGGGTCGCGAAGCTGGTGCCTGCGTAGTTCGCCTCGTAGCCGAGCGCGCGGTCGAGCTCGGTGGCGTGGCCGATCGACTCGTGGATGGTCAGCCAGAGGTTCGTCGGGTCGACGACCACGTCGTACCGGCCCGGTTCGACGCTCGGGGCAACCATCTTGTCGGCCAGCCAGCCGGGCATCCGGGCGAGCTCGCCGTCCCAGTCCCAGCCGGTGCCGGTCATGTACTCCCAGCCGCGACCGGCCGGGGGTGCGCAGGTCGTCATCGTGTCGAAGCGGCCCGACTCGGGGTCGACCGAGACGGCCTGGATCGAGGGACCGATCCGGACGCGTTGCTGCGTGTACGACGTACCTTCGGAGTTCGCGTAGAACTTGCACTCGTGCACGGACGCGACGTGCGCGGTGACGTGCGTGACGCCGTCGGCCTCGAGCAGCCGGCGGCTGTAGTCGGCGAGCAGCGCGACCTTCTCCGCCCGCGGCACGCTGAACGGGTCGATCTCGTACGACGACACCCAGGTGACGTCGTCGTACACCGGCTCCTCGGCCAGCTCGATCGGCTCGGTGTTGATCGGCCGCGAGACCTGCGCCAGGTTCACCGCCTGCTCGGCGACGGCGACCGCGCTGTCGGTGGTCAGCGCGACGGCGGCGGCGAACCCCCACGTCCCGTCGTGGATGACGCGCACGGCCAGCCCGAGGTCCTCGTCGTCGCGCGCGTTCTCCAGCGCGCCGTCGCGCAGCGAGATCGACTCCGACCGGATCCGCTCCAGCCGGAACTCCGCGAAACTCGCGCCGAGATCCTTGGCACGTTGCAGGGCGGCACCGGCCAGCTCGTGGCGCGGCAGGGCAAGGAACGACTCGTCGAGATCAGGCACGACCACGACCTTAGTACGTCGTACGGACCGTTTTCGCGTGGATCGAATTCCTTGTGGACAACGGCGCTGGTCAGCAGCCGATCCGTCGGTCCTCCCAGTCGAGGAAGGCGATCTCGCCGTCGTACGACGTGCGCATGTTGCGCGCCGAGGCGTCGCCGTGAACGAGGGTGGGTGGTCCGGCGGACGCGGCACGTTGTTCGGCGGCGGGGACCTGACCCACGAGGTCGTCGCCCAGGGCGCGGACGGCCGGCGTCAGGTCGGGCCTGTTGCGCGCGGTGGTCCAGGTTTCGGTGAAGAGGGTGTCGACAAGGTCGGAGACGTCGTCCTGAGCCAGCCACGGCCATTCGGTGAAGGCACGGCCTTCCCAGCGCCTGTGCAGGCCGGCGAGCAGCCGCGCCGCTTCAACGGGGTCGGCGCCGAGGCGCCAGTCGGAGAGGTCTTCGAGCTCGAGGTGAGTCGCGCCGTGGTGCTCCTCGGCGAGGAAGCAGGCCGGGACGCGGACGCCGACGGCTGAGCCGAGCTCGCGGTAGAAGCGGACCTCGCGGGTGAACATCTGCAGGCGGTCGGGGATCGAGCCCGGCGCGGCCGGCTCACGACGCTTGGTGAAGGTCTTCGGCACCGTGGCATCGTCGCAGAGCTGCGCGATGGCGCAACGGGGTTACCGGGTGCCGCGGACGGCTCGGATCACCAGGTCGGGGCGGTCGACGTGGATGTAGTGCCCGGCGTCGGGGACGACGGTGTGGTGGGCGTTGGCCGCGGCGGCCAAAGCTTCTTGAACCACGAGGACTGGTTCGACGAAGGCTTGTGGGCGGCCCTTCATGGCGGTGAAGAGGGTGATGGGGATGTCGGGCCAGGTTGCGGAGGCGCGGTGGTGGGCGATGGCGGGGAGGTGGTCGAGGATCATCGGGATCTCGTCGAGGATGGTGAAGAGCTGGGCGTCGGTCTCGACGTACGAGAGGTAGGCGTCGCGCAGGAGGGGCTCGTTGGCGGTCTCGGCGGTTTGGGTGGCCAGGTCCTGGGCGGCGGGGAGGATGGCGGCGGCGCGGGGGTCTGAGGGGGTGGGGTGGCGGGAGGCCTCGGCGAATTCCTCGGGAGTGAGGGAGTCGGACCACAGGGCCTCGTGGGACGGGTCGAGGAGGACCAGGCCCTTCAGCAGGTCGGGGCGTTGCCAGGTGACGAGCTGGGAGAGCAGGCCGCCCCAGCTGTGGCCGACGAGGACTACCAGGATCCGAACTACGCCATGCTCATGCAGGGGATCGGGACCTCGTTCAAGGACCATCCGGGCTGGAAGGCCGAGGGGCACGGGCCGGTGGTGCGGGCGACCTGGTTGATCCACGACATGTCGGTCTGGCGGCTCGATCTGATCTACACTGGCGCGGAGGGCGGCCCGTGGGTGGCGACGTTCGAGAGCCGGAACGGCGGGACGTTGCCGGACAAGCCGGTCTGGCATCCAGCGGCTGACAGCGGGGCGTTGCTGTCGGCGCTGGCTCAGCTGGGGATGACCTCGGAGAAGGCGACCGACGGTGCGACGCCCGAGGTCGCTGTCGCGGAGGATGTGGCGGCTGCTGCCACCACATCCACCAACGCGTTCACCGGGTGGCGCTGGGCGCTGCCGGGAGTACTGGTCGGCGCAGTGCTTGCGGTGCTCGCGGTCAAGTTCTGGCCGCGGCGGCGCTGGGAGCTGATCGACCAGGACTAGAGGTCGGCCACCTGGATCAGAACCTTGCCCACGGCACCTGATTCGACGGCACGGTGGGCGTCGCCGGTCTGATCCAGGGAGTACGAGAGCAGCGGCAGTCCGGCGTCCTCGCCCACGGGGAGGGCGCCGGCGCCGATCGCCGCGGTGACGTCCTGGGCCGCGGTGGTCAGCTTGTCCCAGCCGGCCGAGTAGAGCAGGACGAACTGGTAGCGCGCGTTGAGGTTCATGTTCTGCCGGATGTCCAGCGCGAACGGCTGCCCGCCGTCGTTGGCGTAGATCGCGATCGTGCCGCGCGGCCGCAGTACGGCGAGATCGAGGTCGCTGTTGCTGCCTGCGGCGACCTCGACGATCACGTCGACGCCGTCGGGAGCGATCGCGCGGATTTGGTCCGCGGCATCGGCGTCGCGGTAGTTGACCGTGTGGTGCGCACCGGCGGCCGTCGCGTACGCCGCCTTGGCGTCGCCGCTCACCGTCGCGATGACGGTCGCGCCGGCCCAGCGGGCGAGCTGCACGGCCGCGTGGCCGACCGCGCCCGCGCCTCCGGCGACCAGCACGGTCCGGCCGTCGAGCGCGCCGGGCGCCAGGCGGGACGGGCCGTCCTCGGCGACGGTGAGCGCGCGGTGCGCGGTGATCGCGGGGACACCGACGCTCGCGCCGATGTCGAAGGACGCACCATCAGGCAGCGGGAACACACGCGAGGCGGGAACGACGGTGTACTCCTGAGCGGTTCCGCTCGCAGGTCGCTGGTACGCCGCCAGAGTCACCCAGACCCGGTCACCCACAGCCGGCCCAGACACGTCCGAGCCAACCGCGTCGATCACCCCGGCGCCGTCCTGGTTCGGCACCGACAGCGGGATCTCCGTGTCGCCGTACGCCCCGCTGCGCGACTTCCAGTCGGTTGGGTTCACCCCCGAGACCGCGATCCGCACCCGCACCTCCCCGGGCCCCGGCGCGGGCACCTCGAGATCGGTCACTCGCAGTACGTCGGCGTTCCCCAACTCGCTGTGCACAACGGCTCGCATCGCTGCTCCCGGGTCCATGGTCGTTGCCAACCACAACCCCGCCACCGGCGCCGATCTTCCCGGCGACGCAAAAATCCACTAGATGGATAGACATTCTCACTATTCAAGACAGGAGCAGGATGGTGGAAGACTCTGGCCTACCGTCATCCGGCTGGGTTTCCAGTCCATCGTTGTCAGGAGTGCTCGTGAGTACCTCGGTCGCCACGGCCGTCTCACCGACCCGGCAGGCCCTGCGCCGTGTCCGCCGGGACCGCAGTGCCCGGCTCGGCGCCGTCCTGGTCGTCGTACTGATCATCATCGCGGCGGCCGCGCCGCTGCTGGTCAAGCTCGAGGGGCAGGACGCCTACACGTACAACATCGGTCTGCTCGACCCCCTGCGCGGCAACGCCCCGCGCGGCGCGGTCGGTGGGCTGAGCGGCGACCACTGGTTCGGCGTCGAGCCGCTGACCGGCCGCGACCTGTTCGCGATCACCGTGCTCGGCCTGCGTACGTCGCTGTTCATCGCCGTCGTCGCGACCGCGATCACCACCGTGCTCGGCACGCTGGTCGGCATCAGCGCGGCGTACTTCGGCGGCTGGTACGACGCGGTCGTGTCGCGGCTGCTCGACTTCCTGTTCGGCTTCCCGCAGCTCGTCTTCATGATTGCCCTGGGCATCATTGTCCCGTCCGGCTTCCCGCGCTGGCTGCTGCTGATCCTGGTGCTCAGCGTGTTCGGCTGGGCCGGTCTGGCCCGGCTGATCCGCAACCAGGCGCGCTCGCTGGTCACCCGCGAGTTCGTCGAGGCGGCCCGCTCGGCCGGTTCCGGCGGCTGGCACGTGGTCACCCGCGAGCTGCTGCCGAACCTGCTCGGCCCGGTGCTCGTGATCGCGACGATGGCCGTGCCGGGCGTGATCGGGACCGAGGCCGCGCTGTCGTTCCTCGGCGTCGGCGTGACGCCGCCGACCCCGAGCCTGGGCCGGTCGATCTCCGACTCGATCGCCTGGGTCTACACCGGCTCCGACCCGTGGTTCCTGGTCTTCCCCGGCGCGATGCTGTTCCTCGCCGTACTGGGGTTCACGCTGCTCGGGGATGGCGTCCGGGACGCGTTCGACGTGCGGCTGCGGAGGGCGAACTGATGCCCGACCTGGTGTGGTTCGTGATCCGCCGGCTGCTGGCGACCGTCCTGGTGATGCTCGCACTGAGCCTGGCCGTCTACCTGATCTTCTACGCGCTGCCCGCCGACCCGGCGCGGCTCGGCTGCGGCAAACCCTGTACGCCGGACCGCCTGGAGCAGGCGCGGCACTTCATGCAGCTCGACCAGAGCGTCGTCCAGCAGTACCTGAACTTCCTCAAGGGCATCGTCGCGGGTCGCAGCTTCGGCGAGGGCGCGGCGACGGTGCAGTGCAACGCACCCTGCTTCGGGTACTCGTTCCCGCTGGCTCGCCCGGTCACCACGCTGATCATCAGCCGGCTGCCCGTCACCTTGTCGATCGCGCTCGGCGCAGCCGTGCTGTGGCTGATCGTCGGCGTCTCGCTCGGCGTCGGTGCGGCGCTCAAGCGCGGCAAGCTGCTCGACCGCGCGGCCGTCGGGTTCGCGCTGGTCGGGGTGGCGTCGCCGTCGTTCCTGGTCGGGCTGCTGGCGATCCTGATCTTCGGTTTCTGGCTGAACATGGTCCCGGTCAACGGCTACGTGCCGCTGACCGAGAGCCCGGTCGACTGGGCCTGGCACCTGATCACGCCGTGGCTGGTGCTGGCGGCGCTGAACGCCGCGTCGTACATCAGATTGACCAGGGCGCAGATGCTCGAGGAGCTCAACCTCGACCACATCACCACCGCCCGGGCCAAGGGCGCGGGCGAGGGCCGGGTCGTCGTGGTGCACGGCCTGCGCGGTGTGCTGGTCCCGATCGTGACGATCTTCGGGCTCGACCTCGGTGGTCTGCTCGGCGGCGCGATCCTGACCGAGAAGGTGTTCAGCATGCAGGGGCTCGGCGAGCTGCTGATCAGCGGCGTCGGGCAGCTCGACGTCGCGGTCGTGGTCGGGGTGACGCTGTTCGCGGCGTTCCTGGTGATCGTCGCCAACCTGGTGGTGGACGTGCTGCACGGAGTTCTCGACCCGAGGGTTGGCCATGCCTGATCTCACGCCTGATCTCAAGCCCGTACTCGAAGTGCACGACCTGCACGTCACCTTCACGACCGAGGGCGGGCCGGTGCCGGCCGTGGCCGGGATCGACTTCGCGGTCGCGCCCGGCCAGACGCTGGCCATCGTCGGCGAGTCCGGCTCCGGCAAGAGCGTCAGCTCGGCCGCGGTGATGGGCCTGCTGCCGTCGAACGCCGCGGTCGAGGGCGAGGTGCTGCTCGGCGGCCGCGAGCTGGTCGGGCTGTCGAACGAGGAGCTGCGCAAGATCCGCGGCAACGACATCGCCTTGGTCTTCCAGGACGCGCTGTCCGCGCTCAACCCGTACTACTCGGTCGGCTGGCAGATCGCCGAGGCGTACCGGCTGCACCACGACGCGTCGAAGAAGGAAGCCTGGAAGCGGGCGGTCCGGATGCTCGACCTGGTCGGTATCCCGGCGGCCGAGCAGCGGGCCCGGTCGTACCCGCACGAGTTCTCCGGGGGAATGCGGCAGCGGGTCGTGATCGCTATGGCTTTGGTGAACGACCCCAAGGTGCTGATCGCGGACGAGCCGACGACCGCGCTCGACGTGACGGTCCAGGCGCAGATCCTGCGGCTGCTCGAGGACGTCCAGCGCGAGTTCGACACCGCGCTGGTGCTGATCTCGCACGACCTCGGGGTGGTCGCCGAGGTCGCCGACGACATCCTGGTGATGTACGCCGGGCGCGCGGCCGAGCGCGGCACGGTTCGCGACCTGTTCTTCCGGGCGGCGCACCCGTACAGCCTCGGGCTGCTCGGCGCGATGCCGCGGGTGGACGTCCCGCCGCGGCACCGGTTGGCAACGATTCCCGGGAGCCCGCCGTCGCCGGGGTCGGTGAAGACCGGGTGCCCGTTCCAGCCGCGGTGCGCGTACGCCGTACAGGTGGGGGAGCGGTGCGTGACCGAACGGCCCGAGCTGACGCCGCGGCCGGGTGAGGGCGACCACGAGGCTGCTTGTCACCTCGGGCGCCGGCCGGAGGTGAAGGCATGACCGAGGAACTGTTGCGGCTGGACGGCGTGAAGAAGTACTTCGGTGTCCGCGGTGTGCCGTTCCGCAAGGCGGGCGCTGTCCGGGCCGTCGACGGGATCGACTTCGTCGTCCGGAAAGGCGAGACCGTCGGTCTGGTCGGCGAGTCCGGCTCCGGGAAGTCGACGCTCGCGCGCCTCGCCATGCGGCTGCTCGACCCGACCGCCGGGACGGTCAGCATCGCCGGCCAGGACGTCACCAAACTGCGCGGCCGTCGGCTCCGGCCGGTTCGCCGCAAGATCCAGATGGTCTTCCAGGACCCGCAGGCCTCGCTCAACCCGCGGCAGTCGGTCGGCACGATCCTGTCGACGCCGTTCCGGGCGCAGGGGATCAAGCCGAGCCGCGCCCAGCTGATCGAGCTGCTGCAGCAGGTCGGGCTGTCCGAGGAGCACCTCGAGCGGTACCCGCACGAGTTCTCCGGCGGGCAGCGCCAGCGGATCGGCATCGCCCGGGCGCTCGCGGTGAAGCCCGAGCTGCTGGTCTGCGACGAACCGGTCTCCGCGCTCGACGTGTCGGTCCAGGCCCAGGTGCTCAACCTGCTCGCCGATCTGCGCGACGAGCTCGGCCTGTCGTACGTGCTGGTCGCGCACGACCTGGCCGTCGTACGGCAGGTGGCTGATCGGCTGGCCGTCATGTACCTCGGCACGATCGTCGAGGAGGGCCCGGCCGCCGACGTGTACGCCAACCCGGCGCACCCGTACACGCGGGCGCTGCTGTCCGCCGTACCGGTTCCTGAACCAGGCGCCGTGCGGGAGCGGATCGTGCTGACCGGTGACGTGCCGACGCCGATCGACCCGCCGTCCGGCTGTCCGTTCCGGACCCGGTGCTACAAGGCCCAGGACGTCTGCGCGACGGTCCGGCCGGCCCTCGAAGAAGTCAGCGGCGAGCACCGGGTCGCCTGCTACTTCCCCGAAACTTCCGAACCCCCACTGTCTGAGAGGACCTCATGAAGAGCATCACCCGGGCGGTCGCTGTCGCAGGGGCGCTGGCCCTCGCGCTGGCCGCCTGCAACGCCAACGACAAGTCCACGCCCGGCGCGGGTGGCGACGCCACCGCGGAGAAGGGCGGCACGCTGCACTACCTGAGCACCAGCAAGGAGATCAGCTACGACCCGGCCAAGAGCCAGAACCTCGGGATCAGCGGCATCCACCTGGTGCTGCGCGGCCTGACCTCGTGGAAGACCACCGAGGGCAAGGGCGCCGAGCTGGTGCCGGACCTGGCCACCGACACCGGGCAGGGCTCCGACGGCGGCAAGACCTGGACGTACAAGCTCAAGCCGGGCCTCAAGTACGCCGACGGGTCGCCGATCGTTGCCGCCGACATCAAGTACGGCGTCGAGCGGTCGTTCGCGCCGGAGCTGTCCGGTGGTCTGGGCTACCACAAGGCGCTGCTGGCCGGAGCCGAGAAGTACACCGGCCCGTACAAGGGCCAGGAGCTGGCGTCGGTCGAGGCGCCGGACGAGACCACGATCGTGTTCAAGCTGAACAAGCCGTACGGCGACTGGCCGTGGATCGTCAGCATGCCGGCCTTCTCGCCGGTGCCGAAGAAGGCCGACACCGACCCCGCGCACTACGGCGAGGACCCGGTGGCCAGCGGCCCCTACCAGGTCAAGCAGTACGTGCCCGGCTCGAAGCTCGAGCTGGAGCGCAACCCGAACTGGGACCAGGCGACCGACCCGGCGCGGACCGCGCTGCCGGACTCGATCGTCACCGACATGGGTCTGCAGCCGGACGTGGTGAACCAGCGGCTGATCGCCGACGCCGGTGACGACAAGTTCTCCGCCGCGACCGGTGTCTCGGTGCCGGCCGCGCTGATCCCGACCGTGACCGGCAACCCGGCGGTGAAGGCCCGCGTCGCGACCTCGCCGTCGGGGGCGCTGCAGTACCTGGCGATGAACAACAAGCGCCCGGCGCTGGCCAACCCCGAGGTCCGCAAGGCGATCCAGTACGCCGTCGACAAGCAGGCCGTCCAGGTCGCCGTCGGCGGTCCGGAGTTCGGTGGCGAGCTCGCGACGACGCTGATCACGCCGGGCATCGAGGGCTACAGCAAGTTCGACCTGTACCCGGCACCGCCGCAGGGCGACCCGGAGAAGGCCAAGACGATGCTGGCCGCGGCCGGCGCCACGAACCTCAACCTGGTGCTGGCCGCCGACAACCTGAAGCTCGGCGTCGCGCAGGCGATCCAGCAGGGCCTGAAGCGGGCCGGGATCACGGTCACCATCAAGCCGTACGAGGCCGAGGCGCTGGAAGAGGTGCAGACCAACGCCAAGGGCGACTACGACCTGACCGTCGGCAGCTGGCTGCCGGACTTCCCGAGCGCGATCGGCAACATCCAGCCGCTGTTCGCCTCGTCGGAGATCGGCAACGGCGGGTACAACCTGTCCCGGTACTCCAACCCGGCCGTGGACACGGCGATCGCCGCCGCGACCGGTGAGCCGGACCGGGCCAAGGCCGCGACCCAGTGGGCGGCGCTGGACAAGCAGATCCTCGGTGACTCGCCGATGGTTCCGCTGCTCTACGCCCGCAACGCGTTCCTGCACGGGTCGAAGGTGCAGAACTTCTACCTGAGCGCCTACCCGCCGTACGCGAACACGCTGATCGTCGGGCTGAGCAAGTAGCGATGAGGATCCTGCGAGCCGCCGACCAGCAACGGGTGGCCTGGCGCAACGGCGCCGGGTTGACCACCGAGCTGGCCGGCGGCGGTGCGGCGAGCGACTTCGCCTGGCGGGTCAGCCTGGCCGACGTCGTGGAGGACTGCGAGTTCTCCGTGTTTCCGGACGTCGACCGGACGATCGTGCTGGTCGAGGGCGACGGAATGGTTCTGGAGCTGGACGGGGTCGAGCACGAGCTGACTCGCTTCGTGCCGTTCGGCTTCGACGGCGGAGCCGCGGTGCGGTGCCGGGTGGCCGGTCCGACGCGGGACCTCAACCTGATGACGCGGCGAGGCCGAGCGAGTGGCACCGTGGCGGTCGAGTCGGCGCCGTTGACGGTCGAGGCGGGGGATCACCTGGTGGTCGTCTGCCTCGAGGGATCGGTCGGCGTCGAGGTCGAGGCTCTGGCCGAGACTCTGGCGGCCGGTGACGTGATGGAGCTCGACGGTTCCGCGCGGATCACCGGCGCCGGGCGGGTCGCGGTGATCCGGGTCCGGACCTAGGTCCGGCCCTCCTTCTCCTGCGCGTCGAAGAGGGTCGGCTGGGTCTCGGCATCGAGTCCCCAGTCGGCCCGCAGGACGGCGTACCCTGCCTTCTCGGCGGCCGCGCACACCTTCACGTCGTCGTCGACGAGGATCGCGACCGGGCGGTCGGCCTTGAGCTGGTCGAGCCGGTAGAGCTTAATCGTGGCCGACGGCCGCCGGTCGTTGTTGCGCCGCATGAACAGCTGCCCGTCGGGGAAGCCGTTGTCCTTCAGCCATTTCACCGTCGACCGCCGCAGCCGCTCCGGCCGCCCGGTCAGGTAGACGATCTCGTGCCCCTCGGCGAGCTGCGTCGCGACCGCGAGCCCCTCGTCGAGCACCGCGTCGTCCTTGGCGCCGGCGAAGAACGAGTCCCAGTCCTTCGGCCTGCGCTCCAGGAAGTGCACCCGCTGGCTGGTGTCGGACAGCGTCGCGTCGATGTCCAGTACGGCGTACGGCGGTTTGTCGTCAGGCACGGACTCCAGCTAACCAGGTCGCCCGGTCGACGGCGTACTCGACCTCGCCGTGCTCGGTCCCCGGCAGCGGGTCCTCGAAGACCACGTGGAAGACCCGGACGAACCGCAGCCCGGACTTCACCATCACCCGGCGGGACTTGGTGTTCACGGCCATCGTGTCCGCCACCACCCGCTCGGCCCCGTCCGCGAACGCCTTCGCGATCAGCGCCCGCGTCCCCTCGGTCGCGTACCCGCGCCCCCAGACCTCGCGCCGCAGCCGGTACCCGACGTCGACCGTCCCCACGGCCGCGGTCGGCTGCAGCCCGAACCAGCCCACGAACTCCCCGCTCGCCTTCTCGTGCGCCGCGAACGTCCCGAGCCCCGGGTGCCGCGCGTACACGTCGAGCATCCCCGGCAGCACCTTCTGCTCGATCTCGTCCCGCGGCGTCGCCTGTCCGGTCAGGAACCGCATCACCTCGAGATCGGAGTCCAGCTCGACCAGCAGCTCCACGTCCCCGGTCGTGAACCGCCGCAGCACCAGCCGCTCGGTCTCGAGCACCGTCTCCATGCGCCGAATCCTTCCGGGCCGCGGGGTGGCCCGGCAACCGGATATCAGAAGTCCACGTGCAGGCGGTCGGAGTCGGCCTGGGACTGGGAGCGGTGGGTGGTGTACCAGCGGCGGGAGCCCTGGGGGAAGGAGAGCAGGTAGACGACGGCGATGCCGGCTGCGGCGAAGGCGAGGCCGACGGGGAGCGAGATCAGACCGTACGGGAAGGTGAGTCCGCCGACGAGCAGGGCGCACTTGTGGCCGACGGTGTGGCCTCGGGGGAGGGTGACTGCGCTGTACGCCGCACCGAGCGCCGCGACCAGGAAGACGAAGCCGAGGGTGCCGCCACGGGTGAAGGTGAGGGCCGACTTCACGCCGTACCCGACGGTGAGAGCGGCCAGCAGACCGGTGCCGGCGGTGATCGACCAAGGGCGCGTCATGGTAGAAGACTAGACCGGAAAAGTCCGAATGGGTGTTCGGATGCCGGGCGGTCACGGGTTGTGGGTGTGTTGGGTTGGGCGGTAGTCGCCGGGTCGGGTTAGCGTTCTCGCGCGATGGACGAATCGATCACGTTTCTGCACAGTTCGGACTGGCAGCTGGGGATGATGCGCCGGTTCCTGGGGCCGGACGGTCAGGCCCGGTGGGGTCAGGCGCGGCTGGATGCTGTCGCGCGGATCGGTGAGGTCGCGGAGCGGGTCGGGGCGCGGTTCCTGGTGGTCACCGGGGACGTGTTCGAGCACAACCAGGTCGAGCGGCAGACGATCCTGCGGGCCTGCGAGGCGCTGAAGCGGATTCCGGTGCCGGTGGTGCTGCTGCCGGGGAACCACGACGCGCTGGAGCCGGGGTCGTTGTGGACGTCGGCGCAGTGGGCGGCGCACAAGCCGGAGCACGTCACGGTGATCACCGACGAGACGCCGCTGGAGATCGTGCCGGGGGTGGAGATCGTCGGGGCGCCGTGGCGGTCGCGGCGGCCGGTGTCGGATCCGGCGGCGCCGGGCTACGCCGGGCTCGCGCAGTCCGGCGTACGACGGATCCTGCTCGCGCACGGGCAGCTCACCAGCCTCAGTGGCGGCATGTCCGACGTACCGACCATCGACCAGGCGGCGCTCGAGGCCGCGGTCGCGGACGGGCGGCTGCAGTACGTCGGGCTCGGCGACCGGCACTCGACGACCGAGGTGACCGAGCGGATCTGGTTCTCCGGGACGCAGGAGGTCACCGCGCCGGAGGAGACCCACCCGGGCAACGTGCTGGCCGTGACGCTGGCCGGTGACTCGATCACCGTCGAGCCGCAGCGGGTCGGTGCATGGCACATGGTCGAGCACCATGTCGAGCTGGACGGCGAGGAGTCGCTGAAGGCCCTCGAGGACTGGTTCGCCGAGCTGCCGGACAAGGAGCGGACGTACGTGCGGCTGGCCGCTGACGGGTCGTTGCCGCTGCCGCTGATGAGCCGGCTGGACGCGACGATCGACGCGCTCGGCGAGGTGTTCGCCAGCGTGGAGAAGTGGCCGAAGTTCTGGACCGTCCGGCCCGCGCCGGAGGCCGCCGACCTGGACGCGCTGCAGCTGAGCGGGCCGGCCCGGGCGGCGATGGAGGAGCTGCGCCAGGCGCTTGCCGGTGGCGACGAGTCGGCCGGTGCCGCGCTGACCCTGATGCACCGCTTGGCCAGGGACGCCGGATGAGACTGCACAGCCTGACGCTGCGGAACTTCCGCGGCGTCGCGGACCGGACCGTCCAGCTGCCCGCGATCGGTACGACGGTCGTCGTCGGCGACAACGAGGTCGGCAAGTCCAGCCTGGTCGAGGCGTTCGCGCTGGTCTTCCAGCTGCCCGACGACTCCAAGTCCAAGCGGATCACCGACGTGCAGCCGGTCGGCCACGACGTCGCCCCGGAGGTGACCGTCGAGCTGACGCTGGGCGGCCGCGAGCTGACCTACACCAAGCGCTGGCTGAAGAACCGGTCCACCGAGCTGTCGGTCGTCGCGCCGGACGGCAGCCGCGAGTCGTTCACCGGCCGCGAGGCCCACAACGAGGCCGACCGGCTCTTCACCGAGAACGTCGACCCGGTGCTCTGGCAGACGCTGATGGTCAGCCAGGGTCAGTCGCTGGTCCTGCCGACCCCGGCGGACGCCGAGCCGCTGATCACCGCCGTCACCGCCGAGTCCGGTACGCCGGTCGACGGCGCGTCGATGCCGTTGGTCTCGGCCGTCGAGCACGAGTTCCTGCGCTACTGGACGCCGCGCGGCCGCCCGACCGGCGACTTCGCCAAGTCGGCCCAGGCGGTGACAGCCGCCGAGCTGCGATCCGCCCAGGCGGCCAAGGCGATGGAGGAGGTCGTCGCCGACATCCGCCGGGCCGAGCGGCTCGCGCTCGATCTGGAGGACCTCAGCAGCCGCCTTGCCGAGCACCTGAAGTCCGTCGAGGCGCTGCGGGTCCGCAAGAAGGAGACCGACGAGATCCTCCTCCGGCGGGACTCGGTGCGCGCCAGGGCCGAGACGGCGCGGGCCCGGCTGGAGAACCACACCCGCACGCGGCTGGAGCGCGAGCGGCTGCTGGCGGAGGTCGAGCGGTTCACCGCCGCGGCCGGTGAGCTCACCGAGCTGCGGGCCGAGGCGGAGAAGGTCGCCAAGGCCTCCACCGACACGCTGCACGCCGCCGAGGCCGCGCTGGCCGAGGTGGTCGAGCTGAAGGACGACCGGCGCGGCGATGTGCAGCACGCCGAGCAGCGGGTGTCGGAGCTGATGGACCGCGCCGAGCTGGACCGGCTGACCGGCCAGCAGGCCGAGCTGGCCGATGTACGGACCAGGATCGCGGCCGCTTCGCGGGTGCTCGACGGGATCAAGGTGACCGACGCGCTGGTCGCTGAGCTGGAGGACGCGCGCGCCCGGGTCGTCGAGGCGCGTGCGGCGCTGGCGGCCGGCGTACCGGAGGTGTCGGTACGACGGGTTGGTGCGGAGCAGGTCTCGCTGGAGGGGACCGGGCTGGACGCTGGTGGCGCCGAGGTGCCGGCGGAGCTGGCTGAGGGCGCTGAGGTGTCTCTGCTGGTCTCTGGTGCGCTGCACGTGGGTGTGCCGGGACAGGTGGAGGTGACGGTCCGGGCCGGTGGTGACGCGGCGTCGCTGCGGTCGCTGGTCGACGAGGCCGTACGGCGTGAGGCGGACCTGCTGAAGCGGGCCAAGGTCCGGGACCTGCCTGCTGCGCGGGAGTCGCTGCGGAAGAGTGACACGGCGTCGGCGGAGCTGCAGGAGGCCCGGCGTACGGAGAAGTCGCTGACCGCCGGTGGGGACCCGGGGGAGCGGATCGCCTTGCTGTGCGCGCGGTTGGGCGTCGGCGAGGAGCCGGCCGAGGAAGAGGAAGAGGCGCCGAAGGGCAAGCAGCAGCCCGCGGTGGAGAACGTGCCGGGGCAGATGTCGCTGTTCGAGGAGTTCGCCGAGGAAACCTTCGACTTCGAGGACCTGGTGATGCCCGAGCCGCTGGCGCCTGATGACCTGTCCGGTGCGCAGCGGGCGCTGGAAGAGGCGCGGGCCGAGCTGGCGACGGCGGAGCGGTTGCTGACCGACGCGGAGTTCGCTGCGGCGCAGGCGCGGAAGGCTGCGGACGAGGACCGGTCCGAGGCGCAGCAGGCGCGGGCCCGGGCGGAGCTGGCTGCTGAGCGGGTTGCTGCGGCGACTGCCTCGCTGGAGGCGGCCCGGGCGGTGCTGGCTGACGAGGACGTCGATGCGGCCGAGGAGCAGGCCACCGGTGAGGTGGAGGCGGTGATGGAGGAGCTGACCGCCGTACAGGAGCAGGTGGACGCCGCTGGTGCGGACCACGTCGAGGGCGAGCTTGCTGACGCGTTGGCGGTCGCTGCGCGGCTGCAGGGCGAGCGGGACACGCTGCGCGACTCCCTGCGTACGACGGAGGGCCGGCTGGAGCAGTCGGGTCGCGACGGGCTGGCGACCCGGCAGGACACCGCCGAGCTCGAGCTGGCCGGCGTACGGGCTGAGCACGAGAACTTGCAGCGCCGGGCCGAGGCCGCGCGGCGGGTGCACGAGACGCTGGGCCGGCACCGGGCCGCGGCGCAGACGAAGTACTCGGAGCCGTTGCAGACCAGGATCGAGGCGCTCGGGCGCAGTGTGTACGGCCCGACGTTCCGGGTCTGGCTGGACGACGACCTGGCCGTCGCCGAGCGCGAGCTGGAGGGCAACCGGCTGCGGGTCGAGTCGCTGTCCACCGGTGCGCAGGAGCAGTTGGCGATCATCACCCGGCTGGCGATCAGCCACCTGGTCAGCACCACCGAGAACAGCGTCCCGGTGATCTTCGACGACGCCCTCGGCTGGTCCGACAAGGCCCGCCTGCGCGACATGGGCACCCTGCTCGGCCGGGCCGGCGACCACGGCCAGGTGATCATCCTGACCTGCATGCCGGACCGCTACGAGTACGTGCCCAGGGCAACGTTCATCAAGCTGCAGTAGCTCGGCGAAGGTTGCCCTGGGGAGCCCTAGGCCATTTGCACCATGGCGATGATCGGCTCGGTCGGGGTGATCGCGCCGGGGGAGTTCTCGACGGTGATGCCGAGGGCGGTCTTGTCCTTGACGCCGCCGGTGATCAGTCGCGTCGCCTCGGGCGTGGCGAGGCCGGCCGAGTGCGGGGTGAGGGACTTGTCCATCAGCCACAGCTGGTAGGTCTTGCCGTCCGGGAGCTTCGGGAGGCCGCGCAGGAGGACGATGGCTCGGTCCTGGTTGGCTGACATCACCACTGCCGCGCTGCCACCGCCGGTGACGGCTGCGCGAGCGGTGCGGGCGTCCGGCTGGGCGAGCAGGCCGGCCAGGTCCTGGTTCTGCTGCTCCACACGCTGGCTGTCGCGGTACTGGTCGATGGCAACGCCGCCGACACCGGCGATCGCCAGGAAGGCAGCGGCCAGCGCGAGCATCGAGCGGCGGGAGCGGCGCTGAGCGGGTGCGCGGTGCAGCGCGTCGGCGGTGACCGGGGCCTGGCGCGCGGGCTGCGGGTCGTCGTCGGTCTGCCGCACGATGGGCGGCAGCTGCCGGGTCACCGCGATCTCCGACAGCACCCGGGACTTCAGCGCGGCCGGTGGCGGCGTGGCAACCGCCGTACCGAGCTTGTTCGCCGCCTCCCGCAGCTCTGCCACCTCGGAGCTGCACGACGGGCAGTCGGCGAGGTGCGCCTCGAACCCGATCCGCTCGTCCTCGGGCAGTGCGTTCAGTACGTAGGGACCGGTCAGCATGTGCACGTCCGGTGTCGTCATGGCCCTCACCTCCCCGTCACACCCAGGCAGTCGCGCAGCCGGATCAGGCCGTCGCGCATGCGTGCTTTGATCGTCGCCAGCTTGGCGTCCAGCAGTTCGGCCACCTCACGGTAGGAGTAGCCGCCGTAGTAGGCCAGCGTCACCGACTCCCGCTGCAGCTCGGTCAGCGCGGACAGGCAGTGCCTGACCTGCTCGACCTCCAGGTTCGTGGTGACCGCTTCCGAGACCTCGTCGTACGCCGTGCTGCTGCTGGCCGCCGCGACGGCCTGCTCCCGGTCGGTGGCCGACTGCTCCGAGCGGACCCGGTCGATCGCGCGCCGGTGCGCCATCGTCAGGATCCAGGACGTCGGGGAGCCGCGGTCGGCGTCGTACCGGGTGGCGGTCCGCCAGACCTCGACCATCACCTCCTGGGTGACCTCCTCGGACTGGGCCGGGTTGCGCAGCACCCGGCGGATCAGGCCGAACACCCGCGGCGCCATCTGGTCGTACAGGAGCGCGAACGCGTCGGCGTCACCGCGGGCCACCCGGGCCATCAGCTCGGCCGGCGTCGTACCTCCGGTGCCGGTGACCACCGGCCACGGGAGGGCTGTCGACTCTCCGCTCACGGGCATCCTCTTCGCTCGTCACAACTGGTCGGAAGAGCTTCGGAGCCGCGTCCGGGGCGGATGGGTGAGTGGCCTGAGTCTCCCGACGCAGGTCAGCGCAGGACGCGCTCGGGTGCGCTGTAGATCACACAGCGCTCGCCGCGGGTGAAGCCGACGAGCGTGATGCCGAACTTACGGGCCAGGTCGACGGCCAGGCTCGACGGCGCGCCGACCGCGACGATCATGCCGATCCCGGCCGCCACCGACTTCTGGACCAGCTCGTAGCCCGCGCGGCCGCTCAGCGTCAGGATCAGGCCCTTGCGGCTGCGCTGGTTGAGCACGGTCCAGCCGACCACCTTGTCGACCGCGTTGTGGCGGCCGACGTCCTCCTTGACGATCACCTTGCGGCCGTCGTTGGTGAACAGGCCGGCGGCGTGCAGGCCACCGGTCCGGCCGAACGTCGGCTGCGCGTCGCGGAGCAGGTCGGGCAGCCGCAGCACCAGGTCGAGCGGCGCTTCGACCGGGTCGACCGGCTCGTACTCGCGCTCGGCCAGCTCGTCGAGGCTCTGCTGACCGCAGACACCGCACGCGGCGGAGGTCACGCCGTACCGCTGCGGGGGCTCGCGGTCGGGCGGGCCGTCGAAGGTGACCGTGACGGTGTTGAACTGCTGCTCGCGGGTCAGCACGACGTCGGTGCAGTAGGCGACCGTACGGATCGCGTCCTGGCGGACGGCGAACCCCTCCGCCAGGCAGAACCCGGCGGCGAGCTCGAAGTCGGAGCCCGGCGTGCGCATCGTGACGACCAGCGCTTCGGGCGGCCGGCCCGGCCACTCCAGGCGGAGCTCGAGCGGTTCCTCGGTCACCACCACGTCCTCGCGCCGCGACGTCTTCTCGCCGTCCTGAACCTCGACTTTGTAGCGCGTCACCGGACCCTTGGTCATGTATACGATCTTAGTGTGTCTTCGGTGAGCACTCTGAAAAACCGCGTCGAGGCGCTGGTCGAGCTGTACCGCGACGACGTCGCGCCGATCGTCGCCCTGGGTGACCCGGTACTGCGGCAGCAGGCCGAGCCGTACGACGGGCAGCTCGGCGACGAGCTGCTCGGTGAGTTCGTCGAGCTGCTGCAGCGGACGATGCGGGCCGCGCCGGGTGTCGGCGTGGCCGCGCCGCAGGTCGGGATCTCGTTGCGGATGGCCGTGATGGAGGACCCGGCGCCAGTGCCGGACGAGGTCGCGGAGGCGCGCGAGCGGTACCCGCTGGAGTTCTTCACCGCGATCAACCCGTCGTACGAGGCGGTCGGGCGGACTCTGCGCGGCTTCTACGAGGGCTGCTTGAGCATGCCGGGGTACACCGCGGTGGTGAACCGGCCGCTGAAGGTCGACGCGGTCTACACGGACGTCGCCGGTGAGCGGGTGAAGCGGGAGTTGTCCGGCTGGCAGGCGCGGATCTTCCAGCACGAGACGGATCACCTGAGCGGGGTCGTGTACGTCGACAAGCTGGAGCCGCGCTCGCTGGCGACCGCGGCGAACTACGCGAACAGGTGGGCCGACCCGGTGCCGACGAAGGCGGCGCGGGAGCTGGGCTTCCACCTGGACTAGGCGGACCAGCCTCTTCTGAGCGCCAGCCAGTCGAGGAAGGTCCAGGCGTACAGGCGCTGGTGCCTGCGCAGCTCCGGGGTGCAGCCGAGCGGGGGAGTCGTGTCCAGGTCGTCGAGCATGTACGCCGCGACGAGCGCCGCGCCGCAGTCGAGGTGGTCGGGCGGGACGTCGGCGGTCAGCGGGGACTTGCTGATCGCTGCTTGGGTGTCGATGCCTTCGTACTGCGCGATCGGGAGCAGGCAGGACCAGTCGAACCAGTTGGGGCCGAGGGAGAGCCAGTTCCAGTCGACGGTCCAGCAGGCGCCGTACTGGTCGATGAGGAGGTTGTCGGGGCGGAGGTCGCTGTGCATGGCGGTGTCGCCGGCGAGGGCCTCGGGGTAGAGCGCGATGAGGTCGCCGAGCTCGCGGAGTACGGCGGGTAGCCACGGTTGGAAGCCGGTGGGGAGCGGGCGGTTGCCGGAGAGGATCTGCGCGGGCAGGTCGATCGGCCAGCCGCCGGAGGCGATGTCGTCGACGAGTACGTCGAGCCCGGGGAGGGGAGTGGGGGTGAGGGCGTCGGCCATGGTCTCGCAGGCGCTGGTGACCGCGGAGAAGTCAGCGGCGCTCCAGGGGCTGCCTGGCATGCGTCCGGAGACCCGCTCGGAGACAACTGCAAACCAAGAGTCAGTCAACGCAGTGGTGATGATGCGGGGGACTCGCAGCGCTTCGGGTAGTTGAGGGACTACTTCTGCCTCGCGTTGGTAGGCGCGGTACGCGTGCAGCGTGTCCGGTGCTGCCTTGACGAAGACCTGCCGGCCGTCGGCCAGGTCCACCGGCGCTGCGAAGCCGCCCGTGAAGCCTGAGGTGACCGAAGGCCCGACGTGGGCGATCTCGGTGCCTAGGGCAACGGCCAGGGACTGCTGGAGACTACTCGGCAGCGCGTCCCAGCCTGGGCGGGCGGACGTGGCGCGGTAGTCGACGGCGGGGGGACCGGGCATGGCGCCGACCTTAACCCTCGCGAGCCTCAGCGTGCCTCTCAATTGCCGCAGCCTGTGGACGGTTAGCGTGCGCAGCATGGACGGGTCGGTGGTGCTGCAGGTGCTGGATCTGGTGGGGATCTTCGTGTTCGGGATCACCGGGGCGCTGGTCGGCGTACGGAAGAAGCTGGACGTGTTCGGGATCCAGGTGCTGGCGATGGTGACCGGGCTCGGCGGCGGTTTCCTCCGGGACGTGCTGATCGGGGCCACGCCCCCGGCAGCGCTTCAGGACTGGCGCTACCTGGTGGTGCCGGTGGTCGCGGGCCTGCTGACGTTCTTCCTGCACCCGCGGATCGGGCGGGTCGAGCGGATGGTGAACATCTTCGACGCGGCCGGCCTCGCGCTGTTCTGCGTGACCGGCGCGGTGAAGGCCAGCAGCTTCGGGCTCTCTCCGCTGCCGGCCGCGCTGCTCGGCACGATCTCCGGGATCGGTGGCGGCGTCGTCCGCGACGTGCTGTCGGGCCGCGTGCCGGTGGTGCTGCGGTCGGAGATCTACGCGACCCCGGCCTTCCTCGGTGCGGCGATCGTCGTGGTCGCGATCGAGCTCGACTACCACCAGCTCTGGGTTCCGATCATGGCCGCGGTCATCTGCTTCCTGATCCGCCTGGTCGCCATCCGCCGCGGCTGGAACGCCCCACTGCCCCGCTAGTTGTGCGCGAACACCGTCTTCGGCCGGGCGAACGCGATCGAGACCCCGGCCACCCCAGCGCACAGCACCCCGATCGACACCGGCACCCAGTACGCCGAAGAAGCGCCCCACAGGTCGACCGCGTGACCAGCCGCCGCGTTGCCCGGGGCAACTCCCAGCAGGATCCCGGTGACCGTCCACGTGATCGCCTCGGTCAGCCGCTGCGGTGGGACCCACTCCTCGACGCATGCGGTGACCGCGACCATCGTCGGCGCGATCGTCAGCCCGGCGCAGAACAGCACCCCACCCAGTACGACGGTGTTGCCGACCCACGGCAGCGGCGCCAGCGAGATCGCCAGCAGGATCGTTCCGATCAGCAGCCGCCGCTCCACTGGTGCCCGCCAGTGCACCGAGCCGTACCAGAGCCCGGCCAGCAGCGACCCGAACGCCCACACCGCCAGTACGACGCCGGACATCCCCGGCTGCCCCTGCTCGGCCGTGAACGCCACCGTGACGACCTCAGCGCTACCCAGCGTCGCCCCCAGCCCCAGACCGATCAGCGACAGCAGCATCAGCGACAGCCACGGCAGCGGCGCCTGCTCGACCCCGTCCGCCTTGCCACGACCAGGGGGATCAGAACGCCGCAGCAGCGCCAGCCAGACACCGCCGCCCAGTCCGAGCACACCAGCCGTCGCCAGAGCGACGTACGGGCTCACCTGGGTTGCCAGGGCCGTGACCAGCACCGGCCCGATGATGAAGACCACCTCGTCGCCGACGGCCTCCAGCGCGAAGGCGGTCTGCAGCGCTCGGCCGCGGCCGAGCAGGTGCGTCCAGCGAGCCCGGACGAACGAGCCGACCTGTGGACGAGTAGCACCGGCCAGGAAGGACAGCAGGTAGAGCACCGCGGTCGGAGCGTCGGCCCGGACCGCCAGCAGCAGCCCGGCCAGCCCGACCGTGCAGAGCACGCTGCCGATGAGCAGCAGGCTGCGCTGCCCGAAGCGGTCGACCAGGCGACCCTGGATCGGCCCGGTGATCGCACCGGCGACCACAGCGACGCCGGAGACCGCTCCGGCCAGTCCGTACGAGCCGCTCTCCTGGGCGATCAGGATCACGATGCCGAGCCCGATCATCGAGATCGGCATACGCCCGAGGATCCCGGCGGCGCAGAACGCGGCGGCACCGGGACGGCGCATGAGATGGACGTAGGGCTTCAGCATGGGGGACCGTGCACACCGTATCCGGACGGCCTGAGAAACTCGTTACATGCCCCACCCCGTGTCGCCTGATCCTTCCCCGTACGACGCCGTGCTGCTGCTGTCCTTCGGTGGTCCCGAGAAACCCGAGGACGTGCTCCCGTTCCTCCAGAACGTCACCCGCGGCCGGGGTATCCCCGACGAGCGGCTCAAGGAGGTCGGCGAGCACTACTACGGCTTCGGCGGCAAGAGCCCGATCAACGACCAGAACCGCGCGCTGCTGGCCGCGCTGCGGGAGTCGTTCGCCGAGGCCGGGCTGGACCTGCCGATCTACTGGGGCAACCGCAACTGGGCGCCGTACCTGACCGACACGCTGCGCGAGATGGCGGCCGACGGGATCCGCCGCGCGGTGGTCATCGTGACCAGCGCCTACCCGTCGTACTCGGGCTGCCGGCAGTACCGGGAGAACCTGGCCGACGCGACGGCGGCGGTCGAGAACGCGCCGGTGATCGACAAGCTGCGGCACTACGCGAACCACCCGGGCTTCGTAGGTTCCTTCGTCGAGTCGACCGCTGCGGCGCTGAGCGAGCTGCCGGAGGGCGCCGCGATCGCCTACGTGACGCACTCGATCCCGACCGCGATGAACGCGACCAGCGGCCCGGACGGCGACGCCTACGTCAGCTGGCACCTGGATGTCGCGGCGGAGATCACCGCCGAGCTGGAGCGGCGTACGGGGGTGACCCGGCGGACCGACCTGGTCTACTGCTCGCGCTCCGGCCCGCCGCAGGTCCCGTGGCTCGAGCCGGACGTCAACGACCACCTGGAGGAGCTGGCCGCGGCCGGTGTGCCCGGGGTGGCCGTGGTGCCGATCGGGTTCGTCAGCGACCACATGGAGGTCATCTACGACCTCGACACCGAGGCGGCGGCGACCGCTGACAAGCTGGGCTTGCCGATGGCCCGGGCGGCGACGCCCGGCACCGATCCGCGGTTCGTGACGATGCTGCGCGACCTGGTGGTCGAGCGGGCCGAGGCCGAGCGTGGCGGGCAGCCGGAGCGGCCCTGCGTGGGCAAGCTGGGTCCCGGCTGGGACAACTGCCGCCCCGACTGCTGCCCGGCCCTGCGCCGCCCCACCTCCTCCCAGACCTCCCTCGCGAAGGAAACCGCATGAGCACCCCGCAGGAACTGCTGAAGCTGGCCGTCACGGTCGCCACCGAGGCGGCCGAGCTGATCGTCGAGCGGCGCCGCGGCACGATCACCGTCGCCGACACCAAGAGCACCGCGACCGACATCGTCACCGCGGTCGACCGCGAGTCCGAGGAGCTGATCCGGGCCCGGGTGCTCGAGGCCCGCCCGGACGACTCGTTCCTCGGCGAGGAGGGCGACGACATCGACGGGACCAGCGGGGTCCGCTGGGTCGTCGACCCGATCGACGGCACGGTGAACTACCTGTACGACCTCCCGACGTACGCCGTCTCGATCGCGGTCGAGCAGGACGGCGTGACGGTCGCCGGCGTGGTCGTCGACGCGCCCAAGGGGGAGGTGTTCACCGCGACGCTCGGCGGCGGCGCGTTCCTGGACGGCAAGCCGATCCGGGTCTCGGACTGCACGTCGCTCGACCGGGCCCTGGTCGGGACCGGCTTCGGCTACGACCCGGGCCGGCGGCTGGTGCAGGCCGAGGTGGTCCAGCAGCTGATCGCGAAGGTCCGCGACATCCGGCGGATCGGGGTCGGCGCGATCGACCTCTGCTACGTCGGCTGCGGCCGGCTGGACGCGGTCTACGAGCGTGGGCTGAACCCCTGGGACTACGGCGCCGGGGCGCTGGTCGCGTCGGAGGCGGGCGCCCGGGTCGGTGGCCTGAACGGCGCCCCGGTCTCGCCCGAGATGTCGATCGCGGCCACGCCCGCGGTGTTCGATGCGTTACACGACGCGCTCGCGGCGGCGAACCCGCTGCGCGCATAGCGTCTGCTCGTTCGTGCACGCGCAGTGCTTGTACGGGGCGGTAACGCGCAACCTTCTGTTCGGTCCTGACAATTTCTTCGACACGCGGGTCAGAAGGTGGACCCCGACGCGCGCGATGGCCGGGTTATAGGGCACAATCCCTGCCTCGGGAGCGGAAGCGAGTCCGGTCCCAGCCTGTCTGTCAAGGGTTTCGGGGGACCAGAGGATTCCGGGCGGAATTTCTCGGGCGCGTTATCCGTTCCAGGGCTCAGCAGGCAACACCACGGGTACGAAGAGGGCAGGGAAACACCATGGCGACTGACTACGACGCCCCGCGCAAGACGGACGAGGACTCCAGCGAGGAGTCGATCGAAGAGCTGAAGACTCGCCGTCACGACAAGAACTCCGGCAAGGTCGACGAGGACGAGGCCGAGGCGGCCGAGAGCTTCGAGCTGCCCGGCGCCGACCTGAGCCACGAGGAGCTGGCGGTACGGGTTCTCCCGCGCCAGGCCGACGAGTTCACCTGTTCGAGCTGCTTCCTGGTCCACCACCGCAGCCAGCTCGCGAACAGCAAGAACGGCCAGCTGATCTGCCGCGACTGCGCTGCCTGACAACAGCAGCACCGTCGCCCTGCTCGGCTGAGTCGTACCAAATCGGGACCGTCCCCCTTCCGGGGGCCGGTCCCTTGGTGCGTCTCAGGCCTTCACGACGTCCTTCGCGGCGCCCTGCACGGCTTCCTTCTCGAAACCGGGCGGCAGGCTCCCGGTCGACCGCAGCCAGTACGCCGCCGCCCGCTGCTCGGCGAACCGCTTGGCCACCGCCGCGGCCGCGCCGCTGGCCACCGCCCAGCTGACCACCTCGACGTACCCGGCCTCGTTGCCCTTCGGCGGCTTCCCGCCGGACCCGATCTTCCAGGCCGTGGTGACCGCCTTGTTGGCGACCAGCCCGACCACCATCGTGAAGACCGCCAGCACCAGCTTCCAGCCGATCTTGGCTCCGATCACCACTGCCTCCTTAGCTGATCCCGCCTGTCCTTCAGGATCTTGCCACGCTGTTCTGCGTCAGGGCGGCAGCCAGTTGCTCCGGGTGCCGCGTGGCGATCAGCCAGTACGGCGCCGGGTCGTGCGGGTCGGTGATCTCCACCCGTACGGCGCCCCGCACGTAGCTGCGCAGCACGAGGTACGCCGCCGGGTCGCAGTCGCGGCCGAACGCGTTCCGGACCGCCTCACCGGTCAGCGCCTCGACCTTGCCGAGGTACTCGCGCTCGATCGACGCCTTTGCCGCGCGGAGCCGCTCGGCGTCCACCTCGACCAGCGCACCGCCGTACCGGACGAACACGACGGTCAGCACGACCGCGACCAGCCCACCGGCGACCAGGCCGGCCGGCTGGCCCGCGGGGACCGCGACGATCAGCCAGATGGTCAGGGCGAGCAGGGCGGCGATGATCCACCAGCGCACCGGCACGCTCAGCCGCTCCCGATAGTTCGTCACAGCACCAGCCTGGCATGTGGCGCAACAGACGCCGTAGGTAGGGTCGCCTCTCGTGATCGAGCCCCCGACCCGCTCTGCGACCCCGCAGCGTGAGCTGGAGCCGCCGGAGCGTCACCCGGAAGCTCCTGCTCCGGGCACGGGGCTGCCGTCGCACTACGAGCGCTGTGTGGCCTGCGGCCCGTCGCACCCGACCGGGCTGCGGCTGGTGTCGACCGCCGGGGCCGACGTGAGCATCACCGGTGAGTTCACCGTGACCGCTGACCACCAGGGTGCTCCGGGGCTCGCGCACGGCGGCGTACTGGCGCTGGCGCTCGACGAGACGCTCGGTGGGCTCTCCTGGCTGCTGCGGCGCCCGATGGTGACCGGGCGGCTCGAGACCGACTACATCCGCCCGGTGCCGGTCGGTACGACGCTCCACCTGTCGGCGACCTGCCTGGGGTTCGCCGGACGCCGGATGTACGCGAAGGCGATCGGCCGGCTGAACAGTCCGGACGGCAACATCGCGCTCCGCGCCAACGCTGTTTTCGTCGTGGTCCCGCCCGAACACTTCGTCAAACACGGAACTGATCTGACGGCCGAAACCGTTCACGACTACGAGGTGAACCCATGACCGAGGTACTGATCCAGCGGCTCGACCCCGAGCTGCCGCTGCCGGCGTACGCGCACCCGGGGGACGCCGGCGCGGACCTGGTCGCGTCGCACGACGTGACGCTGAAGCCGGGGGAGCGGCAGCTGGTCGGGACCGGGATCGCGATCGCGCTGCAGGACGGGTACGCCGCGTTCGTGCACCCGCGGTCCGGACTGGCCGCCAAGCACGGGGTGTCGATCGTGAACGCTCCGGGAACAATGGATGCGGGGTACCGCGGCGAGATCAAGGTCTGTCTAGTCAACCACGACCCGCACGCCGAGGTCACCCTGCGCCGCGGCGACCGGATCGCGCAGCTGATCGTGCAGCAGGTCGAGAAGGCCCGCTTCGTCGAGGTGACCACCCTGCCGGGCTCCGCGCGCGGCACCGGGGGACACGGCTCGACCGGTGGTTTCGGTGATGTGACACGCTGATCAGGTGCAGCCCGCTGACCTGCGGGTACGGGAGACTACGGCGGGGTTCGTGCCGCCCCCAGAAGACTGACGATCGAGGAAGTAGGCAAGAGCAGTGATCTTCCGCCGCAAGGCCAAGAACGAGGACACCCCGGAGACCGTGGACGCCGTCGAGGAGACGACCGCGGACGAGACCGGGGAGAGCGCCGCCGACGACGGTGGTGCCGAGGAGTCCACGACCACGGCGTCCGTCCAGGACACCACCGGCGGTCCGTTCGACATCACCGAGGTGGACCCGGCGACGCTGGAGGCCGAGGACCGGATCGACCTCGGGGCCCTGGTGATCACCGGCCTGCCGGGCATGGAGCTGCGGCTGCAGGTCGACGAGCAGAGCGGTGACGTGCAGGCGATCCTGCTGGTCCTGGAGGACTCGGCGCTGGAGCTGCGCGCGTTCGCCGCGCCGCGGACGGCCGGCATCTGGGACGAGGTCCGCCAGGAGATCGCCGGCGAGGCCACCAAGATGGGCGGTACGGCGTCGGAGACCGACGGCCCGTTCGGCACCGAGCTCGTGCTCGTCGTACCGGTTCAGGACCCCGAGGGCCAGATCTTCAGCCAGACCTCGCGGGTGATCGGCATCGACGGCCCGCGCTGGCTGCTGCGCGGCACCGTGCTGGGTCGCGCCGCGGTCGAGCCGGAGGCGGCGCCGCCGATGGAGCAGGCGTTCCGCAACGTCGTCGTGGTCCGTGGCTCGGAGCCGATGGCGCCGCGTGAGTCGCTCGCGCTGAAGCTGCCCGCGGGTGCGCAGCCGGCCGCCGAGGAAGAGGCCTGATCCTCCGTGCACAAGTACTGCGCCGGCGCGCTCGCGCGCGGATTACACTGATTCGCATGGGGAGCGACAAACCCGCCGGACTGTGGCGACGGGCGTTCCGCGGCCTGGCCGGAGACCAGGACGAGCAGGACGCCGAGGTACTCAAGGACTTCGCCCACGACTGTGGCGCGCGGTCCATCACCGGTTGTCACGACCGGGAGATGGTGACGCTGTACGGGACGCTTCGGACCATCACCTTCAGCCCGCGCGGCGGTGTCCCGGCCCTGGAGGGCGAGTTGTACGACGGCACCGGCACGGTGAAGCTGGTCTGGCTGGGCCGGCGCAAGATCGCCGGCATCCACCCTGGCTCGGAGCTGATCGCCTCCGGGCGGATCGGGGTGGTGGACGGCGACCGGGTGATGTTCAACCCGCGCTACGAGCTGCGCCCGACGGCCGCGCATGGCTGAGCCGCGCGCCGGTCAGGACTCCGACCGGGACCTGGACGGGCACGTCGCACCGGACCTGGGCGGGCACCAGCCGCCGAAGCACCCGACCGACGAGGAGCTCGCCGACATCCTCCGGCCGGAGCTCGAGGCGGCCGAGGCGGAGCTGACCGGCGAGCCGAAGGACGAGCGCCCGAAGAGCACCGACAAGGACTTCTTCCAGGCACTGGGTGGCTGGGGCGCGCTGCTCGACATCGGGTTGCCGTGGATCGCGTTCCTGATCGTCTACGGCGTCACCGACCACGACCTGAAGCTCGCGCTGATCGTCGCGATCGCCTGCGGTGCGGCGGTCGCCGTGCTGCGGCTGATCCGCCGGCAGCCGCTGCGGAACGTGCTCGGCGGTTTCGTCGGCGTCCTGATCTCGGCCTGGGTGGCGAACCGCAGCGGCAACGCCGAGGACGTCTACCTGCCCGGCCTGCTCACCAACGTCGGGTACGGCCTGCTCTACCTGATCACCGTGCTGATCCGCTGGCCGCTGTTCGGCGTGCTCTACGGCCTGATCACCCAGACCGGTACGGCGTGGCGCCGCGACCCCGCGATGTTGCGCGGGTTCAGCCGGGCCACCTGGGTGTTCGTCGCGCTGTTCGCGATCCGCCTGATCGTTCAGGTGCCGCTGTACCTGGCCGGCAGCCTGAACGCGCTCGGGATCGCAAAGGTCGGCCTCGGCCTGCCGTTCTACGCGCTCGCGCTCTGGCTCGCGTACGCCGTACTGCGTGGCTCGCTGCCCGCGGACAAGTGGGACGAGGCGCGCGACCACATCACCCATCTGCTGGGTGGTGGCAAGAAGAAGTAGGGGTTTGCTGAGCGCTGTCGCGTAGCGGACGTGTCCTCTATGCGCCAGCGCTTTCCCACGTTCACCAGCGGTTGCGCTGCCTAGGATTTCGCGACTTCGTCCGTAGAAACCCTGTGAGGCACTCGTGACTCCACGCCCCGGTCGCGCCCGGGCGGTGACCGCCGTACTCGCGGCGGCGCTGACCGTCGCCGCGACCCTGACCGGTGGTTCCGCCACCGCGTCACCCGCCCCCACGGCAGCTGTGCTGCCGGCAGCATTCGCTCCTCGTACCGTCACCCTGATCACCGGTGACACGGTCGAGATCACCGTCGGCCCCGACGGCAAGCAGAACTACCGCGTCACCGGTCCGGACGGCCGCCTGGCCGACCATGACGTCCACGTGGACGGCAAGGACACCTACGTCTACCCGCGCTCGGCTGCTCACCTCCTGGCCGCCAAGCGGCTCGACACCGACCTGTTCAACGTCACCCGGCTGCTGGCCGACGGGTACGGCGACGAGCTCCCGCTGATC
Organism: Kribbella sp. NPDC051770; assembly: GCF_040681455.1. Classification (NCBI taxonomy): domain Bacteria; kingdom Bacillati; phylum Actinomycetota; class Actinomycetes; order Propionibacteriales; family Kribbellaceae; genus Kribbella; species Kribbella sp. NPDC051770. The sequence goes on along the minus strand of NZ_JBFAYT010000010.1, from coordinate 90,431 downwards.
GTCACCTACACCGACGCGGCCACCAGGTCGCGCAGCCAGCAGGTGCCGTCGGGCGCGCGCAAGCAGCAGACGCTCAGCAGCATCCAGGGCGCTGCGCTCACTACTGACGAGCCGGCGGCGTTCTGGCGGTCGCTGACGGCCGGAGCGCGCAGCACCTTGGCCGGCGGCATCGACAAGGTGTGGCTCGACGGCAAGTTCAAGGTCGACCTGGCCGACAGCGTCGCGCAGGTGGGCGCTCCGGAGGTCTGGCGCGGTGGCAACACCGGCGAGGGCGTCGACGTCGCCGTACTGGACACCGGTGTCGACCTGCAGCACCCGGACCTCGACGACCGCGTGGTGGACTCCACCAGCTTCGTACCGGAGCTGGATGTCACCGACCGGCACGGCCACGGCACGCACGTCGCATCGACCATCGCTGGTACCGGTGAGGCCTCCGGTGGCACTGAGCGCGGTGTCGCGCCGGGCGCCCGCCTGCACATCGGCAAGGTGCTCGACAACGAGGGCAGCGGCCAGGAGTCCTGGATCATCGCCGGGATGGAGTGGGCCGCGCGCGACCAGCACGCCAAGGTCGTCAGCATGAGCCTCGGCGGCGGCCCGACCGACGGCAGTGACCCGATCAGCCAGTCGCTGAACGAGCTGTCCGCCGAGACCGGCGCGCTGTTCACCGTCGCCGCCGGCAACGCCGGACCGGGCTACTACACCGCCTCCGCGCCGGGCATCGCCGACGCGGCGCTGACCGTCGGCGCGGTCGACGGCACCGACAAGCTCGCGGAGTTCTCCAGCTGGGGACCGCGGGTCGGCGACGGCGGCCTCAAGCCCGACATCACCGCGCCAGGCGTGGACATCCTCGCCGCCCGTTCGCAGTACGCCGCCGAGGGCACCGGCTACTACCAGCTGATGAGCGGTACGTCGATGGCGACGCCGCACGTCGCCGGAGCCGTGGCGCTGCTCGCAGCACAGCACCCGGACTGGACCGGCCAGCAGCTGAAGGACGCGATCGTCAGCACGGCAAAGCCGACGCCGGACTACATCCCGTACCAGGGTGGCAATGGCCGGCTGGATGTTGCAGCGGCCAGCAAGTCCGCCGTACGGGCTACTGCGTCGGTCTACTCGGGCTTCCACCCTTGGCCGGTGGCGCCGGACGAGTCGGTCGAGCGGACTGTCACCTACACCAACGACGGCGACCAGGCGGTCGAGCTGAACCTGTCGACGCAGGTGAAGGACGCGCCGGCCGGGCTGTTCGCGCTGTCGACTCCCTCGGTGACAGTGCCCGCGCACGGCACCGCACAGGTCAAGGTGACCGTGGCTGTGAAGGCTGCACCGGTCGACAAGCAGCTGTCGGGTTGGTTGGTTGCGACCAGCTCGACCGGGTTGCGGCTGAGCACGGTGATCGGGATCGGGCGCGAGGGGGAGCGGTACACGCTGCACCTGGACGCCAAGGACCGCAGCGGCCGGCCGATGGCGGGCGACGCGATTCTGATCGGCCGCGGTTCGTACGGGCAGTTCGTGATCGGCGAGGAAGGCGTCGACGTCGAGCTGCCGCCGGGTGACTACACAACCTGGCTGACCGGTGATGTCCAGGGCGCCCACGGGCCGAGCAGCCGGGGCATGGCCGTTCTCACCCTCGTCGACATCCACCTCGACAAGGACAAGACCGCCACGTACGACGCGCGCAAGGCGCGGCAGCTGACCGCCTCCGCGCCGCAACCGACGGCGATGAGCGAGGTCCGGGCGAACGTCTACCGCGACTTCGGGCGCGACTTCTCGGTCGGCTCGTCGCGGTGGACCAACCCGTCGTACGACAGCGTCTGGGTGCTGCCGACAGCGTCGGTGAAGGACGGCGACTTCGTTGCTGGTGCTCGCTGGCGGTTGGAGCAGCCTGCACTGACCGTCGACTCGTACGGCGACCTGCTGGTCCGCCAGGGCGCGCAGCCGTTGCCGAGGGGGCGGCAGCACCTGGAGGCGGTGCTGGGCGACCGGGCCGGGAGCCAGCGGGGTAAGGCGGTCGTCGTACGGAACAACGGGTCGATCGAGCAACAGGCTGCAGCGGCTGCTGCTGCCGGGGCGAAGCTGCTGGTGGTGGTCAACGACGGGCCGGGCCGGCTGACGCCGTGGAGCGACTCCATCTACCTGCCCAGCCCGCCGCCGCTCACCGTAGCGACGCTGACGCACGAGGAGGGCGAGCAGCTGATCGCTCAGCTCACCAGGGGGCGGCGGACGCTGACGGTGACGTCCAACCCGACGCTGGACTACCTGTACGACCTGTCGCGCTTCTGGGACCACGTGCCCGGCGTACCGGCGTACCGGCCGTCCGGGCACGACCTGGCCCGGATCGACGTTGCCTTCCGCAACTTCCGCGCCGGGCGCGGGCTGGAGAACCGGTACGACGTGTGGAACACGGACTGGGAGTCCGCGATGAACACCACCGGGATGGCGGTGCAGGGCGATCGCGTCGACTGGGTCACGGCCGGGGTGCCGTACCAGGCGAAGGCGGAGATCTCCCGGGAGGTGCAGCAGACCGAGACTGGGTGGCGGAGCTATCGCGGTGGGAGCCGCTCTGAGCTGAGCTGGTTCGGGCCCGTGCAGCGGCCGCGGCTGGCCAAGGGGCTGTCGCCGGTGCGTGCTGAGGGGTCGCTGGCCGCTGTGTCGCCCGGCTGGGGTGACGGCGGCGACCACATCGGTACGGCGTTCGGCAACTGGGACATCACTCAGCAGCTGAGCCTGTACCAGGGCTCGACACTGGTCGCGCAGGAGGCGCGGGACCAGCTCACCGCGACCGGGCTGAAGCCTGAGCGGCTGCCGTACAAGCTGGTCGCGGAGAACACGCGCGGGACCTACCCGAACCCGTACTCGACGGCCACTCGGACTGAGTGGGGCTTCACGTCAGCGAGTACTGACACGGTCCTGTCGCTGATCCAGCTCGACTACACGGTCTCTCGTCACGAGCTGACCGTCACCCCGCGCTGGTCGGAGACGAACTCCACCGCCGGCATCCGCAAGCCGACGCTGGAGATCTCGTACGACGGCAAGACCTGGCGCGCGGCTTCGCTGCGTCAGGATCACTCCGGCTGGACCACGCACCTCAACGCCCCCAAGGGCGCGAAGTCCGTGAGCCTCCGGACGAAGGCCGAGAGCGGTCAGTTCACCATCGACCAGAGGATCGACAACGCCTTCGGTCTGAAGTAGTCGCCGGGTGGGGGAGGCGTCAGCCTTCCCCACCTACTTTCTGTGGTGCGGCGACAGCATGTCCTCGAGCTGTTCCTCGGTCTCGTCCGCGGCGACGAACAGCAGTTCGTCGTTCAGCTCCAGCGTGCCCTCGGGGTCCGGTCGCAGCACCCGGCCCTCGCGGATGATCGTCACCAGCGCGGTGTCGGTCGGCCAGTCGATGTCGCCGACCCGCAGGCCGATCATCGGGGAGTCCTCCGGCAGCGTCAGCTCGACCAGGTTCGCGTCGCCCTGGCGGAACGTGAACAGCCGGACCAGGTCACCGACCGAGACCGCTTCCTCGACCAGCGCCGACATGATCCGCGGCGTCGACACCGACACGTCCACGCCCCAGGCCTCGTTGAACATCCACTCGTTGCGCGGGTGGTTGACCCGGGCAACAGTCCGCGGTACGCCGAACTCCGTCTTGGCCAGCAGCGACACGACCAGGTTCACCTTGTCGTCACCGGTGCTCGCGATCGCGACCTGGCAGCGCTGCAGCGCCGCCTCCTCCAGCGAGGACAGCTCGCACGCGTCGGCCAGCAGCCACTCGGCGCGCGGCACCGACTCGGCCTTGATCGCCCGCGGGTCCTTGTCGATCAGCAGCACCTCGTGGCCGTTCTCCAGGAGCTCGCCGGCGATCGAGCGCCCGACGTTCCCGGCCCCGGCGATGGCTACCCGCATCACAGCTCCTCAGGCTTGGCGCCGAGCTGGGCCTCGATCGCCGCCGCGTTGGTCTCCAGCATCACGACGTGCACCAGGTCACCCTCCTGGATGACCGTGTCCGCCTTGGGTAGCAGGCCCTCGCCGAGCCGGGTCAGGAACGCGACCCGGGCCCCGGTGGCCTTCTCGATGTCGAAGGCGGCCCGCCCGACCCAGCCCGAGTGCACGTGCACCTCGGCCAGCCGGATCGTCGCCGACGGGTCGCGCCACTCCGGCTCCGACCCGCTCGGCAGCAGGCGGCGGACCATCTGGTCCACCGTCCACTTCACCGTGCCGACGGTCGGGATGCCGAGCCGCTGGTAGACCTCGGCGCGGCCCGGGTCGTAGATCCGGGCCACCACGTTCTCGATCCCGAAGTTCTCCCGCGCGACGCGCGCGGCCAGGATGTTGGAGTTGTCGCCGTTGGAGACCGCCGCGAACGCCTCGGCGTCCTCGATCCCGGCCTCGATCAGCACCTCACGGTCGAAGCCCATCCCGGTGATCGTGCGGCCGGAGAAGTTCGGGCTCAGCCGCCGGAACGAGTCCGCCGACTGGTCGATGATCGCCACCGTGTGGCTGCGCTTCTCCAGGGTCCGGGCGAGCGTCGACCCGACGCGTCCGCAGCCCATGATGACGACGTGCACTTCGTGATCACTCCCTGCCCCGCGGGGGGCCGCTGGCATCCATTCGGCGGTGTAGACGCTACACCGAACCTGGGGGCCCTCTAACATCCTCGGTGTGACCCCCGCTCTCGGCGACATCGGCAAGCGACTGCTGATCGGCCGCAAACTGCGCAGCACCCAGCTCGGTGAGACGTTGCTGCCGAAGCGGATCGCGCTGCCCGTGTTCGCCAGTGACGCTCTGTCGTCGGTCGCCTACGCGCCGGACGAGATCCTGCTGACGCTGTCGCTGGCCGGCCTGACCGCGCTGACCTTCTCCTGGAAGGTCGCCATCGTGGTGGCCTTCGTGATGCTCGTCGTGGTCGCGTCGTACCGGCAGAACGTGCACGCCTACCCCTCCGGCGGCGGTGACTACGAGGTCGCCAACGTGAACCTCGGCCCGACCGCCGGGCTGACCGTGGCCAGCGCGCTGATGGTCGACTACGTGCTGACCGTCGCGGTGTCGATCTCGTCCGCCGCCCAGTACGCCGCCTCGGCGATCCCGGCGCTGGAAGGTCATCAGGCGACGGCGGCGGTGGTCGCCGTCCTGTTCCTGGCCACGATGAACCTACGCGGCGTCCGCGAGTCCGGTACGGCGTTCGCCGTACCGACGTACGTGTTCATGTTCACCATCCTCGGGATGGCCGCCTGGGGCTTCGGCCGGATGCTGTTCGGGCACCTGCCGGACGCGGCCACCGCGTCGTTCGACATCGCGCCCGAGGGCCAGTTCGCGACCGGCGCCGGGGGACTGGCGATGGGCTTCCTGGTGCTGCGCGCATTCTCCTCGGGCTGCGCCGCGCTGACCGGTGTCGAAGCCATCAGCAACGGCGTACCGGCGTTCAAGAAGCCGAAGAGCAAGAACGCGGCGACCACGCTGCTGCTGCTCGGCAGCATCTCGATCGTGATGGTGATCAGCGTCGTCACGCTGGCCAACGTGATGAAGGTGCGGTTCGCCGAGGACCCGGCCACCCAGCTGCTGAACAACGGCGTACCGCTCGGGCCCGGCTACCACCAGGACCCGGTGATCGGGCAGCTCGCGAAGGGCATCTTCGACCACTTCAGCCCCGGCTTCTACCTGGTCGCCGCCGCCACCGGCGTGATCCTGGTACTGGCCGCGAACACCGCGTTCAACGGCTTCCCGGTGCTCGGCTCGATCCTGGCCCGGGACAGCTACCTGCCCAAGCAGCTGCACACCCGCGGCGACCGGCTCGCGTTCAGCAACGGCATCATCATCCTGGCCGCGTTCGCGATCTTCCTGATCATCGCGTTCGACGCCGAGGTGACCCGGCTGATCCAGCTCTACATCGTCGGCGTGTTCGTCTCGTTCACGATCAGCCAGACCGGCATGGTCCGGCACTGGACCCGGCTGCTGCGCACCGAGACCGACCCGGCCAAGCGGGCCCAGATGATGCGCTCCCGGGTGATCAACACGATCGGCCTGACCCTGACCGGGATCGTGCTGGTGATCGTGCTGCTGACCAAGTTCACCCACGGCGCCTACATCGCGATCATCGCGATGGCGGTGCTGTTCCTGCTGATGAAGGGCATCCGCCGGCACTACGACACGGTCGGCCACGAGATGGCGATCGAGGGCGATGACCAGCTGATGCTGCCGTCGCGGGTGCACGCGATCGTGCTGGTCTCCAAGCTGCACAAGCCGACGCTGCGGGCGCTGGCCTTCGCGAAGGCGGCCCGGCCGTACATGCTGGAGGCCGTCACCGTCGACGTCGACCGCGAGGAGTCCGAGGCGCTGCAGGCCGAGTGGGAGCGGCACGACATCCCGGTGCCGCTGAAGCGGCTGGCGTCGCCGTACCGGGAGATCACGCGGCCGATCCTGCAGTACGTCCGCGACATCCGGCGGCAGTCGCCACGCGACGTGGTGATGGTCTACATCCCGGAGTACGTCGTCGGGCACTGGTGGGAGCAGTTCCTGCACAACCAGAGCGCGCTGCGGCTCAAGGGGCGGCTCTTGTTCACACCTGGTGTGATGGTGACGTCGGTTCCGTACCAGCTGATCTCCTCCGAGGCTGCCCAGGAACGGCAGGACCGGGTGGAGCGGGTGGCCGGGCAGGTACGCCGGGGCAGCCGCAAGACGTCAGGAGATCGGTGACGGACGAGGACATCGTCGGAGCGGTGCTGGAGCTGGAGATCGGCCCGGTGGCGCACGGCGGGCACTGTGTCGCGCGCTACGAGGGCCAGGTGGTCTTCGTTCGGCACGGGCTCCCGGGGGAGCTGGTGCACGCGCGGGTGACCGAGCGGACCAACAAGTACCTGCGGGCGGACGTCGTACAGGTGCTCACCCCCTCTCCGCACCGGATAGAGCCACCCTGTCCGTACGCCGGACCGGGCCGCTGCGGCGGTTGCGACTTCCAGCACGCCAACATCGTCGAGCAGCGCCGGCTGAAGGCGACAGTGGTCTCCGACACGCTGCGCCGGATCGGTGGCATCGAGCGGACCGTGGTGATGGAGTCGCCGGGCGACGACGGGCTCGGCTGGCGGACCAGGATGCGGTACGCCGTCGGTCCCGACGGCCGCCCCGGCATGCGCGTGCACAGGTCGCACGAGCTGGTGCTGGTCGACCAGTGCCTGATCGCACACCCCGGTACGCCGCCAGTGCTGGACCAGCGGTGGGCCGACACGACGTCGGTGCAGGCGGTGGTGTCGTCGGAGGGCAAGCAGGCGGTGCTGACCGACGTAGCGAGCGGTGGTCGACTCGTCGAGGTAGTGCGCGACCGCAGGTTCCGGGTGGAGGCCGGTGGGTTCTGGCAGGTCCACCCGGCGGCCGCCACGACGTTGGTGGACTCCGTACTGGCTGGGCTGGAGCCTGCTGCCGGTGAGACCGCGCTGGACCTCTACTCCGGGGTCGGGCTGTTCGCTGCGTTCCTGGCGGAGGCCGGCTGCGCGGTGCTGGCGATCGAGGGGGACAAGGACGCGGTCAAGAACGCCCGGCGCAACCTGCATGACCTGACCGGTGTGACGCTGGAGCAGGGGGACGTGGACCGGGTGCTGACCGGTGCTGTCCGGCAGGGGCTGTCGCAGGTCGACCTGGTTGTGCTGGACCCGCCGCGGACCGGCGCCGGCAAGCACGTCGTACGCCGGATCGCGGGGCTGTCGCCCCGGAAGATCGCGTACGTCGCCTGTGACCCGGCGGCACTGGCCCGCGATCTGAAGACGTTCGCGGGCCTCGGGTACGGCGTCAGCTCGCTGCGGGCGTTCGACCTGTTCGGGATGACCCATCACATAGAGTGCGTCGCCGTGCTCGAACCTGTGACTGGTTAGTTGCCGTAGGGCTCGGGTACCGTTCAGCGCTGGTGCCCTGAATGCTCGCTGGAGACCTGATACCCGATGCCGCTCGTCGACCTGGATGACCCGGAGGAGCTGCGCGCCCGCTGGAGCGCCCTCGCCGCGGTCGCCCACGCCACCGGCTTCGACCGCCGCTGGTACGCCGACGGCGGCGGCTGGTACCACCAGGACGAGACCGGCTCCGACCTGCGCATGGTCCGCCTGGACGGCGGCCGCTCGGTCCTCTTCGGCTACCACACCCAGCACAGCCGCACCGCCGGGACGGACCTGCTCGCGGGCGCCCCCGACTGGATCGGGCAGCCCGAGGTCAAGCAGCGGATCGCGGCGGGGGAGCTGGGCTTCGTCTACGGCTCCTTCAACGGCACGTGGGCGCGCGCGTCGTACGAGGGTGATCCCTGGCAGCCGGTCGACGACGGCTTCCTCCCGATCGGCGAGTGGGTCACCTCGGACGAGGGCTCGGCGCGTGAACTCGTCGAGTGGGCCGCGGAGTGGGCCGACTACCTCGGCGGGCTGGACGAGCTGGTGCCGCTCGCTGTCGGGCTGATCCGCTCCGCTGGGGCCTCGACCTTGTCGGCGGACGAGCTCGACCACTTCTTCGGGCGCCTGGGGATCGGGCCGCGCTCGCCTCAGCAGCCTGACCTCCATGCCGCTCTGGTTGCCGCTGCTCAGTTCAATTCTGGCGCTGCTGCTCCTGTCTTCGCGCCTGCTCCGGTCGTGGTTGAGGAGCCGGAGGAGGAAGAGCTCTTCATTGTGCCGCCGGGGGTCAGCCCGTTCACGGGGCAGCCGATCGCGGATGACGCCGATCCGGTGATCGGGGGCGCTGGTGAGCCGGCGTACGAGCCGTCCCCGGCGTACGAGCCGCCGCCGCGCGAGCCGCAGCCGCCGCGCGACGCCCCTGACGACGGCTACGGCGTCGTCAGCAAGAAGCCCCGCCTCTTCGGCCGCAAGAAGAAGCCCCGCGAGGACGACAACGCCTCGCTCGCCGGCCTGGGCCTGGCCGCCCCCGAGCCGCCGGTTGCCGACTCGGCGCCGTACACCTACGACCGCCCCCTCCCATCCTCCGAACCCCCACGCGTAGGCGCCCCCGTCGAGGACGGCGAAGACTTCTACGCCAGCCTCTTCGCCGACGCCCCCGCCGCGGCGAGGTACACGCCCGACACCCCCACGTCCGCGAACGAGGCCACCAACGAGCTGGCCGCGGTCACCGACGACACGGCCCCCTTCACACCGTTCCCGGAGCCGCCACACCCGAACTCGCCGTTCGCCCCGACGCACGAGGCGCGGGACTCGGCGTCGCCGTTCGCGCCACCCGCTGGTGACCGGCAGGCGCCTGCTGCCGACTCCGCTCCCGCTTCGCCCTTCGGCCCCCAGACATCCGATCCCCGCGAGCCCGATCCCGGGCAGCCCGCCGCCTCACCCTTCGCGCCCCCGGCCTACGGCCCCGAGGCCCACACCGCTCAGCCCGGCGCCCAGCCACAGGCTCCTCATCCGGGTGCTCCTGCCGGATTCACGCAGCCGCACCAGCCCGCCCAAGCACCCGTCCCACCCTTCGCGGAACCACCTCCGGAACCCGGCTCCCCGTTCGCGCCCGCCGCCTTCGCCCCCGGCTCGTCCCCGGCCGACGACACCGGCGTCATCACCCCCGTCGACGCCGACCATCCGCAAGCAACCGCCGACGACGACACCGGCGTACTGACCCCCGTCGACGACGCATCCACCCCGGACGACAAAACCGGAGTGATCGCCCCGGTAGCCGACCCCGGCACTCTCGACGCCTTCACCGCCGGCGACGACACGGGCGTCATCCCGCCGGTCGCCGAAGCCATCGCCGCAGACCCCGACGACGACACCGGCGTCTTCCCACCCGTCGCAGCCCCCGAAGCCCAGCCGCCGTACGACGAGCACGAGGCCGAACCGCAGACCTCCGAGGACGCATCCCGCCCGCCGACTGCGGACTCAACGGCGCCCCAGCCGTACGACCAGACGCCCTCAACAAGTGAGCCCCAGGCTGTCCAACCCCCGTCCTCCCCCCTGGACACCCACCTCCCGCCGTCCACGTCCCCCCTCGACGACCACCTCACCCCTCCGTCCCCCATGGAACGCGAGTGGGTAGGCGGCGCCTGGATCAACGGCGAGTGGATCGAAGACGCGGCGGCGTACCTGGCAGCCAACCCCCACCTGGCACACCCGCCGCGCCCCGCACGCCGCCAACGCAGAACGTCTCCGGCGGACCTCCCCACCGAGTCCATCGAGGCCCTCCCCACCGACGAGGACACCCCGCCGGACGCAGCTGACGTACGCCGTACCAGCCACCAGGCAGACGCCGCCGGCTACCCCGCACCCGGTGACGTCGCCCCCGACGCGCCCGACGACCATGCGCTCGACGCACACGCCGGCCGCGACGACGCCCACCTCGCGCCTGCCACGGACGTCGACGCCGACCATGCACGCGAGGTCGACCGACCCGCTCCCGACGCCCGATCCGACGACCGCCGACCGTACGACGTACCAGCCGACACCGAGCACGCCGGCGACACCCAGCATCCAGTCGACGAGTCCACCCCCAGCGACGGACGAACCCACCGCGGCCACCGCCCGGCAGACGACCACGCAACCGACGGCGAAGACGACCGCTACGCCCCCGGCCAGCGCTGGACGGTCCACCCGGAGTCCACCGACGACCCGATCTTCGAAGACCAGCTGATCGGCGAGCCCAACGCTGAACCCGAGGATTCCCCGCCGCAACCAGCCGCCCACTGGACCAGCGCCCCTGCGGAGCCGGACCCGCACCACCCCGCTCAGATCATCCACGTCGGACAACAGCACCCCGCCGACCCGACCGACCTCGCCGCAGGCAACCCCGCGCCAGCCGACCAGTCCGAGCCCCACGCCGAGAACGAGTCATTGCGCTCCGACGACGCCGGACGCCACCCGCAGGCTCACGCGTTCGAGCAGGATGCCGCGCACCACCCGTCCGACCACGATGCAGCGCGTCACCCCCAGGCGTCCGACCACGGCGCAGCGCGTCACCCCCACGCGGCCGACCACGGCGCAGCGCATCACCCCCACGCGCCCGAGACCGACGCCGAGCCCCATCCCCGCCCGTCCGAGGATGCCGCACACCAACCCCGCGCCTTCGAGGACGAGGCCCCGACCGCCGAGATCGCCGCGATCGTCGACGAGCCGACCCGCGAGGACATCGCCCGCATCGACTCCGGCAAGCACCCCACCGCCGGCGAAGGCCCCCGCACGTACCCGCCCCTGAGCGACCAGTACGGCGGCTCCGGCGACGAGCTCGACGAGTTCACCTCCGAGGTCTTCCACGACGAGACCCTCGGCAACGCCGACTGGACCGCAGACCAGCTCGGCGAGATCACCGCGCAACCACCTGAACCTCAACAAGACGTCGAGGCTGTGCCGCAGTCCGACGGTGCGGCAGACTCGGCTGCAGCCGAGGCCGAGCAGCTCGAACGCCGGGCCGCCGCCGGAGAATCACCCGAAGATGTCGTCGGCGAGGCGGCCGAGGATGCAGCGCCCGAGCGGACGCCCGCAGCCGAGCAGACAACCGGCGCAGACACCGAGGCGCAGTACGCGGAACAGGCAAGCGCCGCCGGGACGGCGCAGCAGTCAACCGGCGCAGACGCCGAGCCGCAGTACGCGCAACGGGCAGGCGCCGCCGACACGGCGCAGCAGGCAACCGCCGCGGAGGCCGAGGCTCAGTACGCGGAACGGGCAAGCGCCGCCGGGACGGCGCAGCAGGTAACCGGCGCAGATGCTGAGCCGCAGTACGTGGAACGGGTAAGCGCCGCCGACACGGCGCAGCAGCCGTCCGAGCAAGCAGATGCTGCGGAGTACGAACCCCAGCAGGCGCAGCAGGTAGGCGCTGCCGATGCGCAGCGACAGCTGGCCGAGTCGGCGAGTGCTGACGGGTACCAGCCGGGGTCCGCGGAGCAGGCAAGCGTTGCTGACGCGCAGCAGCCGACCGAGGATGCAGGTGCTGCGGAGTACGAGCCGCAGCAAGCGGATGAGCTAGCCGCCGCCGACGCGCGGCAGCTGGCTGAGTCGGCCAGCGCCGACGCACAGCAGGCGGCAGGGCCTGCAAGTGCCGGTGAGTATGAGCCGCAGCAAGCAGGCGTCGCTGACATGGCGTCGCAGTCCGCGGACCAGGCAGGTGATGCCGGCGAGCGGCACCCGGCCGAGCAGGGGAGCACTGGGGAGTACCAGCCGCAGTACGCGGAGCAGGCGAGCGCCGCTGACGCGCAGCAGCCGGCAGGTGCCGCCGAGCACGAGCCGGAGCACGCGGGCGTGGCCGATGCAGCGCCGCAGTCCGCGCTGCAGGCGGGCGCCGCCGGTCCACCGGAGTTGGCTGAGCAGACGAGTGCTGAAGAGCGCGAGCTTCAGCAAGCGCAGCAGGCAGGTGCCGCCGACACGTTGGCGCCGGCCGAGCGGGCAGGTGGTGCGGAGTACCAGGGTCAGCAAGCGCAGCAGGTAGGCGCCGTCGAGACCGAGCAGGCGGGCAACGCGTCGACCGCCGAGCAGCCGACCGGTGTCGAGGATGCGCCGAGTGCCCGTCAGGCGCCGGCCGCGGAGGACGCACCGAGCGCCGGTCAGGTGCCGACCGCGGAGAATGCGCAGCTCGCCGATGAGCAAACCGCAGGTGACCAGCAGACTGTCGACGGGGCTGAAGGCGCGGACGACGGTGAGCGGACTGAGGAGGTTGCCGCTCTCGGAGACGCCTACGACAACCAGCCGGCTGCCAGCTACACCGACTCGTACGTCGGCGAGAAGACCGAGGAAGTCGCCGCGCTCAGCGACGGGTATGAGGACGACACCGCTGAGGTGGTCGGGCTCGCGGAGGCCGTGGAGGCGTACGAGCGGGAGCAGGCGGCCGACGTACGCACGGACGAGCAGGGCGGCGAGGGGGAGCTGGCGGCTGGAGCGGCCGGGATCGCGGCGGCTGGTGCGCAGGTCGGCGGGCTGAACGGGCATCACCCGGAGCAGACCAACGGGCAGTCGGTCGACCACACGAACGGGCGCGCCGACGAGCAACTTAACGGGCACGCCGGGGAGCACGCCGACGAGCGTCTGGACGCGCACAGCGCCGACCCGACCGATGGGCAGCTGAACGGGCGCGCCGACGAACACCTCAACGGCCACACCGCCGAGCACCCCCAGCAGCACCCCGACGACCCCGCCGCCATGCTCATCCCCGAGCTCTCCGGTGCCGGCACCCCGATCGCCCTCCCGCTCGGCGTCGAGCAGGCCATGCGCGCCGAGCCCGAGCGCCCCCGCGCCAAGCCCATCGAAGCCTCGGCATTCGAAGCCCTCAGGACCTGGTGCCGGATCAGGACCGACGTCGTCCCCTCCGGCTTCACCATCCAGGTGCAGGTCCTCGACCCCAACCGCCCGTCCTACCGCTTCGATCTCGAGCCCGCGCAGGTCGAGCACGACGAGTGGCCCGACGACCGCCTCAGCGAGCTGCTCGGCGACCTCTGGATCGAGGAAGCGAAGACCGATCACGGCGGCTGGCTCTTCGCGCGGATCGACGCCGCCGGCCGCACGCTGCGGATCGATCGCTGGTACGACCAGGTCCCCGAGTGGTGGGACACCCAGCTCCCGGGTGAGATCGACGTCGAGGGGCTCGTTCGCCGTCTCTATCGCCGCGGCCCGGACTTCCAGCCGTCCTACCTGGAGCAGCTGTACATCACCGCGGGATAGCGTTGTCCCCATGTTGCTCAGGATCTTCACCGAACCCCAGCAAGGCGCCTCGTACGACGACCTGCTGACCGTCGCCCAGAAGACCGAGGAGTGCGGGTTCGACGCGTTCTTCCGGTCCGACCACTACCTCGCGATGGAGGGCAGCGACGGGCTGCCGGGGCCGACCGACGCCTGGATCACCCTCGCCGGGCTCGCGCGCGAGACCAGCCGGATCAAGCTCGGCACGCTGGTCAGTTCCGCGACGTTCCGCAACCCCGGTGTCCTCGCGATCACCGTCGCAGGCGTCGACCAGATGAGCGGCGGGCGCGTTGAGCTCGGGCTCGGCGCGGGCTGGTACGAGGCCGAGCACGCGGCGTACGGGCTGGACTTCCCGGACACGCCGGGGCGGTTCGACCTGCTGACCGAGCAGCTCGAGCTGATCACCGGGCTGTGGGACACGCCGGTAGGGGAGAAGTACGAGTTCGCCGGGAAGCACTACCAGCTGAAGGACTCGCCCGCGCTTCCGAAGCCGGTGCAGCAGCCGCACCCGCCGATCATCGTCGGCGGCGCCGGCAAGAAGCGCACCCCGGCGCTCGCCGCGCAGTACGCGAACGAGTTCAACGCCGGCTTCAAGACCGTCGAGGACACGAAGGTCCTCTTCGAGCGCGTCCAGGCCGCCTGTACGGCGATCGACCGCGACCCGAAGACCCTGCACCTGTCCGCCGCCCACCGCGTTGCCGTCGGCAAGGACAAGGCCGAGGTCGAGCGCCGCGCCGCCGCCTTCGGCTGGTCGATGGACCAGCTGAACCAGCACGGCCTCGGCGGCACCCCGGCCGAGATGGTCGACCACCTCGGCCGCTTCGCGGAGCTCGGCGCCGACCGGTTCTACCTGCAGATCCTCGACCTCACCGACCTCGACCACCTGGAGTTGATCGCCTCCGAGGTCCTCCCGCAGCTGTCCTAGACCGTACGGCGAGGGCGCCGCATGATCGCCGCGGTCACGGCGAAGAGTGCGGCGCCGCCCGCGAGGGCGGCCGGCAGCCCGGCCACGTGCGCGACGAGCGTGATCAGCAGTCCGCAGACGACCTCGCCGAGGTACTCGGCCTGTGCGAGGAACGAGTGCGTCGTCGCCCGTACGCCGGACGTGGTGCGCGCGTTGACCCAGATCGTCGAGATCACCCGGGTGAGCGGTACGGCGATCCCCGACACCAGGATCAGCGCCGCGGCACCGGTCGCCGCGTTGGGCGCGACGGCCAGCCCGAGGGCTCCGGCGGTCCCGACCACCGCGGCGACGCCGTACGAGTGCCGCGCGTGCTCACCGTCGAGGCGCCGGCCCGCGATCCGCAGGGTCAGCGCACCGAGGACGAGGGCGAGGAAGCCCAGCCCGGTGAACCAGACGATCGGGTCGAGCCGGATCGGCAGCCCCAGGTCGAGCAGCTGCTTCGGCGCGAGCCGGCCGGCCGCGTCGGTCGCGCCGTTGACCAGGAACGTCGCCAGAAAGATCCGGAGCAGATCCGGGCTGCCGCGGACCAGGGCGACTCCCTGGCGGAAGATCGTCCAGGATGCCGCCCATCGCGCACCGGTCGCGGGGACAAAGCGGTGCTCGCTGAAGCGGGTGACGACGTACAGGCTCAGCAGCAGCATCGCGGTCCCGGCCCCGACGATGGCCACCTCGCGCCGGGTGGCCCAGGCCAGAGCGCCGATCAGCACCAGCCCGGTCGCCGCTCCGGACAGCTGGGCGCGGGCGGTGCGAGCCAGTACGCCGGAGACCTGGCCGGGGTCGTCCAGTTCGTCGGTGATCCAGGCGACGTCGGAGCCGCTCGCGAAGGTCCACGCCAGCCCCCACAGCACCTGGGTCGCCAGCAGCAGCGCGAACGAGGTGACCAGCCCGGTCGCCACCATCGCCGTTCCCATCAGGACCTGCGACACGACGAGCGACCACTTCCGGCTGACCGTGTCGGCCAGGACGCCGGCCGGTACCTCGCAACACAGCGCGAAGATCCCCTGCACGGCTCCGATCGCCACGATCTGGGCGGCGCTCAGTCCGGCGTCGACGACCAGGTAGACCGAGGTGACCAGCCACCAGCCGTTGTGCAGTACGGCGCGGGCCCAGTTCCAGCGGACGAACGCGCGGATCAGCGCGTCCGGCGGCGAAGTGTGCACGCGGCAGTCGATCAGCCGGTGGGCGCGCACGGCAACGGAGTTTCGGCTTAGAGTGGTGGCTCGACATCGTGTATCTTGATGTCGAGAGAGTTTGTGGGGACAGGTTAGGGCAGCCTGACCTGCGGGGCCGGTCGGTGGCTCGGCAGGATGGGTACCAGCGGACCAGGACGGACAGAGGAGCAGGTTGATGGCCAGCGTCGACAGCTTCGGTGCCAAGGGTGCACTCGAGGTCAACGGACAGTCGTACGAGATCTTCAGGTTGGCGGGTATCGAGGGCGCGCAGACGCTGCCGTACTCGCTCAAGGTGCTGCTCGAGAACCTGCTGCGCACCGAGGACGGCGCGAACATCACCGCCGACCACATCACCAAGCTGGGGAACTGGGACGCGAACGCCGCGCCGGACACCGAGATCCAGTTCACGCCGGCCCGGGTGATCATGCAGGACTTCACCGGTGTGCCGTGCGTCGTCGACCTGGCCACCATGCGCGAGGCCGTCGCCGAGCTCGGCGGCGACCCCACCAAGATCAACCCGCTGGCCCCGGCCGAGCTGGTCATCGACCACTCCGTCATCATCGACGTCTTCGGCCGCCAGGACGCCTTCGAGCGCAACGTCGAGCTCGAGTACGAGCGCAACCGCGAGCGGTACCAGTTCCTGCGCTGGGGCCAGACCGCGTTCGACGAGTTCAAGGTCGTCCCGCCGGGCACCGGCATCGTCCACCAGGTCAACATCGAGCACCTGGCCCGGACCGTCATGGTCCGCAACGGCCAGGCCTACCCGGACACCTGCGTCGGCACCGACAGCCACACCACGATGGTCAACGGCCTCGGCGTCCTGGGCTGGGGCGTCGGCGGGATCGAGGCCGAGGCCGCGATGCTCGGCCAGCCGGTCAGCATGCTGATCCCGAAGGTCGTCGGCTTCAAGCTGACCGGGTCCGTCCCGGCCGGCGCCACCGCGACCGACGTCGTACTGACCATCACCCAGATGCTGCGCAAGCACGGCGTGGTCGGCAAGTTCGTCGAGTTCTACGGCGACGGCGTCGCGGCCGTCCCGCTGGCCAACCGCGCCACCATCGGCAACATGAGCCCGGAGTTCGGCTCCACCTGCGCGATCTTCCCGATCGACGACGTCACGCTGGACTACCTGCGGCTGACCGGCCGCGGCGACGACGAGGTCGCGCTCGTCGAGGCGTACGCCAAGGAGCAGGGCCTGTGGCACAACGCCGAGGTCGAGCCGCGCTTCTCGGAGTACCTCGAGCTGGACCTGTCGACGGTCGTCCCGTCGATCGCCGGCCCGAAGCGCCCGCAGGACCGGATCGAGCTCAGCGAGGCCAAGGAAGGCTTCCGTGGCGCCCTGGTCGACTACGCGACCGAGGAGCTGGACGTCGACCCGTCGGAGCTGGGCAGCTTCCCGGCCAGCGACGCCCCGAACGGGCACGGCCACACCAACGACGAGCCGCACACCCCGCACGGTGCGGGGGCCCAGGGCCGGCCGTCGAAGAAGACCAAGATCAGCCTCAACGGCCAGGAGGTCGAGCTCGACCACGGCCACGTGGTGATCGCCTCGATCACCTCCTGCACCAACACGTCGAACCCGTCGGTGATGCTCGCGGCCGCGCTGCTGGCCAAGAACGCCGTCGACAAGGGCCTGGCCACCAAGCCGTGGGTCAAGACATCGCTCGCCCCGGGCTCGAAGGTCGTCACCGACTACTACGAGAAGGCCGGCGTCACGCCGTACCTCGAAAAGCTCGGCTTCCACCTGGTCGGCTACGGCTGCACCACCTGCATCGGCAACTCGGGCCCGCTGCCCGAGGAGGTCTCGGCCGGGGTCCAGGAGGCTGACCTGGCGGTCGTGTCGGTGCTGTCCGGCAACCGCAACTTCGAGGGCCGGATCAACCCGGACGTGAAGATGAACTACCTGGCGTCGCCGCCGCTGGTGATCGCCTACGCGCTGGCCGGCACGATGGACTTCGACTTCGAGACCGACGCGCTGGGCCAGGACACCGACGGCAACGACGTGTTCCTGAAGGACATCTGGCCGAGCGCCGACGAGGTCGAGGCCGTGATCGCGACCTCGATCAACAAGGAGATGTTCGCCAAGGACTACGCCGACGTCTTCGCCGGTGACGAGCGCTGGCAGTCGCTGCCGACGCCCGAGGGCAAGACCTTCGACTGGGACGGCGAGTCGACGTACGTGCGCAAGCCCCCGTACTTCGAGGGGATGGCCAAGGAGCCGTCGCCGGTCACCGACATCAGCGGCGCCCGGGTGCTGGCGAAGCTCGGCGACTCGGTCACCACCGACCACATCTCGCCGGCCGGTTCGATCAAGGCCGACAGCCCGGCCGGCAAGTACCTCGCCGACCACGGTGTCGACCGCAAGGACTTCAACTCGTACGGCTCGCGCCGCGGCAACCACGAGGTGATGATCCGGGGCACCTTCGCCAACATCCGGCTGCGCAACCAGATCGCGCCGGGCACCGAGGGCGGCTTCACCCGCGACTTCACCAAGGACGACGCCCCGGTGACCAGCATCTACGAGGCCTCCGAGGCGTACGCCGAGGCCGGTACGCCGCTGGTGATCCTGGCCGGCAAGGAGTACGGCTCGGGCTCGTCGCGCGACTGGGCCGCCAAGGGCACGGCGCTGCTCGGCGCGAAGGCCGTCATCACCGAGTCGTTCGAGCGGATCCACCGCTCGAACCTGATCGGCATGGGCGTGCTGCCGCTGCAGTTCCCCGAGGGCGAGAACGCGGAGTCGCTCGGGCTGAGCGGCGAGGAGACCTTCGACATCAGCGGCGTCACCGCGCTGAACGACGGGGAGATCCCGCGGACCGTCAAGGTCACCGTCACCGGGACCGACGGGTCGACGAAGGAGTTCGACGCGGTGGTCCGGATCGACACTCCGGGTGAGGCCGACTACTACCGCAACGGCGGGATCCTGCAGTACGTGCTGCGGTCGCTGATCGCGAACTGATCGACGGCTGAACGAAGGCCGGTCCCCGCAGCGGGGGCCGGCCTTCGTCGTCCGCCGGTCCTTGTTGTTCACCGCGCGGGCGCCCGCTGGTCACACGCGCCTGGTTGGCTGTCGGTCGCAAACCGGGGGCGAGACCGAAGTACGGGGTGGACTGTGCGGGCAGGCGTTGTGGTCGCGGCGGCGTTGATCGGAGTACTGGCAGGCTGCGCGGCGAGTGAGCCGACGGCGTACGGGCCGACCGTGGCCGGGCCGACGAAGACCTCCAGCAAGCAGGACGCGCCGGCGCTGCCCGAGCCGACCATCGACGAGGGCGAGCCGCCGATCGTCCGCGTCTCCGGCAGCCGCCTGTGCCAGCTGTTCACCTCGGCGGAGATCAGCGAGCGCCTCGGCCTGAAGGTCGGCAAGGTCGTCGCCAGTACGCCGGGCCGCTACTCGCGCTGCGTCTGGAAGTCGGCGAAGGGCGACGGCATCGTCAGCATCACCCGCGGCAGCGGCGCCGACTACGAAGCGCTGAAGCAGCAGTACATCGCCGAGGCGACCAAGGAGAAGGCCCGCGGCCGCAAGGAGCTCGGCGTCGGCCAGATCGGCTTCGCGATCGGCGCCTCGGTCAGCGGCGTCCCGAACTGGCGCGCCGCGTCGGTCGAGTCCGGCCTGCTCACCGGCGTCCAGATGTCCGGCGCCGGCAGCCTCGCCAGCGCCGCCACGATCAAGATCTTCATGATCGAGGTCCTGGCCCGCGGCTGAGCCCGGCAGCGCGAAACCCCACGCTGCCGGGTCCCGGTGCTCAGCGCTCGGCGCACCCCAGCGTGGACCACCCGTTCGCGGGGCTACCGCCGCGGCCGACCGTGTCACCGGTCTGCCAGAGCACGTCCGACCAGCCGCCGTCGGCCTGCATGTCCTGCAGCACCTTCCAGCTACGGCTCCCGGCGAGCGCCGCCGTCGCTTCCTTCAGCTTCACGGTGTCGCCGGACTGTTTCGCCGCGATCCACTGCCCGATCCAGCCGCAGGCGACCTCGCCGGTGACCATCACGCCGAAGTGGTACCGCGCCAGCACCAGCACCTTCAGCAGCCGCTCCCGGTCGAAACCGCCGGGCACCGGTACGCCGGTCAGCATCTCGTCGACCACCCGCGGCGCGTCCGACTGCTTGACGATCGTGTCCGGCATCGCGTCCAGCCACGCGTCGGTGTCGACGGTCTTCAGCTTCGCCACCAGACTCCGGTACGCCGCCTCCGAGCCGAGGTCGGCACGGATCGTCAGGAAGTACCGGCCCTTCGGTGGAAGCACGATCGTGAAGTCGCTCGGCTCGCCGGACAGGTACAGCTTGCCGGTCTGCCCGAGCAGCTCGACGGGGGAGCCCTGACGGCTCTTGTCCTCCCAGCTCGGGTACCGCTCGACCGGCCGCCAGTCGGCCTCCAGCTCCTGCTCGCCGCTGACGAACTCGATCTGGCCCTCATCCGGCCCGAACGCCGGCACGTCGCCGATCTTCCAGCCCGGGTCGTCGAGCACCAGCCGCGGCGTCGCGTCGGTGGCCGCCCGAAGTTCAGCGCCGTACGCCGAAACCGGTGCGGCCGGGTTGCCGCCCTTCGGGAAGAACACCCCGGTCAGCGCGACGGCGACGGTCGCCGCGGCGGCGACCAGGACGACCACGCGCCGCCGTACGGGCGGTCGGGACGTGCGCAGCGGGGTGACTTCCGGGGTGGGTGTCTGGGTGCTGATGACGGCCTCCAGGAGATCGGACTCGGCCTTGCCGGTCGGCAACCGCCGCACGGTGTCGTCCGAGTACGGGTTGGCCCGGGCGATCAGCCGGTCGAGCTCGTCGTCGTTCATCGCTCCTCCTGTGCCGGTCGCTGGGGTTGGTCTTCCCGTACATGTCCGCCTTCGCCGAAGGCGTCTCCGAGGCTCTTGCGCAGCCGGCTTCTGGCCCGGTGCAGCCGCGTCCGGACCGTCCGTGCCGGTACGCCGAGCACGATCGCGGCCTCGCGCGGTTCGAGACCGTCCCAGGCGGTGAGCATCAGCAGCTCACGGTCGTCGTCGTTCAGCCCGGCCATCGCCTGCCGGATCACCGCCGCGGAGCCGGTGAGCTCGGCGTGGTCGGGCAGCGCTTCGACCAGGTGCTGCCGCAGCCGTCCGGCGAGCCGGTCGCGGCGGAGCTCGCCCCGGCGATGGTTGGCGACGACGCGGCGGGCGACGCCGTACAGCCAGAGCCGGGCGGTGCCGTCGACGGGCACCTCGTCGATCCGCCGCCAGGCCACCAGCATCGATTCGGCCACGACGTCGGCGGCGTCGTCGGGCGAACCGACCCGGCGCAACGCGTACCCGAGCAGCGGGCGGAACTCGTTGTCGAACAGCTCCCGGAACCGGCGGTCGTGGTCCGGCAGCGCGCCGACGTCAGCCGGCGGGGGCGGGCTCGAAGTGCTCCTCATGCTCCACCCATGTCCGGGAGTATGACCATCGTTACAGGTCAGTTCCGTCGGGTGTGTACGGTCCTGGGGCGGGTAGGACGGTCCTGGCAGCTCGTACGGCGGGCTGGTGCGGCGGTGAGAGAGGCTGGGCGACGTGGAGCTGGGGATCTTGTTGCTGGGCGGTCTGGCGATCGCCGTGGCGGCCGTCGTCCAGGGGACGCTCGGGCTCGGGTTGATGCTGGTCGGGGCGCCGGTGGTGGCGCTGCTCGATCCTTCGCTGATGCCGGGCGGGATGCTCGTGCTCGGGATGCTGCTGCCGATCCTCACGCTGGTGCGGGAGTGGGACCAGATCGACTGGCGGCAGGCCGGCTGGCTGACCGGGGCGCGGGTGGTGACGACGCCGCTCGGGGTGCTGGTGCTCGGCTGGCTGTCGGCGCGGGCGATCGGGGCGGTGGTCGGCTTCGTCGTCCTGGGTGCGGTGGTGCTCACGTTCTGGCGGCTCGAGGTGCGGGCGACGCGGCAGAACCTGGTGATCGCCGGCGCGGTCGCGGGGATCTCCGGTACGGCGGCGTCGATCGGCGGGCCGCCGGCGGCCGTCGTACTGCAGCACGAGCAGGGGCCGCGGCTGCGGGCGACGCTCGCGGCGTTCTTCCTCATCGGGTCGGCGGTGTCGCTCGCCGGGGTGGCGATCGGCGGGCAGCTGACGCGGCACCAGTTGCTCTACGGGCTGTCCTGGATCCCGGCGCTCGGGATCGGGTTCGCGGTCGCCGTACCGCTGCAGAAGCGGTTCCACGGGCCGCGGCTGCGGCAGACGATCCTGGTGCTGGCCGGCCTGTCGTCGATCGTGGTGATCCTCAAGTCGCTGCTCTGATCGTCGGGTTTACTTGAGCGGGTGACCCATCCCCGAGCGGTCGTGCAGGCCGCCTGCGCCCGGTACGGCGAACAGACGGTCATCGACTGGTGCGTCGCGCTGCTCACCGAGGAGATCTCAGGCGCTGACGCGTTCGGGCCCGACCTGCCGAAGCTGGTCGCGCTGACCGGGCAGGAGAACCCTGGTGGGTGGAGCCGGCCGGTCGATCCGGTCAACTACTACTGGGTGCGGGTGTGGGCGGCGCGGGTGCTGATGTACGCGTGGAGCGACGAGGCGGTCGAGGCGCTGCGGATGGTCGCGGACGACCCGGCCTGGCGCGTGCGGGAGCACGTCGCGCGGATCACGGCGCAGCGCGAGCTGGGCGAGCTGGTGGGATTGCTGCTGCCGATGCTGGAGCACGAGCTGCCGCGGGTCCGGGTGGCCGCTGTGCGGGCGGTGGGCGCGGGGGGGGAGTACGAGCACGCTGAGGCGATCGAGGGGCTGCGGGACGACCCGGACCAGAGCGTGCGGGCAGCGGTCGAGCGAGCGCTGGAGAACCTGCAGACACGACTGGACCGCACGCTCGACTGATCACGCCCCCGGCGCTAGGTAAGTGCTGAGGTGACCGAGGGGAGCGCTGAGCCGTAGAGGGCAGCCAGACCGGCCGGGCGGCCCGTGGCGGTGAGGATGAGGTCGGCGAGCGAGCCACGGAGCTCCAGAGCACCGGAGCCCCCTGACCACGGGTAGTCCGTGGCAACCAGGCGGGTGTTCCGCAAGCGCTTCTGTGCGCCGTAGAACTTGCTCTTCAGCACATGCTCCAGCGCGATCACCGCAGCCTCGGCAGGCATCTCGCGGACCCGGCCCAGCGGCCGCGCGACGTCCTGGCCGTGGACGAGCGCGTCGAGCAGCGGATCGACGATCCCCGCGCCAAGCGTGCGGTGAGCCGATGCGGCGGTCCCTCGGAGCTGGGTGACCAGCTCAGCGGGGGAGTACCGCGCCGCCCGCTCGGTCGCGAACGTCAGCTCCATCCGGTCGAAGCTCCCCCGGGCACGGATCGCACCGCGGACCACCATTCCCAAGGTCGTCCGCGTCGACAGCGTCAGGTGCGCGGCGACGTCGTGGACTGTCCACCCCGCGCACAGCGAGTCAGCCCGCCACTCGGCGGCGCTCAGGCTCTCGAAGAAGTCGGCGAGGCTGAGCCGCTCGGCAGTGGTCAGGGCAAGTACAGCGCGGTCGTCCATGGCGGTCCCTCTCGTCGGTCTTTCCACCACCACGAACGACACCCCGGCGAATGGACACCTGCCGGCGATCTTCTCCCGGCAGACTCGGACACCCACCACTCACCAAGTCCGCCGGATCGGCCGGTCACGCGGCGTGTCGCGGCGTGTCGTGGCGCGAGACGGCGGTTGATCAGTGGTGGGTGTCCGGCAGGCGCTGGGTCAGCGCGCACCGCGCAGCGCGGACAGCCGCCTCTCGACATGCTCGCGCTCCGGATCCGTCCCCGCCGTCTCCAGCGCTAACCCGTACGCCGCCAGAGCCTCTTCCCGGCGCCCGAGCTGCTCGAGCAGATCCGCCCGCGCCAAGTGATACGGGTGATACGAACGCAGCAACAGCTCCCCAGCGAGCTCGTCGACCAGCCGCAAGCCCGCCTCCGGTCCGTCTCGCAGCGCGATCGCCGCCGCGCGGTTGAGGGCGACGACCGGCGACGGCACGAGCGCCAGCAGTACGTCGTACAACGCAACGATCTGCGGCCAGTCCGTCGTCGCCACGGTGGCGGCCTCGTCGTGCAGGGACGCGATCGCGGCCTGTACGCCGTACGGCCCGGGCGGCCCGGTGATCGCGCCGACGACCAGCGCGCGCCCCTCCTCGATCATCGTCCGGTCCCAGAGTCCGCGGTCCTGCTCGTCGAGCAGCACCAGCTCACCATTGGGCCCGGTCCGCGCCTCGCGTCGCGCGTGGATCAGCAGCATCAGCGCGAGCAACCCCGCGACCTCTCGATCGCCCGGCATCAGCCGGTGCAGGATCCGCGCGAGCCGGATCGCCTCCTCGGCCAGGTCGACGCGTTGCAGGTCGGCGCCGGAGCTGGCGGCGTACCCCTCGGTGAAGACCGAGTACGTCACCTGCAGCACCCCGGGCAACCGCTCCGGCAACTCGTCGGCCGCGGGCACGCGGAACGGGATCCGGGCCTCGCGGATCTTCTTCTTCGCCCGGACGATCCGCTTGGCCATCGTTGCCGTCGGCACCAGAAACGCCCGCGCGACCTCGGGCGTGGTCAGCCCCGCGAGGCAGCGCAGCGTCAGAGCCACGCGATCCTCGGCCGGCAGCGCCGGATGAGCACAGGTGAAGAACAGCTGCAGCCGCTCGTCAGGGAACTCGCCGTCCTCGGCATCGGCGGCAGGCGCGGTCCGCTCGGCCTCGACCTGGAGGACGGCGAGCCGCGCGGCGTACGTCTTGTCGCGGCGCAGCCGGTCGACCGCCTTGCGGCGCGCGGTGGTCATCAGCCACGCGCCGGGCTTCGGCGGTACGCCGTCCACCGGCCACTTCTCGAGCGCGACCTCGATCGCGTCGGAGGTGACCTCCTCGGCCAGATCGAGATCTCCGAAGCGGCGCGACAGGGCCGCGAGCAGCCGCCCACGCTCCTCGCGAAAGACCTGCTCGACCATCTCCACCGAGGCGGAGATGGTCGAGCGCTCGTCGTACATCAGCCGAAGTCGGCGACCGGGCGGACCACGATGTTGCCGTCGCCCCGCGACCCCGGGCAGCGTGCCGCCCAGTCGAGGGCGACGTCGAGGTCCGGGACGTCGATCACGTAGAACCCGCCGAGCACCTCGCGGGTCTCGGCGAACGGCCCGTCGGTGACCGTGCGGTGGCCGGCCGCGTCGACCTTGACGGTGGTGGCGGTGACCAGGTCGGCCAGCGACTCCCCGGAGACCAGGATGCCCGCGTCGCGGACCTCCTTGTCGTAGGCCATCCAGTCGGACGGCGTACAGCCCTCGGCCTGGCCGTCGGCGGTCGGGCTCGCGTTGATCAGCAGCAGGTACTTCACGGTGGATCTCCTCGGTTCGTCGGTCGGTACGGCACTACCACGAACGACCGGGCCCCGGATGGACAGCGCCTAGGAAGAAAGTGCGTCGCGGAGTTGCCGAGCGTACGACGCCGCCTCGTCCTCGTCGGCGTACTTGGTCCGTGGCCAGAAGAACCCGCGCAGCCCGTCGCCCTTGGTCCGGGGTACGACGTGCACGTGCAGGTGCGGCACCGACTGCGACACCACGTTGTTCACCGCCACGAACGACCCCTGCGCGCCGTACGCCGTACGGACCGCGGCGGCGACCGACCGCGCCGCCCCGAACAGCGGCACGGTCAGCTCGTCCGGCAGCTCGACCAGGGTGTCGACGTGCTCGCGCGGCACGATCAGCGTGTGCCCCTTGAACACCGGCCGGATGTCCAGGAACCCGACCACCTCGGGCGTCTCCAGCACGAGGTGGGCGGGTGTCGACCCGGCGACGATCGAGCAGAACAGGCAGTCGGCCATCACCCGAGGGTTTCGTCGACGAAGCACCAGCGCCAGTTCTCGCCGGGCTCGAACGACCGCATCACCGGGTGCTCGGTCTGGGCGAAGTGCTTGCTGGCGTGCTTCATCTGCGACGAGTCGCAGCAGCCGACGTGCCCGCAACCCAGGCACAGCCGCAGGTGCACCCAGGTGCCCCCGTCGGCCAGGCACTCCTCGCAGCCCTCCGGCGTGTTCGGCGTGGTCACCACCGGCGCCGTGGCCAGGTGGTCGCACGGGCCGCCCGGAGGCGCCGGTACACGGAGGTCGTCGGACTGTCCGCCGACGTCGTCGGCTTCTGCGCGATCCAAGATGGACTCCTCGATGTCGAGTGCGATCTGTGCCCGTTGCAGCACCTCGTCGGCGACGAGGCCCTCGTCCCGGACCTTGAGGATGTGCGCACGCTCGGCCTGCAGCATGACCATCCGAAGTCGACGATATGCCTCACTCGGCGTTTCGTACTCCGTTTCGGGCCGGCCGAGTCGCTCCCAGGCGGCCAGCGCCCGGGCCTCGCCGCGCTGGCGGAGCAGCTCGACGACCCGCGGCGGGTCCTCGGCGGTGAGGACCTTGTCGAGCTCCTCCTCGCCGGCCTTGTGCGCGGCCTGCAGTACGGCGGCCTCCTGCAGCGCGTCCTCGGCCGGGTCGGGACCGGGCAGGTTCATCCGGCGTACGAGCCAGGGGAGCGTCGAGCCCTGGAGCAGCAGCGTGCCGGCGGTGACGGCCAGGGCGATGAACACGAGCAGCTCGCGGTGCGGCGTGTTCTCGGGCAGCACGAACACCGCGGCCAGGGTCACCACGCCGCGCATCCCGGCCCACGACAGCACGGTCAGCGCCTGCCAGGAGACCGGGCCGGACCGCGACCGGCCGAGGATGTTGCGGGACAGGATCGTCACCGGGAACATCCAGATCGGCCGCAGCAGCACGACCGTGAGGAAGACACCGATCGTGGTCAGCGCGATCGTGCGCGCCGACAGTGGGCTCTCCGACAGGTCGTCCAGGATCCACCGGGTCTGCAGACCGATCAGCAGGAACACTGCGTTCTCGAGCAGGAACTGGATCGTGCGCCAGTTGGTCCGCTCCGAGATCCGCGACGCCGCGGACTGGATGATCGGCGCCTTGTGCCCGAGCAGCAGACCGGTCACCACCACCGCCAGTACGCCGGACGCGTGGATGTAGTGGTTCTCCGCGGCGACGTACGCGATGAAGGGCGCGGTGAGGCTGAGCGTCGTGTCCAGCACCGGGTCGGTGAAGCGGCGCCGGATCTTGGCCAGCACGATCGCGACCACCAGCCCGACCACGATCCCGCCGCCGGCGGCGCGCAGGAAGTCGAGGCTGACGTCGAGGAACATCGGCGTCACCACGGCGGCGCCGATCGCCGTCCGCAGGCACACCAGCGCGGTCGCGTCGTTCAGCAGGCTCTCGCCCTCGAGGATCGTGACCACCCTCCGGGGCAGGCCGACCTTCCGAGCGATCGCGGTCGCCGCGACGGCGTCCGGCGGCGCGACCACCGCGCCGAGCGCGAACGCGGCCCACAGCGGCAGCGGCTTCTGCCCGTCGGCCTCGGCGAGCGCGCCGAGCAACCAGTACGCGACGAACCCGACACCGACAGCGGTGAACGCGACCAGGCCGACCGAGAGGGTGCTGATCGAGCGCCGGTGCTGGGAGAAGTCGACCAGACTGGTCTTGATCGCTGCCGAGTAGAGCAGCGGCGGCAGGAAGCCGACCAGCACCACCTCGTGCGACAGCTCGACCCGCGGGACGAACGGCAGGTACGACGCCACGACGCCGACCACGACCAGCAGCAGGGGCGCCGACATCCCGATCCGGTTGGCCAGCGCAGCGCCCGTCGCCACCAGCGCGACCAGGGCGACGATCTCGATCGCGATTTCCACGCGCACAGTGTCGCAGGCAGCCGCCGGAAACGTGCTGCGAGCGTCCGGTTTCGCCGATTCCGCGGAAAGATCCTTCGACTCGGGCGCAAAAGCTTGTCAGGGACCAACCTGTCGGCGATCCTGGGATCGCTGCCGGGCCGACCGGCTGGGACGGGGCGGTTCCAGCCAGGAGCGGCCCGGCCGCCTTGTCCCTAGCGGACCTGGTCGAGGTAGGTCTTGTACGCCGTACGGAACGGCTCCTCGGCCAGCACCGCACCCGACAGCCAGTCCGCGGAGGCCTGCGCGGCCCGGATCACGTCGGCCGGGTAGTCGTACTTCACCTGGTGCTCGGCGAACTCGTCCTCGTCGTCGACGTAGAAGCTGCCGTCGCGCCGCTTCACCACGTCCAGGTCGAGGTCCACCATCGTGAACTCCTCCTTGCCGAACGTCACCGGCGTCGTCACGTCGCAGTAGATCTCGGTCTTGGCCGGGACGTCGTTGAAGCTCGCGGTGAACCACTTGTCGCGCGGGAACAGCTGCACGCAGGCCGCGTCCATGGTGATCGCCGGCTCCTCGCCGCGCTGCGCGGTCGCGCCGGCCGGCGCACCCAACCAGACGCCGTACTGGTCTTCTCCGAGGTAGGTCATCCACTGGTGCCAGTGGAGCTTGCCGTCGTACTTGCGATAGACAACCCGGACTCGGCGCATGGCGTCACCGTACCGGCGCCGCCGGTCACCTCCGGGATCGCTATCCTGTGCCGCATGCGACGGATGCTCATCACCGGCGGCGCCGGCTTCATCGGCTCGAACTTCGTGCACGACACGGTACGGCGGTACCCCGACGTCGAGGTCACCGTGCTCGACGCGCTCACGTACGCCGGGAGCCGGAGCAACCTCGACCCGGTCGCCGAGCAGGTCACCTTCGTGCACGGCGACATCTGCGACGCCGAGCTGGTCGGCAAGCTGGTCGCCGAGACCGACGTGCTGGTGCACTTCGCCGCCGAGTCGCACGTCGACAACTCGCTGAACGACCCGTCGCCGTTCATCCAGTCGAACATCATCGGCACCTTCACGCTGCTGGAGGCGGTCCGCAAGCACGACAAGCGGATGCACCACATCTCCACCGACGAGGTCTTCGGCGACCTCCCGCTGGACTCGGTCGACCAGTTCACCGAGACCACGGCGTACGACCCGTCCTCGCCGTACTCGGCCTCGAAGGCGAGCTCGGACATGCTGGTCCGCGCCTGGGCCCGCTCGTACGGCGTCGCCGCGACCCTGTCGAACTGCGCGAACAACTACGGCCCGTACCAGCACGTCGAGAAGCTGATCCCGCGCCAGATCACCAACGTCCTGATCGGCGACAAGCCGAAGCTGTACGGCGCCGGCGAGAACGTCCGCGAGTGGACCCACGTCGAGGACCACAACGACGCCGTGCACCGCATCATCACCGACGGCCGCCTCGGCGAGACCTACCTGATCGGCTCCGGCGACGAGCGCAGCAACAAGCAGATCATCGAGAAGATCCTCACCCTGATGGGCGAGCCCGAAGACGCCTTCGTCCACGTCAACGACCGCCCCGGCCACGACCTGCGCTACTCCAACGACTCCACCAAGATCCGCACCGAACTCGGCTGGCAACCCCGCTACGCCGACTTCGACGCGGGCCTGTCGGCCACGATCGACTGGTACAAGGCCAACACCCCGTGGTGGGAGCCCCAGAAGGGCTCGGCGGAAGCGAAGTACAAGGTCCTGGGCCGCTGATCGATCGCCGGCCGGGGGCAGGCGGCTCCGGGATCTGTGCTCAGTACGGCGTCACGCCGCTGCAACCCCGCCCGGACCAGTTGCTCGGCATCGCCGAGAACGTGAAGAACCGAGCGCTCCAGCCAGTCAACGGCCTGCGGCATCGGCCGGCGGGAGATGCCTCGGGGTGGTACATCTGGGCGGGGGAGGTGCTGTCGGACGCCCCAGGGTTCTTCGTGCCGCTACACGCCGAGCATCTCGCCGAGTGGCGCCCGGAGGTCCTGCCGTACTTGGCTCTACCCCCGGGCTGGCGGTTTCTGATCGCGCCCGGCTACGAGGACGTTTGGTTCGACGAGACACTGCTGGCGATCTGACCTCGGCGTCGTGGACTCAGTCAGCGAGCTCGCGGACGCGGTCCAGGTACGTCTTGTAGACCGTCAGGAACGGCTCTGTGGTGGTGATGTTGGACACCACCCACTCGCACGTCGCCTGGGCGGTGGCGATCACCTGGGGTGGGTAGCCGTAGTGGATCTGGTGCATGGCGAACTCGTCTTCGTCCATGACTCGAACGGTGCCGTCGCGGAGGCGGCGGATGTCGAGGTCGAGGTCTACCGCGGTGACCATGGAGACGCCGAACTCCGGTGGCATGGTGATGTCGCAGTAGATCTCGGTGGGGTGGGGCGCGGCGTTGAACAGGGCGCTCCACCACTGGCCGCGGGGGAACAGGCGGACGCGGACGTGGTCGACGCTGATCCAGGTGCCGTCGGCGCGCTGGGCGCGGTCGCCGGGGCGGGAGCCGACCCAGAGGCCGTGGTCGTCCTCGCCGAGGTGGACCGACTCCATCAGGCGGTGCGGGCGGCCGTCGTACTTGCGGAACAGGGTCCGCACCATCTCCATGACGGTTACTCTAGGTGAGATGGACGCGACCGGTGAACAACCCGTACGCCGCGAGCGTCCCGTACTGTGAGATTGCTCCGGGAGGGGTTGCCGCGTTCGGCTTCGGCGACCGGGGTGCATAGACTCGACCATTCGAGGACAACCTGCGGAGGAGCTCGATGCGCTTGCTGGACACGGTCGGAGGGCCGGCGGACCTCAAGGACCTGACCGATCAGCAGCTGACGGACCTCGCCGCGGAGATCCGCGACGTGCTCGTCGAAACGGTCTCGCGGACCGGCGGTCACCTCGGCCCGAACCTCGGCATGGTGGAGATCACCCTGGCGATGCACCGGGTCTTCGACTCGCCGCGCGACCGCCTGGTCTACGACACCGGCCACCAGACCTACGTGCACAAGCTGCTCACCGGCCGGGCGCCCAAGTTCGACACCCTGCGCCAGCAGGGTGGCCTGTCGGGGTACCCGAGCCAGGCCGAGTCCGAGCACGACCTGGTCGAGAACAGCCACGCCTCGACCGCGCTCTCGTACGCCGACGGCCTGGCCAAGGCGTACCGGCTGCGCAAGGAGGACCGGCACGTGGTCGCCCTGATCGGCGACGGCGGCCTGACCGGCGGCATGGCCTGGGAGGCGCTGAACAACATCGCGGCCGGCGAGGACCTGAAGCTGGTCGTGATCGTGAACGACAACGGGCGTTCCTACAGCCCGACCGTCGGCGGTCTGGCGACGCACCTGACCAGCCTGCGCACCAACCCGCGGTACGAGAAGATCCTCGACCTGGTCAAGACGAACCTGGGCCGGACGCCGCACGTCGGCCCGCCGATGTACGAGGTGCTGCACGGCGTCAAGAAGGGCCTCAAGGACATGCTGGCCCCGCAGGGCATGTTCGAGGACCTCGGCCTGAAGTACGTCGGCCCGGTCGACGGCCACGACCGGGAGGCGATGGAGGACGCGCTGGCCCGGGCGAAGGCGTTCGGCGGTCCGGTGCTGGTGCACGCGGTCACCCAGAAGGGCTTCGGGTACGACGCGGCGGTGCAGGACGAGGAGGACAACTTCCACCAGATCCGCCCGCTGCACAAGCCGCGCGGCTGGACCGACGTGTTCGCCGAGGAACTGGTCGAGATCGGCCATCGGCGGCCGGACGTGGTCGCGATCACCGCGGCGATGCTGCACCCGACCGGCCTCGCGGCGTTCGGGCAGGAGTTCCCGGACCGGATCTTCGACGTCGGTATCGCCGAGCAGCATGCGGTGACGAGCGCGGCGGGGCTCGCGATGGGCGGGCTGCACCCGGTCGTCGGGCTGTACGCGACGTTCCTGAACCGGGCCTTCGACCAGCTGCTGATGGATGTCGCGCTGCACAAGTGCGGCGTGACCTTCGTGCTCGACCGCGCCGGTGTCACGGGTGACGATGGCGCGAGCCACAACGGCATGTGGGACATGTCGCTGCTGCAGGTCGTGCCGGGGCTCCGGCTGGCCGCACCGCGGGACGGCAAGCGCGTCGCGGAGCTGCTGAACGAGGCGATCGAGGTGGACGACGCCCCGACCGTGCTGCGGTACGCCAAGGGCGAGGTGTTCCCCGACATCGAGGCGATCGACCGCGTCGGTACGACGGACGTCCTGGTCCGCACCGGCACCGACGTGCTGCTGGTCGGCATCGGGTCGATGGCGGCGACCGCCGTCGACGTCGCCGAGCGGCTCGGCGCGCAGGGCTTCGGGGTGACCGTGGTCGATCCGCGCTGGGTGAAGCCGGTCGCGCCGGAGCTGGTCGAGCTGGCCGCGAAGCACAAGTTCGTCGTGACGATCGAGGACAACGGCCGCGTCGGCGGGTGCGGTGCGGCGATCGCGCAGGCGATCCGCGACGCCGGCGTCGCCACGCCGGTCCGGGACTTCGGGATCCCGCAGCGCTTCCTCGACCACGCGAAGCGGCCGGCGATCCTGCAGGAGATCGGCCTGACCGGTCAGGAGCTGGCCCGCGACGTGATCGAGATGATCACCCGCCACCAGGGGGACGCGATCACCAGTGAGCCCGACACCGCCCGCGGCCGGCCCACCGGCGCCTGATCCCGAGCCTGCTCCCTGGTTCCCCCAGGAGCAGACTCAGGACCCAGCCGAAGCAGAAACCGGCGAACTCCCGCCGGTCGACGCTTGGTTCCCCGAGGAGCCGAGCCAGCCTTTGGCTGCTGCTGGGAGTCAGTCGGGTTGGAGGCCCGCGGAGACCTCGGGGCCCGACCGGGCTGCTGACGCAGGCCCGGCCGCCGGCTCGGCGCCGGTCGGCGACCGGGAGCCCGTTCGCGGTCGGCACGCGGCCGCCACTCGTCGGCGGGGGATCGGGCCTGTCCTCATCGCCCTCGTGCTGGTCGCCGCCGCGGTCGCCGGCGGGCTTGCGCTCCACGAGTCCGGCTCCCGCACGGCCAACCCACCCGCGGAGGCCGCCCCCAAGACCCCCGTCGTCGACCGCGCCGCCCGCGCCTCCGGCGTCGACGCCGTACTGACCGCCCGCGCCGAAGCGGTGAAGCTCAACAAGCCCGAGCAGTTCCTCGCGGCAGTCGACCCCGCGAACAAAACCCTGCGCGCTCGCCAGCGCATGCTCTTCGACAACCTCCGCCGCTTCGGTTTCGCCAGCCTCAAGTACGAGCGCCTCCAGGAGCAGTACGACCAGGCGATCACCGACAAGTACGGCCCGAGCACCTTCGTCGTCGCGATCGCGATGACCTACCAGATCCGCGACATCGACCCCGTCCCCGCGCGCACGATGCTCGGCTACACCTTCGTCCAGCGCCCCAACAAGCAGTGGACGCTGGTCTCCGACACCGATCTCGACCGAAGGCTCCCGCGCGGCTCGCACCAGGAAGCCTGGGACACCGGCGAGGTCCTCGTCCGCCGCGCGCCAAGAGTCCTCGTCGTCGTCGAACGCGGCCAGGGCAAGCTCGCGAACAGCCTGCTCACCAAGGCCGGCAGCGCGGTCAAGGCGGTCAGCAAGAGCTGGCCCGGCGGCTGGACCGGCTCCGGCGTCGTCATCGCGCTCGACGACAAGATCGTCCGCGGCGCGGACTACACGCTCCCGAAGAACGCCGAGGACGCGCTGGCGATGGCGACCTGGGTCTACCGTTCGCTGCCCGGCGAGGTCAGCGGTGTGGGGGAGCGCACCGACTCGTACGTCGTGATCAACCCGCGCAACCGCGCCAAGGTCGACGCCCGGACGCTCGCGCACGAGTTCACCCACGTCGCGACCGCGCCGTACGGGACGTTCGCACCGCGCTGGCTGGTCGAGGGTGCGGCGACCTGGATCGAGTTCCTGCCGATGGACGGCGCGAAACCGCTCGCGCTCGGGACGTACCGGCAGACCGTCCGCACCAAGTACCTCGCCAAGGCGAAGGCGCTGCCGGCCGATGCGACGTTCTTCCGCGACTCGCTGTCGTCGTACCCGCTGTCCTGGCTCGCCGTCGACCTGCTCTTCGAGCGGTACGGCGGGACGGAGCTGGTGACGCTGTACCAGGAGATGGCCGCGCTCGGCCAGACCCAGGCCGAGCGGGACCGGATCATGCTCGAGCACCTCGGCATTACCGAGGCCGGACTCTTCCAGGCCCTGAAAGCTGCCGCGGCAGCCTGATCGCTCCACCAGGCGGAACCGGTTACGGGAATCGCTTGCCGGACACCCGGGGTTTCCCGGGGATTCCCGGGGCAAGTTGTATACCCGGCGTGTCGGTGGTGGATTCAGCAGGACCGAGTAGGGTAGCCGGGCTGTCGCTGGACGGGCGGACCGGAGGAATCGACCCGACGTGAGTGTGTCACCCCCTGACGCTGCCCGGCCGGGCGCTCAGGCACCGCCCCCGAGACCCCGCCGCTGGCTGGGTCTGCTGGTGGTGGTCGCGGTGACCTGCGGCGGTGTCGTTTACGCCGTCGAGCAGCGCGAGGACGACGCCCGGAACCGGCCCAAGGTCAGCGTCGGCCCGACCGCCCCGCCGAACCAGAGCAACAAGCCGCCGTCGAAGACCGCGGCCGCGGTCGCCGCCCGCCGGCTCGCCGTCGACACCGTGCTGCTGCGCCGCGCCCGCGCGGTCCGGACCGGCAACGAGAAGCTGTTCCTGTCCGACCTCGACCCGGCCGACACCAAGCTGCGCCAGGAGCAGCGGACGCTGTTCGCGAACCTGGTCGAGATCGGGTTCACCGAGGTCGGGTTCAGCCAGGCCGAGGAGCGGTTCGACCAGGAGGTGG
Source organism: Kribbella sp. NPDC051770 (assembly GCF_040681455.1). Taxonomy (NCBI): domain Bacteria; kingdom Bacillati; phylum Actinomycetota; class Actinomycetes; order Propionibacteriales; family Kribbellaceae; genus Kribbella; species Kribbella sp. NPDC051770. Next base: position 56,220 of record NZ_JBFAYT010000010.1, on the reverse strand, counting down.
TCCGCGAGCACGGCGCCTCGACGTACCTGGTCCGGGTCCTGATGCGGTACCAGATCCCCAAGGTCGACCACGACCCGGTGACCACCGAGCTCGGCTACACGTTCGTCAGCCGCGGCGGCCGCTGGGTGATCACCGACGACGACGACCTGGACGACGAGCTCGGCCCGACCGCGCACCGCGAGCCGTGGGACCTCGGCCGGATCGAGGTCCGGCGCGGGCCGCGGGTGCTGGTGATCGTGGAGAAGGGCGACACCGAGCGAGCCAAGGCGATCGTTGCCGAGGCCAACGAAGCGCTCGGCCAGGTGTCGGCGTACTGGCCACGTCGCTGGCGTGGCTCGGTGCTGATCGCGGCGCTCGACGACACCGAGGTCCGCGACGCCCGGTTCGCCGACGAGGACATCGAGTCCGCGGCCAGCGCCGGTTCGACGTTCACCTCGCTGCCCGGTCAGGACACCGCCGACGGTACGGTCGGCGGTGCGTACATCGTGGTGAACCCCAAGGAGCGCGACCGGATCGACGAGATCCTGCTGTCGCACGAGATCACCCACGTCGCCACCGCGGACCTCGGCGGGTACGAGCCGCTCTGGCTGGCCGAGGGCGTCGCGGAGTACGTGTCCTGGCGCGGGATCGAGGCGGTCAGCGGTCCGGGCGAGGTCGCGAAGTGGGAGCAGGAGGTCGTCGACCAGGCGCTGCCCGGCCTGAACGCGCTGCCGACCGATCTCGGGTTCTACCAGAGCAACGCCGACGTGTACGGCGTGAGCTGGCTGGCCGTGCGCTTCCTGGTCCGCGAGATCGGTGTGAAGGCGGTCGAGGAGCTGTACGAGGACCTGGCCCGGCACGGCACCGACCAGGCCAACCGCGACCGCATACTCCTGACCCGCACTGGGTACACCGAGGCGACGCTGTGGATGTCGCTGAAAGACTACCGGCCTCAACGGTGAGTAACATCTGAAGAAAATCTGGACCAAGGAGGCGTCGTGAGTCTGTTGCGGACCAAGACGATCGAGCAGTCGATCGCGGACACCGACGAGCCGGAGTACCAGCTCAAGAAACGCCTCACCGCCCTGGACCTGACCGTGTTCGGCATCGGCGTCATCATCGGCGCCGGCATCTTCACGCTCACCGGCCGGGCGGCCCAGGCGTACGCCGGACCGAGCATCGCGCTGTCGTTCGTGCTGGCGGCGATCTGCTGCGGGCTCGCGGCGTTGTGCTACGCGGAGTTCTCCTCGACCGTTCCGGTCTCGGGCTCGGCGTACACGTTCTCGTACTTCTCGCTCGGTGAGATCTTCGCCTGGATCATCGGCTGGGACCTGCTGCTCGAGCTGATGCTCGGGGCAAGTGTCGTGGCGCAGGGCTGGTCGACGTACGCCGCACTGTTCCTGGAGCAGATCGGCCTGGGCTGGCCGGACTCGATCGGCCCGGACTCCAGCGTGAACGTGCTGGCGATGCTGCTGATCATCGTGCTGACGATCCTGGCCACGGTCGGCATCAAGGAGTCGCTGCGGGTCAACCTGGCGCTGGTCGCGGTGAAGCTGTTCGTGGTGCTGTTCGTGATCATCGCGGGCCTGTTCTACATCAAGGGCTCGAACCTGACCCCGTTCATCCCCGACAGCGTCCCGGCCGAGAACGGCGACGTCACCATCACCACCCCGTTGTTCCAGGCGCTGTTCGGGTTCACGCCGTCGACGTTCGGCGTGATGGGCCTGGTCTCGGGCGCGTCGCTGGTGTTCTTCGCGTTCATCGGGTTCGACGTGGTCGCGACCACCGCCGAGGAGGCGAAGAACCCGCAGCGCGACCTGCCGCGCGGCATCATCGGCTCGCTGGCGATCTGCACGGTGCTCTACGTGCTGGTCTGCATCGTGATCACCGGGATGGTCAACTACAAGGACATCAACGGCGAGGCCGCGCTGGCCGAGGCGTTCCGGTCGGTCGGCCGGCCCGGGTTCGCGACGCTGATCTCTGCCGGTGCGGTCGCGGGTCTGACCACCGTGGTGCTGACGCTGATGATCGGCGCGGCCCGGGTGGTGTTCGCGATGAGCCGTGACCACCTGGTGCCGGCCAAGCTCGGCAAGACGCACCCGAAGTTCGGTACGCCGTACCGGTTGACGATCGGGATCGGTGTCGTGGTCGCGATCGTCGCGGGCGTGACCCCGATCGGCAAGCTCGAGGAGATGGTGAACATCGGCACCCTGGCCGCGTTCACCCTGGTCTCGATCGCGGTCCCGCTGCTGCGCAAGCGCCGCCCGGACATCGAGCGCTCGTTCCGCGTCCCGGGCAACCCGGTGATCCCGATCCTGGCCGCGCTGATCTGCATCTACCTGATGCTGAACCTGTCGCTGGAGACCTGGCTGCGGTTCGCGATCTGGATGGCGCTCGGCTTCATCGTGTACTTCCTGTACGGCTACCGGCGCAGCCGCGTCGGTCGCGAGGAGGCGACCGGCGAGGTCACCAAGGCCTAGTCGCGCGCGGTCGCCGTCGCTGTGGCGAACGCGGCGAAGGCGACCGTCCGCTGCACCTCGCCGGAGTCGGCCGTGTCCTCGGGATCCCACCCGAGGGCGCGGCCGTCCAGCGCCCGGCGGCACAGCCCGGACCACTCGGGGTCGAGGGTGTCGATCGCCCAGAGCAGCGCCGCGCGCTTCGAGCTGATCCGGCCATCGGCGAGCGTGTGCAGCATCCGGCACAGCGTCGTCACGGCGTACCGCTGCCCCCAGGCCAGCTCGATCGAGATCCAGGTGGCGAGGCCGGGCAGCAGCTGCGGGATGTCGGCCCGCATCCGCGCCCGCAGGACCTCCGCCGGTACGACGTCGACGAGCGACTTCGGATCTGGCCCGGCCAGCGTCACGCCGTACTCGCGCAGGGTCCAGCGGACCACCTCGGTGTTGCAGTGCGCCGACCACTGCATCTCCCGCCAGCCGTTGTCGATGTAGAGCCAGTCGCGGCCGAGCCCGTCGAGCGTGCGCAGCTCGGACAGCAGCGGGTACGAGCCTTCGAGGCGGCGGTTCCAGTACCCCTCGCGGGTGGGGATCTCGTCGTGCAGCACCCGCAGCGCTGCCTCCTGCGTCGGCGTGATCGGGCGGTGGACCGGGATCAGGAAGTCGCAGTCGCTCTCCCGGTCGGCGTCGCCGAGCGCGAACGAGCCCTGCAGGTACGCGCCGACGAAGTTGTCGCCGAGGATGCGGTGGGCGGTCGTGCTGAGCTCCCGGAGGATCTCGTCCAGCTCGGCGTAGACGGTCATGACGATAGGATCGCGCAGTTGGACCGATCGAGGGCGGGATTTTCATGAAGCACCCGAGGCGCTGGGTCGCGGCCGCTGCCGCGCTCGTGCTGGCGGGGACCGCCGGGGTCGTGGCCGTGCGGCAGAGCGGGGACGGCGGACCGCCGGCCGGGAGTACGGCGGCAGCGCTCGGCAACCCGTCGGCCCACGAGCTGACCGACGCCGAGCAGAAGAGCCGGCAGCGCGAGGTCGACCTGCTGCTCGGCAAGCGGGCGGCCGCCGTACTGAAGAACGATCCGGCCGGGTTCCTCGCCGCGGTCGACCCGAAGCAGCCGAAGCTGGTCGCCCGGCAGCGGCTGCTGTTCACGAACCTGCGCAAGTTCGGCTTCGGCAGCCTGACGTTCTTCACCGCCGACAGCTGGCCGACGCCGAAGCTGACTGAGAAGTACGGGCCGACGACGTTCAGCACCCGGGTGATGATGCGGTACCAGATCGCCGGGCTCGACCCGAAGCCCGTGCAGACCGATCTCGGCTACACCTTCGTCCGCCGCGACAACCTGTGGGTGCTGGTCGAGGACGGCGCGACCGACGAGATGCTGAGCCGCGACGGGCACCGGCAGCCGTGGGACTTCCAGGAGGTCGCGCTGGTCCGCCGCGGCAAGGTCGTCGTGGTGGTCGGGCAGCGTGAGCTCGCGCTCGGCCAGAAGATCGCGCAGGTCTCCGAGGACGCCGTCGCCGCCGTCCGCCGGCACTGGCCGCGCGGCTGGAACGGCTCGGTGCTGGTGGTCGCGATGCCGGAGCCGCAGGTGATGGCGACGGTGTGGACGTCGGGCGACGGCCGCGGCTGGACGATCGCCGCCAAGGCGGTCACCTTGTACGAGGGGGAGCAGCTCGGCAAACCGTCCGGTCCGCCGATCGGCAGCCGGATCGTCATCAACCCCGCGCTGCGCAAGGACCTCGACGAGGACCTGCTGGTGCACGAGATGACCCACGTCGCGACCGTCCCGATCGGCCCGATGGTCCCGTTGTGGCTGAGCGAGGGCCTGGCTGAGTACGTGCGCTGCCGCTCGGTCGAGGACGACCCCGAGTGGACCGTCGACCCGTACCGGCGGACGGTGAGGACCAAGTACCTGCCGGGCCTGAACGAACTCCCGGACCGCAAGGCGTTCGACGCGAACGGCGACCGCGCGTACGGCCAGAGCTGGTGGGCCGTCCAGTACCTGGTCGACGACCTCGGGATGAAGAAGGTCGCCGCCCTGTACGCCGACCTCGCGGTCCACGGCACCACCGAGGCGGCGTACAGCACGATCCTGAAGCGGCACACCGGCAAGACCCCGGCGGAGCTGACGCTGGCGGTCAGGCGCTTCCGGGGCTGACGAAACGGACTGCTGGGGCCGGAGCGGGCTTCCGGGCGCCGCACCGACCCCAGCAGGTTCGGGGGATCAGGCCAGCGAAGCGACACCCTTGGGGAGGAAGCGCTGCCCGTTGACCTTCTCGGCGATGCCCGAGCGGTCCAGGTACGGCGTGATGCCGCCGAGGTGGAACGGCCAGCCGGCACCGAGCAGCAGGCACAGGTCGATGTCCTGGGCCTCGGCGACGACACCCTCGTCGAGCATGATCCGGATCTCCTCGGCGAGCGCGGTCAGCACCCGGGTGCGCAGCTCGTCGGCGCCCGACGGCTTGTCGCCCACGGTCACCAGCGCCTCCACCTCCGGATCGACCGACGGCTTGCCCTCGGCGCTCCAGACGTAGAACGAGCTCTTGCCCGCGGCAACGACCTTGGCGAGGTTCTCGGACACCGCGAACCGGTCCGGGTAGGCCCGGTTCATCGTCTCGGCGACGTGCAGCGCGACCGGCAGACCGACCAGCTGCAGCAGCACGAACGGCGGCATCGGCAGGCCGAGCGCCGACAACGCCTTGTCTGCTTCAGGAATCGGCGTACCTTCGTCGACCGCCGCGCTGACCTCGCCGAGGAAGCGGGTCAGCAGTCGGTTCACCACGAAGGCCGGCGCGTCCTTGACCAGCACGCAGGACTTCTTCAGCTTCTTGCCGACCGCGAACGCCGTGGCCAGCGAGGCGTCGTCGGTCTGGTCGGCGCGGATGATCTCCAGCAGCGGCAGCACCGCGACCGGGTTGAAGAAGTGGAACCCGACGACCCGCTCCGGGTGCTCCAGCCCGGCGGCCATCTCGGTGATCGGCAGCGACGAGGTGTTCGTCGCCAGGATCGCCTCCGGCGCGACGATCTTCTCCAGGTCGGCGAAGATCGTCTTCTTCAGCTGCAGCTCCTCGAAGACCGCCTCGATCACGAAGTCGGCGTCGGCGAAGACCGCGCGGTCCACCGAGCCGGTGACCAGCGCCTTCAGCTGGTTGGCCTTGTCCGGGCGGATCCGGCCCTTGCCGAGCAGCTTGTCGATCTCGCCGTGCACGTAGCCGACACCGCGGTCGACCCGCTCCTGGTCGAGGTCGGTCAGCACCACCGGCACCTCGAGGCGGCGTACGAAGAGCAGGGCGAGCTGGCCGGCCATCAGACCGGCGCCCACGACGCCGACCTTGTTGACCGGACGGGCCAGCGACTTGTCCGGCGCACCAGCCGGGCGCTTGGCGCGCTTGTTGACCAGGTCGAACGCGTAGAGGCCGCTGCGCAGCTCCTCGCTCATGATCAGGTCGGCCAGCGCCTCGTCCTCGGCCGCGAAACCGCGGTCGCGGTCGTTGTCCTTGGCCGCCGCGATCAGGTCCAGCGCCCGGTACGGCGCGGGCGCCGCGCCGCTCACCTTGAGGTCGGCGAACGCCTTGCCGCGGGCGACCGCCGCGTCCCACGCGTCGCCGCGGTCGATCTCCGGCCGCTCGACGGTGATCTCGCCGGTCAGCACCTTGCTCGCCCAGATGAACGACTGCTCGAGGAAGTCGGCCGAGTCCAGCAGCACGTCGCCGATCCCGAACTTCACCGCCTCCGGGCCGGACAGCATCTTGTTCTGGTTCAGCGCGTTCTCGACCACGACCTTGACGGCCTTGTCGGCGCCGATCAGGTTCGGCAGCAGGAAGTTGCCGCCCCAGCCCGGGAGCAGGCCGAGGAAGACCTCCGGGGTCGAGATCATCCCGGCGGCGACGGACACGGTCCGGTACGACGCGTGCAGCGCGACCTCGAGGCCGCCGCCGAGCGCGACCCCGTTGACGAACGCGAAGCTCGGCTTGCCGCCCTCGGCCAGCTTGCGCATCACGCCGTGGCCGATCCGGCCCAGGTTCAGCGCCTGCTCCCGGTCGACCAGCTTCGGTACGCCGCTGAGGTCGGCGCCGGCGGCCAGGATGAACGGCTTGCCGGTGACACCGATCGCGACGACGTCCTCGCGGGCCAGCGCCGCGTCGATCGCCTGGTTCAGCTCGGCCAGACCCTTGGGGCCGAAGGTGTTCGGCTTGGTGTGGTCCTGGCCGTTGTCGAGCGTGATCAGCGCCATCGTGCCGGCCTGGTTCGGCAGCACGACGTCCCGGCTGGGGGCGAGCGTGACCAGCTCGTCGTTCTCGATCGCGGTCGCCTCGGCGATCAGCGTGTTGAGGTCGTTCATGCGGCGTTGCCTTCCCAGTTCGGGTTCTCCCAGATGACGGTTCCGCCCATGCCGAGGCCGACGCACATGGTGGTGAGGCCGTAGCGGACCTCGGGGCGCTGCTCGAACTGCTTGGCCAGCTGGTTCATCAGCCGGACGCCGGACGAGGCCAGCGGGTGACCGAAGGCGATCGCACCGCCGTACGGGTTGACCCGCGGGTCGTCGTCGGCGATCCCGTAGTGCTCCAGGAAGGCCAGCACCTGGACGGCGAACGCCTCGTTCACCTCGAAGGCCTGGATGTCGTCGATGGTCAGGCCGGCCTGCTTCAGCGCCTTCTCGGTCGCCGGGACCGGGCCGAAGCCCATCACCTCGGGCTCGACCCCGACGAAACCGTACGAGACCAGCTTCATCTTCGGCTTCAGGCCGAGCTCCTCGGCCGCCTCGGCCGAGGCGAGCAGCGCGGCGGTCGCGCCGTCGTTGATCCCCGCCGAGTTGCCGGCGGTGACCCGGCCGTGCGGGCGGAACGGGGTCTTCAGCTTCGCCAGGTCCTCCAGCGTCGTACCGGGCCGCATCGGCTCGTCGGTGGTCGCCAGGCCCCAGCCCTGCTCGGCGGAGCGGATCGCGATCGGGACCAGGTCCGGCTGGATCAGGTCGTTGGCGTAGGCCTTGGCGGCGCGCTCCTGCGACAGTACGGCGTACGCGTCGGTGCGGGCCTTGGTGATCGTCGGGTAGCGGTCGTGCAGGTTCTCGGCGGTGGAGCCCATCACCAGCGCGGAGGTGTCGACCAGCTTCTCGGAGATGATCCGCGGGTTCGGGTCGACGCCCTCGCCCATCGGGTGCCGGCCCATGTGCTCGACACCGCCGGCGATCACCACGTCCTGGGCGCCGAAGGCGATCCCGGACGCGACCGTGGTGACCGCGGTCATCGCGCCGGCGCACATCCGGTCGATCGCGTAGCCCGGGGTGGTGTTCGGCAGACCGGCCAGCAGCGCGGCGGTCCGGCCGATGGTCAGGCCCTGGTCGCCGATCTGGGTGGTGGCCGCGATCGCGACCTCCTCCACCCGCTCAGGCGGCAACGACGGGTTGCGGCGCAGCAGCTCACGGATGCACTTGATCACCAGGTCGTCGGCGCGCGTCTCGGCGTACTGACCCTTGGCCTTGCCGAACGGGGTGCGAACGCCGTCGACGAACACGACATCGCGGATCTCACGGGGCACGAGGCCCTCCTTAACGTAGGGTGGCACCCCCGATGCTACCCGCCGGTAACGAATCGCCCCAAGCAGCCATGCCTGTGCGGCTGCTCACAACCGGTGCGGCCCGGCCGCGCGTTGGACGTGGCGCCCGGCTGCGAACAGGCGCATGCTGGATCAAGGCACGCTTCGGGAGTCGCTCAGATGAACAACTTCGATCTCTCCGTCCCGGTCCTGAGCCGGGGCAAGCACCGCAGTCCGCGCAAGGGCGCCTGCTTCATGGAGTTCGCGTCCTACCTGGCCGGGGAACCCTGGTCGGACCACCCGGCCTGCACCCACCCGCTGCTCGCGGGCGTCGCACGCGACGTCAACGACTGTACGACGGACGCCGGCCGCTCCCGGCTGGCGCCGCTGATCCCGTCGGTGATCGGCCTGACACCGGACGACCCGCACGTCGTACCGCGGGTGACAGCCGTCTGCATCCAGCAGGCGCTACCGGTGGTCTCGCAGGAGCGCCAGTACATCCTCGCCGTCGCGCTGATCGTGGGGGAGCGCCAGCTCGCCCAGCTCGACGGCCGCCCGCTGGACAGCGTCGACCCGGCGTCACAGGAGGCCCTCGACTCGGTCCCCGCGGCGACCAAGTGGGCGCGGGCGTTCACCGCGAAGGCGCACCGGGGGACCGCCGACTACGCCCGCCGTACGGCCCCTCGTGCGGTGTCGTGCGCGGTCGAAGGCATCTCCCAGGCCTGCGTCAACGACCCGGACGACCGGCTGTACCGGCTGCTCAACTCGGCCATCGAGGAGTGCAAACGCTGGGTCCCGGCCAAGCCCGTACGCCGCCTGGCCAACGAGTCGGTCGACGTCCAAGGCTGACCGGAAAGGTTTTGGGGCCGCCCGCTCTGGACTGAGGAGAGAGGGAGCGAAGCGACCGAACGACGAGGGAAGAGCGGGCGACAAAGCCCCAAAACCCGCGGCGACGAAGTCGACGCCAAAAGCACAGCCAGTAGGCTCGCTCACGTGACCTTGGAAATCGACACCGGCTCCGGCCTGATGCCAGTGCACGTCTGGGAAGGGCAGGGGCCGGGGCTCCTGCTGCTGCAGGAGATCTTCGGGGTCTCCGACTACATCAAGGAGCGCGGCGCGCAGCTCGCCGCGCTCGGCTACCACGTGGTCGCGCCGGAGATCTTCTGGCGTCTCGACGACGTCGATCTCGACCCGGACGCACCTGACCTGCTCGACCGGGCGCTCGCCGTACTGGGTCGGCTCGACTGGGGCCTGGCCGTGTCCGACTCGGTGGCCGCGCTGGAGTACCTGCGCGGGCGCGACACCGCGGTCGGCGTGATCGGCTTCTGCTTCGGCGGAGGGCTCGGCTTCAACGTCGCCGCGGTCGCCGACCCGGACGTCTTGGTCAGCTACTACGGCTCCGCCCTGCCCAACCTGCTGCCGCTCGCGCCGGAGGTGACGGCGACCAGCCTGCACCACTTCGGCGACGCCGACGACTACCTGCCGCCGGCCACGGTCGACAGCATCGTCGCCGCGCTCGGCGACGCCGAGATCCACCGCTACGCCGGCGCCGGGCACGCGTTCGACAACCCGATGCCCGCGTTCCACCACGCCGAGGCCGCCGCGCAGGCCTGGCAGCGCACCACCGACTTCCTGTCCCGCCAACTGCCCCTTGAAGGAAACAGATGAGCCTGTACGACATCCCCCTGCGGTCCCTGTCCGGCACCGAGACCTCCCTCGGTGACTACCAGGGCAAGACCGTGCTGGTCGTCAACGTCGCCTCCAAGTGCGGCGCCACCCCGCAGTACACCGAGCTGGAGAACCTGCAGCGCAAGTACGCCGACCGCGGCTTCACCGTGCTCGGCGTCCCGTGCAACCAGTTCGGCGGCCAGGAGCCCGGTACGACCGAGGAGATCCAGGAGTTCTGCTCGACGACGTACGGCGTGACGTTCCCGATGCTCGACAAGGCCGAGGTGAACGGCGAGGGCCGCCACCCGCTCTTCGCGGAGCTCACCCTGACCCCGGACGCCGAGGGCAACGCCGGCGACGTCCAGTGGAACTTCGAGAAGTTCCTGGTCACCCCCGCGGGCACGGTCGCGGCCCGCTTCCGCACCCGGACCACCCCGGAGTCCGCCGAGGTCGTCGAGGCCATCGAGCGCCAGCTCCAGGCCTGACCACCGACCAGCTGGTCAAGAGCTGCAGGCCTCAGCGCCGACCGGTTGACCATCAGCTCCAGGCCTGACCACCGACCAAGTAGTTCCCCCAATCCCCGTGACCAACTGGTCCGGGGCTTGGGGCGACAACCTAGTCGAGCGACTTGGCGGGCGCCGTCACCGTCAGCGCGTCCGTCAGCACCTCGGCGGTCAGCCCGATCTGCCACTCGCGCGCCGCGTGCTCGCGCAGGAACGTCTTCACCGACTCCAGATCCGGCGTCGCCGGGGGAGTCCAGGCCAGCCGGCGAATCGTGTCCGGCGACAACAAGTTCTCCGTCGGCAACCGATGCGCCTCAGCGATCTCCCCAACGGTCGCCCGCGCGGCCGACAGCCGCGCCGCAGCATCCGGATCGCGATCAGCCCAGGCCCGCGCCGGCGGCGGCCCGTCGTACCGGGGACCCTGCTTCGGCAGCTCACTGTCCGGCAGCCGACGGGCGTGATCGATCGCCTCCCACCAGGTCCGCATGTGCCGGTGCGCGCCGCGCCCCTTGAACGCGGTCAGCTTCTGCAGCGTGTCCCGGTCGACCGGCATCGCGGCCGCCGCCTCGACGATCGCCGCATCCGGCAAGATCCGCCCCGGCGAGATGTCAGCGGCCTCGGCGATCTGATCCCGCGCCTCCCACAACGCCCGTACGACGGCCAGGCTGCGCCGGTTCCGCACCCGGTGCATCCCCGACGTCCGCCGCCACGGATCCGGCTTCGGCTCGCGCGGCGGCGCGGACAGGATCGCGGCGAACTCCTGCTCGGCCCACTCCCACTTGCCCTCGCGGCGCAGCTCCTGCTCGATCGCGTTCCGCAGCTCGATCAGCATCTCGACGTCCAGCGCGGCGTACACCAGCCAGGGGCTCGGCAGCGGCCGGGTCGACCAGTCGGCGGCCGAGTGCTCCTTGCGCATCCGGTACCCGAGCACCTCGCTGACCAGCGACGCCAGCCCGACCTTCGGGTACCCGAGCAGCCGCCCGGCGAGCTCGGTGTCGAAAACGGTCCGCGGCACCATCCCGACCTCAGCCAGGCAGGCCAGGTCCTGGTTGGCGGCGTGGATGATCCATTCCGCGTCGACGATCGCGTCACCGAGCGCGGACAGGTCACCGAAGGGGATCGGGTCGACCAGCGCCGACCCGGAACCCTCCCGGCGCAGCTGGACCAGGTACGCGCGGTGCGAGTACCGGTAGCCCGAGGCGCGCTCGGCGTCGACCGCGACCGGCCCGCTGCCCGCACGGAACGCGTCCACGACCTCCTGCAGCGCAGGGTCGGTGTCGACGACCTCGGACAGCCCGTCACGCAGCTCGAGCAGCGGAAGGGATTCGGTCGGGTCCTCGGGGGACTGCTGGGTCTCGGCCGGGCTCATTGGCCCCGCTGACCGCGGCGGGTAGGCATCGCGACCACACCGGGCGGCACCGGCGGCAACCCTGCCGCGGTGCACAGCACCTCGCCCCACGCCTCCGCGTGCCGCGTCACGTCCACCCCGCCGTCCGGGCCCGGGACCGGGCTCCAGGAGGCGCGGATCTCGATCTCCGCGGTCGCGTCGTCGTCGGCCATCCCACCGAAACTCTCCGACACCACCCTGGTGACGGTACCGCTCGGCGCCCCGAACTCCGCACCCCGGTCGGCCAGCGCCTCCATCAACCAGGTCCAGCCCACGCCACCGAGCAGCGCGTCGGTCACCATCTCCGGTTCGACGGCCGCACGCACGTACGCGACACAGCGGAAGGTCGACTGCCAGGCGTCGTTCCCGTCCGGGTCGTAGAGGACGACCAGACGACCGGTGGCGACGTCGTCACCATCAACCGTCACGTCGGCGCTGACCGCGGCCGCGTGCGGAGCGATCCGCTGCGGCGCAGGCATCTCCTCGACGAAGACCTCGGGCCGGAACCGGGCCTCACGCAACTGAGTGAGAGCCTCGGCGAACTCCGCGGGTGGCGCGTCGACCTGCTTGCGGGCACCCATGGTCGCAGCCTACGACTGATTACTCACCGACGCGGATTTCGACGCGCCGGTGGGGGATGGTTGGTTGCACGGTGGGCAGGGGTGATCACCGGTTGTGGTGGGGCTGTCGGCGGGCTCACCGGGGGTGGCGCGGCTGTCGGAGTGCGTTCGTCAGCTGTGTTTGTTGGCCTCGCCTTCGGCTCGGCGGGTTTTGGGGCTTTCTCGCCCGGTCTTCCCTCGTCGTTCGGTCGCTTCGCTCCCTCTCTCCTCAGTCCAGACCGGGCGGCCCCAAAACCTTGGGGAGCTGTGGTGAGGAGCTGTGAAGGGTGGTGATCAGGTGTTGGGGGAGGTGGGTGACCAGCTGTCGGTGGCGCGCTGACCGCGTGGGATCATCGGTGGGTGCCTTCCACATCGTCTGCGCTCGAGCGTTCTCCTTTCCTGCTGGCTGCTCGGGGGGAGCTGTCGACGCACACCCCGGTGTGGTTCATGCGCCAGGCGGGGCGGGCGCTTCCGGAGTACCGGAAGGTCCGTGAGGGCATCACGATGCTGGAGTCCTGCACGCGGCCCGACCTCGTTGTGGAGATAACGCTGCAGCCCGTACGCCGTTACGGCGTCGACGCGGCGATCTTCTACTCCGACATCGTCCTCCCGCTGAAGGCGGTCGGCGTCGACCTGGACATCAAGCCCGGCGTCGGCCCGGTCGTCGCGTCGCCGGTCGCGTCCTTCGCGGACCTGGACGCCGTACGCCCGGTCCGCCCGACGGACGTCGCCTACGTCACCGAGTCGGTCCAGCAGCTCGTCTCCGAGCTCGGCGGCACCCCACTGATCGGCTTCGCCGGCGCCCCCTTCACCGTCGCGTCGTACCTGGTCGAAGGCGGCCCCAGCAAGGACCACGCCAAGACCAAGTCCCTCATGCACGGCAACCCGAAGCTCTGGCACGCCCTCGCCGACCGCCTCGCCGACGTGGCCATCTCCTACCTCTCGATCCAGATCGAAGCCGGCGCCTCCGCCATCCAGCTCTTCGACTCCTGGGCCGGCGCCCTCTCCCCGCGCGACTACGCCGAGTTCGTCCAGCCCCACTCCGCCAAGGTCTTCGCCGCCCTCGAGCAGTACGGCGTCCCCCGCCTCCACTTCGGCGTCAACACCGGCGAGCTCCTGGGCCTGATGAGCGAAGCCGGCGCCGACGTCATCGGCGTCGACTGGCGAGTCCCACTGGACGAGGCCGTCCGCCGAATCACCGCCGCCAGCGGCCACCCCAAACCCGTCCAGGGCAACCTAGACCCCGCCCTCCTCACGGCAGGCTGGCCCGCCATCGAGCCCCAGATCGACCGAATCCTCACCGAGGCCAAGTCCGCCCCCGCCCACATCTTCAACCTCGGCCACGGCGTACCCCCAACAGCCGACCCCGACGTCCTCCACCGCATCGTCAAGGCCGTCCACGAGAAGTCCGCCCGCTGAACTCCCAGCTCTCTTCTTAACGCCACGCCGCCCCTCGCCGCACAACCATCCGACCCAGCAGCCCCCGGACGTCCACCACTCACCAACACCCTCACCGACGCGACGTCCCCGCGCAGACCGCCTGGCTGCTGCCCCGAACCACCAAGTTGCTGAGTGATGCAGGTCCGGCCCCAGCACCGCGGGCCACACACCGCGGGGTCGGACTCAACGGATGAACTCACCCGCCCGGCGACACCCGAACCTCAAGCGGCAACCGTCCAACACGCCAGCCCCGACGCCGACGCCCACCACCCACCAACAGCGCCGCCACCCCCTTGGCTCCCGCACTGCAGGCTGCGAAGTAGGCCGGACCAGCGGGTTGGTGGGTGCTGCACGTCGGCCTCGTCGCGGCGGTCCGCCCCCGCGGTCCCGCACCCGCATTGCAATCGCCCGCGCGGCGCCCGGTCGCACGGCGCCGGCCCCGGCGCGGCACCCGTCCGCATGGCGCTGGCCCCCGCGCGGCACCCGTCCGCGCGGGCGCCGCAGCTGCGCGCGGCACGAGCGTCCAGCGGGCGCGCGCTCCGCTCGGCACCGCGGTGCAATAGCTTGCAGGCCGGACGTGCACCACTCACCAACGCCGACCGCCCAGCCATCCCGCCGCGTACACCGACTGGCTGGTGGCCCGGATCACCGAGTTGGTGAGTGATGCAGGTCCGGCCTCGCCACCTCGCGCGGCCCCCGCGGAACACCGCCTCGGCGACGCCCGCAAGCGGCAGCCGTCCAACACAACAGCCCGGCGCCGGCGTCCACCACCCACCAACGCCACCTATGGCCCTCCTTCCCCGCCTAGGCCGCCCGCCAGATGGCCCGAACCACAGGGTTGGTGGGTGGTGCGCGTCGGCCCGCCCGCACGGCGCCGGCCCCCGCACGGCATTCCCCCCACGGCGTCGGCCCCCGCATGGCATTCGCCCGCACGGCGCTGGCCCTCGCACGGGGCCGCGCACACGGCGCCCGCCCACGCGGCGCCCGCCCTCGCGGCGCCCGCCCTCGCGGCGCCGCGGCTGCGCACGGTAGGCGCGTCCAGCGGGCGCGCGCTTCGCTCGGCACCCCGTGCGGCTCGGCGCATCAGCTCGCAGGGCGGACGTCCACCACTCACCAACGCCGACCGCCCAGCCATCTCCCCGCGTACACCGACTGCCTGGTGGCCCGCATCACCGAGTTGGTGAGTGATGCAGGTCCGGCCTCGCCACCTCGCGCGGCCCCGCGGAACACCGCCTCGGCGATGCCCGCGAGCGGCAGCCGTCCAACTGAACAGCCGGGCGCCGACGTGCACCACCCACCAACGCCACGTCTGGCGCGTGTTCCCCGCGTAGGCCGTCCGCCAGATGGCCCGAAGCACGGGCTTGGTGGGTGGTGCACGTCGGCTCCCCGGAAGCCGGAAGGTCCGGGGGACCGAGCGGGTGCTCACTGGGCGAGCGACCTGCACCACTGACCAACGCCGGTGTGAGCGCCTCATCGCCGCGGGGATGAGCCGACAGACGTCCCCGTACGCCGGGTTGATCAGCGGTGCAGATCGCCCCGCGGCTGAACGGAACCGCCCCGAAGCCCGCGCGCTGGGGCACTAGGTGAAGGATGGACGCGTGGATGCTCCCGTGGTGGTGGTTGTCGGTGGTGGGGTCAGTGGGTTGGCTGCGGCGCACGCGTTGGTGGGTGGGCCCAACCCGCCGCAGGTGGTCGTGCTGGAAGGCGCGCCTCGGCTGGGAGGGAAGTTGGCGGGGGACGTGCTGGCGGGGGTGCCGGTGGATCTCGGGGCTGAGTCGGTGTTGGCTCGGCGGCCGGAAGGGGTGGCGCTGATCGAGGCGGTCGGGCTAGGCGATGACCTGGTGCATCCGGCGACGACCTCGGCGGGGCTCTGGGTGGGGGACCGGATCCGGGCGATTCCGCCGACGGTGATGGGGGTGCCGGTGGATGCGGCGGCGACTGTGGACGTGCTGGGGGAGGAGGGCGCCGCGCGGGTTGCGGCTGAGGCTGAGTTGCCGGCGCAGGTGCTGACCGAGGACGTCGCGATCGGGCGGTACGTCGCCGACCGGATGGGCCCGGCGGTGACGAACAAGTTGATCGATCCGCTGCTGGGTGGGGTGTACGCCGGGCGCGCCGAGGAGATCTCCCTCGCGGCCGCCGTGCCGGAGCTGTACGCGAAGCTCCGGACCACGCCGGGCCTGCTCGCCGCGACACAAGAGATGCGCGCCAGCAGCCAGCGGCGGGCGGCCGACGGCAAGCCGGTGTTCGCGGGCCTGCGCGGCGGGATCAACCGCCTGATCCACGCGCTGGAGGCCGACCTCACAGCGCGAGGCGTCGAGATCCACCGCTCCACGCCGGTCCGCAAGATCACTCGGGTCGCTGACAACGAGGCCACGAAGTACGAGCTGGAGGCCGGCCCGGTCCCCGCGCCGACCTACTTCCGCGCGGACGCCGTGATCGTCGCCGCCCCCGCGTCTCCGGCGGCGCGCATGCTGACCGACGTCGTTCCCACGGCCGCGACCGAGCTGGCAGCGATCGACTACGCCAGCATGGCGATCGTCACCCTCGCCGTCCCCAAGAAGCACTGGCCGACCACAGCCACGGGATCGGGCTTCCTCGTCCCCTCCGACGAGGGCCGCACGATCAAAGCCGCGACCTTCTCGCACGCCAAGTGGGAGTGGTCCGCCGAGGCCGGCGGCGACCTCGCCGTACTGCGTACCTCCGTCGGCCGCCTCGGCGAGGAGTACGTCCTGCAGCGCTCCGACGAGGAGCTCGTCAAGCTCGCGGCCGCGGATCTCCGCAAGGCGATCGGCCTCGACGCGGAGCTCGTCGGCTCGCTCGTCACCCGCTGGGGCGGCGGCCTCCCGCAGTACGCCGTGGGCCATCTCGACCGCGTCGACCGCGTCGAGGCGGCCGTAGCCGACCACCCCGGCCTCGCGGTCTGCGGCGCGGCGTACCGAGGCGTCGGGATCGCCGCCTGTGTCGCCTCCGGAGGCGCGGCGGCAACCCGGGTGCGGGAGCATCTGACCGCATTGGCGACAATGGGGTCGTGACCGACGCGAACCAGCCCGAGAGCAGCACGCCCGCGAAGCCGAAGGCGCGCGAGCTGAACAACGTGATCCGCTACACGATGTGGTCGGTGTTCAAGGTCGAGACGCCGCTCGGCGACACCGACCGCGACGAGCTGACCGCGGAGCTGACCGAGCTGGTCGGCAAGCTGGCGGCCGACGACGTGGTGATCCGCGGCTGGTACGACGTGGAGGGGTTCCGCGCCGACGCCGACTTCATGGTCTGGTGGCACGCGCCGACCTCCGACGCGCTGCAGAAGGCGTACCACGCGCTGCGCCGGTCGCGCCTCGGGCGGCACCTGCAGCCGATCTGGTCGCAGTACGCGCTGCACCGGCCGGCGGAGTTCAACAAGAGCCACATCCCGGCGTTCCTGGCCGACGAGGAGGCGCGCGGGTACATCTGCGTGTACCCGTTCGTCCGCTCGTACGAGTGGTACCTGCTGCCCGACGAGGAGCGCCGGCACATGCTCGCCGAGCACGGGAAGATGGCCCGCGGCTACCCCGACGTCCGGGCCAACACGGTCGCCTCGTTCGCGCTCGGCGACTACGAGTGGATGCTCGCGTTCGAGGCCGACGAGCTGCACCGGATGGTCGACCTGATGCGCGACCTGCGCGCGTCGACGGCGCGCCGGCACGTGCGCGAGGAAGTCCCGTTCTACACCGGCAAGCGGACCGAGCTCGGCGAGCTGGTCGCCAACTTCGCCTGACATGGACCGCAAGGCGTTCCCTGTCCTGTACGTCGGCAACGTCCGGCGCTCGATCGACTTCTACGCGCTGCTCGGCTACGAGCTGACGTACCAGTTCCCGCTGGAGGGCGACCCGCACTACGTCGGCCTCGAACGCGGCGAGTCGTCGCTGGGCCTGGCCGACACCGGCTGGCCCGAGGCGCAGCTCGGCATCACCGTCGGCACGGCACCGCGTTTCGAGCTCTTCGTGTACGTCGACAACGTCGAGTCCCAGGTCGAAACCCTCCGCGCGGCGGGCTACACCATCGTCCAGGAGCCGGCCAACATGCCCTGGGGCGAACGCCAGGCCTACGCCTTCGACCCGGACGGCAACCCGGTGGCCCTCGCCACTCCCATCTAGAAGAAAACCCGGCACTCCGAGCGGAGTGCCGGGTTTCTCAACGCTGTGATCAGGCCGGCGCGAGCGTCAGGCTGATCGAGTTGATGCAGTACCGCAGATCCGTCGGCGTTCCGTAGCCCTCGCCCTCGAACACGTGGCCCAGGTGCGAGCCGCAGTTCGCGCAGCGGACCTCGACGCGCTTCATGCCCATCGTGGTGTCGGTGATGTACTCCACCCGCTCCTCGGCCAGCGGCGCGAAGAACGACGGCCAGCCGCAGTGCGAGTCGAACTTGGTCTCGCTGCGGAACAGCTCCGCGTCGCACGCCCGGCACTTGTAGACGCCGACCGTCTTGGTGTCGGTGTACTCACCGGTGAACGCCCGCTCGGTGCCGGCCTTGCGCAGCACCTGGAACTCGGCCGGCGACAGCTCCGCCCGCCACTGCTCGTCGGTCTTGCTCACCGCGTACTGCTTGGTGCCATCCGTCACGTGCCCGTACCTCCTCAGTCGAAAAGGAGCCGGTTCCCCGGGGAAACCGGCTCCTTTTCATTATCGGCGGTGGGACAAGCGAAACCCCGTCCGGGGGTCCGCCGTCAGCGGCCCGTAATCACCGGTACCACGACGGCAGCGGGATCACCCGGACCACCTGTGGGTCGTGGTCGCTGATCTGGTCGGGGAACTCGGCGTTCATGTGCACCACGTCGTACGACGACCCGGGCTGCAGGTTCCGCGACATCAGGATCTGGTCGAGGATCTGGCTGTTGCCCTCGAACACGTAGCTGTACCGCTCCTTGGCCGGCAGCGTCTGCGGCAGGTTGATCAGCGACGTGCGGCCGGAGCCCATCAGGATCTGAGCGGTCTGGCTGAAGTCGAAGTCGTTCAGGTCCCCGAGCACGATCACGTTGGCGCCGCGGTCCTTGGCCAGGATCTGGTCGACGAACGTCCGCACCGACTGCGCCTGCTGGTGCCGCTTCGGCGCCGAGCTCTGGACCGGCGGCTGGACGCGGCCCCAGAGCGGGTCGTCGCCGCCCTTGGAGCTGAAGTGGTTGACCACCACGAACAGCGGCTGCCCGAGCCAGGTGAACTCGCCCGCGAGCGGCACGCGGGTCGCCTCCCAGGCCGGGTTCGACGGGTCCACACGACCGGGCGAAGAGCTCAGGTGCGGCCGCCCGAACCGGTCGGCGACGATCGTCGTCGCCACGGTCGAGCCGCCGCCCGCACGGTCGACGAACTTCACCGGCCGGTCGGTGCGGTACATGAACGCGACCCGGATGTTCCCGCCCGGCTCGCCACCTTCGTCACCGTCGACGGGGTCGATCTGCCGCCACGCGTACTTCGGGCCGCCGGCCTTCTGGATCGCCGCGGCCAGCGTGTTCAGCGTGACGTCCGCAGCCGTCGTACCGGAGTTCGTCGCGCCGTCGTTGTCCTGGACCTCCTCCAGCCCGAGGATGTCGGGCGAGGCGAGGTTGTGGACGACCGCCTGGGCCAGCCCGTCGAACTTGGCGGCGCCGTCGGACGGGTCGAGGTTCTCGACGTTGAACGTCGCGACCGAGACCTGGACCAGCGACGACGGCGTGGTCTTCTCGCGCTTCAGCCCGCCGTCGACGACGGTCGGCGTCTGCGTGACCAGGAACTTGAAGTTGCCGAACCCGTAGTCCAGGACCCCGGTGACGGTCCCGGCGAGCGTGTCACCGGTCTTCGCGTCCGGGACCGGAGCCAGTACGTCGTCCAGCAGCACCCGCTCGGGGTTGCTGTCGGTCTTCTGCAGCAGGATGCCGCCGCGCGCCGTCCGCAGGCCGGACCCGGCCGGTACGACGGACAGCTCGCGGAACGAGCTCGTCGGCCCGGTCACCTGCGGCTTGTCGATGCCCAGCCACATACCTTCGAGCGACTCCCAGAAGTCGAGCCCGTCGGTGGCCGGCTGGAAGGTGCCGGTGGTCTCGACGTCACCGTTCGAGTCGTCGTCGATCACCGTCGACGGCGGCACCCGGCCGCCGGGCCCGACGATGGTCGGCGCGGGAAGGGAAGCACCGGACGAGACCACCGTGACGGTCGGGTTGGTCAGCTCGGTCGTGGTCAGGTTGTCGCTCCCACCCGAACCACCCGGCCGGAACTCGGCGACCGTGCCCTGAACGGACACAGCGTCGCCGACGGCAACGGTCGGCGCCGAGCTCGTGAAGACGAACAGCCCCTCACTGGTCGCCGGGTCGCTGTCCGGCGCGGTGTCCTGGAACCAGAACCCGTTGCCGCTCTTGGCGGTGACCACACCAGTGACATCGCCGACCAGCTTGCCGTTCAGCGGCGACAGGTGCGCCGCGCCCTGGATCTCGTGGATCTTGGCCGGAACGGGGTCCTCCGCGGGCGGCGCGGTGGTCAGCGTCTTCGGCGACGGGTTCACGGCCTCGAACTCACCCGCGTTGTTGTCCGCGTCGGCCGTGGGCGTCTTCCGGGTCGCCGACGTGGTGTTCGACAGGCCCGGCGCCGCCGCGGTCTCGAAGTCGTTCGCCGCGCCGTACCCGACGAAGTCGACGACACCGGCCGCGGTCGCACAGCCCGTCGCACAGGTCAGCGACTCCGTGGAGGTGACCAGCGCGACCTTCCCGGACGCAGCAGACATGTTCACGCTGCCGGTCGCGTCGGGCGTCGGCAGCGGCTGGCCGTTGGTGCCGCCGCTCGCGCCCTGCGCGAGGTAGACGCCGCCGGGCGCGATCGAGCCGGACAGGGTGATCTTGTTCGTCCAGGAGGTCCCGGCCGACGACGCGTACTGGATCGACCAGCCGGTCAGGTCGACCGCGGCGCCGCTGTTGTTGGTCAGCTCGACGAAGTCGTGCGTGTACGGCGCCCCGGAGTTGCCGCCGCCGCCGTACACCTCGGTGATCACCACGGTGCTGGAGGCGGCCTGCGCCGGGGCGGCCGCGATGGCGGCCACTCCGGTCAGGACGAGTGTCGATGTGACCACGAGGGCGCCCAGGCGGCGCCGTGATCGGTTCTGGGCAGACATGAGCCGGATTCTCACACCCCCACCGGGGCGCGCCAAGGCCCAACGCGCCAACAGCCGGTACGGCGCTCAAGACGAGGGTGATCATGCGTCAGAGCGCGATCAGCCGGTGCACCTCCAGCGGTTCGGCCTTGCCCTTGAGGCTGATCGGCCCGAGCGACTCGGTCACCGCGCCGGGCAGCAGCGCCTTGGTGGCCGGCCCGATCGCGACGCCGCCGCCGGGCGCCTTGCCCTCGATCCGGCTGGCCACGTTGACGGTGTCGCCGATCACCGTGTGGGTGCGGCCGCCCTCGGTGCCGAGCAGGCTGACGGTCGCGATCCCGGTGTTGATCCCGACCCGGAACCGCGGCCAGCCGGGGTGGTCGGCGCAGACCCGCTCGGCCGCTTCCTGCAGCGCCAGCCCGGCGGCCGCGGCCAGCCGGGCGTGGTCGGGCTGGTCGCCGCGTTTGTTGAAGGTGACCATCAGCGCGTCGCCGATGATCCGGTCCACCTCGCCGCCGTGCCGGCCGACCACGGGCGGGACGACGACCTCGAAGTACGTGTTCAGCATCGCGGTCACCTCGCCGGGCTCGTGCTGCTCGGAGAACGTGGTGAACCCCGCCAGATCCGCGAACAGCACCGACAGTTCGCGCCGTCCGGCGACCGTTCCGGCGACGTACAGGTCGGAGAAGCGTTCCTCGTACCACTGGATCCGCACCCCGGCGACGACCAGCACGAACGCGGCGAGCAGCAGCAGGTGCCACTCCCACCACGACAGCGCCCAGTTCCGCGCGAAGACCAGCGCGACCATCGCCTCGGCGAGCAGCACGAACGCCGACACCAGCGACAGCAGCATCAGCGATGGCCGCGCGTTCCACATCCGCAGGTAGCGGGCGGCGGCGACGCCGTACAGCAGGACGGTCGGGACGGCCAGTACGGTGAGGATGCCGTCGGCAACCTCCGGTACGGCGGTGTCGTGCAGCGGCGGCAACTGCGTGACCGAGGCAACGGCCCACAACGCCATCAGCACCAGCAGCCCGAACCGGATCCGCCGCCCGCGGCGCATCCAGACCACTGACCGCTCGCCCTCGAAGCGCAGGCTCGAGAGCACCGCGCAGACCGAGCCGATCGCGACCCCGATCGGCGTCGCGAGCACGAAGCCGGCGTTCGGCGTACTGAGCAGCACGCCCGGGGTCGCCAGCGCGTGCAACGCGAGGAACCCGGCCGCGGACAGGAACGCCAGCGACACCAGCAGCACCCGCGGATCACCACGACGTAGCGCGGCCGCGCCGGTCGCGTGCGCCAGTACGGCGCTCAGCGCCGCGGTCAGCAGCACCAGCCAGAAGTGCGACGGGTGGTGCTCCCAGTGCACGTCGAGCCCGGGATCGCGCAGCAGCAGGACCAGGGCGGCGAGCGGGATCAGCAGCACCACGGCGGTCAGCGCGACCATCCCCGCGGAGTACATGAAGCGGGGTGGGGTCGGGGGAGCGTCAACCATCGGCGGTGGCCTGCTCCGCGATCCGCAGCGTCTTCAGGTGCTCGTGGACCTGTGAAACGACGACCGACCCCTCGCCGACCGCCGACGCGACGCGCTTCACGGACCCGCACCGGACGTCGCCGACCGCGAAGAGCCCCGCGACCGTCGACTCGTACGGCTGCGGCGGTCGCTCCGAGCCCCACAGCGCCGACCCGGCCGCGTCGGCCCCGGCCTGCACGAAGCCGTGGCTGTCCCGTCCGACCTCCGCGGGCAGCCACGCCGTCCGCGGCTCGGCGCCGATCATCACGAACAGCCCGTCGGCCGCGAGCACCTCTTCGGCGCCGCTCGACCGGTCGCGCAGGGTGATGTGCTCCAGCCGCCCCTCACCGCCACCGTCGACGACCTCGCTGGAGGCCCGGACGGCGATGTTCGGCGCCGCGTCGATGACGTCGATCAGGTACTGCGACATCGTCGCCGACAGGTCCAGCCCGCGGACCACCAGCGTCACCTGGCGGCAGTACCGCGCGAGGTGGATCACGGCCTGGCCGGCGGAGTTGCCCCCGCCGACCACGCACGCGTCGAGCCCGGTCAGCCCGTGCGCCTCGGAAACGCTGGCGCCGTAGTACACCCCGGCTCCGGTCAGCGCTTCGAGGGCCGGTACGCCGAGCCGCCGGTACGAGACCCCGGTCGCCAGGACGACGGCCTTGGCCGTCACCGCGCCGACCCCGCCGATCTCGGCGGCGAACCCGTTGCCCAGGGCATCGAGTCGGACGACCTCGCGCATCAGTGCGAAGTGCGCTCCGAACACCCACGCCTGCTGGTACCCGCGCTGGGCCAGCTCCGACCCGCTGATCCCGCGGGAGAACCCGAGGTAGTTGCGGATCAGCGAGCTGGTTCCGGCCTGACCGCCGATCGCCTCGCGCTCGACGACCAGCGTGCGCAGCCCCTCCGACGACGCGTAGACCGCGGTCGCCAGCCCGGCCGGCCCACCGCCGATCACCAGCACGTCGAAGTCGCGCTGCTCGTCGTCCAAGGTCGTCGAGACACCCCACGCCTCGGCGATCTCCACATCGGTCGGGTCGTGCAGCACGGTCCCGCCGATCGCCGGCATCCACACCACGACGCCGTCGCCGGGGTCGGGCTCGCCGATCTCGGCCAGCACCAGGTCGGCGTTCGCCGACCCGGTCGCGCGGAAGGCGCTCGGGATCCCGTTCCGCCCGAGCAGCGCGTGGATCGCGTGGCCACGGGCCGACCGCTCGTCGGCGACCACCACGACCTCGCGCAGGTTCGCGACCTCGTTGCGCGACCACTCCTGCACGAACTCCGCGACCGTCCGGTGGAACAGCTCGTCGTGCCCGATCCACGGCTTCAGCACGTAGTAGTTGATGTCACCCTTCGACATCGCGGCCAGGATCGCCGCCGCGGTCGCCCGCTCGGCCCACGCACCCCACGGGATCGTCAACGCCCGCCGCGCGTCCGGATGCGCCTCCCGCGCCTTGGCCAGTACGGCGGCCCGTTCGTCGTCCGGCAGCTCGTGATCGACCAGTACGACGGCCACCCGCTGCTCCAGCTCGTGCGCGAGGTCCAGGCAGTGCAGCGCGGCGGCCGCCGTCAGCTCGCCGCGCACCCGGAAGTCGACGCCGAAGCTCCGCTCCAACTCGTTCTCGATCCGGTCCAGCCGCAACGGATCCCGTTCGACCACCAGCAACAGCGGCCGCGCTTCGCGCAAGTCCCCACCCATGTCCTGAAGGTAAATCCGCCGTTGGAGGTGGGCAATGGACAAAACGTTTGATCTCGCAAGGCTCCTGAGGTGCGCGCGCTCACACCCACACCCGTCACGCGGGGGACCATCTGTCCCGTCTTCCCCGGCGACAGTTGCCGAGCACACAGGAGTTCTTCCATGCACCACGCACCGAAGGTCCGCAGGCTGGCGATCGGCCTGGCAGTCGCGGCGATCGCGGGCCTTGCACCAGCCACCGTTCAACACACCACACAAGCGGTTGCAGTGACCGAGCAACGACACTCTGTTGCCGGACAGCTCGTCTCGACCCGACGCATCACCGATCTCGACCCGGCCCTGGCCGCCGTCGCCGCGCGCGCCGATCGGATCACCTACCGTTCCCGCGCGCTGACCGGCGACGACATCGTCGTGAGCGGCGCTCTCTTCACCCCGAAGGGCCGCCCACCCAAGCACGGCTGGCCGATCGTCTCCTAGGCACAGCTCCAGCGGCATCATCGACCGCTGCGCCCCCTCCACCGCCCGCAACGCCAACGGCAAGATCGACCTCTTCGGCTACGCCGGCTTCGTCGCGCGCCTGCTCTCCGCCGGGTACGCCGTCACCGCGACCGACTACGAGGGCCTCGGCTCCGACGGCGAGCACCCGTACATCGTCGCCGGCAGCGAAGCCCGCGGTGTGATCGACGCCGTGCGGGCCGCGGTACGGGCCGAGCCGTCGGTGTCGACGGAGTACTTCGCGGTCGGGCACTCGCAGGGCGGGCACGCGGCGATCGCCGCGGGGGAACTGGCGGCGAGCTACGGCAAGGGCCTCGACTTCCGCGGGACGGTCGGGGTGAGCCCGGTGACCGACGTCGGGCAGGCCTACTCGTACGCGTCGCCCGGGCCGGTGGATCGCGGGTTCTTCCTGCTGGCGCTGAACGGGCTCAGGACCGTGCACCCGGAGCTGCGCTTCGAGGACTATCTGGGCAAGCAGGCGCTCGGGCTGCTGCCGAAGGTGCGGCAGGAGTGCACCGACCAGATCTGGGCCGACTTCACGGTGAACTTCGGGGCCAAGCTGCCCGACTACCAGTTCACCCCGCAGAACCCGGCGGCCGCGCTGCGCATCCAGGACTGGCTCGACGAGCAGACCGTGCCCCGCGCCCGGGCGTCCGCGCCGATGCTGCTCCTGCAGGGCGACGCGGACCCGTCGATCAAGAAGGCCGTCACCCGGCAGGCCGTCCGCAACGCCGGACCGAAGGCCGACTTCAAGCTGTACCCGGGCCAGGACCACTACTCGGTCCTGGGTCCGCGCAGTACGGGAGGTGCTGCTGACGATGTGATCAGCTGGCTGAACGCTCACCGCTGAACAAGCTCAGCTTTTCCGGGTTCGACATCCATTGGATGCCGGTGATCAGCCCGCCCGCCGTCTCGAACGAGCAGACCTGCCACTCACCGCCGAGCCGGACGAGCAGCGCGTCCTGACCGTTCACGTCGGCGATCCGCAGCGCGACATCGGCGTACTTACCGAGGGTCCCGAGCACCAGCCGGCTCGCCCGCTCGGCCCCGACGACCGGCCGCAGTGCCGCGCTGCGCTTCCCGCCCCCGTCGATCCACACCGTCACCTCCTGCGCGAGCAATCGCTGCAGCCCGGCACGATCTCCCGTCCGGGCCGCCTGCAGGAAGCGGGCCACCAGCTCCCGGTGCCGGTGCGGGTCGGCGGGAAAGCGCTCCCGATCCGCGCTCAGCCGTGCAGTCGCGCGCCGGTAGAGCTGCCGCGCGTGTGCTTCCTCCAGGTCGAGCGCCCGCCCGATCTCCTCGTACGGCAACTCGAAGCCCTCCCGCAGTACGAATACCGCTCGCTCCGGCGCGCTGAGCTGGTTCATCAACCGCATCGTCGCCAGCGAGACCGTGTCCCGCTGCTCGGCGGTCTCGGCCGGGCCGAGCTTCCCGGTCGGCACCGGCTCCGGCAGCCACGGGCCGGGGTAGACCTCGTGCCTGCGGTGCGCCCGCCGGAGCCGGTCGATCGCCAGCCGGGTCACCACCGTGATCAGGAACCGCCGCGGACTCTCCACCGCCGCCTGATCGGTCGTTGCCCACCGCAACCAGGCCTCCTGCGCGACGTCCTCGGCGTCGGCGTGGCTGCCGAGCACTCGGTAGCCGATGGCAACCAGCAGCGGCTGGTGCTCCAGGAACAGCGTCGATTCGTCGGGCATGCACCCCAGACCGCGCAGCGCCCCGGAACGTGACAGCACCGGTCCAGTCCGCCGGTGCCGAAGTGGACCAGGCGTCCGCCGTACGCCGTGCTTAGCCTCGGTCTCATGATCGACAACCTGCCTCCCACCAACACGGTCCTCTCGATGCTCGACTCGCAGACGCCGGCGATCCCGGCCGGTGCGCACGTGATGACCGCGACCATCGAAATCCCGCCCGGCGATCCGGGCACCCAGCCGCACCGGCACTCCGGCCCGGTCTTCGGCTACATGCTCGAGGGCGAGATGATCTTCGAGCTCGAAGGCGAGCCCGCACGGGTGATCACCGCGGGCGAGGCGTTCTGGGAGCCCGGCGGTGACGTGATCCACTACCGGGCCGCGAACAACCTGCCGGACGGGTGGAGCCGCTTCGTGGTGGTGATGCTGTGCGCGCCCGGGGTGGAGATGATGACCTTCCCGGACGCCGAGGAGCTGGCCGCGCGGGCGGACCGCCGAGTCAGTTGAGAAGCGTAGCCAGAGAGTCGAGTGCGGCTCGCCACGCGTGCTGCGGCGGGGTCGCGTACCCGATGACGAGCCCGGCGCGGTCATCGTCGGGGGAGTGCCAGTAGCCCGCGGTGTGCAGCCCCATCAGATGCAGCCCGTTCGCCAACCCCGCGTCGATGAGCCGCTTCTCGTGCTCTACCGACTCCAGCGGATGAAGCGCATGCAGACCAGCCGGTACGCCGTCCAACCGCACTCGCGCGGCCAGCTCCTGCCGCCGCCGCTGGTAGACCTGCCGCGCCCGGCGTACCTGCCGGTCGTAGTCGCCGTGCTCCAGCAGTTGCGCGAGGGTGAGCTGGTCAGGCGCGCTCACCATCGCGCCGGTAGCAACGACCGCATCCAGTACGGCGATGCGCAGCCGCTCCGGCACCACCAGCCAGCCGATCCGCAGCCCGGGCGCCAGCGACTTGCTGGTACTTCCGGCAAAGACGACCCGATCCGGAGCCTGCGCCTGCAGCGCTCCGACCGGCTGCTTGTCGTACCGGAACTCCCCGTCGTAGTCGTCCTCGATCACGTACCCGTCGCGCCGCTCGGCCCAGTCGAGGAACCCCGCGCGCTGCTCGGCGCCCAGCACGACGCCGCGCGGATGCTGGTGCGCCGGCGTCAGCAGCACGGCACCCAGGTCTGACTCGCTCGGCTCAGCCCCGCACGGTCCGACACTCAGCGGCGAGGTCGCGAGCCCGTTGCGATGAATCATCTCGCGGTGGTGAACGAGCCCGGGATCCTCGGTCCCGATCGTCCGCACGCCCTGCGCCCGCAGCGCGCGCGAGAGCACTGCTAACCCGTGACTGAACCCACCGACGATCACCACCGCACCGGCCTCGGCCTGCACTCCGCGCGTCCGGCCGACGTACGCCGCCACCGCCTCCCGCAGCACCGGCAACCCCGCTGGATCGCCGTAGTCCAGGCTCGAATGCTCGGCCCCCATCAGCGCCCGCCGGAGGCCGGCCACCCAGGTCGCCCGCGGGAACAGACTGAGATCGGGGCGCCCAGGCCGCAGATCGACAACAGACTTCTTCGGAACGGGTGCGGCAGACCGACCTGACGGAGACGTCTGGGCAACCCACGTCCCCGCACCCGTTGTACTGACCAGCCATCCCTCAGCTGTCAGCTGCGCGTACGCCTCGACCACTGTCCCGCGGGCCAGCCCCAGGTCCGCCGCGAGCGTGCGAGTCCCAGGCAGCCGAGTCCCAGCAGCAAGCCGCCCCGACACGACAGCCTCCCGCAGCGCCGCCTCGATCGAGCGGCCCCGCGGCGCCGCGTCCAGGTGCAGGTCGAGGCCGAGCGCTCGACCCGTCACGTCCCTCCCCATGCCGACCGTTGTACACCGGTCCTGTCCGCCCCAGTGGGACAGGGCCGGTGTACAAGTTCAACGATCAGCCGACCATAGCGAGGTCGCGGATCAGTTGCTGTCGGCGATCAGTTGACGCTCACCGCGGACCAGGCCGCGGCGACGGCGGTGCGCTCGGCGCTCGCCGCGCCGTACAGGTCGGTGGCCGCGTTCAGCGTCGCGGTCCGGGCCTGCGCGTACGTCGTCCCGGTGGTCATGTACGTCGTCAGCGCCCGGTACCAGATCTTGCCGAGCTTGTCCTTGCCGATGCCCTGCAGCGTGGTGCCGTTGCAGGTGGTGGAGTCGTGCGGCAGGCCGCCGAACGTCTTCGGGCCGGTGCCCTCGGCGAGCAGGTACGCGAAGTGGTTGGCGACGCCCGAGGAGTAGTGCACGTCGATGTTGCCGATGCCGGAGTACCAGCAGTCCTTGGACTGGCCGTCCTTGCTCGGCTTGTCCATGAACCGCAGCGCCGGGCGGTCCTTCATGATCTCCTCGCCGATGTAGTAGTCGCCGGGGTCGGAGGCGTTGTTGGCGTAGAACTCGACCAGCGTTCCGAAGATGTCGCTGGTGGCCTCGTTCAGGCCGCCGGACTCACCGGAGTAGGTCAGGTTCGCGGTCGCGGTGGTGACGCCGTGGGACATCTCGTGCCCGGCCACGTCGATCGAGACCAGCGGGCCGGCCACCACCCCGTCGCCGTCGCCGTAGGTCATCTTCTTGCCGTCCCAGAAGGCGTTCACGTAGTTCGTGCCGTAGTGGACCCGGCTCGGGACGCCCTTGCCGTCGTTGAAGATGCCGTTGCGGGCGTGGGTCAGCTTGAAGTAGTCGAACGTCTTCGCCGCCCCGTAGTGCGCGTCGACCGCGGCCGAGGCGCGGTCGGTGTTGACGCCGGTGCCCCAGTGGTTGTCCGCGTCGTTGAAGCGGGTCGGGGTCGGGCAGCCCAGACCGAACAGCTGGCACAGGATCGAGTCGGTCTTGTTGTTGGCGTCGGCGGTGTAGCCGTTGCCGCGGGCCGGGTCGGTCAGCGTGAAGCCGCCGGTGGCCGGGGTGGTGTCGATCGTGACCGTGCCGGAGTACAGGCTCTTGCCGTCGCCGCTCGCGGTGTGGATGTGCTGCTCGCTGACCAGCTTGGCGCCGGTCAATGCGTCCACGGTGGTGGTGATGTGGCTCGGCGTGCCGTCGGCCTGGGTGCCGCCGGTGGTGACCAGGTACGCCAGGCGGGGCGCGCCCTTGCGGGCCTCGATCACCAGGGAGGGCTTGCCTTCGGCCTTCATTCCATTGGACAGCATGCCGCCGGTCAGCGCCTTGGCGGTGGCGCCGGCGACCGAGATCTTCGGCGTACGGTCGACGTTGGCCGGCTTGGTCAGCGTCAGGCTGGCGTCCTTCCAGGCGCCGTCCTTGGCCTGGTGGACGACGACGTCGCCGCCGAGCACCTTCAGGCCACCGATGCTGCGGTCCATCCGGACGTGGCTGGTGCCGTCGGCGTCGACGATCACGTCCCGGACCGTGAAGGCATCGGCGCCGGTCGCCTTCAGGGTGCCGAGGTTCTGGCCGATCGCGGCCTTGACCCGGGCGGCCGCGGTGGCGGGGGACGGGCCCGGTTCGGCCTGCGGGGCGCCGGTGGCGGTGCCGGTCCCGAGGCCGAGGGCGGTGGCGGTCGCGACTGCGGTGGCAGCGGCGAGCAGGGCGGATCTGTTCATCCTCGTGCTCCTTCAAGAGTGTCCCGGGGGCCTCACGCCCCAGGAACGAGGTGCAGGAACGTTACCGCTCGGTCACCTAGGGTGGCCAGAGGTTGGGAAAAGATCGCTTTTCCTGGGAGTGACGACCGGTTTTGGTCGGTCGCGGGCGGTAGCGTCACGGCCATGGCGGCGACCAAGGCAATCGAGCTCGAGGTGGCGGGGCGCACGGTCCGGGTCAGCAACCCGGACAAGCCGTACTTCGCGGACCGCGGGCTGACCAAGCTCGATATCGTGAACTACTTCGTCGCGGTCGGCGACGGCATCCTCGGCGCGCTCCGGGACCGGCCGACCACGCTCGAGCGCTGGCCCGGCGGCTGGTTCGAGGGCGCGAAGCTGTCCACCCGAATGGACAACAAGGGTGACGCGTTCTACCAGAAGCGGGTCGCGAAGGGCGCGCCCGAATGGGTCGAGACGGCGACGATCAAGTTCCCGAGCGGGCGGCCGGCCGACGAGGTCTGCCCGACCGAGCTCGCGGTGGTCGCCTGGGCGGCGAACCTGGGGACGCTGACGTTCCACCCCTGGCCGGTACGCCGCCCGGAGCTGGACTCGCCGGACCAGCTGCGGATCGACCTCGACCCGCAGCCCGGGACGGACTTCAAGAGCGCGGTCGCCGTCGCTCCGGCGCTGCGCGAGCTGCTCGCCGAGCACGGGCTGGAGGGCTTCCCGAAGACCTCCGGCGGGCGCGGGCTGCACGTGTACGTGCCGATCGAGCCGCGCTGGGACTTCATCCAGGCGCGCCGCGCGGTGATCGCGCTCGGCCGCGAGCTGTCGCGCCGGCTGCCCGACCAGGTCACGGTGAACTGGTGGAAGGAGGAGCGCGGCGAGCGGATCTTCATCGACTACAACCAGATGGCCCGCGACCGGACCATCGCCTCGGCGTACTCGGTGCGTCCGAACGCGCGCGCCCGGGTGTCGGCGCCGCTGCGCTGGGAGGAGCTGGAGGACGTCGTACCGGACGACTTCGACGTGCTCACGATGCCGGCCCGCTTCGCCGAGGTCGGCGACCTGCACGCGGCCGTCGGCGAGCAGGCCTTCTCGCTGGAGTCACTGCTGGAGCTGTCGGCGAAGCACGAGAAGGACCACGGCGAAGGAGACCTGCCGTACCCGCCGGAGTACCCGAAGATGCCCGGCGAGCCCAAGCGCGTCCAGCCGTCCAAGGACAAGGACCGGCCGAAGGACTAGATGGTTCGGAGCGCTCCGCCGTCGACCGGGATCATCACGCCGGTCAGGTACGACGCGGCGGGGGACAGGACGAAGGCTGCCACTCGCCCGAACTCCTCGGGGAGGCCGTAGCGGCGCAGCGGGATGGTCTTCTCGGCCGAGCGGCGGGTGGCTTCGGGGTCGCCGCCCTTGGAGTCGAGCTCGCGGACGCGATCGGTGGCGATCTTGCCGGGCAGCAGGCCGTTCACCCGGACGCCGTTCGGGCCGAGCTCGTCGGCCAGCGTCTTGGCGACCATCGCGAGCCCGGGGCGCAGCCCGTTCGAGATCGCCAGGCCGGGGATCGGCGACTTCACCGACGACGACAGGACGAACGCCAGCGACGTCCCCTCCGCGCCGGCCCGCGCGACCGAGCGGGCGATCCGCAGCCCGCCCAGGAACACGCTGTCGAAGGCCGAGCGCCAGTCGTCCTCGTCGGTGTCCAGCGCCGTACCGGCGCGCGGCCCGCCGACGCTGATCAGCGCGCCGTGCAGCGCGCCCCACTTGGCGATCGCCGTCGCGGCCAGCCGCTCGGCGCTCTCCGGGTCGGCGTTGTCGACCGGGATGCCGACCACGTTCTCGCCGAGCTCGGCGGCGGCCCGCGCGATCGACTCCTCGTTGCGGCTGGAGATCACCAGGTTGGCGCCTTCGGCGGCCAGGGCCCGCGCGGTGGCGAAGCCGAGCCCACCGCTGGCGCCGGTGACGATGTACGTGCGATCGCGAAGTCCGAGGTCCACGCCCACCATCCTGCCGCAGAACGCCGCGAGCCGCTGAAGTGCGCGCCGCGCGCGGCCCGCATCGTCTCAAATGATGAAACGATGTCTCACCGACGGGCAGGCGGAGTACGCGCTACTCCTTCGGTGCCGGCCCGGAACTGTCCGACACGCCGACAACCGCTTCCGAACGGTTGCGATCGGCAACCTCGGCGGCCTCGCCCGGAGCACCGTCCTCAGGCTCCTTGTCCTTCTCCAGGTCCTGCCGCGAGAAGTAGACCAGCCCGCCGATCGCCATCAGTGCGAAGAAGAACCACTGCAGCGCGTAGAAGAAGTGCGGCCCGTCGTCGATCTCCGGCCCGGGGAACTTGCCGAACGCCGGATCGGCCGCGGGCTGCTGCTGATCGGTCGCCAGGTACCCGTCGTACAGCTTCAGCCCGAGCGTCGACGCGTAGTCCGGCCCGTTGATCAGCCGCGCGGTCCCATCGACCGGCGTACCGCCGCTGGTGTGGCCGCCGTGCTCGCTGCGCCGCAGCCTGCCGGTCACGGTCACCTCGCCGCTGGGCACCGGCGGGATCGTCGACGGTGCCAGCTCGGCGCCCTGGCGGGCGAGGAAGCCGCGGTCGACCAGCAGGGCCGTCCCGTCGGTGAGGATCAGCGGCGTCACGATCTCGAACCCGGGCCTGTCGTTCACGTTCCGGTAGCGGACGACGATCTGCTTGCTCGCGTCGTACCGGCCGGTGACGACCGCGGTCCGCCAGTCGTGCTGCGGTCCGACGACGTGGTCGGCACCGACGATCTCGCCGATCGGCGCCGGGGCGGCGGCCAGGTTGCTGGTGGTGACGTGGTTGCGTTCCTTGCGCTCGTCGAGCCGGTGCAACTGCCAGCGGCCGAGCTGGACGCAGGCCCCGGCCAGGACCAGGATCACCAGCGCGGAGCCGATCCACCGCCTTGTCATCAAACGACGCACCCCACGAACTTAGGCCATGACCCGAAACACCTCGCCGTCGCCCGCCCGGTGGCACGTACGCTGGGGGTGTGTATACCAAGACGCAGAACGGCCTGGCCGACAACTACGGCCGGGTGGCGACGGACCTCAGGGTCTCCCTGACCGACCGCTGCAACCTGCGCTGCACGTACTGCATGCCCGAGGAGGGCCTCGACTGGCTGGCCAAGCCCGAGCTGCTCACCGACGACGAGATCGTGCGGCTGGTCTCCATCGCGGTCACCCAGCTCGGCGTCGACGAGATCCGCTTCACCGGCGGTGAGCCGCTGCTGCGCCGCGGCCTGGTCGGCATCGTCGACCGTACGACGAACCTCACGCCGCGCCCGCAGGTCTCGCTGACCACCAACGGCATCGGCCTGGCCCGCCAGGCCGAGGCGCTGGCCGCGGCCGGCCTGGACCGGGTGAACGTGAGCCTCGACACGGTCCGCCAGGACACCTTCCAGCAGCTCACCCGCCGGGACCGGCTGAAGGACGTGCTGGCCGGCCTCGCGGCGGCGCACGCGGCCGGTCTGGCCCCGGTGAAGGTGAACGCGGTGCTGATGCGCGGGGTGAACGACGACCAGGCGCCGGAGCTGCTGCAGTTCTGCCTGGACCACGACTACGAGCTGCGGTTCATCGAGCAGATGCCGCTGGACGCGCAGCACGGCTGGGACCGGTCGACGATGATCACCGCCGACGAGATCCTGGAGAAGCTCGGTGAGCGGTTCGGCCTGCAGCCGACCGACGCGGCGACCCGGGGGAGCGCCCCGGCGGAGTCGTTCACCGTGCAGGGTGGCCCGCAGACCGTCGGGATCATCGCGAGCGTGACGCGCCCGTTCTGCGGCGACTGCGACCGGGTCCGCCTGACCGCCGACGGCCAGGTCCGCGACTGCCTGTTCGCGCGCACCGAGTCCGACCTGCGCACGGCGCTGCGCGCGGGCGCTTCCGACGAGGACCTGGCCGACCGCTGGCGTACCGCGATGCGCGGCAAACTCCCCGGCCACGGCATCGCCGACCCGACGTTCCTCCAGCCCGTTCGCCCGATGTCCGCCATCGGCGGCTAGTTACCACTCCAGCGGAATCTGAACCGGAAATTTACTTTTTCACCCGTAACACCGGCCGGAGTTGTTCAGCCGGTGAAAGGTTCGACCTCTCGCAGGAATGAGCGAGCGCCGAGGAAGTCGCTCAAGGACTGCTTGTGGTCGTCGCAGGCCAGCCACGTCTTACGCCGGTCGGGGGTGTGGATCTTGGGGTTGTTCCACTGCAGCGCCCAGCGGGCGGGGGCGCCACATCCCTTTGCAGAGCAGACGGACGCCGGTGCTTGTTCACTCATGAGGAATTGTTCCTGATCACTCAATAATCAAAAGCCTGGGGAAAATGAAGCGACGTCGGACAGCCACGGGGGGAGCCGTCCGACGCCGCATCAAGTCCCTGAATTTCACTGGTGAACTTCAGAGCACGCGGGAGATTCTGACACGGATCCGGCCGCAGAATCCAGTCCCGGCCGAGATCACTTTTCGGTGTCGTCACCGGACTGCTGATCGGACACGTATTCGCCCTGGATCACCGGCCCCGGCTGCCGCTCCAGCTGCACCCGCGGCGGGGCCTCGTAGCTGTCGGCGCCGGCCAGTTTGCGGTTCTGGTGGGCGTTGGCGAAGACCACCGCGACCGAGGGCAGGAAGACCGCCCCGACCAGCAGGATCCAGCGCCACGGCGACGGTGTCAGCACCGCCGCCACGAAGCACACCACGCGCAGCGACATCATCCACGCGTACCGCGCGATCCGGCTCTCCAGGTCCTCGGAACGGCCGGGCTGCGCAGTGGTCACGGAGACGACCGGATGGCTGTCGGTCTCACGTCGTCGGGGCATCTATTCTCCTCACCTATAGACAACGGTACGCCGCTCGTTCAGGGCAGCCGCAGGCAGCTGGGAAGGGAGAGCACGATGACAGATCGCACCTACCGGGTGACCGAGCTCGTCGGCACGTCCAAGGACGGCGTCGACGCGGCGATCCAGAACGCGATCGGCCGGGCCGGGGAGACGCTGCGGCACCTGGACTGGTTCGAGGTGACCCAGATCCGCGGCCACATCGTCGACAACCAGATCGACCACTACCAGGTCGGGCTGAAGGTCGGTTTCCGCCTCGAGGACGCCTGACCGGTACGCCGTCCGCCGCCCCGGTGTCCGCCCGGTTCACGGCGGCACCGGGGCCGGGCGATAGCGTTCGTCCGGCAGCACGTCCATCGAGTGAGGAGAAGTGTTCGTGGCCAGATCGGTACTCGTCACCGGGGGCAACCGGGGCATCGGGCTCGCCATCGCGACGGCGTTCAAGGACGCCGGCGACAACGTGGCGATCACGTACAACAGCACCGAGCCGCCGGAGGGCTTCTTCGCGGTGAAGTGTGACGTCACCGACACCGAGCAGGTCGACGCCGCCTTCGAGGCGATCCAGGCCGAGCAGGGTCCGGTCGAGGTCCTGGTCGCGAACGCCGGCATCACCAAGGACACGCTGCTGCTCCGGATGTCCGACGACGACTGGGACGCGGTCATCCAGACCAACCTGACCGGATCGTTCAAGGTCGCCAAGCGCGCCGCCAAGGGCATGCTGCGGCTGCGCAAGGGCCGCATCGTCTTCATCTCCTCGGTGGTCGGCCTGCTCGGCTCGCCGGGCCAGGTGAACTACGCCGCCAGCAAGTCCGGCATGATCGGGATGGCCCGCTCGATGGCCCGTGAGCTGGGCAGCCGCGGCATCACCACGAACGTCGTCGCGCCGGGCTTCGTCGAGACCGACATGACCGCCGTACTCCCGGAGGAGACCCAGAAGCAGTACCTGGGCCAGATCCCGCTCGGCCGGTTCGGCCTGACCACCGAGATCGCGAACGCCGTGCGCTGGATTGCGTCCGAGGAAGCCGGGTACATCACCGGAGCGGTGATCCCGGTCGACGGCGGCATCGGCATGGGCAACTAGTCACACTCACCCCTCAGTTCATCCAGGAAAGGGACGCCGGTGGGCATCCTCGACGGCAAGCGGATCCTGGTCGCCGGAGTCACCCTCGACTCCTCGATCGGTTTCGCCACGGCCAAGGTGGCGCAGGAACAAGGCGCCACCGTGCTGATCTCGAACTTCGGCCGCGCGCTGAGCATCACCAGACGGATCGCCAAACGGTTACCCGTCGAGCCGCCGGTGCTCGAGCTGGACGTGACCGACGATGAGCACCTGGCTGCGCTGCCGGACAAGATCCGTGAGCACGTCGACGGCCTGGACGGCGTCGTGCACTCGATCGCCTACGGCAACCCGGAGACGATCCTCGGCGGCAAGTTCCTGGACGGCCCGTGGGACGACGTCTCGCGCGCCGTGCACGTGTCGGCGTACAGCCTGAAGGCGCTGGCGGTGACCTGTGCGCCGCTGATGGGCCGTGGCGGCAGCGTCGTCGGGCTGACCTTCGATGCGACCGTCGCCTGGCCGGGGTACGACTGGATGGGTGTGGCCAAGGCCGCGCTGGAGTCCACCTCGCGGTACCTGGCCCGCGATCTCGGTGCCCAGGGCATCCGCTGCAACCTGGTCTCGGCCGGACCGCTGAAGACGCTGGCCGCGAAGGCGATCCCGGGCTTCGAGAAGTTCGAGGAGCCCTGGCTGGACCGGGCCCCGCTCGGCTGGGACCCGTCCGACCTGGAGCCGACCGGCAAGACCATCGTCGGCCTGCTCAGCGACTTCTTCCCCTCCACCACCGGCGAGATCGTCCACGTCGACGGCGGCTACCACGCGATGGGTGCCTAGCTGTGTCAACCTCCAAGGTAGAGCTCCGCGTCCTGGACGGAGCCAACCTCTACTTCAGCCGCGCCGCGGTGAAGCTGACCCTCGACCTGTCCGCGCTGATCGACGCCCCGGCGCCGGCCGCCAAGGCGTACGCCTCCGCGCTCGGGCTGGGCGCGACCCGGCCGGGCCGGATCGGCTCGGGGTTCCGGCAGCGGTTCGCGATCCGCGTGGTCGGGCACATCGTCCGCCGGATCGCCCGCGAGGCCGGGATCGGGCGGATCGGCGTCCGGGTGCGTCCGGAGGCCGACGTACGGCGGCTGGTCGTGGCCTTCCCCTGGGCCCACGAGCAGCGCGCCCGGGCGCTCGGTGAGGCGATCGTCGAGGTCGTCGACGCGTTCGGCACCGAGGAGACCGAGCTGGCCGCCCTCGTCACGGCCGTCGGGGACCGGGTCCGCAACGAGCCGCCGGGCAACCCGCCGCCGACGCTGCGCCCGAAGGTGCCGGTCGTCGCGGTGACCGGGACGAACGGCAAGACCACCACCTCGCGGATGATCGCGCACATCGGCCGCGCGGCCGGGCTGCACGTCGGCTGGTCGAGCACCGACGGTGTGTACTTCGACGGCGAACTGGTCGAGTACGGCGACTTCTCCGGCCCGAGCGGCGCCGGCCGGGTGCTGTCCCAGCCCGGCATCCAGCTCGCGGTCACCGAGACCGCCCGCGGTGGCATCCTGCGCCGCGGGATCGGTGTCGCGTCCAACGACGTGTCAGTGGTGACCAACGTGACCGCCGACCACCTCGGGCTCGGCGGCATCGACACCGTCGACCAGCTCGCCGAGGTGAAGGCCGTGATCACCAAGATCACCCGCCCGCGCGGCTGGTGCGTGGTCAACGGCGACGACCCGCGGACGTTCGCGATGCGGCTGGACTCGCCGGCCAAGTGCTGGGTGTTCTCCCGCGACCCCGACTCGCCGTCGATCCGGACCGTGCTCGAGGAGGGCGGCCGGGCGACCACCGTCCTGGACGGGTTCGTCACCGTGCTGGACAACTCCAGCGACGCCGAGCCGCTGCTCAAGGTCACCGACATCCCGATGACGCTGTCCGGGCTGTCGCACTACAACGTCGAGAACGCGCTCGCCGCGACCTCGGCGGCGCTCGGGCTGAACCTGCCGAAGGCCGCGGTCGTCGAGGGGCTGTCCAGCTTCTCGCCGAACGAGAACAACCCGGGCCGGATGAACATGTACTCGGTCCGCGACTTCACCGTGGTGATCGACCTGGCCCACAACGAGGCCGGCCTCGAGGCGCTGCTGGAGATCATGAACGGCGTTCGGCCCGAGGGCGGCCGGCTGCTGCTCGCGCTCGGCTCCCCGGGCGACCGGGCCGACGAGATGGTCACCGCGATGGGTGCGATCGGTGCCCGCGGCGCCGACCGGGTCGTGATCGGGCACAAGGACAGCTACCTGCGCGGCCGGCCGCCGGCCGAGCTGGACGAGGTGTTCCGGGAGGGCACCCGGTCGGTCGGCGTCGACGACGTCCCGTCGTTCCCGACCGAGCTGGACGCGGCCAAGGCGCTGGTCGCCGAGGCCCGGGCCGGTGACGTGGTCGCGGTGATGTCCCTGCAGGATCGGGCGAGTCTTGACGCCTGGTTGCGGTCCGAGGGAGCTACCGTCGATACCCCGGAGATCTTGAAGAGCAAGGTCGAGCGAGCCCAGCACTGACCTGGCCCGGGACCACGGCCGGGTGCGCTGGGCTGCCGACACCGTCGGTTCCCCCGGCCCCCGGGGGTGGATCGAGGTCCAGATGCGCTACCTGTGGGCTGTCCCAGCGGCCGTGATCGGCTGGTTCGTGGCGGGGTTCGCCCCGACCTACCTGGCCGGCCTGCCCGATGACTCGACGCTGTTCGTCCCGGCCGGCAGCGGCCGGGTCGACCTGCTCGTGCTCGGCGGGTTCGCCGGGGGAGTGGCGGCCGGGTTCCTGCTCGGCCGCGTCCGGTACGCCGTACCGCTGGTGCTCGTCGTTGCCGCAGGCACCTGGTGGCTCAGCGGGCACTCGTTCTCGGCGCGCGACCTGCTGATCACGTTGCTCGCGGCAAGTGCCCTCGGCGCCTTCTTCGGTGCCCTGGGCACCTGGTCCTCGGTGGTCGCGGCGTTCGCGCTGGCGCTGCCCCTGGCCTGGTACGCCGCCCGCCCAGCCGCACACGTCGACGGTGTGCACTGGCTCTGGCAGCTGAACGGGCTGCTGGTCGCGGTCGGGCTCGCGATCGTGCTGTACGTCTGCTGCTGGCGGCGCGGCTGGCGCTCGGCGTACTTCTGGCCGGTGCTGGCCGGCTGGTACCTGGTCAGCTTCGCAGTGGTCAACGCCGTGAAGGCTGATGGAATCGACGCTGCGACCAGGAGCTTCTTCGAGACGTTCGAGCCGCTCGTGCGCGACTACTGGCCGTGGATGGTGCTCGCGGTACTGCTGGCGGTCCCGATGACCGCGCTGAAGCTCCGCGCACTGCCGCCGCCCCCACCGCCGCTCGACCCGTACGCCGACCGCAGCAACGACGCGGTCCTGTCCGACGACCTGGACTGGATCGATCAGCGCGAGCCGCAGCGTCGCCTGCTGGCTCGTTATAACCGCGCCACGCCGGACGAGGCGGCTTCGGTGAAAGTTCAACCATAGGGTTGGGAGCACCATCCCGCCCTGTGGAGGAACTGTGAGAATTCGTCCCGCCCTGACCCTCACCGCGCTCGCCGTCGCCGCGACCGGCCTCACCGTCACCCCGGCGTCCGCGGCGCAGACCGCCTTCGAGTGCACCGAGGGCCAGGCCTGCTTCTTCGAGACCACCAGCTTCACCGGCAAGGCCGTCGCTTACAACGACGTCCCCGGAGCCTGCACCGTGCTGCCGTTCGCCCCCGGCGCCCTGTTCAACTGGTCCACCGAGGACGTGCTGCTCTACCGCACGGCCGACTGCACCGGCCCGGCCAACCTCGAGCCGGCCAACAACTTCCACAGTTACCCGAGCAGCAAGTTCCTGAGCTTCCGGGCCGGCTGAGGATTCCTGGGCTGGGCCGGTTGTCCCGGCCGGCTCAGCTCAGCAGCTCGCGCGCCAGCCAGCCGTCCTCGTGCCATCCCGGTGGGATCGCGAAGACGGCTGAGCCGATCGTCGTCGTCCACTCGTTCAGCGCGTCGGCGGCGTCCAGCCGCGCCAGCAGCGGCAGGAACTGCCCGGAAACATCGGCCTGGTAGCTGAGAAACACCAGCCCGCTCTCCCGCGCGGCGCCGGTGTCGTGCACGTAGTTGAGCCCCTTGCGGAAGATCCGCCGCCCGTCGTTCGTGCTGTGGTGCGACAGCCGCGCGTGCGCGTTCTCCGCGATCACCAGCCGCCCGTCCGCGTCCCGCGCCAACAGGTCGAGCTCGTCGTGCTCGGCCGAACCGGTCACCGGCGCACCCGTCGACACCTTCCGCCCGACCGCCCGCTCCTGCTCCGAGCGGGTCAGCTCGTCCCAGGTGTCCAGGTTCATCCGGATCCGCCGTACGACGAGCGTCGTACCGCCGCGGAACCAGTCCGGCCCGTCGGCCCACACCGTCGCGTCGAACTCCGGCGTCCCGACCGCCGGGTTCCCGGTCCCGTCCACCTGACCGAACAGGTTCCGCCCGGTCACCGGCTGGCCGTCCGGCCCGGTCCCGTTCCAGAACCCGCTCTGCCGCCACGCCGGCTTCGCGAACGGCGCCGCGTCCGCCACCAGCCGCCGTACGGCGTGCACGACGCTCACCGGATCATCGGCACCGACCAGGATCACCAGATCGCCGCCCGACCAGGCCGGGAGCAGCCGGTCGTGCCGCATCACCGGCAGGTCGTCGAGCCCGCGCGGCTTGTACGCCGTGAGCCCGGGCCGGGTGAACACCCGCGGCCCGAACCCGACCGTCACGGTCAGCGCGGCGTTCGGGACGGCCAGCTCGGGCGCCGTGTCGCCGGGCGTCGGACGTCCCGCGGTGAGCGCGACGATGTCGGTGCTCCACAGGCGCATCAGGCGGCCGAGCGCAGCCTTGTCGGTGCCACTGAGCAGGTTGAGCGCGACGAGCTCGGCGTGCTTCGGGGTGGGCGCCGCGATCGCGGGCTGGTGGTCGCCGTACGGGCTGAGGTCGCGCGACGGAACGACCGCCGCCGCGGGTTCGGTGTCGTTGCTGAGGGCAACGGCGCCGCCGGTGACAGCGGCCCCCGCGGCGGCGGCTCCGGCGTACGAGAGGAGCTGCCGGCGCGAGGGCCGGGGATGCGTGGAGGTCAAGAGGCCGGTGTCGGGGTCTCGGAGGGGTGGTAGTGCTCCTCCTCCTCGGTGAAGTTCTTCACCGGGACGGTCAGGTCGTGCGTGCTGCCGTCGGAGAACTTCAGCGTCAGCGGCAGCTCGTCACCGGGCTTCAGCGGCTGCTTGAGATCCATCAGCATCACGTGGTCACCGCTCGGCGCCAGGTGCGCGTGCGAGCCGGCCGGTACGGCGATCCCGCCGGCCTTCTCCTGCATCACCATCTTGCCGTCCTTCGTCGTCATCTCGTGCAGCTGCACCACACCGGCCACCGGGGAGGTTGCCGAGACCAACTTGATCTCGGTGTCGCCCGGGTTGGTCAGCGACATGAACGCCGCCGTCATCGTGGTGTCCTTCGCTCCGGCGGTGGCCCGGACCCAGGCGTCCTCGACCAGCACGCTCGGCGTACTGACCGACGGTTCGGGGTCCGCCGCGGCCGCGCCGGATCCGCAGGACACCAGGAGGGGGAGGGCAACGGCGATACATGCCAGCAGCAACTTCGTCTTCACGGACAAGCCAACGACGCTGCCCCCACCCGAGTTCCCCTCACTCGTCGTCGGCTTGCTCACTCTCCTCGTCCGGGCGGACGAAGTCGGGGTCGCCGCCCTCGTCGCCGGAGCGAGCACCCGCCTGCGCCAGGTGCGAGACCGACTCCAGCTCGGCCAGGACCGACTGGTGCTGGTCGACGCACAGCACGACCAGGTCGCCGGGGTTGGACCGGCCGAGCGCGTGCCGGACAGCGTCGAGCTCCTCCAGCACCAGGTCGACCGAGCGGCACCGGGCACCGTCGGCCATCGCGGCCCGGACGCCCTCGATGATCAGCTCGGCCGACTCGCCGCGCTTGCGGCCGCGCAGTCGGTTGTCCTCGCGGACCACCACGACGTCGAAGTGCTGCGCCGCGACCTCACCGAGCTCGCGCATGTCGTCGTCGCGCCGGTCGCCCGCGGTCGCGATCACACCGATCCGCGACGGCCGCCCGAGCTCCGACGACGCGCCGAGGCTCTCGCCGATCCGGTCCACGAAGTCGCCGAGCATCCGCATCGCCGGCGCGTTGTGGCAGTAGTCGACGATCACGTGCCGGCCGTCGACCTCGATCTCGTTCAGCCGGCCCGGGGACAGGTAGTACGACGTACTGAAGGTGCGCAGGCCCTGCCGGATGTCGTGCAGCGGCGCCCCGGCGGCGAACGCGGCGGCCGCGGCGGCCATCACGTTCTGAACGTTCATCATCGCGCGGCCGCCGAACGTTGCCGGGAGCAAGTGGGTCCAGGCCAGCTGCATCGAGCGCCGGCCGTGCTTCATGATGATCATGTCGCCGAGCTCGGACCGCTCCAGCACCACCGCGCGGCCACCGCGGCGGCAGTGCCCCTCGATGTACTCGCGGACCTCGCTGCCGGCCTCGGCCATGCTGAACCAGACGACCTGGCCCGAGCACTTGCGGCGCATCTTCCGCACCAGCGGGTCGTCGGCGTTCAGGACGGCGAACCCGGTCCGCGGTACGGCTTCGACCA
The DNA here is from genome assembly GCF_040681455.1 of Kribbella sp. NPDC051770. Lineage (NCBI taxonomy): Bacteria > Bacillati > Actinomycetota > Actinomycetes > Propionibacteriales > Kribbellaceae > Kribbella > Kribbella sp. NPDC051770. Next base: position 14,115 of record NZ_JBFAYT010000010.1, on the reverse strand, counting down.
GTACGGCCTTGACGTCGGCCAGCTGCTCCAGCGTGTCGACCCCGCGCAGCCCGAGGTGGTCGGGCTGGATGTTCAGCACCACGGCGACGTCGTTGCGCTCGTACCCGAGCCCCTCGCGCAGGATCCCGCCGCGGGCGACCTCGAAGACCGCGAAGTCGACGCGCGGGTTCTGCAGCACCATCCGGGCCGACTTCGGGCCGGACGCGTCGGACCGGATCACCAGCCGCTCGTCGATCACGATGCCGTCGGTCGACGTCATCCCGACCTTGCGGCCCATCCCCTTGAAGACGTGGCTGATCATCCGGCTGGTGGTCGTCTTGCCGTTCGTGCCGGTGACCGCGACGATCGGGATCCGGCTGGTCGCCCCCGGCGGGAACAGCATGTCGACGACCGGTTTGGCGATGTACTGCGGCTCGCCGATCGTCGGGTTGGTGTGCATCCGGAAACCCGGGGCCGCGTTCACCTCGCAGATCGCGCCACCGGTCTCGCGGACCGGCTGGGTGATGTCGGGGCAGATGAAGTCGATCCCGGCGATGTCGAGCCCGATCATCCGGGCCGCCTCCTCGGCGATCTCGACGTTCTCCGGGTGCGCCTCGTAGGTGCGGTCGATCGAGATCCCACCGGTGGACATGTTGCCGGTCAGCGTCAGCTTCACGGTGACGTCCTCCGGCGGTACGTCGTCCAGCTCGAAGCCCTGGCTGCGGACCAGTTCCCGGGCGGCGGCGTTGACCGTGATCCGGGTCAGGATCTTCTCGTGCCCGACGCCGCGGCGCGGGTCGGCGTTGGTGATCTCGACCAGCTCGGCGACCGTGTGCACGCCGTCGCCGACCACGTGCGCGGGGACGCGCTCGGCGATCGCCTCCATCCGGCCGTTGATGATCAGGCAGCGGTAGTCGCGGCCGGTGACGAAGTTCTCCACGATCACCCAGCCGCGCCGGGACTGCTCGGCCGCGATCGGGAACGCCTCGCGGACCGCGTCCGCGTCGGCCAGGTTCAGGCAGACGCCGCGGCCGTGGTTGCCGTCGAGCGGCTTGCAGACGACCGGGTAGCCGATCTTGTTCGCGACGCTGACCGCGTCCTCGACCGTACGGACCGAGTCCGAGCGGGGGACCGGCAGGCCGGCCGAGGCCAGCAGCCGCGTGGTCAGGTCCTTGTCGCTGGCGACGTCGACCGCGATCGACCCGGTCTCCGACGTCATCGTGGCCCGGATCCGCTTCGCGTGCACGCCTTGGCCGAGCTGCACCAGGCTCGCCTTGTTCAGCCGGATCCACGGGATGTCGCGCGAGGTCGCCTCGTCCACGATCGCCTGCGTCGACGGGCCGAACGCGGTCCGCTCGGCCTGCTTGATGAACCGCTCGAGCTCGGTGGTGAACTCGAAGTCGGGGTCCGGCTGGACCAGGTGGTTGACGAACCGGACGGCGAGCTCGCCGGCCGCCAGGCCGACCGCCTCGTCGGCGTACGCGTAGACGATGTTGTACCGGCCGGGGATGCCCTTGACCTGGCGGGTCTTGCCGCGCCGCATGTCGTGGCCGGCCTCCTGCTGCAGCTGCAGGGCGACGTGCTCGGCGATGTGCCCGAGCCAGGTGCCCTCCTGGAGGCGCTCGATGAAACCGCCGCGGCGGCCGCGCGAGCAGTGGTGCTGGTCGAGGCGGGGGAGGTCGGCGAGCAGGCGCTCGGTGAAACCGTCGATGGTGTCCGACGGCCACTGCTCCAGCGAGCCGAGGTCGACGACCAGGTGGATCGCCGGGTCGTAGCTCCAGACGTTCGGGCCGCGGTAGACCCGGGTCTCGATGATCTTCAGGTCCGGGCTCGGCGTGCCCTGCGGGTCGGCGGGCTTGCGGCGCTGCGGCTGGGGGGCGGTCTCGGTCATTGCGTCCCACTGTCTGGTTGCGGATCGGTGTCTGGTCGGCTGAGTTCGGCGCCCGCGCTCAGAGGCTCGGTCGCCTCCGGTCTGGACTCCGTCGCCGACGACACCCGCCGGGCTGTGCGCTTACCCGCGCGCCGCTTCTGCTCGGCGTAGTACCGCGGGGAGACGCCCTCGGCCGCGATGTCGCGCGCCAGCTTCCGCAGGTCCGCCTCGGCCTGCTCGATCTCGGCCAGCTCCTCGGCCGGCGGCTGCGGCCCGTACGAGAGCAGCGCGCGGGCCCGCAGGTCGAACGTCGAGGTCGCGGGCAGCACGTGCAGGACGACGCCCGAGGCGAGGATCGCCTCGGACCGCTTCGCGTAGTGCGCGTTGGAGGTGATCCGACTCCCGTCGAAGATCGTCACCGCACCGCGGCCGACAACCTCCAGGTGCGACCCCCGTACGACGGCCGCGGTGTCCTCGTCGACGCCGATCCCTAGCAGCCCCGGCGACTGCGCCACCAGCGACAACAGGCGCCCGTACCGATTCCGCTGCGCGAAATGCTGGTCGACGATCGCGCCCTGCACCAGTCCGAGCCCGCCGGCCAACTGACTCATCCGCTGCCGCGGCGTCGCCCCGGACCGCCCGAACGCGATCATGTGCTCAGCCAGGATGCTGGCGCCCGCCGACGTACCACCGACAGCGGCACCGCGCCCGTGCGCAGCCGTGATCGCCCGCCCGAACGCCGTACCGGTCACCACGCCGCTCAGCTTCAACTGGTTTCCACCGGTCATGAAGATGCCAGTAGCCTCGTTGAGGGGTTCGATAAACGCCGGGTCGTCCGCGTCCTCGCGGTTCTCCGGCCGGACCCCCACCACACTCGCCGCCCCCAGCGCGGAGAACAACGCGGAGTACACATCGGTCACGTTCGGCCCGAGCGCGGACGCCGTGGGCACCACCACGATCCGCGCCTTCGACCCACCGGCCGCCTCGACGAACTCCTGCAGCACCATCCGCTTCTTCAGCTTGTCCTCGGCCCCGCCGATCGCGAAGAGAGCACCCGGCCCGCTGCTCACCACCTGTTGAGACATAGCCGAAGAATAGGTCACGGCGTGCGACGGCCCGCGCCGCGACGGACCTGTGGCATCCTCCGCGGGTGAAGAAACTGATGGTTGGGTTCGTGCTGGTCGGGGTGCTGCTGGGGGCGGCTGGGTGTGGGGGCTCGGACGAGCCCGCCGCGTCGGCGGGGCCGGCGTTGTCGAAGGACGAGTTCTCGGGGAAGGTCCAGGCGGCGCTGCAGGGGAAGAAGACGTTTCACCTGGAGACGGTGACCACCGATTCCGACGGGCCGGGGACGTTCGTGACGGACGTGCGGCTGGACGGGAAGGGGGCCGACGTGAGTGGGTCGGCGATGGGGACCTCGGTGGTGCGGATCGGTGGGACGTTGTACGGCAAGGGTGCGCAGCTGAGCAACAACCCGGCCAAGCCGTGGGTGAAGCACGACCCAGCGGCGAAAGGTGCCGGCAAGGACACGTCGGCGTTGATGGCCGGCGCGATGCTGCAGTTGCTGTCCCCGCAGCTGGACCAGTACCTGGTGGTGGCCGGGGCGCCGTACGCGACCGAGTTCTCCAGCGCGCCGGGGGACACGATCGACGGAGCCGCGACGACGAAGTACAAGATGACCGTGGACGTCGTGAAAGCGACCGGTGCGAAGGCTTTCGGGACTTACCTGACGCCGGAGACCGCCGGTCAGTCGCAGCTGACGACGCTGCCGATCGAGATCTCCGTCGACGCGGACGCGCTGCCGCGCAGCTTCAGCTACGAGGCCGAGGGCGCGAAGATCGAAGGGAAGTTCAGCAAGTTCGGCGACCCGTTGACGATCACGGCACCCGCCGCCGACCAGATCGCCTGACCGTCGGGGCCTCGAACAAGAAGCCGGCGCCTGGGACAAGGTATTTCCTGTCCGAGGCGCCGGCGTGGTGTTCGACGGGCTCAGTGCCCGAACGTGAACCAGTTGACGTTCACGAAGTCCGCCGGCTGGCCGCTCGTGAAGGTCAGGTACACGTCGTGTACGCCGGTGACCGCCGCGATGTTGGCCGGCACGGTCCGCCAGCTCTGCCAGCCGCCGGTGTTGCCGATCGCGAAGCTGCCGATCGGGGCGTTCGACCGGCTGTCGAGCCGGACCTCGACCAGCCCGCTGACCCCGCCGCCGGCACCTGACGCGACCCGGGCGACGAACTGCCTGGCCGGCGTACTGCCGAAGTCGATGGCGCTGTAGCGAGCCCAGTCGCCGTTGCCGAGCTGGCTGAGGTTCTGGCCGCCGCCGGTGTCACTGGTCGTCTCGGTCGCCACACCTCCTTGCTGGCCGAACGCCTCGGCCTGCAACGTCCCGTACGCGCCGCTACCACCAGGAGGCGGCGTGGTCGGGGGAGTGGTGCCGCCACCCTTGGTGGAGACCGCTACGTAGTCGACGACCATCGGGTGTCCCGGCACCGTCTCGGCGCGCGGCGTCGGTCCGTTCAACGCGTCGGGGAACGCCCCGCCCATCGCTACGTTCAGCAGGATGAAGTAGCCCGCGTGCGACGTCATGCTGGCCCAGGTGTCGGCCGGAAGCTGAGCCTGGGTGACCGAGTGGAACTGCTGCCCGTCGACGTACCAGCGGAACGCGTTCGGCGTCGTACTGGTGTCCCACTCGAACCTGTACGTGTGGAACGCCGACTGGCAGCTGGAGCCCGGGCAGGCGCGGCTGGCGCCGAGGCCGGTCGTCTCGTTGCACGGGCCGCCCGGGTTCACGCCGCAGTGCAGCACGGCCCAGACCGAGTTGATCCCGTTGACGTTCTCCATGATGTCGAACTCGCCGATGCCCGGCCAGTTCCAGTAGTTGCCCCGGTACGGCGAACCGAGCGCCCAGAACGCCGGCCAGTAGCCGAGCGCCGCGTTGCCGGTGACGTTCGGCATCTGGATGCGCCCTTCGATCGCCAGGACGCCACCCGCGGGCGGTTTGAAGTTCGCGCGCTGGGTCTCGATCCGGGCCGACGTCCAGTTGCCGGCACCGTCGCGGCGCGGGGTGATCCGCAGGTTGCCGGCGCCGTCGAGGGACAGGTTGTCGGGGGAGCTGGTGTAGTTCTGGATCTCGCCGGTACCCCAGTTGCCGGGGCCGCCGGGGTAGCCGTGGCCGGTGTCGACGATCCAGTTCGTGCTCGACGGCAGGCTGCCGCTCGGGCCGTCGAAGTCGTCGGACCAGACCGTGGTCCAGCCGTTCGCGGGCGGCGGGACGCTGGCCTGGGCGGCGATCGTCAGCGGTACGGCGACCAGCACCGGGACGACGAGCGCGCTGAGCAGGGTCCGGAGGCGAGGGCGGGACGGGACGTTCGGGCGGGAACGCATGGTGACCTCCCTGGGTGGGTTACGCCTATGGGAGCGCTCTCATCGCCGCGAGTCAACACCTCGTCACGATCTGGTGCGGGTCAGACCCGGCCGCGCAGCACCGTCGTACTGCGCCGCACGGTCATCCCGAGCCGCTCGTACATCGCCAGCGCGCCGGTGCCGGAGTGCGTCCACAGGGTCAGCTTCGTGCGCCCCCGGCCGTGCATCGCCTCGGCGGCGGTGGCCAGCAGCGCCTTCGCGACGCCGCGGCCGCGCTGGTCCTTCCGGACCGCGACCTGCTCGACGTACCCGTCACTGCCGGACTCCGGCGGGTCGAGGCTGAGCACCGCGCCGACCAGCTCGTCACCGGCGACGGCGACGGGGGACAGCGCCGGCGCGAAGCTCGACCGCTCGATACTCATCCGCGCCCACTCGTCGTACTCCTTGCGCCGCGGCTGCCAGTCGTCGAACGCGTCCTCGATCAGCTGGTACGCCGCGTGCTCGTCGCCGGTCCGGAACGGGCGGATCGTGACACCGTCCGGGATCTTCACGTCGAGGCCGGTCGTCGGCATCTCGAGCATCCAGTTCGTCGCGAGCACCTCGTAGCCGCGCGATCGCAGCAGCGCGGTGCCGGCCAGGTCCTGGTCATCGACGGTCTGCGCGACCCAGTCCGTGCCGACCTCGGCGGCCCGCGCTTCCACCCAGTCGAGCAGCGCACTCCCGATCCCCAGCCCCTGGTACGCCGGTGCGACGTCGATGTGCGCGTGCCGGCCGCGATTGATCCACGCCCACGCGGCGACGCGTCCGTCGGCCGCGTGCACGATCAGGCTGTCGGCGGTCGCGTCCAGACCCGGCCGGGTCAGCGTCGCCTCGATCCGGTCCGCGCCAGTCTCGGCGCCACCGCTCGTCGCGCGCTCGACCGTGCCCACCAGCTCGTGCAGCGCCGCGACGTCGGCCGTCGTCGCGGGGCGGGCGCTGAAGGGGCCGGGGAGATCGACGCGGGGAGACATGCGCGCGATCCTGCCTGCCGTCGTACGGCGTTCGCAAACGGATTGGCAGGTTGTGCTAGGTCACACAGTGTTCCCGGGGACCGCGGGATCTGTCACGATGTGACCCGAACCGGGTCGGGCTGAACACGCGATCCCCGCAACGAGGAGAATCGCAGTGCGCATCGCGAGAGCCGGTCTCGGAGCCGTCGCCGCAGCCTTGGTCGCCACGCTGGCCGTGGTCGCTTGCGGCGCGACGTCGACGGCGGGGTCGGCGGTGACCGAGAGCCCGTCGTCGGCCGACACCACGTCCGGCCGTTCGTCCGGTACGCCGACGCCGAAGGCGCCGGGGGACGACCAGCTCTCGCCCGCGAACCTTTCCTCGGAGCTGCTGACCCGGCTGGCCGAGAAGAACACCTTCCGGGTCGTCAGCCGCACGACGACACCCGGCAAGGCCGACGCCGTCGTCACCGCCGACCTGCGGATCAAGGGCGACCACGCCGGCCTGATCGCGACCGGCGGCGGCCGCAAGGTCGTGAAGCTCGGCAGCACCCTGTACCTGAAGGACGCCGAGCTCACCGGCGACAGGTCCCGCCCGTGGTCCGAGTTGGCGCCTGGCGGCGAGTCGTCCCGCTCCGCCGACCGGCTCGCCCGCGCCGCCCAGGTGCACGCCCTGATCGGCGGCGCCGCCCACGCGACGACCTTCCAGCGCGCCGACCGGATCACCGTCAACGGCGCCCCGGCCCAGGAGTACGTCGTCACCATCGACCTGGCCCGCGCGACCGCCGCCGACGCCCTCGGCGACTACCTGACCACCGCCGACCTCCCGTCGTTGCCCGAAGCAATGACCCTGCGGATCGCCGTCGACGCCCACTGCCTCCCGGTCCAGCTCCGCTTCACCCAGGGCCGCTCCCAGGTCCTCGCGACCTTCAGCCGCTTCGGCCAGAAGCTCACCCTCACCCCACCGTCACCGTCCCGCATCGCCACCCCACCGACCACCTGACCGGTTGCAGCTTGTTGCAACCACCGGAGTAGGTCCCCGGATGGTTGTCGTGTCACCATCTCCTGTGCACCGCCGAACTCACCGGCGGCCGCGGAGATCGGAGCCCTGAAGTGAACCGCCTGCTGTCCCGCGCGCTCGTGCTCGCGCTGCTCGTCGTACCGGTCGGTTGTGCGGCGGAGAAGGAGACGCCCGCGGCCGCGCCGGTCGCGGCGACGCCGACGCCCACGCCGACGCCTGTGGTGGCCGAGCTGACCAAGGAGACGTTCGCGCCGAAGGTGCTGGCGGCGTTGAAGAAGGCGGGCACGTTCCGTATGTCGGCGGTCCTGAACGGTGGCCCGGAGGGCACGGTCTGGACGGCGACAGCCGACGTGCGGCTCGTCGGGTCGGCGACCGACGCGGCGGTGACCGTGGAGGACGGGCTGCCGGTGCGGCGGATCGGCAAGGTGCTCTACATGGAGAACGACGAGCTGACCGGCAACCCGACGAAGCCGTGGGTGAAGCTCGATCTGACCAAGAAGGACCCCGAGGTGCTGGCCGCGGCGCTGATCGTCGTGCAGGACTTGAATGACGCCATGTTCCATCAGTTGATCGGCGGTACGGCGTACGCGACGTCGTTCAAGCCCGGGCCGGTGCAGCCGGTGGGTGGGTCGCCGGCGCGCGAGTACCAGCTCGTCATCGACGTGAAGAAGGCCGCAGCGGCCGGTGCGTTCGGCGTGTACGTCGACCGGACGGACGCCAAGACGCTCCCGGCGCAGCTGAGTCTGTCGATCCTCGTCGACGAGCTGAACCGGCCGCGGCAGATGAACTACGTGCTGGCCGACACCAAGGACGGCAACACCGCCGTGCAGGCGACGTTCACGCACTTCGGCGGGAAGCTCCCGATCGTCGCGCCGCCCGCGGCGAAGACCGGGAAGCTCGACCTCAGCTGAGGTTGTCGGCGGCTTCGACTTCCTCGCGGGAGATGCCGAGCAGGTAGAGGATCGTGTCGAGGTACGGCACGCTCAGGTGTGTGTCGGCGGCCGCGCGGACGACCGGCTTGGCGTTGAACGCGACGCCGAGGCCGGCGGCCGCGAGCATGTCGAGGTCGTTGGCGCCGTCGCCGATCGCGACGGTCTGCGACAGCGGCGTCCGCGACGACTCCGCGAACCGGCGCAGTGCGACGGCCTTGCCCGGCCGGTCGACGACCTGGCCGATCACCTTGCCGGTGAGCTTGCCGTCGACGATCTCCAGCTCGTTGGCCGCCGAGTAGTCGATGCCGAGGTCGGCCGCGATCTTGTCGGTGATCTGGCTGAACCCGCCGCTCACGATCGCGAACTGGTACCCGAGCCGCTTCAGCGTCCGGACCAGCGTCCGCGCGCCCGGCGCGAGCTGGATGGCGGCGTACACGTCGTCCAGCGTCGAGGCCGGCAGCCCCTCGAGCGCCGCGACCCGGTGGTGCAGCGACTCGGCGAACTCCAGCTCGCCGCGCATCGCCCGCTCGGTGACCTCGGCGACCTCCGCCTCGCGCCCGGCGTGCGCGGCGAGCATCTCGATCACCTCGCCCTGGATCAGGGTCGAGTCGACGTCCATCACGATCAGCCGCTTCGCCCGCCGGTACAGCCCACCGGCCTGGACGGCGACGTCGAGGCCCTGCCGGACACCTTCCAGCGCGAGCACAGTGCGCAGCGCGTCGGTGTTGGCACCGGAGACCGCGATCTCGACGGCGGTCACCGGGTACCGCGCCATCCGGCTGATCCGGTCGATGTTCGCGCCGGTGTCGGCGATCCGGCCGGCGATCGCCGCGAAGCCCTGCGAGGTCAGCGGCGCCCCGATCACGGTCACCTGGGTCCGCCCCTTGCGGCGCGGTTCGTTGTCGCCGACACCCTTCTTGACGTCGATCTCGACGTCGAGCTGCTCGGCGAGCTCCTTGAGCTCCTTCTTCAGCTGCTTGTGGTCGCGCGGCGCCGACAGCAGTACGCCGAGCACCAGCCGCCCGCGCAGCACGACCTGCTCGGCGTCGATCACCTCGAGCCCGCGGGTCGCGATCGTCGACAGCACCGCCGACGTCAGCCCGGGACGGTCGGCACCGGTCAGCGTGACCAGCAGGGTCGGTCGGTCCAGCGGGGGCGTCTCGTGCTCAGGCTGTGCTGTCATCGCAACAGAAACCTATCCGAGCCGCGCCACCACGTGGACGCCCGGTCCACATTCCGGTGCCGCCGCGGTCGGCCGGTCCGGCGGTACTGTCGGCGGGCCGACCCGCACGACCGGAGGTGCTGTGACGATGCCAGAACGACCGCTGCCCACGCAGGACGACGTCCTCGGGTACTTCGACACGTTGTCGAACTGGGGACGCTGGGGTGACGACGACGAGCGCGGCACGCTGAACCTGATCACCGACGACGTCCGGCTGGCGGCGGCTCGGGCGGTGCGGTACGGGCGGAGCGTGTCGTGCGGGTGGGAGGTCGCCGTACCGGCGGAGCTGGAGCGGGCGACGACGTCGTGCCCGTGCGCGGCCGAGATGCCGGGCGCCGAGAACATGCCGGCCCTGTTCCACAACGACCGGCGCTGGGGCTTCTCCAACGAGCGCCTCGGGATCTTCTTCCACGGCAACACGATCACGCACATCGACTCGCCGTGCCATCTGTTCTGGGACGGGCGGATGTACAACGGCCGGTCGCACGAGTTGGTCAGCGCCGAGAGCGGGTCGGCGTGGTCCGCGGTGACGGCCGCGGCCGACGGGATCGTCACGCGGGGCGTTCTGCTGGATGTCGCGAAGGTCCGCGACGTGCCGTGGCTGGAGCCGGGGGAGGGCGTGTTCCCGGAGGATCTCGAGGAGGCCGAGCGTCGTCAGGGCGTTCAGGTGCAACCCGGCGACGCTGTCCTTCTGCGGACCGGGTACGGCCGTGCGCGGCACGAGGCCGGGCCCGTGCCGAGCATCGTCCAGGCCGGCTGGCACGCGTCGTGCCTGCCGTGGCTGCACGAGCGCGGCGTCGCGCTGATCGGCGCCGACACCCCGCAGGACGTTCAGCCGTCCGGGTACGACAACATCCTGATGCCGGTGCATGCGGTCAGCCTGGTCGCGATGGGCCTGTGGCTGCTCGACAACTGCGACCTCGAAGCCTGCGCGGAGACGGCGGCCGAGCTCGGCCAGTGGGACTTCCAGCTCGCCGTCGCACCGGTCCGCTTCGCCGGTACGTCGGGCAGCCCGGTCAACCCGATCGCGACGTTCTGACTGCTGCCGCGCGGGCGGTCTACTGCTCGGCGAACGGTCCGCAGGCGGCGACCAGCGCACGTCGTGCGGAAGCAGCCAGCTCGGTGAGTGCGCGACGCCGCGCGTCTGCTTCAGCTCCGGTGACTGCGGCTCCGTCGTCCTCCAAAGCGGCGTCGGCGATCGCCAGGCAGCGCCGGGCGGTCGCGGCCGCCTTCACCGCACGGGCGTCGTACCCGGGAGCGAGGTCGTCGCCCTTGCCCTGGCCGATCTTGCGGATGTCGATCAGCGCGTCCGCGATCTCCGGCTTCCAGCGCGCGATGTCGAGCGCGGCCAGCGACTCGGCAGCCTCGATCAGCGCCGCGCGCAGCCCGCGGTCGGCCTCGCCGAGATCGGCCGGCGGGGGAGCCTGCGCGGGCAGCACCGACCACTGCACCGCGGGCCCGACGTACGCCGGGACCAGGCCGATCCCCGCACCGGAGAGCACGACGGCCTCGCCGGCTTCCAGCGCGGTCTCGTTGAACGCCGGCGGCCCGGCGAGCCCGATCGGATCGCCGGGAACGGGCAGCGCGAGGTAGGCCTCGCGCGCTCCCGCGGCGCGGAGCAGATTGAGCGCCACCGGCAACGTCGCGGGCTCCGGATGCGCTGCGAGTCCGGCGACGTGGTGCCCGACGTCGGCGCCGAGGATCCGGTGCGCGGCGGTGTCGGGGTCGCAGGTTCCGGCGAGCATCGCGTTCGTCCACACGGTGAAACGCACCGAGGCGGCAGTGGTCAGCACGCCCAGAAGTCTCCCACCGCCACCCACCCACCCGACACTTCACCCCCACCCAGCACCAGACAGCAGGGTCCTCGCCGACCCCGACCGGGCACCCCGTAGGTTTTGCCTCATGACTGCAGTGGTGGAGCTGGCGGGGATCTCGGTGGTGCGGGGCGAGTCGCGGTTGCTGGACGGCGTCGACTGGACCGTGGACGAGGCCGACCGCTGGGTGGTGATCGGGCCGAACGGCGCCGGAAAGACCACGCTGCTGCAGGTGCTGGCCGCGCAGATGCATCCGTCGTCCGGCATCGTCGGGCTGCTCGGCGAGGTCGTCGGGACAGTCGACGTGTTCGAGCTGCGGCCCCGGATCGGACTGACCAGCGCGGCGCTCGCCGACAAGCTGCCGCGGGCCGAGCGGGTGTCGGACGTCGTCGTCTCCGCGTCGTACGCCGTGGTCGGGCGATGGCGCGAGGAGTACGACGAGGTCGACCACCAGCGGGCCAAGGAACTGCTGACCGAGCTGGGGATCGGGCACCTGTCCGACCGCACCTTCGGGACGCTGTCCGAGGGAGAGCGCAAGCGGGTGCAGATCGCCCGCGCGCTGATGACGGACCCGGAGCTGATGCTGCTCGACGAGCCGGCGGCGGGGCTCGACCTCACGGGTCGCGAACAGCTGGTCCGGTCGCTGAGCTCGATCGCGACGGCCGAGGGGGCGCCCGCGATGGTGCTGGTGACGCACCACGTCGAGGAGATCCCGCCGGGGTTCACGCACGCGCTGCTGCTGAAGGAGGGCCGGGTCGTGAGCGCCGGCCCGATCGAGCAGGCACTGACCGCCGAGACCCTCAGCGAGACCTTCGACCTGGCCCTGACCCTGCAGCACATCGACGGCCGGTACACCGCGCGCGCCTTCTGAGGCAGCACCCCCACGCGCGTTCGACCCGGCCTGTCCGCGGCGCGCGGTACTGTCGGAGTACGAGCACGGTACTCAGGAATCCTGAGGGCTTCGGGGTGCGTCCGACGGTTGGTGGACCTGCCGAAGGTCCCGTTCGCGGATAGGGTTGGCAGATGATGGATTGGCTGCAGGAACACCTCTGGGCCGTCTGGCTCGGGATCGCCGCCGTGCTCGGTCTGGCGGAGCTGGCCACACTCGACTTCACCCTGCTGATGCTGGCCGGCGGCGCGCTCGTGGCGGCCGGTGGCGCGGCGCTGTTCCCGGGCCTGCTCTGGCTGCAGATCGTCCTCGGCCTGATCGCGGCCGGCGCGATGCTCGGCGCCATCCGCCCGTTGCTGGTGCGCAAGATCCATCACGGCGTGGAGATGAAGACCGGCTCCCAGCACGTCATCGGCAAGACCGGCGTGGTGGTCAAGGAGATCCACCCGGACAGCCTGGGCTCGATCAAGCTCGGCGGTGAGCTGTGGACCGCGCGGCCGTTCGACGACCTGACCACGATCGCGCCGGGCACGCGCGTCGAGGTGATGCAGATCGACGGCGCGACCGCGGTCGTCTACCCGGTCGGTCTGCCGCTCGGCCATCACGAGCACGGGCACGAGCAGATCGAGCCCGACGCGCAGGCGACCGACGGCAAGCCGGACTCCGACCCGCCGCGCTGACCGAGCGCGACGAGAGTTGGCCCGAGCGACTCCGGATCGTGAGGGAACCGGGCTGGGCAGTGGCCCGTCTGTACGAAAGACTGTCGATCCTGTTTCGTTGGAGTGGAGGGTCACGTGGAAGCGTTCCTCATCGTGCTGGCGCTGGTAGCCCTACTGGTGGTCGTCACGCTGATCAAGTCCGTCCGGGTCGTGCAGCAGCAGACCGTGGGCATCGTGGAACGGTTCGGGAAGTTCAAGGTGGGCCTGCAGCCCGGCCTGAACCTGCTGACCCCGTTCGTCGACAAGGTCCGGTACACGATCGACATGCGCGAGCAGGTCGTCGCGTTCCCGCCGCAGGGCGTCATCACCGAGGACAACCTGATGGTGTCGATCGACTCCGTCATCTACTTCCAGGTCAACGACCCGGTGCGGGCGACGTACGAGATCTCGAACTACATCCAGGCGATCGAGCAGCTGACCATGACCACGCTGCGGAACATCATCGGTGGCATGGACCTGGAGCAGACGCTGACCAGCCGCGAGGAGATCAACGAGAAGCTCCGGTACGTGCTGGACGAGGCGACCGGCAAGTGGGGCATCCGGGTGAACCGGGTCGAGCTCCGCTCGATCGATCCGCCGCCGTCGATCCAGGACTCGATGGAGAAGCAGATGCGCGCCGACCGGGACAAGCGCGCGGCGATCCTGACCGCCGAGGGTATGCGGCAGTCGGCCGTTCTCTCGGCCGAGGGCCAGAAGCAGTCGGCGATCCTCACCGCGCAGGGTGACCGGGAGTCCCGGATCCTGCGTGCGCAGGCCGAGCGGGAGGCGCGGATCCTGAAGGCGCAGGGTGAGGCGCAGGCCATCACCACGGTCTTCAACGCGATCCACGCCGGCAAGCCCGACCAGGGTCTGCTCGCCTACCAGTACCTGCAGATGCTGCCGTCGATCGCCCAGGGCGACTCGAACAAGCTGTGGATCATCCCCAGCGAGATCGGCAAGGCGATGGAGGGTCTGGGCAGCGCGGTCGGCCAGATCGCGGGCATCCCGCAGAAGGCCGAAGGCCCGTTCCCGGAGCCGCACGAGGTCGAGCAGACCGCTCCGGCCCAGGAGCTGACCAGTACGCCGGACGCCGCGGTCGCCGAGGCCGACAACGCGGTGCAGGAGGCGATCGCCGCCGCCCAGAACGCGGCCGTCAGCTCGCGGTCCCAGCAGACGCCGCCTGCGGTCAGCGGCCCGCAGGACACGGTCCCGCCGGCCCAGCCGCCGGCCACGCCGCCTCCCGCGGCGCAGTAGTTTCCCTTCCAGACAAGGCATCCCGGCCCGGCGCCCCACCAAACGGGGGGTGGGGGGGGGGGGGGTGTTGGACGAAAAATAAAAAATAAA
>NZ_JBFAYT010000009.1:321994-382724 GCF_040681455.1 Kribbella sp. NPDC051770 | reverse complement strand
ATCGGATGGTTCCTTCCGGTCGAAACGACTGATACCCGGGTAGACACCGCCCGCACCCGGATCGGAACGATCGCCCGAAGATTGCGGTCGCGCCGGCCGTCGTCGTTTCCTGATCGGTCATACCCCCGACACTAGCGTCAGGTCAGACCGAAGTGGTCGATGTCGAACAAGGCGCCCGACCCACCGCTGAAGGTCAGGAACAGCGCCCCCGTCCCCGCCCCGTTCAGCGTCGTCGAGACGGTCTGGAAGTTGTCCCACCCACCAGTCACCGGTACGGCGACCTGCCCGAGCACCGGTCCACCGGCCGACCCCGAGCGGATCCGGATCGTCCCGCCCGCACCGCCCGACGAGATCCGCGCGGTGAAGCCGGTCTTCCCGGCCGTGCTCACCTGCGCGTAGCCCGCCCAGTCCCCGTTGTCGATGTAGCCGAGCGTCTGTCCACCACTGGCGCCACCATGTCCGGCCACCTGGACGCCGGACTGCGACGTGAACGCCTCTCCCTCGATCTGCGTCACCGGCGGCGTCGCGGAGGCGTTGGCGGCGTACTGGATGCCGCCGAGCAGGTGCCGCCGGAACGCCTGGTCGGCGTACGACTCGATGGTGTGCCCGAACCCGGTGTAGAACGACCGGCCGGCGCCCTGCGGGTGGTACCAGGCGATCGGGTGATCACCCATGTTGCCGCCGCTGTAGGTCGACTCGTCGAGGTTGATCAGCACCCGCACGTTCGGCCGCGGGTTGGTGCGGTAGTTGTACAGCTCGTCGGTCCGCACCCAGGTCGTCCCGAGGTGCGCGGTCGACTGGTGCGTGCGGTCCTCGACCCGCGCGGTGACCTGCTGGATCGCCGGGTGGCTGTGGAACCACGCGCCGACCAGCTGCCCGTACCAGGGCCAGTCGTACTCGGTGTCGGCCGCCGCGTGCACCCCGACGTACCCGCCGCCGCCGTTGATGTACGCCTCGAACGCGGTCTGCTGCGCCGCGTTCAGGATGTCCCCGGTCGTGCTCAGGAACACCACCGCCTTGTACGCCGCCAGTTGCGCGGCCGTGAACACGTTGCTGTCCTCGGTCGCCGTCACGGTGAACCCGTTCGCCGCGCCGAGATCCCGGATCGCCTGGATCCCGGCCGGAATCGAGTCGTGCCGGAAGCCGGCCGTCTTGCTGAACACCAGCACCTGGTACGGCGCGGCCGACGCCGTCTGCCAGGGCAGCAGGCCGCCGACCACCAGCGCTCCACCGGTCAGCAATGCCGTACGTCGCGTGAATGTAGTCATGCCAGCTCCCTAGGAAGAGACGGTGAAGGTGTCGACGTCGAACAGCGCGCCCGCGCCGCCGGTGAAGCTCAGGAACAGCGGGCCGCTCGCGTTGCCGGTCAGTGTGGTGGAGACGTTCTGGAAGTTCTCCCAGCCGCCGGTGCTCGGGACGGCGACCGAGCCGAGCAGCGTGCCCGTCGCCGACCCGGACCGCACCTGGAGAGTGCCGCCCGGACCGCCCGACGAGATCCGCGCACTGAACGACTTGATGCCGCTGGTGCTCACCTGGGAGTACCCGGCCCAGTCGCCGTTGTCGATGTAGCCGAGCGTCTGCCCGCCACTCGCGCCCGCATGCGCAGCGACCTGTACGCCGGACTGCGAGCTGAACGCCTCGCCCTCGGACGTCGTACCGACCGATCCCGACGTCGCGAGCGTGAACGCGTCGAGGTCGAACAGGTTCCCGTTGCCGGTGACGCCCTTGAAGACCAGGAACAGCGTCGTCGTGCCCGCGGGCTTGTTGGTCAGGTTGGCCGAGACGTTGGTGAACGTGTCCCAGCTGCCCGTGTTGGCGACCGGGACCGTCGCCATCAGCTGACCGGTCGCGGACCCGGCCCGCACCTCAAGCGTGCCGCCGGGACCACCCGACGAGACGCGCGCGGTGAACGAGGTCGCCGTGCTCAGCGCGTACGGCGTGAACGAGACCCAGTCGTTGTTGTCGACGTACCCGACCGTCCGTCCGCCCTCGGCGGCCGCGTGCGTGGCCAGCTCGATGCCGGACATCGCGCTGAAGTGCTCGCCCTGGCGGTGCCGCGGCTGGAGCTTGCGGGTGCTGTGCGTGGTGATGCCGCCGTTGTCGGTGTACTCGGCGTCGAAGACCCCGAAGATGTTCGCGGCCGGGTCGTGCTCACCGTCCGGCGGCACGGCGATCGAGCCGCTGCAACCGGTCTTCGAGGTGATCTGGTGCTGGTGGTCGTCGTGCCCGAGCAGGTAGGTGACCTTCACCCGGCTGCAGTCGATCGTCCCGTCCTCGGGATCGCTGACGTTGACCTGGAACGGCACGGTGTCGCCGAACGAGAACGGCTGCCCGTCGGCCGGCGTCTGCAGCGTCACCGACGGCGCGGTGTTGCCGACGCTGATCTGCACGTTCGCCGAACCGGTCAGCCCGGTCGGGTCCGTCACGGTCAGCGTCGCCGTGAACGTGCCCGCGGTGTTGTAGGTGTACGACGGGTTGGCCTGCGTCGAGCTGCCGCCGTCGCCGAACGTCCACCGGTACGACAGCGCGCCGCCCTCCGGGTCGGAACTGCCCGCCGACGAGAACGCCACGGTCAGCGGCCGGCCGCCGGACGTCGGGGTTGCGGACGCCTTGGCGATCGGGTTGCGGTTGGTGCTGCCCTTGTACTCGATCCGCCAGAGCGCCTGGTTGTTCGCGCCGGTCCCGTAGTCGAGCACGTAGAGCGCGCCGTCCGGGCCGAACGCCATGTCCATCACCTGCGTGCCGGTCCACGGGAAGGCGCCGATGTCGCCGACGCCGCCGGTCCCGGTGACCTCGATCGCCTTGATCCACTTGCGGCCGAGCTCACCGGCGAAGTAGCGGCCGTTCAGCGACGCGGGGAACTTGACCGGCGAGGTGTTGTTGGCGTCGTACCGGTAGACCGGGCCACCCATCGGCGACTCGGAACCGCCGCCGAACTCCGGCGGCGTACCGGCGTCACCGCCGTACCGGATCCAGGACGGCTTGGCCGGCGGCAGCTTGGTCTGGCCGGTGTTGCGGAACGAGTTGTTGGTGGCGCCGCCGGCGCAGTCGAACTTCGCGCCGGACGGGCCGCTGGGGAACTGGAAGTCGTTGTAGGTCTCGGTGCTGGTGTTGGTGCCGGTGCAGTACGGCCAGCCGTAGTTGCCGGGGGCAGTGATCCGGTCGAACTCGACCTGGCCGTTCGGGCCGCGGTTCGGGTTGGTGACACCGGCGTCCGGGCCGTAGTCGCCGAGGTAGACGATGCCGGTCGGTTTGTCGACACTCATCCGGAACGGGTTGCGGAAACCCATCGCGTAGATCTCCGGCTTGGTCTGCGCGGTGCCCGGCGCGAACAGGTTGCCGGACGGGATCGTGTACGTGCCGTCGGCCTGCGGTTTGATCCGGAGCAGCTTGCCGCGCAGGTCGTTGGTGTTGCCCGAGGTGCGCTGCGCGTCGAACTGCGGGTTGCGGCTGGTCCGCTCGTCGATCGGCGTGTAGCTGTCGGACTGGAACGGGTTGCTGTCGTCGCCGGTGGTCAGGTAGAGGTTGCCTGCGGCATCGAAATCGAGATCGCCGCCGACGTGGCAGCACTGGCCGCGGTCGTTCGGGACCCGGAGCACGATCTTCTCGCTGGCCAGGTCGAGGGTGTTGTCGGTCTTCAGCACGAACCGCGACAGGTGCAGCTCGCCCTTCCAGCGGTCCCAGTCGGCCTGGGTGCCGTCGGTGGGAGCGTCGCCGTCCGGCGTACTGAGCCGTGGGGAGAAGTAGAGCCAGACGAAACGGTTGGTCGCGAAGTTCGGGTCGACCGCGACGCCCTGCAGGCCCTCCTCGTCGTGGGTGTAGACGTTGAGCCGACCGGCCAGCGTCGTCGTACCGTTGACGTCGGTGATCCGTACGGCGCCGTCGCGGGCGGTGTGGATCACCGAGCGGTTCGGCAGCACGGCGAGCGACATCGCCTCGCCGAGCTCGTTGGCGCCACTGGCCAGCGACACCTGCTGGTAGTCGGCGGCCGGGATGGTCGACCCGGCCTCGGCCGCCGGGGCGGTCAGGCCCAGGGCTGCGATCAGCGCCGTCGTGACCAGTACGGCGACTCGGCTTCTTCTCATCACGCGACTCCTTCGATCAGGTCGAACTGTTCCCAGGGGCCGATCGCGTCCCGGTTGGCGATCAGGGGCGCGGCGCCGCCGTTGTCCGCGCAGACGAGCTTGTTGTTGACCTGCGCCCGGAGACTCACCGAGCCGTCACCGTTGCGGATCAGCTGGAAGGTCTCCCACGAGCCCACGTTCTGGTTCTTGGCGAGCAGCGGGCCGGCACCGGCGTCGTCAGCGGCGACGAGCAGGTTGTTGGCTTTGGCGCGCAGTGAGACGTTGCCGCCGCCGAGGTCGGTCATCACGTACTGCTGGGCGGTGCCGATCGTGGTGGCGTTGGCGATCAGCGGGGTGCCGGTGCCGGCGGTGACGTACTTGCCGTTGGCCCGTGCTTTGAGGGCGACTGCTCCGGTGCCTTTCGTCAGGCCGATCGTTGCCCGGTCGTATCGTCTGGCAGCGGTCGCCGGTGTGCCGGACAGTTGCTGGAACGGCTGCGCTGTGGCGCCGGTCTTCTCGACCAGGTAGGTGCGGCCTGCCTGGGCCGGGATGGTGAAGGTGGCGTTGGACTGAGCTGCAACGATGGTGGCGCGGGTCTGACCGTCCAGGACCGTCACGCTCTGGCCGGGCCACGGGCTTCTCACGTTGAGCTGCTGCGCTGCACCCGAGCTGATCGCGACCGTGGTCGGCGAGCCGTTGGTGATCTGCACGTGCACCCTCGACTTGTGGCCGATGGCAACCGTTCCTTCACCGGTCCAGTCGGTCGGCCAGGCGGGAGCGATCCGGAGCAGCCCGTCGTAGTCCGTCGCCAGCGCCTCGGGCACGGTCGCGGCGAGCACGCCCGACTGCTCGATGTACGGCTCGAACGCCGGCTGCGCGGTGAAGCTCGCCATCCCCGACGGGTAGACCTGGTACTGCCGGATCGCGGCGAGCAGCGCGGTCTTCATGTCGGTCGCCAGCCCGAGCCGGGCGGCGTGCAGCGCGTCGTAGCTCCAGTCGTTGCCGTTGACGTAGCTGCGCGAGGTGTACGTCCGGCGGCCGACCGCTGTCAGCGGTCCGCTGTCACCGATCAGGTTGTACGGCCAGACCGCCTCGAGCCCGATGTTCTCGCTGTTGTGCCGGGCCGCCGTCGGTTGTGTCGACAGGCCGATCATCGTCGTACCGTTGGCGTCCTGCGCGGGCGTGAGCAGCTGGGTCTGGGTCGCCGTGTCGGTCCGCGGCAGCGCCTGGAGCTTCGGGATCGCCGCGTTCAGCTGACCGACCAGCGCGCTGTCGACGCCGAGCGTCTGCGCCGCCTTCACCGCGACCGGGAAGAACGCCTGCATCGCGGCGATGTCGGTGGTCGGGTCGGTGACCCCCCACTGCGTCTCGTGCGCGTTCGAGAACGTGTGCAGCTTGCCGTCGGCACCGGTCGTCGCGTGCGAGAGCAGGAACTGCGCCGCGCCCTTGATCAGCGGGTAGTGCGCGGTCAGGAACGCCCGGTCGTCGGTCATCCGGTAGTGCTCCCAGACCCACAGCCCGATCTCGGCGCCGGTGGTGACGGTCAAGGAGTTGTACGTCGGCGCGATGATCGAGTCGCAGGAGGCGTTGCTGGTACCGCCGTCGTACGTGCCGTTGCCGTTGAACCGCATCGTCTCCGGCACGCACAGGCCCTGCCGGCCGGGCATCCGCTGGCTGGTCCAGGTCGCGATCGCGTCCTGGTTGTCCTTGTAGAGGCGGAACATCGGGTCGTTCAGCGCGGGCAGCCCGGCTGACAGGTTCGCGGCGACCTGCATCCTGAGGTTCCAGAACCAGTAGCCCGACGGGTACCAGTCGCGCTTGTCCTGCGAGAACGTGAACAGGTCGGCGACGCCGGCTTGCGATCCGGGCAGGACGCCGCGGCTCTGCGCGGCAGCGGAGTACAGGTAGATCGTGCGCAGGTTCTCGACGTAGTCACCGGTGCCGTCTTGGGAGCTGATCTTGATCAGGCCTGCTCGTTGCCAGTAGTCGTGCCACCACTGGAGATGCGGGTTCCTGACCTCGGACGCCGGACGGGTGGCCGCTCCGTTCAGTACGGCGTTGGTGGTGGCGATCGAGTCGCCGCCGGTCCACGTGGGCGCCGCGACGACGACGCGGAACGAGCCGTCGGCGTTGGGCTGGAAGGCGACCTGACCGGTGAGGTTGTTCGGCGCCGACGCGACGACGTTGCGGCCGCCGGCGGTGATGCCCGCGAGCGAGCCGAACGTGCGGCCCGACGCGCCGGCGCCCTGGTTGTCGACCCAGGTCTCGGCGAGCGCGGCCACGGCGCCGGAGGCGCGGGCGGTCGGCGTACGGGGTGACCAGAGTTTGACCTGGGCGGTCTGGGTGGCGTTCGGGTCCGCGCCGGTGACGTCGACGACGAGCTGCTGGGTGTCGGCGCGGATGAACGCGGTCAGCGTCATGCCGCCGCCGGACTGGCGCAGCATTCCGTCGTACAGGTCGAGCTTGCCGGTGAAGTCGGCGGCGGTGGTCATCTTCGACAGGCCCGGGATCACGACGTGGCCGAGGGACTTGCGGCTCGGGAACGTGTCGGTGCGGTTGAGCTGCGCGGTGAACCCACCGGCCGCCCAGACCGCCGCCCCGAGGGCGCCGTTGCCCAGCGGGAGCGACTCGGTCGGCACCGCGTTGGCCCGGCCGAGCACGATGTCGGAGCGGCGAACCAAGTTCGGGTGTCGACGACGAAGGACCCGTTCTGCCAGGCGGTGAAACCCGGTGCGGCGACGGCGGGCGGGGAACCACCGGTGGAGATCAGCCCGGCGAGCAGGGCTGTCGCCAGCAGGATTTTGGGCAGGCGGGATCGCAGGAGGGTGTTCATCGGATCTCTCCTGGAGAAGGAGCGGACCCCTGGCCTGGGGGCGGAGAGGACCAGAGGTAGACATCGGATCTTTCAACCATCACTGTCCGAAGTCAACCCCTCACCGGTTCCGGAACTTCTGACCCGGCGGGGTGTGTGCAGCCCGGCAGTGCGCGGTCGCTACTGTCTGGGCATGGCTCGGATTCTGCATATTGCTTTTGGTGACGAGTGGGCCGCGGCGAAGGCCGCCGGCGCTTACCGCATGTCGACCAGAGGTGTTTCCCTCGACGACGACGGCGTGACCTTCATCCACGCGTCCCGGCCCGAGCAGGTCGGCTCGACCGCGAACCGGTTCTACGCCGACGTCGAGGAGCCGCTGCGGCTGCTGGTGATCGACACCGAGCGGCTCGTCTCGGCGCTCTGCGACGAGGACCTGGACGGCAGCGGCACCACCTTCCCGCACATCTACGGCCCACTGAACCTCGACGCGGTGGTCGACGTACAGACCTACGAGCGCGGGGCGGACGGCCGCTGGCCCGAGATCTCCCCACAGGCCGTATCCTGATCGGCGGAACGGGTCGGTCGGGTGACCGCGTCGTCCACTCCGGTGGGCGCCGAGGAAAGTCCGGACTCCACAGGGCAGCGTGGTGGGTAACGCCCACCCGGGGAAACCCGCGGGACAGTGCCACAGAGAACAGACCGCCAGCGGCCTGGACGAACCCCGTGGTTCGTCCAGGTGCGGGTGAGGGTGAAACGGTGGTGTAAGAGACCACCAGCTCGGCAGGTGACTGCGGAGGCTAGGTAAACCCCACGTGGAGCAAGGCCAAGAAGGACGCCGGGCAACCGGCGTTCGCGCGAGCGTTCGAGGGCTGCCCGCCCGAGCTCGCGGGTAGGCCGCTGGAGACTGCCGGCAACGGCAGCCGTAGATGGATGGTCACCGACTACAGAATCCGGCTTACAGACCGGCCCGTTCCCCTTGGTTTGTTTCTCTAGTGGCAGTGGCCTTCGTCGGTCTCCCGGTGGACGATCCTCTGGTCACCCGCGGACGGCGTACCGAGCGGCGCGCCACCGGAAGGTTCGATGGGTGTCTGGTGCGTCTCGGTCACCGGCGCGAAGGCGTGCTTCGCGGAGTACGGCGACCGGGTGTGGGTGAAGGACACCAAGGCGAACGGCGCGCCCGCGGCCGGCACCATCTCCGACACCGAGTCGTCGGCGAGCTGGCACCGCGAGTGCTTCACCCACCTGATCTGACCTGCTCCGGCTCGGCGAGCTGCCTCGCCAGGAACGCCGCCAAGGCGGGAAGCACGATCAGAACAGCCAGAACTGTTTGAAGTGACGTGCTTCTCGCCAGCGCACCCAGCGCCGGCGCGACCAGCCCTCCCGCGCTGACCGCGAGCCCCAGCGTGACCCCGCTCGCCGTACCGACTCGGGTCGGCAGGTAGTCCTGGCCGAGCGTGATGTGGAGCGAGAACGGCACCGAAAGCGCGATCGCCGTCACGACCACGAACGCGAGCATCACCGGCCCGGGGACGAACGCCAGACCTGCCAGCCCGAGCGCGGCCACGGCGTACGCGACCCGCATCACCGGCAGCCTGTCCCAGCGATCAGCCAGCCGTCCGCCGAGCAGCGTGCCGATCACCCCACCCGCGAACAGCACCACCAGTACCGCCGAGCTCCCGGTCGCGGACAGCTCGAGCCGCTGCCCGATGAACAGCCCAACGAACGTAGTCAGGCCGACGTACACGATCGATCGCAGCACGACGACGCCCGTCAGTTGCGTGAACGACCGCCAGTCGTCCGTCCCGGCCACCGCGCCGCGGGACCGCCGCGTGGAGCTGGTTGCCTGCAGCAACGGGATCGTCGTCAGCATCCCGAGCACCGCCGGCACCAGAAGGAACGGCGTCGCCCGCAGTCCGCCGTACGCGAGCAACGGTGCGACCAGCACCGGCGCCAGCGCAAACCCCACGATCCCACCCAGCGAGAACCAGCTCATCCCGACATGCCCGCCCCCGGTGACCGCGCGCGCCGTACGGGCGGCCTGCGGGTGGTACGCCGCGACGCCGACCCCGGTCAGCGCGATCACCGCGAGCGTCAGCACGTAGTCGCTCGTCAGGCCGACCACCGCCGTACCGGCTCCGGTGACGAGCATGCTTGCCGGGAGCAACCACGGCATCGACCACCGGTCGGTCAGCAGCCCGAACACCGGCTGCACCACCGACGACAGCAGCGTCGCGGCGAGCACGAAGCCGGAGACCGCGACGTAGTCGTAGCCGCGCTCGTGCACGAGGAACGGGACGAGCACGGGCACGATCCCCTGGTACAGGTCGACGCTGCCGTGGCCGGTCGCGAGTAGGACGGTCGGGAGCCTCTTCACGGTCCGAGTCTTCCGGGTGTGCGGTTGTCCGGCTTCCGATATTCTGCCGAGTGATGTCGACAAGCCGCCACCAGCCGATCGCGCCGACCGTCCTGCGCCGCCTCGACGCCGGCGCGGGGATCGACGCGCACCGGCACGACGACCACCAGATCGCGTACGCCGCCCGCGGGGTGCTCGCCGTCGCGACCGACCAGGGGCACTGGATCGCACCCGCGGACCGCGCGATCTGGGTCCCGGCCGGGACGGTCCACCAGCACCGCGCGTACGGCCGGACGGACCTCTACCTGGTCGGCCTCACCGAGAACCCGCTCGGCCTGACCGCGCCGACGGTCCTTGCCGTGGGCCCGCTTCTCCGCGAGCTGATCATCGCGTGCACTTCATCCGTCGCCGCAACCCCTGCGGACGCGCGCCTCCGCGCCGTCCTGCTCGACCAGCTCGAGCACACCTCCGAACAGCCCTTGAAGTTGCCCACAGCAACCGACCCGCGGCTGGCCGCGGTCTGCGCGCTGCTCATCGCCGACCCCGCCGATCCTCGACCGCTCGCGCAATTGGCGGCATCGGTCTCCGCCGGCGAGCGCACGCTCTCCCGCCTCTTCCGCTCCGAGTTCGCGATGACGTTCCCGCAGTGGCGCACCCAGCTCCGCCTCCACCACGCCCTGATCCTGCTCGCCGAGGACCACCCGGTCACCACCGTCGCCCTGCGCTGCGGCTGGTCCACCCCGAGCGCGTTCATCGACACCTTCCGCCGTACCTTCGGCCACACCCCCGGACGGCATCTTGACAGGTCTCGGTAAACGTTTGCCAAGATGCTGGGATGATCTACGAGCTGAACCACGTAGGCGGCCCCGTCCAAGACCTCGACGCGAGCCTCGACTTCTACACCGCCCTCGGCGCCGAGATCGTCGACCACCTCTTCATGGCGGGCCCGCAGGTCACCCGCGTCCACCTCCAACTCGGCACCGGCCTGATCGAACTCCTGCACGCCAACAGTCCAGCCCCCGACGCGACGTACGGCCTCAACCATGTCGGCTTCATGACCGACAACCTCGACGCCGACTACGCCCGCCTGATCGAGGCCGGCTACGCCGAGCTCTCACCCCCCAAGGTCGCCGGCAGCGGCCAGGGCCGCCTCGCCTTCCTGGCCGACCCCAACGGCCACCGCGTCGAACTCCTCCAACGCACCGAGGAGTTCCGCGTCCCGCCCATCACCACCGGCGAAACCCGCCGCCTCGCCCACATCGCCCTCGACGCCCCCGACCTGGAAGCCGCCACCACCTTCTACTCCGAGCACCTCGGCCTCCCCCACGACTCCGGCCGCTTCACCCTCAACCAGGACACCCTCGCCCTCAGCCCGACCTGGCCCCCATCCACCACCCCGGTCAACCACCTCGCCCTCGAGGTCACCACCCCCCGCCCCGACCTCCACGACCCCGACGGCAACCGCATCACCTTCGTCCCGGTCAGCTGATCGACCGCCACCCATTGTCACCACCCGCACGCAGCGTTACGGTGACTCCTGATCCCGAGGGGGGCTCGGGGATTCAAGGGGGAACCATGTCACAGCCGCACTCCGGCATGCCCGGACAACCACCACCGATACCACTGCAGCCGATCGTCGAGCAGCCACACGAAAAGCCGCGGCGCTCGATCCGCCGGATTGTCGGCCTCGGCGTTGCAGGCGCCGCGCTGTTCGTCGCAGGCGGGCTCACCGTCGCTCTCACCGGCATCGGTGACACCACCGACCGGGCAACCACCTCGGACTCTCGTCCCGCCGCAGCGGCGTCCACGGCTCCGACGATCGCGGAGACCAGTGAGACAACTCCCGAACCGGCCTACGCCGTACCGACGAAGGCCGACTTCAAACTCACGGCCAAGATCCTCGGCAAGCAGTGCTTCGGGTCGGCGGGATGCAACCTGACTTACCGCATCATGGTCGCCTACAGCGGCGAGGCGCCGGACCCTGCTGTCACCTACGAGGTCGTGTACGTCGTCCAAGGCGGCGACGACGGGCCGGTGACGAACACCCTCAAGGTGACCGGCGATCAGTCGAGCGTCGACGAGGAAGAGTCGATCAGCACCGCGAACAAGGCGAAGAAGCTGACGGTGGTAGTCAGCGAGGTGCTCGCGAGCTGACTACGTCCGTGAGCCCGGGCACCCAGCTCAGGGGGCACCTCCTACTCAATTGTTCTGTCTTTGTTTGTTCTGCGTTCTTGCTCTCGTCCTCAGCTGAGGTCGAGTTCGTAGTACTGGCTGATCAGGCCCTCGCCGAAGAGGATGTGGGGTTCCTCGCCGGTGAGGGTGAAGCCTCGGTTGAGGTAGATCTGGCGGGCTGCTTTCAGGGGGTTGTTGGTCCACAGGACCATGCGTTTGTAGCCGGCGGTGCGGGCGAAGGCGAGGCAGGTGTCGACCAGGCGGCTGCCGAGGCCGTGGCCTCGGGTGGCGGGGGTGAGGAGGAGCAGGCGGAGTTTGGCGGTGGCGTCGTCGGGGCCCTGGACGCAGAAGATGCAGCCGACGCGTACGCCGTCGAGCTCGGCGATCCAGGCGGCTTCGCGGGCCGGGTCGGCGGTCTCGGCGTAGTCGGCGACGATGCGGGCGACCAGGGCTTCGAACGGCAGGCCCCAGCCGTACTCGGCGGCGTACAGCTCGCCGTGGGCCTGGACGACCCAGCCGAGGTCGCCGGGCTGGTCGGCGGGACGGATCACTGCTTCGGACATCTGCACACCTCGATCTACTGACACGAGTGTTTCAGTAGGCGATACTAGCGGTGTGCCGACCACGAAACCAGCCCCCTCCGCGCGGGAGCGGGAACTGCTGGAGCTCGCCTACAGCTACTCGCTCACCCACGGGCTCGCCGATCTCTCGCTGCGCCCGCTCGCGACGGCGATCGGGTCCAGCCCGCGGGTGCTGCTGTTCCTGTTCGGCAGCAAGGACGGACTGATCCGGGCGCTGCTGGCACGAGCACGCAGCGACGAGCTGACCTTGCTCGAGGAGCTCCGGTACGACGAACAGCCGGGGCTCGAGGTGATCGCGCGCGAGTTGTGGACCTGGTTGTCCGCACCCGAGCGGCGTCCGCTGATGAACCTGTGGGTCGAGGCGTACGGCCGTTCCCTGGTCTCCCCCGACGGCCCGTGGGGCGACTACGCGCGCAGTACCGTCGACGACTGGCTGGAGTTGCTCAAGGCATCACAAATCGATGCCGAGAGCAAGCGTGCCCAAGCGCAGCGGACCGCCGTACTGGCCCTCCTGCGCGGCGCGCTGTTGGATCTGCTAGCCACTGGCGATCTCGAGCGCACGACTAGAGCGGTCGAGCAACAACTATCCAGCTAACTCGAACGCGATCGTCCGCTTGGTGATGTCGGCCTCGACCAGCTTCACCCGCACGGCCTGCCCCAGCGGCAGCGGCGACGCGCTCGTCACCTTCCCCTCGACCGCGAGCGTCGACAACGTCACCACGCCCCGCTTCGGGTCCCGCTCGTCCACGTCGACGACGACCCCGTCGAACTCCGCCCCGACCTGGTCGGCCACCAGCCCGGCCTCGACCATCGACACGATCGCGCGCTCGTACGCGTGCGCCTTCCGGTCGCACTCCTCCATGATCTTCGGGATCTCGTCCATCGACTCCAGAACCCAGGACGGCACCGGCTGATCAGCACACAGCGCGACGCAGATCTCCCCGGTCCACCGATCGACCAGCCGGCGCAGCGGCGCGGTCACGTGCGCGTACTCCGACTTCATCGCCGCGTGCTCCGGCTGCTCGGGAACCCCACCGGAGAAGGCGGTGTACCCCGCACCCCGGAACAGAACGGTGCACGCGGCAAGCATCGCCGCATGCGCCGGCACCTTCGGGTCGAGCCCGTGGATGAACTCCGCGTACGACGTACCGACCGGCCACTCGATCCCGAGCGCCTTCGCGGTGTTCTCCAGCTTGCGGCGCGCGTCGTCGTGCGACTCCGGCAGCGTCCGCAGGATGCCGATCTCGCCGTACATCATCAGATGCGCGGCGGCCATCCCGGTGAGCAGCGAGATCTGCGCGTTCCACCCCTCGACCGGCAGCGGCGCGCGGAACTCCAGCGACCACTGGCCGTCGGCCGTGACGACCTCCTGGTCGGGGATCGGCAGGTTGACCCCGCCGCGCTCCAGCTCGCGCTGCTCGCGCAGCTTGCCGACCTCGCGCAGCAGCTGCAGCGACTCCGACGCCGTACCGGCATCGAGATCCCTCTGCACACCCGCGTAGTTGAGCTTCGCGCGCGACTTCACCAGCGCCCGCTCGCAGACGACATCGGTCCCCTCGCCGGACGCGTCGACCGTGATCGTCCACAGCAGCGCAGGCCGCACGGCGTCCGCCAGCAGCGACGCGGCGCCCTCCGAAAGCTCCGGCGGGTGCAACGGCGTGCGCTTGTCGGGCGCGTACAGGGTCTCGCCGCGCTTGCGCGCCTCGACGTCGATCGGGTCGCCGGGCTGCACGAACGCCGCGACGTCCGCGATCGCGTAGTGCACGGTGTAGCCGTCGCCGGCCCGCTCGATGTGCAGCGCCTGGTCGAGGTCCATCGACTCGGGCGGGTCGATGGTCACGAACTCGATGTCCGTGCGATCCAGCGACGGCAGCCGCGGGTTGTCCCGCGCGGCCAGCGCCGCCGCGACCACCTCGGGCGGGAACTCCGCCGGCACCT
The DNA here is from genome assembly GCF_040681455.1 of Kribbella sp. NPDC051770. Lineage (NCBI taxonomy): Bacteria > Bacillati > Actinomycetota > Actinomycetes > Propionibacteriales > Kribbellaceae > Kribbella > Kribbella sp. NPDC051770. The sequence goes on along the minus strand of NZ_JBFAYT010000009.1, from coordinate 368,804 downwards.
CCAGCTCACGCCGGATCGTCTGCAGCGAAGCCCGGAGCACCTCGGGCACGTCCTCGGCGAAATGCACCTTCTGCAACGGCACTCGACCACTCCGTCCTCGACGACCCGGCCGCGACGATGCGGTCGGGGGACATCAGACTAGCGGCGGCACCACGTTGAAGCTGCGCAGCGAGGCCAGGCCGTCGGCGTACCAGTTGATCTCGGTGACCGTCGCGGGCTTCAGCTCCATCCGGAACAGCGACGCCATCGGGGCCTGCAGCACGCCGCGCACCATCAGCTTGATCGGCGTCACGTGCGTCACGACGACGACGGTCTTGCCCGGGTACGACGACAGCACCGCGTCCCGCGCCGACCGCGCCCGCCGCGCGCACGCGTCGAACGACTCGCCACCGGGCGGCGCGACCGTGGTCGAACCCAGCCAGGCGTTCAGTGCGTCCGGCCACTTCTCCTGCACCTCGGCGAAGGTGTGCCCGTCCCAGTCGCCGAACGAGCACTCGACCCAGCCGTCGCGGACCTCGACGTCGAGCCCGAGCCGCTCGGCCACCGCGGCCGCGGTCTGCCTGGTCCGCAGCAGCGGCGAGGCGATGACAGCGTCGATCTCACCAAGATCCGCGATGTAGGCAGCAGCCGCCAGCGCCTGCTTCTCGCCGATCTCGCTCAGCCCCGGATCATCCCCACCGGACCCCGAGAACCGCTTGTCCACCGTGTGCGGCGTCTCGCCGTGCCGCAGGAAGATCAGCCGCGTCGGCGGCTCGGCCTGCACGCCGCCCCACCCCTGCATCGCCTTCCCGAGCTCCGACACCTCGGTCACCACCGGCGCCGCCGAGCTCTCGGCCGGCTTCAGCGGGACCGGCTTGCCGTCCAGCGCCATGTTCGCCAGCGCGTCCGCGGCCGCGTTCTGCGCCCGCGGCACCCACGTCCACTCGGTCCCGAACGGCGCCAGCGACTGCGCCTTCGCCGCCAGCGGCTTCATGTCCGGGTGCTTGACCTTCCAGCGCCCGGCCATCTGCTCGATCACCAGCTTGGAGTCCATCCGCACCTCGATCGAGGCGTTCGGCGCGTACTCCGCGGCCAGCTCCAGCCCGGCGATCAGCCCGCTGTACTCCGCGACGTTGTTGGTCGCGACCCCGATCGTCACCCCGGCCTGCGCGATCACCTGCCCGGTCGCCGGGTCGCGCACCAGCGCGCCGTACGAGGCCGGGCCCGGGTTGCCCCGGGAACCACCGTCGGCCTCGACGACGACGTGCGTCCAGGTCATACCGTGCTCTCCGGCGTACGGACCAGGATCCGGCCGCACTCCTCACAGCGCAGTACGACGTCCGCGGCGGCCGCCTTGATCTTGGCCAGGTCGGACGGCGCCAGCTCCATCCGGCAGCCCATGCAGCGCTTGCCGACGAGCGGCGCGGCGCCGATGCCGCCGTTGTGCTCACGCAGCCGCTGGTACTGCTTCACCAGGTCGTCGGGCAGCTCGGCCGCGACACCGGACCGCTGGTCGCCCAGGGCCGCGCGCTGCTCGTCGAGCTCCTTCAGCGCGGCGTCGCGGGTGCCCTCCAGCTCGGACTGGCGGCCGGCGAACGCCTCCGCGCGCCCCTGGAGATCGGCCTGGACGACCTCGGCCGCCTCCAGCTTCTCCATCACCTCGAGCTCGGCGTCCTCCAGGTCGGAGATCCGGCGGTCCAGCGACCCGATCTCGTGCTGCAGGTTCTCCAGGTCGCGCGGCGACGTGACCTGGCCGGAGTCGAGGCGCTGCTGGTTGCGCGCCTTGCGCTGCCGGACCTGCTCGACGTCGCTGTCGGCCTTCTTCTGCTCACGGCGCAGGTCCGACACCTCGGTGTCGGCGGCGACGAGCTCCCGGTCGACGACGGACTTCTCCGCCCCCAGGTCGGTGAGCGCCTGGTGCTCGGGCAGTGACCTGCGCTTGGTCGCGACCACATCCAGCTGCAGGTCGAGATCCTGCAGGTCCAGCAACCGGCGTTGGACAGCGGGCTCGGCGTTCAGGGTCGGCTCCTTAGATCGTTCAGTTGTCAGCTCTCCGGGCGGCCCCTACAAGCGCAGGTTCCAGGCATCCGTGCGGAGCGTCGAGATGTGAGTGTCCACGGTACTGCCCTGCTCTGCCAACCCCGCGCTCAGGAGTCGTTCGGCGTCGGCGAGCCAGGGCCACTCGCTGGCCCAGTGTGCGACGTCGATCAAGGCCGGGCCGTCGGCGTACGCGCGGGCCTCGGTCGCGGGGTGGTGCCGGAGGTCGGCGGTCACGTAAGCGTCGACCCCCGCGGCCCGGACGCGATCGAGCTCGGAGTCGCCGGCGCCGCCGCAGACCGCGACGGTCTCGACGATCCTGTCGGGGTCACCTGAGACACGTACGCCGTGCTCGGTCTTCGGGAGGCTGCGGTCGACCTGGGCGGCGAAGTCGCGCAGCGTCAGCGGCTCGTCGAGCGTCCCGATCCGGCCGCCACCGCGCGGGCTCGGCATCGCGGCCAGCTCCAGTACGTCGTACGCCGGCTCCTCGTACGAGTGCGCGGCGTACATCGCCTCAACGACCGCGCGCCTTCTGCCGCGCGGCAGGATCATCTCGACCCGGGACTCCTCGACCACCTCGATCGCGCCCACCGCGCCGATCGTCGGATTGGCCCCTTCGAGCGGCCGGAACGTCCCCTCCCCGGTCGTCGACCAGGCCGCCCGGTCGTAGTCCCCGATCCGTCCCGCGCCCGCCGCGGCGAGTGCGTCGATCATCCGCTGCGTGTCGCCGACCGGCACGTACACGACGATCTTGTCCATCGCGTCGCCCGGCATCGCCTTCAACGGCCGCGTGTTGTGCAGGTTCAGCGCCGCCGCGAGCGCGTCACTCACTCCAGGATTCGCGTTGTCCGCATTCGTGTGACAGACGATCAACGCCGTCCCACTCCGAATCAGGTCATGCACCACCCGCCCCTTGGGCGTGGTCGTCGCAACACTGTTCACCCCGCGCAGCAGCAACGGGTGATGACTGACGATCAGATCGAACCCACCATCGATCGCCTCGTCCACCACCGCCCGCATCGGGTCAACAGCGAACAACACCTTCCGCACCGGCTGCCCAGGATCTCCAGCGACCAACCCGACCGCATCCCAACTCTCAGCCCACGAGGGGTCGTACAACCGATCCAGAACCGCCTTCACATCACCCAAGCTCGTCGCCACGGTGTCATCCTGCCGCACGGGTCCCCCGCGCCGGACCCCCACCACTCACCAACCCCACGCCATCACCCACGCCCCCGCTCACCCAACCTGCTACCGCTGCTGCAACAGGGGGTTACTGAGTGCTGCAGGTCCGCCAACCGACGCCCACCACCCACCAACCTCACCCACCGAGCGCACCCCAGGCTCAACCCACCCTCCAGATCACCCGTCACACAGGCTTGAACGGTGCTGCACGTCGACCGCCCGCTCTAACCCCCGGCGCGACCTCCCGCCGGAGACACCCGCGAATTCGGCAGGACGCCTCACCGACCAATCCGCTCCACACCGCGGAGAGGCCGACACCCACCACTGACCAAGCCCCACCACTCGACACCTCACACGCCCAGCCCACTGAAGATACCCGCCCGTTTGCCTGCTTGGTCAGTGCTGCACGTCGCTCGCCTGCGGCTGACTGAGGCTGACCGGGTCGGCGCACCCCCGAGGGTGATGGAGAGAGGGCGCGCCCGCCCGGGGCCTTCGCTCCTCTCGGGCGACCTCCCACCCGCCCTCACTCGGCTCCCCACCCCCAAGGGGTCGGGGTGGGAAGCCGTTCACCAGCCCACCAGTGTCACCAGCGGGCGGGCTCTTCAGATCAGCCAGGCTGTCGTGTCGGACGGGAGCTTCTCGCCTTCCAGTGGGCCGCTGGAGAGGACGACCGCGCCTTCAGGCAGCTCGATCGGTGCCGCGCCGAAGTTGGTGATGGACTGCCAGCCGCCGGGGCGGCGGAAGTGCAACGACCACTCGACGGCGTCCACCCACTCGAGGCCTTCGCTGGTTTGCAGACCCCGGCGTACGGCGAGGGCCTTGCGGTACAGGCTCAGCGTCGAGGCGGGGTCGCCTTCCTGGGCCTCGACGGAGTAGCCGCCGAACCACTTCGGCTGGAGCAGGTGGGAGCCGCCGGAGCCGAAGCCGAAGGAGAGGCCGCCGACGGTCCATGGGAGCGGGACGCGGCAGCCGTCGCGGCCCTTCTCGGCGCCCTTGGAGCGGAAGTACGCCGGGTCCTGCAGGTTCGCCGCCGGCAGTTCGCCGACCTCCTGCAGCCCGAGCTCCTCACCTTGGTACAGGTACGCCGAGCCAGGCAGCGCCAGCATCAGCAGTACGGCGGCCCGCGCGCGGCGCAGGCCCTGCTCGACGTCGACGGTCGGCTCGGTGCCGTTGCTCAGCAGCCACGCCTTGCCGTCCTGCCAGGCGCCGTCGGGGTCCTTCGGCAGCCCGTACCGCGTCGCGTGCCGGACGACGTCGTGGTTGGAGAACACCCACGTCGAGGACGAGCCGTTCTGCTCGGCGAGCGCCAGGTTCTCCTTGATCACCTGCCGGAACCGGTCGAAGTCCCAGTCGGCCTGCAGCAGGTCGAAGTTGAACGCCTGCCCGAGCCCGGCCGCGCTCGCGTACCGCGCGCGACGGGCGGCCGGTACGAACGCCTCGGCGACCGCGGACTTGGGCGGGTCGTACTCGTTCAGGACCTTGCGCCACTCGACGTAGATGTCGTGCACGTCGTCGCGGTCCCACAGCGGGTGCACACCGTTGGATTCCGACTGCCGGGGCAGCGTGGTCTTCGACGGCAGCGGCTCGGTCAGGTCCTTCTTCAGCGCGTGCGCGACGTCGACGCGGAACCCGTCGACGCCCCGGTCCGACCAGAAGCGCAGCGTCTTAAGGAAGTCCTCGCGGACGTCGGCGTTGTCCCAGTTCAGGTCGGGCTGCTCGGCGGCGAACAGGTGCAGGTACCACTGGCCGTCGTGGATCTGCGCCCAGGCGGATCCGCCGAAGACCGAGTCCCAGTCCGACGGCGGCTGGTCGCCGTCGCCCTCGCGGAAGATGTACCGGTCGCGCTCGGGCGAGCCCTTGGGCGCGGCGAGCGCCTCCTGGAACCACTCGTGCCGGTCGGAGCTGTGGTTCGGCACGATGTCGACGATCAGCTTGATCCCGGCCGTGTGCAGCGTGCCGACCAGTTCGTCGAAGTCGGCGAGCGTGCCGAGCCGCGGGTCGACGTCGCGGTAGTCGTCGACGTCGTACCCGCCGTCGGCCAGGGCGGACGGGTAGAACGGGCTCAGCCAGACCGCGTCGATGCCGAGCGACGTCAGGTACGGCACCCGGCTGATGATGCCCTGCAGGTCACCGATGCCGTCCCCGTCGGAGTCGGCGAAGCTGCGCGGGTAGACCTGGTAGACGACCGCCTGCCGCCACCAGTCGGCATCGGTTGCAGTTGAAGTCACGAGAGCCTCACTCTGAGCTGATCGGTCGAACACGGTTTATATAGACTTTAAATTTAGAATCTGTAGTATTCTGCGGGCAGTTCCACGAGGAGGTCAAGAGGGATATGCCGAAGACGTCGGCGGCGACTCCGCCGCTGCTGCGCAGGGTCAACGCGAGCAAGCTACTCGGCGTGCTCTCCACCGCCGGGGTCATGACCGGAACAGGACTGATCGAGGCGACCGGGCTGACCCGCGCGACCGTGCACGCGGTCTGCAACGACCTGATCGGGATGGGCTGGGTGCTCGAGCTCGACCCGGTCCGCGACGAGAGCGCGGTCGGGCGGCCGTCGCGGCGGTTCGAGTTCAACAGCGGCGCGGGGTTCGTGCTCGGGATCGACGTCGGCGCGGCGAAGACGACGGTCGTGGTGGCGAACCTGCGCGGCGAGACGGTGGCCAAGGCCGGGCGCTCGTTCGCCGCGGTGAAGGAGCCGGCCGAGCGGACCGACCTGGTGGACGAGGCGGTCGTCGACGCGATGGCCGACGCCGGGGTCGACGACGACCAGGTGATCGCGGCCGGGGTCGGCGTCGCGGCGCCGGTCGACCGGACCGGCAACATCCTGGCCGACGACGAGTTCTGGCGACGCTTCGACCCGGCGCTGACCGCGCGGCTGACCAAGCAGCACGGGTGGCCGGCGCTGCTGGAGAACGATGCGAACCTGGCGGTCCTCGGGGAGCACTGGCGCGGTCAGGGGCAGGGCGTCGACGACCTCGTCGTACTGCTGGCGGGTGAGCGGTTCGGGTCGGGCTTGATGGACTCGGGTCGGCTGCTGCACGGGAGTCGTGGTGGCGCGGGCGAGATGGTGTACCTCAAGCTCGTCGAGGGGGTCGGGGACACGCACGGGATCGCGCGCATCGCCCGCGAGGCGGCGGCGGAGGCGCTGGGCGATCCGGCGGTCGAGACCGTACTGCGTGAGCTGAGCGGCGCGGACCCGGTGACGGCCGAGCAGGTCTTCACCGCCGCCGCGCAGGGTGATCGGGTGGCGAAGGAGATCCTGGAGGTCGTCGGCCAGCGCACCGCGCGGGTGATCGCGACGCTGGGGGTGCTGTTCAATCCCGCGCTGGTCGTCATCGGCGGCGCCGTCGCCGAGGCCTCGAAGCCGTTACTGCCGTCGATCGAGCAGCTGCTGGCGACGTTCACCAGTACGCCGCCTCGCGTGGTCACGTCCTCGCTGGGCGACACGATAGTTTCCGTGGGCGCGGTCCGGCACGCGCTGAACTACGTGGAGCAGAACGCGCTGGACCTGACCCTCACCGCCCGCCGCTTCTGACCCCGAAGTCGATCAGTCGCGCGTGTGGTGCTCGGCGACGTCCAGCTCGCCTCCCAGCTCCAGCTCGACCACCGTGCAGTCGCGGTCCAGGGCCGTGTCGCTGTCGACGTACAGGTACGTCCAGCCCGCCGCGCCCTCGATCCCGCCGCCCTGGCGGTCCGTGCGAAGCTCCACCCCCGACCCGACGATCGTTGCCTTCAGCACCTTGTTCCGGATCCCCCGCACAGCCAGGTACTCGTTCGGGCGGTCGAACGTGAACAGATACACCTTGCGCCGATCAGCCGACACCGTCGAGGCACCGTAGAACGCACCGTTCGGCAACCCCCGCGTCGTCCCGAAGACCGCTCGCTCGTGCCGCCGGATCCAGTCCCCCAGCTCCCGCAGCCGCGTGACCTGCTCCTCCGGGATCGTCCCGTCCTCACGCGGCCCGACATCGAGCAGCAGGTTCCCACCGCCACCGATCGTCTCGGCGAACAACCGGATCAGCTGCCGCACCGACTTGTAGTGGTGGTCGTTGTGCTGATACCCCCACGAGTCGTTGATCGTGACGCACAGCTCCCACGGCCCAGCCGGCGGCACGATCGGCACGCCCTGCTCCGGTGTCGCGTAATCGCCGAACCCGCCACGCATCCGCCCGTTCACCACCGTCGCCGGCAGCTTCGCGGCGATCAGGTCGCGCACCTCGTCCATCCGCCACTGCTCCGGATCGCGCTCCCAGTCCCCGTCGAACCACAGCAGGTCGGGCGCGAACCGGTCCATGATCTCGGTCAGCTGCGTGCGGTGGAACGCGAGGAACCGCTCCCACGCCGCCGGGTCCTCGTCACCAGCGGCCGGTACGGCGTACGGATTGCCCCGCTCGTCCGCCGGCATCCCGGCCGGACGCACCGACGCGTAGTCGGGGTGCGTCCAGTCGAGATGGCTGAAGTAGAGCCCCACCCGCAGCCCGTGCTCGCGCAGCGCGTCGACGTACTCGCGCACGATGTCGCGCCGGGCCGGCGTCGCCTTCACCGTCGACAGGTCGTTCGCCGCGGTGTCGTAGAGCGCGACGCCGTCGTGGTGCTTCGACGTCAGCACGGCGTACCGGGCGCCGGCCGCCTCGAACAGCTCGGCCCAGGCCCCGGCGTCGAACTTCGACGCCGTGAACCCGTCGAGCTGCTTGAGGTAGTCCTCGTGGCTGATCTCGCCGTTGAAGAACGACCACGACTCGGCGATCCCGTTCACGGCGTAGATGCCGTAGTGCAGGAAGATGCCGAGCTTGGCCTGCTCGAACCAGGGCTGGATCGCCATCGCTGACTCCTCAGAGATCGGGTGAGCGATAGGATATAGGATTTACGGACGGCGGGTCAGGACCTGCGTCACCGCCTCCAGCACGACCAGGTTCCGCCCGTAGGTGACCGCCGTCGGCACGTTCGCCGGCACCAGCGCGCGGTCCTCCGGGATCCCCGTGCAGAGCACGAACACGTCGCCCTCGTGGCTCTCGATCAGCAACTGCAGCGCCGCCCGCATCCACGGCGTCCGGACCGCGTCCTGCACGGCCACGACCAGCGGCCGCCCGATCGCCGCCGCCTGCGCCTCGCCGAGCGCCTCGGCGTCCGCGCCACGCAGTACGACGCCGTCCGAGTCGGGAGCGATCCGCGCGAACACCTCGGGCAGCCCGCTGAAGTACGGGTTCCACGCCGGGTGCAGCCCCTGCGTCAGATCCACCACGTACGGCGAACCGCCGAGCGCCGGGAACTCCTGACCGGTCACCGTCCGCGCCGCGACCTCCCGCGTCGGCGCGCCGTCGAGCCCGGGCAGCCTGGTCCGCGCGGCCAGGTCGGCAGCGAGATCGCGGACCCGCTGAGCAGCCTCGGTGACCCGCGCGGCCTCCAGCGTTCCGTTGCCGACGGCACCGACGATCTCCGCGGTCAGCGCCCGCGGGTCGGCCTCGCCGATCGCGATCATCGCCAGGTCCGCGCCGGCCCGGATCGACTCGACCGCGGCCTGCTCGATCGACCGGGTGCTGGTGATCGCCTGCATCTCGAGCGCGTCGGTGGTGATCACGCCGGTGAACCCGAGCTCGTCGCGGAGCAGCCCCTGCAGGATCCGCCGCGACAGCGTGGCCGGCTGGTCGTCGTACGCCGAGAAGACGATGTGCGCGCTCATGATCAGGTCGGCACCGGCCGCGATCGTCGCCTGGAACGGCGCCAGCTCGACCGCGTGCACCTGCTCGATCGAGCGGTCCACCCGCGGCAGCGCCAGGTGCGAGTCGACGGTGACGTCGCCGTGGCCCGGGAAGTGCTTCGGGCAGGCGGCGATCCCGGCGTCGCGGACGCCCTGGACGAAGGCGACGCCGTGCCGCGAGACCACGCCGGCCGACGTACCGAAGGAGCGGGTCGAGATGATCGGGTTGGCCGGGTTGCTGTTCACGTCGACCGACGGCGCCAGCATCACGTCGATGCCGAGCGCCGCGAGCGTCGCGGCGGCGTCGCGGGCCGAGGCCCGGGTCAGGTCGGCGTCGTCGAGCTCGCCGAGCGCGCGCGGCGACGACAGCGGCCACGGGTTGGCCGGGGCGAGGTGGCTGAACTCGCCGCCCTCGTGGTCGATCGCGATCAGCAGGTCCGGGCGCTCGGCGCGCAGCGCGGTGGTCAGCGCGGACACCTGGTCGGCGTCGACGACGTTGCGGGTGAACAGGATCACCGCGCCGAGGCCGTTCGCGATCGCGCGGCGCAGGTCGTCGGGGGCGGTGGTACCGGTGAAGCCGACGATCAGGGCGCCGGCGGCGTCGCGTTCGAGTTGGTCGCTCATGACGCAACCCTCTCGCGCCAACCCATGCGATGCCAATGCACCCGGGGATGTCTCACGCCACGTGAGTTCACCAAGGTCACCTCCCAGCGTCATCTCGGGTTCGGAGCCGCCCACGAGGGTGGATGGGAATCCGCCCACCGATCAGTTACGGAGCTCCGCCATGCCCGTCACACCGATCACCCGTCGCAAGCTGCTGGTGGCCACCGCCGCCGGTGCGACCGCCGTCGCAGCAGCCGGATCGCTGCCGGCCGCCGGCTCGCCGATGCCCGTCACCGGACCGGCGTCTCACCAGCCGCTCCCCGACCCGTTCACGCTGGGAATCGCCTCCGGCGACCCCGACTTCCAGAGCGTCGTCCTCTGGACCCGCCTCGCGCTCGACCCGCTCGCCGCCGACGGCATGGGTGGCATGCCGTCGCGCCGCTACCAGGTCCAGTGGCAGGTCGCGCTCGACCCGGCGATGCGCCGCGTCGTCCGGTCCGGCGTCGTCTCGGCCACGCCGGAGTCGGCGCACGCCGTCCACGTCGAGGTCCGCGGGCTGCTGCCCGGCCGCGAGTACTACTACCGGTTCCGCTGCGAGCGCCACGTCTCGGAGATCGGCCGCACACTGACGACGCCGCTGCCGGGCACGTACGGGAGCCCGCTCGACATGGCGTTCGTCTCCTGCTCCAACTACTCCGGCGGCTACTTCACGGCGTACCGGAGGCTGGCCGAGGACCACCCGTCGCTGGTGCTGCACCTGGGCGACTACATCTACGAGGGCGCGGGCGGCAGCGGCGCTCGCGCGCACTCGCCGGCCAAGGAGATCTGGACGCTGGCCGACTACCGGGTCCGCCACGCGCAGTACCGGACCGATCCCGACCTGCAGGCCGCGCACGCGGTCGCGCCGTGGGTCGTGGTCTGGGACGACCACGAGCTGGAGAACAACTACGCCGACGAGATCCCGTCGCCGGCCGGGCAGGCCGGCTTCCTGGAGCGGCGCGCGGCGGCGTACCGGGCGTACTACGAGATGATGCCGCTGCGCCGCAGCTCGATCCCGCGCGGGATCGACATGCAGATCTACCGGCGGATCCAGTGGGGCCGGCTGGCGTCGTTCCACATGCTCGACACCCGCCAGTACCGCAGCGACCAGGCGTGCAACGACACCACCTCGGACTGCCCGGCAGCGCTCGACCCGGCCCGCTCGATCACCGGCCCCGCGCAGGAGAAGTGGCTCCTCGACGGCCTCGGCCGCTCGTCGGCGACCTGGGACGTGATCGGCCAGCAGGTGTTCTTCGGCGCCCGCGACTTCACCGCCGGGCCGGGGGTCAGCTACAGCATGGACGCCTGGGACGGGTACGTCGCCTCGCGGCAGCGCATCCTCGACGGCTTCCGCCAGCGGCACGTCACCAACCCCGTCGTCCTCACCGGCGACGTCCACAAGCACTACGCCAACGACCTGCTCACCGACTTCCGCGACCCTTCGTCGCGCCCGGTCGGCGTCGAGCTCGTCACCACGTCGATCACCTCCGGCGGCGACGGCCAGGACTTCCCAGCCGGCGGCCAGCTCCAGCTCGACGAGAACCCACACATCAAGCTCCTCAACAACCAGCGCGGGTACGTGAAGACGCGCCTCACCCGCGAGTCTCTGCAGGCGGACTTCAAGGTGATCCCGTACGTCAGTACGCCGGGTGCGCCGGTCTCCACGCGCGCATCGTTCACCGTCGAAGCCGGTCAGCCGGGCCTCAACCTCACCTGATCCCTTCCCGCAAAATTGCTCCCCGTCGTACGGCGGGGAGCTTTTTTGTCCTCTCAAAGGCCATCGTTGTCAGTGACGTTCAGTGTGTTCCGGGGCCGATTCTGCGCACTGTGTGGCGTGGTGATGCGTGATTAGCCACAGTTACCTCTCGCTGTATCAGCCACTTGCGGATAACGTTGTCTCTCGACCTGACCGCCACCGACCGGAGTCCGATCACCGTGACAGTGCAGATCACCCGCCCATGACCGACGAGTCCGCGACCGTTCTCGGCATCGACATCGGCGGTACCAAGATGGCCGCCGCGCTGGTGGCCGCCGACGGGACGATTCTCACCGAGGACCGGATCCTCACGCCGCCCGGCGACGCCGACCAGGTGTTCGGCGCGCTCGCGGAGCTGGTCGGGCGGGTCAGCGGCGGTACGACGCCGGTCGCTGTCGGGATCGGGTCGGCGGGACCGCTCGACCTCACCCACGGGCTGGTCTCCCCGGTGAACATCACCGGCTGGCGCAACTTCCCGCTGGTCGACCGGGTCCGCGCGCTGGTCGGCGACGTACCGGTCGAGCTCGGCGTCGACGGGCACTGCTTCGCGCTCGGTGAGTCGTGGACCGGCGCGGGTCGCGCGGTCGACACGCTGCTCGGCATCGTCGTCTCGACCGGCGTCGGCGCCGGGATCGTCGTCGACGGCAAGCCGCTGCTCGGCCAGTCCGGCAACGCGGCGCACCTCGGGCACATGGTGGTCGACCTGGACGGCGAAGCCTGTGCGTGCGGTTCGTACGGGTGCGTCGAGACGTACGCGAGCGGGCCGCGGATGGTCGCCCGCGCGCAGCGGCGCGGCTGGCGGACGGGCGAGCAGGTCGACGCCGCCGTACTGTCGGCGGACGCCGCGGCCGGGGACGAGATCGCGCTCGCGGTGTTCGACGACGGCGCCCAGGCCCTTGCCGCGGGCATCGTCGCGACCGCGGTGACCGTCGACCTGACCACCGTCGTGATCGGCGGCGGCGTCGCGAAGGCCGGGCCGGTGCTGTTCGACCCGGTGACGCGCTGGGTGAAGCGGCTGGCGCAGCTGCCGTTCGTCACCGGACTCACCGTCGAGCCGGCCCAGCTAGCGAACGCCGGCCTGCTGGGCGCGGCCCGGCTGGCCTGGGCGACCACCTGAGTAGTTGAACTTTGTCGGACAACCCGACAGAAGGCTCACGGTGATCGCGGCCGCACCGGCGGCACGGCGTACACACATTTGCACCGCGCGGAAAGGGATCTCCCGCGCAATTTTGTGCAATTTTTACCCAATGCCGAAAAGTCTGTAACGGCGACCCCTGTCCGTCCGATGCAACGGATGGATGGGGTGGGGGCACGTCATCCAAGGGCAATCAGGGGGGCCTGCATGCCAGGGATTGACCGCTTGCGAGTGCGGCGGAGAGGCGACTCTCCGCCGCGCACGCGGGCAGCAGACCATTCGTACGCACGTCCACCAGCGTTGTCCGGGGCAACGCTCGAGCAGAGGAACCGCTCTTGATGGACGCTGCTGTACTCGTCGTCTTCGCACTCTTCTTCACCGCGCTGGTGGTGGTCACCACCAGCGCGCACGGCCGTCTGCGGGCCTCGGTACGCCGCCCGCGCCTGTTCCAGCTGGTCGTCGTCGGCGCCGCCGCCGCGACGGTCCCGGTCGACGTGTACGCCGTCCTCTACGGCACCGTCGCCGGTGTACCGGTCGCCGACGTCGCCGACCGCCTGCTGCTGCTGAACGTCGCCGCCTCGTGCGGCGTCGCGGCCCTGCACGAGTCCCTGCGGGGACGCGCCATCTCCGCCGCGCACGACCCGGACGACCCGTCCGAGTCCGAGCAGCCGGTCCGGATGGGCGTGCTGGGCTGGACCGGCCCACTGATCGCGCTGGTCGCGGTCACCGCCGTCGTCGCGCTGGGATCCCGTGGGAACGGGGACGAGCTCGGCAACGTCGGATCCGTCTGGGCCGTCTACTCGCTGCTCATCTGCGTGATCAGTGCCTACGCGCTGCTCCGCCGCCGGGCCGCGAGTGCGATCGATCCTCAGGAGGGATGAGGATCGACGCGGGTTCTGCACCGCGGACGGTGGGCCGGTGACTGCGGGAGGGCTGTCACCGGGATCCATCCCCCGTCCGGGGTGCAGAACCGAAGTCCAGGTGTTTCGAAGCCCGCCCGGTGTACGCCGGGCGGGCTTTGCTGTGGGGTGAATACACCGCGGAGCAGGCTCAGGCGGCGCGTTCCGACCTGGGCAACCACAGGTGATGGGCTTGGACACCCACCTGTTGTCCCGGGGGCGAGGTGGGCGAAGCCCACGAGCCCGTCAGTCGTGGAGCCACTCCGGCTCGGGCAGCTGGCGGCGGTCGAGCTTGCCGGCGGCGTCCAGCGGGAGCTCCTCGATCGGGATCAGGTCTGCCGGCACCAGGTAGATCGGCAGCTCCTTCGTCAGCTCCAGCATCAGCCGCGCGAGCACCGCCGGGTCCTCGTCCTCCAGTACGACGTACCCGATCAGGCAGGTGTCCCCCGCCGGGTTCACGCACGCCACAACAACCGCGTCGATCACCCCGTCGAGATCGGCCAGCACATGCTCGGTCTCCCCCGGCTCGACCCGGTGCCCGCGGATCTTGACCTGGTCGTCGACCCGCCCGAGGTAGTCGAGCGTCCCGTCCGGCCGCCACCGCCCGAGGTCGCGGGTCCGGTACAGCCGGCTCCCCGGCGTCGACGGATCCGCGACGAACGACGTCAGCGTCTCGTCCGGCCGCCCGATGTAGCCCTGGGCAACGGCCACGCCACCGAGATGGATCTCCCCGACGGCCCCGACCGGCACCGGCCGCAGCGCCTCGTCCAGCAACCGTACGACGACCCCGTCGATCGGCCGCCCGATCGACGGCCGGTCCTCGGCCGGGTCGACCTGGTGGATGGTCGTCACCACCGAAGCCTCGGTCGGCCCGTACTCGTTGTACAGCACGCACTCCGGGTGCGCCGCGAGGAAGTCACGAATCCCGTGCGTCAGCACCATCGCCTCACCGCCGGCGACGATCTCCCGCAGCGCCGGCAGCTCCGGCATCTCGTCCATCGTCGCGAGCAGCGCGGTCAGCGGCGTGAACGTCATGAACAGCCGCTCGATCCCGTACTCGGTGAGCGCGGCAACGACCGCGTCCGGGTCGTACCGGTCGTCCTCGCCGATCAGCACCAGCGCCGCACCCGACGCGAGCGCCGTGAACATCTCCTGCACGTGCACGTCGAACCCGAACGACGTCCACTGCAGCGTCCGCAGCGACGACCGCGATCGCAGGTAGTGCCGGATCAGGTTCACCGGCCCGCGGTGCGGTACCGCGACCCCCTTCGGGTTCCCGGTCGAGCCCGACGTGTAGATGCAGTAGGCAACGTCATCGGCCGCGGCCTTCACCGGCGGCGCCTGCCCGGCCCGTACGTCGTCGCCCGAGGCAACAACCGGCACCAGCCGCAGCCCGAGCCGGTCGGCCAGCGCGGCGTCGTCACCGACCAGCGCCACCGCCCCGGCGTCCGCGGTCATGAACGCCCACCGCCCCTCCGGGACACCCGGATCCAACGGCAGGTAAGCGGCTCCGGACTTCAGCACCGCCAGTACGCCGACCACGAGCTCGGCACCCCTCGCGACCCGTACGGCGACCAGCTGCCCCGGCTTCACACCGAGGTCGACGAGCTGCCACGCGACGGCGTTCGCGCGCCGGTCCAGCTCGGCGTACGAGATCTCGCGCTCGCCGTGGATCAGCGCGACCGCGTCCGGCGTACGGGCGACCTGCTGCTCGAACAGCGTGTGCAGCCCGCTCAGCTCGCCGCTGACGACCGCGTTCCGGCGGACGCGCCCGACCGGTCCACTCGCCGGGGCTGCTCCTTCCAGCTCGCGCAGCGCGAGGCGATCGGACTCGATCGGCAGCATCAGCTCGGGCAGCGACGCGGCCGGCTGCGTGAGCGCGCGGCGCAGCACGGCCTCGAGGTAGTCGAGCAGCCGCTTGATCGTCGACTCGTCGAACAGCCCGGAGCGGTAGTCCGCCGTACAGGTGATGCCCTGCGCGTGGTTGGCGAGCGTGAGCCGGAGATCGAGACCGCTCGGCAGCTCGTCGGTGGTCGGCTCGAAGACGACCAGGACCTGGTAGAGCGGGTCCTGCTCCAGTACGGCGAGGTCGGCGCCGGCGTGGTCGAACGCGCCGGTCGTTGCCTCGCGCACCCTTTGCGCCAGCTCACCGAGATCGGGCTCGCCGGACAGATCGATCCGCAGCGGCAACGGCGTCGGCTCCTGGCTGCGGAGCGCGGCCGCGCCGATGGTGATGTCGTCCTGCGCGGCGAACCGGCCGAGCACGGTGCCGACGGCGGCGAGCATCGTCATCAACGGGCTGAGCCGCCGCTGCCGGCTGAACGCGAACACGGCCTCGCCGAGGCCGGCGTCGAGCTCGTGCACCAGCGACGCCGTACCGGCCGCGGCCTCGGGGCGCGCCTTGTCCGCGGGCAGAACCAGCGGCTGGGCGCCGCTCAACGCAGCCTGCCAGTACTCGATCGCCGCGCGCTGACGAGCACGCTCGGCTTCGATCGTCGCTGCGTCGCTCTCTTCGACCTGTGGTGAGCTGGAGGACTCAACCGTCTCTGCGGCCGGCTCGTCCGCTTTCGCCTCGGCCGCGGGCTGAGGCACGTCGCCCAGCAGTGCCAGCTGCTCGTGCATCAGCTTCGTGACGCCGTCGACCAGCTGGCTGGCGACCCGCAGCTGCTGCGACATCAGCGCCGCCATCCCCGAGCCCGGCAGATCAGCTTCGCTGGTCGCCGCCGCGGCCGCGTCAACGCGCGCCGCCAGCTCGGCGAGGCCCGAACCGAGTACCGCCAGCGCAGTCCGCGAGTTCGGCTCCGGCTTCTTCGGGACCTCGGGCAACACCTTGATCCGCGGCGGCTTCAGCGTGACCGGCTTGGCCTTCGCGGTGAACGCCGACGGCGGCGTCTTCGCGGCGACCGCCGAGGCGAGCTTGTGCGGCGTGATGAGGTCCTCGAACAGCGCCGTGGCCTTCACCTCGACGTCGAACTTGCGGTGCACCTCGTCGACGACCCGCTGCATCAGCGCCGGATCGGCCCCGAGCTCCTTGAACGAGTGGTCGACGGTGACGTCGTACGGGTCGAGGCCGAGCTGCTCGCTGGTCAGGTCGAGCACCAGGTCCAGGGACTCCCGGTAACGCTCGGCAACGACTTCAGGATCGGCCGCTGCGGCATACCCGGATTCCGCCGCGGGCTTGTCCGCGGCTGCAGGCTGCTGCTCGTCCGCCGAGGTCGTCGGCTCTTGCTCGGCCTCGACCGCAGAAGGCTCCACCGGTACGACGATCACCCGGTCGACATCATCCGCCGGGATCGCGAACGGCGACTCCTCCTCCTCCGCGGCCTCCGGCTCCGCCGCGACCGCCTCAGCCTTCGCGGCCGGCGGGTCCAACGGGATGCGCTTCAGCGCACCGCTCGTCCGCTCGACCGGGCGCGGCTCGTCGGCCGGCTCCTCGACCGGCGCGGCCTTCGCCGACTCCGCGCGCGCGAACACATCGACCGGGTGGTGCACCTTCCGGAACGGGTACGTCGGCAGCGGCACGCGCCCACCATCGGCGTACACCTTCGCCCAGTTGATCTCAGTCCCCTGCAGGTACAGCTCGGCGAGCCCGTTCATCGTCGCCAGCACCGGGTCCTGCCCGAGTCGCTGCGCCGGAATCCACGTGCTGTTCGGCGCGATCCGCCGCCCGGCCGGCGACAGCACGGCGTCCGGCCCGAGCTCCAGGAACCGCCGGCACCCCGCCGCGGTCAGCGCCTCGACCGCGTCGCCGAACAGCACCGGCTGCCGCAGCTGACCGACCAGATAGTCCTCGTCGAGCTTCGTGCCGCTCTCCAGCAGCTCGCCCGACCACGACGACACCATCGGCGTCCGCAGCGGCCGAAGCTTGACCGTGGCAACGAACTCGGCGAAGTCGGCCAGGATCGGATCGACCAGCGAACTGTGGAACGCGCGGTCGACGTCGAGCCGTTGCCACGACACCTGCAACCGGTCGAGCTGCTCGGCCAGCTGCCCGACGATCACCTCGGAACCGGCCAGCACGAACGACTGCGGACCGTTGCCCGCAGCAACCTCCACACCGGGCGTCTTGGCCAGCTCACGGACGCGATCGGCATCGGCGCGCACGGCAACCATTGCCCCCGGCACCGTTCCGCGCTGCATCAGCTCGCCGCGCTTCGCGGTCAGCCGTACGCCGTCCGCGGTGGACAGCGCACCGGCGACGCAGAGCGCGGCGTACTCGCCGACGCTGTGCCCGACGACGAGCGCAGGCCGGACGCCGAACGACTCCCACAGCCGCGCCAGCGCCAGCTCGAACGCGAACAGCGCGGGCTGCGCGGTCTCCGTCGGCCAAACACCCTCGGTCCCGGTCGCCGGGGTGAGCAGCAGTTCGAGCAGGCTCCCGCCGAACTCGTCGGCGTACACCTTGTCGCACTCGTCGAGCACCGACCGGAACACCGGGAACCGTGCGGCAAGACCTGACGCCATGCCACGTCTGGCAGCACCCTGCCCCGTGAACGCGTACCCGAGCGGGCCGGGCCCGCCGCGCGGCACCTCGGCCGGGATCGCCGAACCGAGCGCCTCCGCGAGCTCCTGCTCCGAGGAGCCGGCGATCGCGATCCGGTGCCGGTGCGCGGGGCGGCCGAGCACCGCCGTACCGGCGAGGTCGATCAGGCGGTGCCCGGTCCCGGCCTCGAAGTCGGCGCGGTACAGCTCGGCCAGATCGCTCAGCCCGTCCGGATCCGGCGCGGACAGCGCGAGTACGACGGGGCCGTCGTCGCCGCGACGGATCTGCCGCGGCGCCTCCTCGAGGATGACGTGCGCACTGGTGCCCCGGGCATCTATCGCGCTGACGCCCGCGCGCAGCGGCGTACCGGACTTCCAGTCGCCGACCTGCGTGCCGATCACGAACGGGCTGCCCGACAGCTGGAGCTTCGGGTTCGGCCGGTCGTAGTTGATCGTCGGGACGAGCGTGCGGTGCTGCAGCATCAAGATCGTCTTGATCAGCCCGGCCATGCCGGCCGCGCTGGCGAGGTGCCCGATGTTGGGCTTCACCGAACCGATCGTGCAGAACCCGACCTTGTCCGTGTGCTTGCGCAAGGCATTGCTCAGGGCAAGGAACTCGGCGGCGTCGGCGTCCGGCGTACCGGCCGCACTGGCCTCGACGTAGCTGATCGACTCGGCCGGGACGCCCGACTTCTCCAGCGCCCGCTCGACCAGCTCGACCTGGTCCCCTTCGCTCACCGCGGACCCGCGGATCACGGCGTACACGGTGTCGCCGTCGGCGATCGCCTGATCCAACCGCTTCAGCAGCACGGCGGCGACGCCGTTGCCCCCGACGGTCCCGTCCGCGTCGGCGTCGAACGCCCGCAGATGTCCACTCGGCGACAAGATCGAGCCGGCACTCGCGTGATAACCCGTTGCCTGAGGCACATGAACCGCGGCCGCTCCCGCGAGCGCGAGATCGGCGTCCCCGCTCCGCAACGCCTGACAAGCCAGATGCACCGCGATCAACGACGACGACCAAGCCGCCTGTACGCCGATCGCCGGGCCCGTCAGTCCGAGCCTGTAGGCGACGCGGGTTGCCAGGTTCTCCCCCGGCTGCGCGCCGTACAGGTTCATCCCCGACCCGGCGAACACCCCGATCCGCTCCGTCGACCCCGCGTGCCCACCGTGCTCGAGCGCCTGCTGACAGACCTCCAGGAACAGCCGCTGCGCCGGATCGGTCAACTCGGCCTCGCGAGCGCTCAGCCCGAAGAAGGCAGCGTCGAACGACTCGACGTCGTCAAGCGCACCGCTGACGGCGACGAGCTCGTCGTCCCCGAACGCCTCAGCGTCGCCAAGCTCCTCCGGCGAGAAGCGCCGCAGACTCTCGACGCCGTTGACGAGGTTGTCCCAGAACTGGTCCAACCCGCCGGCGCCTGGGAGCCGAGCGGCCAGTCCCACGACTGCCACCGGCTCCACAACCACGCCCGCCGCAGCGCCGCGTCCGGCGTGCGCCGGGCTCTTCACCGCGGCCGCGGGCGCCAGCTCCGCAACGGAAACATCGGCCGCACCCGTCGGCTGGCTCTCGCCCTGCTCGGCTTGCCGCGAAGGCAGCACCGGCGCAGCCGCAAGCCCCGCGGAGGCGTTGGCAACCGCCGTGCTCTCCTCAGATGCCCCACCATCGGTCGCCGACTCGCCATCGCCCGGAGCCTCTACCGACTCCGCCGCCAACTCCGCGACCTCAGGTGTACTAGCGTCCCGCTCCGCGTCACCGGTCCGTTTAGCGGCGCCGCCCTCGGTGGCCTGCTCAATTTCGGTCGCCTCAGAAACCTGCTCAGGCGCGCTAGCCTCAGCAGCCAACTCACCGTCGCCGGCCGCACTGGTCTGCTCGCCTTCGCTGT
Source organism: Kribbella sp. NPDC051770 (assembly GCF_040681455.1). Classification (NCBI taxonomy): domain Bacteria; kingdom Bacillati; phylum Actinomycetota; class Actinomycetes; order Propionibacteriales; family Kribbellaceae; genus Kribbella; species Kribbella sp. NPDC051770. The sequence continues at coordinate 349,111 of NZ_JBFAYT010000009.1, read as the reverse complement.
CTCCAGCAACCGGCTCGGCTTCCGGATCCTTGGGCGCGTCTTCGGCATCGGCGGTGTCCACAACCTCAGACACCTGCACAGCCTCGGCAGCCTGCTCAGCTCCCCCGACCAGCCCAGCCTCAGCGCCCTGCTCGGCCTCGCCGGTCTGCTCGCCTTCAACGCCCGGCCCAGGCTCGCCGGTCTGCTCACCTTTCGCGGTCTGCTCAGCCTCACTGGCCTGCTCAGTCTCAGCAGCCGGCTCAGCCTCACTCGCCTGCTCAGCCTCAGCGGCCAGCTCAGCTTCAGCGGCCAGCCCAGCCTCGGCAGGCTGCTCGGCGGCCTCTCCGATGCCTTCGGCCGGCTCGGCGCCGGACTCCGCAGCGTCCTCGGGCGACGACGTGTTGGTGGCCGCCCGCGCCACCTCGTCCTCAGCAACCGCCGACAACGGGTTCTCCGCCGTCGCCTCGTCGTCTGCTGCTGTATCCACCGCACCAGCGGCGGCCTGAGCATCTACCTCAGCGACGGCGTCACCGCTCGACTCATCGACTCGGCCCTGCGCCTCCTCGGCGTCAGCAGGCGCGTGTCCCTCGGCCGCCGCGTCGCCTACGGCCGCTTCACCGCTCGACTCGCCGGCACGCACCGCCGTACCGTCGCCGGTCGGGTCGTCGACTTGAGCCTGCGCCTCACCACTCGGCTCCTCGGCGTCAGCCTGTGCCTCTTCGTCGGCACGTTCGTGCACCTGCTCAACGCTCGGCTCATCGCCGCCGTGTGCTTCGGTGTCGGCGGACTGGTTGGCACGAGCTGCAGCCTCGTCGCGAGCTGCTTGCTTCTCCGCGCCTGCAGCCTGATCGTCACCTACCGCCAGCTCGCCGGCACTTGCTGAGGCGTCCGATGCAACCGCAGCCTCGCGGGCATCCGCGGTCGCCGCCTGCTCATCCGCTGCAGCAGATTCGTCGACGGATTCTGCTTCATCAGCCTGTACGACGGACCCATCGCCCTCGCCTGCAGCTGCATCTGCCGACGTCGCGTCCGCAGACCGCGAGTCATCCGACGCGACACCGCCGCCGTCCGTCTCAGCCCCAGTGTCCGTCGACGGCCCGTCGGATGATGTCTCGTCGAGCTGCTCATCAGAGCTGATCTCGGGCCCGTCAGCGGGTGCTGCCTCGCTCGCCGGATCGCCCGACACCGCAGCATCGATCTTCTGCTCGTCGGCCAAGGTCCCACTCGTCGCCACCGCGTCGACCGCGCCCGCGTCAGTTCGCGGCTCGTCCGTCGCCAGCCCGTCAGGCTCACCCGCGCCAGCCGGCGGCTCGTCCGTGGCCAGCGCATCGGGCTCACCCGCGTCAGCTGCCGGCTCGTCCGTTGCCACCTCGTCAGGCTCACTCGCGTCAGCCGGCGGCTCGTCCGTGGCTACCGCGTCGGCCTCGCTCGCGTCGGCAGTCGCCACGTCGGTCGGGAACTCGCCTGTTGACTTCGCATCGGCCACGGCCGCGTCAGTTGGTGCCGTGCGGGTTGGCAGCTCGCCCGTCGCGTCCGCATCGGCGTCGGCTGCGTCAGTCGGCCTTGTGTCGGTCGGGAGCTCGCTGGTTGCCGCCGCGGCGACTGCAGCCTCGTCAGCTGGTACGGCGCTAATCGACAAGTCGTCAGGCTGGGGCGCGTCGTCCTGCTCCTGAGCGGCTGGCCCGACGTCGATCGTCTGTACGTCGGCCGAGGGCCTGCCCGTAGTTGCTTCATCCTGCTCGTCACGCGACTGAGCATCGGAAGACGCTGCGCCTCGCTCCTCGGCGTTCACTGGCTGGTCGTCGGCGTCGAAGGCCTCCGCCGACATCAGCTCGTCGGACGCGGCCGCGTCAGCCTCGGGTGCGTCGGCCGAGGCCTCCGGTACCTGGGTCGAGGCTGCGTCGGCGGCGGGCGCGTCCGCCGCGGGCGCCTCGGCGACGGGAGCTTCGACGTCGGCCGCGTCGCCCGCGTCGGCGTCGGCGGATGCTTCGGCGACGGCCGCCTCGGCGACAGGTGCTTTGGCGACGGCCGCGTCGCCCGCGTCGGCGTCGGCGGATGCTTCGGCGTCGGCCGCCTCGGCGAGGGGTGCTTCGGCGACGGCCGCGTCGGACTGAGTCTGCTCTGCGTCGCTCGGCTGCGCCTCTGCTTCGGTCGTTCGGTCCGGCCTCAACGCCTCGGCGGAGGGGTCGGGCTTGTCCGCGTTGGTCGGCTGTCCCTCGGCGGTGAACTCGGCGGCTGCTGCCGCTTCGGCTTCGAGGGCGCCGGCGGTGAGCAGGGCGTCGGCGGCCGTTGCCTGCTCCGGCTGAGACGCGTCCGAGGACTGAGCTTCCCCGCGCGGCTCAGCGGTGGACTTCTCGTCGGATGCGGATGCGACCTCGGCGTCGACGGACGCCGGCCCGGCGTCAGCCGATGCGTGCTCGGCGCCAGCGGGTGCGTGCTCGGCGTCAGCCGGTGAATGCTCGGCGTCGCGTGAGAGCACGTCGCTCGCCGTCGAGGCGTCTCCGGGAGCATTCTCGCCGGTTGCAGATTCGATCTCGGCGGGCGTGGTCGCCGATGTCGGCGGATCTGCCTCCACCGAGTCTGTGGGGGTCTTTGGGTCGGTGGTCCGAATCCGGACGCCTTCCGAGTCTGTCTCGCCGGTTCCGGACGTGTTGTCGGCTGACGCGGGGGCGACGCCAGACGGCGCGAGAGCGTCCGCGGACGCGGGGGCGACAGCAGAGGGCGCGAGAGCGGCGGTCGGCGCAACTGAGGAGCCGGCGAGCGAGTCACCACGAGCCGACGGCGGCTCGGCGCCGGGCTCGAACGCATCAGCCGACGACGGCTCCGCAGGAGCCGCATCCAAATCATCAGATGACGCACCCGGCAGCTCGTCGTACGCCGGAACCTCCCGGTTCGCACCGAACGTCGGGCGCTCAGGCGGCTTCGGGATCGAGTCCTTGATCTCCCGGCGCCACGCCAGGCGGACGACCGGGAGCTCCGTGGTTCGCTCCGACGGGTCCTCCTCGAACGTCGGCGGCTCGGCCGCGCGGTCCAGAGGGTCGGCCGGCGCTGCAGGGCGGAGCGGGCGCGAGTGGTCGAAGCTGTTTTCGATCCAGCGTTGTTTGAGCAGCGGGCGGAGGATCTTGCCGCCGGGAGTGGTTGGGAACTGGTGGAGAGGGACGGCGACGACCTGGGCGGTCAGGGCCAGGCGGGCGAAGATGGTCTCGCCGATCGCAGCGGCCAGGTCGGCGGTCGGGGTCTCGGGGACGTCGGCGTAGAAGACCATCAGGCGGTCGGTGCCGGTGGTGCTGTCGGCGATACCGCAGGCGGCGATCAAGCCCTGAGGAGCACCAGGCACTGAAGCGGCGACGGCCTCGATCTCGTGGGCGTAGTGGTTCTCGCCGTTGAGGACGATGCGTTCGCTGTCGCGGCCGGTGATGACGACCTGGCCGCCGGCGATGAAGGCCTGGTCGCCGGTGGCCAGCCACTTGCGGGCGGGCCAGTTGCCGACCGGGAAGGCGGCGCGGTCGGCGTCGGGGTTGCCGAGGTAGCCGGGAGTCACGCGGGCGGAGGCGACCTGGAGCTGGCCGATCCGGCCCTCGGGGAGGACGGCGCCGTTCGGGCCGACGATGCGGACCGTCGTACCGGGGGCGGGTGCGCCGACCGACAGCAGGTTCAGTACGCCGGGAGCGTCGACGCGCGGCTTGCCGGGGCGGGCGACGGCGACCTTGCCGGAGGGAGCGTGCTGGTCGACCCACTCGACGACGCCGGTCGGGGGGATCCGGACGCGGTGCACGTTCGGGGTGAGGCCGGGGCGGGCGAAGGTGATGCCGGTGACGGTCTCGGTCATCCCCCAGGCCGCGACGAAGGTCTCCGGTACGACGCCGAAGCGGTTCGTCAGGCGCAGGAACTCGCTCATCACCGGGACGGTGATCTGCTCGCCGCCGCTGACCAGGCTGCGCAGCGCGGACAGGTCCCAGTGCCGGTCCGGTTCGCCGGCGATCGCGGTGGTGACGAGCCGGTAGCCGAAGTTCGGGGACCAGGAGTGGTTGACCCGGTGGGTGTCCATCAGGTCGAGCCAGCGCAGCGGGTTCTGCAGGATCCAGCCGGTGTTGACGTGGATGTTGGTGCAGCCGGTGAACACGGGCAGCAGGTGGTAGAGCAGGAACGCGCCGCTCTGGTCGAGCGGGAGCCAGTTGAGCGTGACCTGGCCGGGGCGGACCGGCAGCATCGCCGGCGTACCGGCGGCGAACTCGACGAGACCGCGGTGGGTCAGCTGGGTGAGCTTCGGCGTACCGGTGCTGCTGCCGGACGACATCATCAGCACGGCGACGTCGTCGGCCGCCGGGCGATGGAAGTCCGACGTCGGTTCGTGGCCGGCCAGGGCGTCGGGGTCGAGGACCGGGAGGCCCAGGTCGTCGGGGAGGTCGCTCGGGCGGCCGATCAGGACGGTCCAGCCGAGCAGGTCGGTGACCTTGCGGAGGCGCTCGCGGCCCTCTTCGGAGCGGTCGCCGGCGGGTGAGGGCGAGATGAGCAGCGGGCGGATGCCACCGAGGGTGCAGGCCCAGAAGGCGGCGAAGAAACCGACCGGTTCGGTGCAGTGCACGACGGCGGGGTCGCCGGCGCGGACGCCGTTGGCGCGCAGACCGGCCAGGATGCGGGCGGCGAGCTCGAGCAGCGTCGGGAAGTCGAGGCGGGTCTCGCGGCCGTCGGGGCCGATCTCGACGACTCCGGCGGTGCCGAAGTCGCGCGCGGCGCGCAGGAGCGCGCTGGGCAGGTCACGCGGGTACCCGGCCGGGATCATCAGGGCCGGCCCGGTGCTGATCGCCGGTCGGTCCGCGCCGTTCCTCACCACGCCGTAGCCACCACCAGGTCAGCCTGCTCCGCGGCAGCACTCGTCAAACCCGGTACGACGTACGCCTGCCGGACGTGGGCGGTCGGGTGCGGGTCAGGGAAAGCGGAGTGAGAGGGGGCCGTCGCCCCCGGGCGGAGCGGCCTCGCGGCCGCCCGCGAACCAGTGGTGCGGCAGGCGGTCGGGTTCGGGGAGAAGTTGAACAGCTGCTGGGGACGGGTGTGGACCTCAGCGGGGCCAAGTCGGCGACCCACGGACACGCGCCTCCCCAACTGGACGGAGCCGGGCTCAGGGCAGACCCGTCTCGCTCTCACCGACAGAACAGCCCCGTTGCGGCCGGGCGGCGTTGCCTCAACGTGCCGACCGACAGCCGTGAACCCTACCAGCCGGTGGGTGGGCTGGAGGAGTCCGTTCTCAACAGCCGAAAGTTAAGAAATCGTTCGGCCGCTGACAGAGAAGACAACGAGCGTCGGGCCGATCGGATACGGCCCAGCCGCCAACTGGCAGGAAGCCGCCACGGCCTACGGGAAGGGGTGGGTGCTGAGGGGATCGAACCCCCGACATCTTCCTTGTAAGGGAAGCGCTCTACCGCTGAGCTAAGCACCCGGGAGCGACGTACTTTACCCGAGTCCGGGGACCAGTTCCGCCAACGCGCGGGCGTAGTCGGCGGGGTCCCGCGCGTCCGGTACGTCGTTGACCACCGACCACCGCACGATCCCCGCGGGATCGATCACGAAGGTCCCGCGCAGCGCGCAGCCGCGGTCGTTGTCGAACACCCCGTACGCCGACGCCACCGCCCCGTGCGGCCAGAAGTCGCTGAGCAGCGCGAACTCCAGGCCCGCCGACTCGGCGTACGCGCGGAGGGTGAACATCGGGTCGCAGGAGACCGCGACGAAGTCCGCCGCGGCCAGCAGGTCGGGGCGGTCCCGCAGCGCCTCCAGCTCGCTCGTGCAGACCCGGCTGAAGGCGTACGGGTAGAACACGACGACCACCGGCCGCCTGCCCCTCAGGGAGCTGAGGCGGAACGGCTCGCCGTGCTGCGTGCGTGCGGTGAAGTCCGGTGCCGCGCTGCCGACCTGGGGGACGGCAGCGGGGCTCACTTCTTGACCCGTGGCGACTTCGGCATCACCAGTTTGGTGGCGGACCAGTCGTCGGTCACCGTCAGGCTGCTGGTCGTGGACAGCCCGGCGGTCGGGGCCGCCTCGGCGATGTCGCTGGCGTCGACGTAGCCGTCCCGGCCCACCTTCGGCGTCATCAGCCACACCACGCCGCCGGCCTTCAGGTCGGTCAGGACGTCGAACAGTGCGTCGACCAGGTCGCCGTCACCGTCCCGGAACCAGAGCAGTACGACGTCCACGACGTCATCGGTGTCCTCGCCGACGAACTCCTCGCCGGTCGTGGCCTGGATCGCGTCGCGCAGGTCGTCGTCGCAGTCGTCGTCGTAGCCGAGCTCCTGGACGACCCAGCCGCTCTCCAGGCCGAGCCGGCTCGCCATGTTCGGCTCGCCGCTCTTGCCGTCCGCGTGGTCCGCGGTCGCGCTCACGTGTCCTCCTCCGTCGTCCCCGGGGACCGGGGGTAGGCGTCAGTAGCAGTAGTCCATCGTGGCCTACCGCGTCGCGCAAGTATGCACGAGGGTTCCGTGACGTGTCCGGTATCCGCGTGCCGTGGACCGAGCGTGTCCGCTCCCACCGGGCTCCGGAGGCGGTTTTCCACACTCGGGGGGACGCAAAGTAGAACGCATTCCGAACAGGTGACAGGATTGCTAGGAGTACCGACTAGTGCTTGGCAGGATCGACTAGACAGAACGGCAGGACACCGTGGCTTCCGGACACGAACCACCAGCCATCATCACCGAGGGGATGCCGACCCAGCTCCCCGACATCGACCCCGACGAAACTCGTGAGTGGGTCGAATCGCTCGACGCCGTGCTGGACGAGCGTGGCAAGGCGCGAGCGCGCTACCTGATGCTCAAGCTGATCGAGCGGGCCCGGGAGCGACAGGTCGGCGTACCGGCTCTGCGGAGCACCGACTACATCAACTCGATCCCGCCCGAGCGCGAGCCGTGGTTCCCCGGTGACGAGCACATCGAGCGCCGGATCCGGGCCTTCATCCGGTGGAACGCCGCGGTGATGGTCTCCAAGGCCAACCGCAAGGGCCTGGAGGTCGGCGGCCACATCGCCACCTACCAGTCGGCGGCGAGCCTGTACGAGGTCGGTTTCAACCACTTCTTCCGCGGCAAGGACCACCCGGGCGGCGGCGACCAGATCTTCATCCAGGGTCACGCCTCCCCCGGCATGTACGCCCGGGCGTTCCTCGAGGGCCGGCTCACCGCCGACCAGCTGGACGGGTTCCGCCAGGAGGTCTCCCGCGGACCGCACCAGGGCCTGTCGTCGTACCCGCACCCGCGATTGATGCCCGACTTCTGGGAGTACCCGACGGTCTCGATGGGTCTGGCCGCGCTGGACTCGATCTACCAGGCCCGGTTCAACCGGTACCTGCACAACCGTGGCATCAAGGACACCAGCGACCAGCACGTCTGGACGTTCCTGGGCGACGGCGAGATGGGTGAGCCGGAGTCGCTCGGCGCGATCGGCCTGGCCGCCCGCGAGGAGCTCGACAACCTCACCTTCGTGATCAACTGCAACCTGCAGCAGCTGGACGGCCCGGTCCGTGGCAACGGCAAGGTCATCCAGGAGCTGGAGGCGTTCTTCCGCGGCGCCGGCTGGAACGTGATCAAGGTGATCTGGGGCCGGGAGTGGGACGCGCTGCTCGCGCAGGACCACGACGGCGCGCTGGTCAACAAGATGAACACCACCCCGGACGGCCAGTTCCAGACCTACTCGGTCGAGTCCGGCGAGTACATCCGGAACAACTTCTTCGGCGGCGACCAGCGGCTGCAGCAGATGGTCAGCGGCCTGTCCGACGACGACCTGCGCAAGCTGCCCCGCGGCGGTCACGACTACCGCAAGGTGTACGCCGCGTTCAAGAGCGCCAAGGAGCACGTCGGCCAGCCGACCGTCATCCTGGCCCAGACGATCAAGGGCTGGACGATCGAGGCGCTGGAGGGCCGCAACGCGACCCACCAGATGAAGAAGCTGACCTCCGACGACCTGAAGACCTTCCGCGACCGGCTCTACCTGCCGATCGAGGACAAGGACCTCGAGGACGCCTACAACCCGCCGTACTTCCACCCCGGCACGGACTCGCCGGAGTACCAGTACATGATGGAGCGCCGGCGCCAGCTCGGCGGCTTCCTGCCCGAGCGCCGGGTCAAGCCGAAGACGCTGACGCTGCCCGGCGACAAGGTCTACGCGCCGCTCAGCAAGGGCAACGAGAAAACCCCGGTGGCCACCACGATGGCCCTGGTCCGGCTGTTCCGCGACCTGATGAAGGACCCGGAGATCGGCGACCGGATCGTCCCGATCGCGCCGGACGAGTACCGCACCTTCGGCATGGACTCGATGTTCCCGACGGCCAAGATCTACTCGCCGCACGGGCAGCAGTACGAGTCGGTGGACCGCGCGCTGCTGCTGTCGTACAAGGAGTCGGCCCAGGGCCAGCTGCTGCACGAGGGCATCAGCGAGGCCGGCGCGATGGGCTCGATGATCGCGGCCGCGACGGCGTACGCGACGCACGGCGAGCCGATGATCCCGTTCTACATCTTCTACTCGATGTTCGGGTTCCAGCGCACCGGTGACTCGCTCTGGGCGCTCGGCGACCAGCTCGGCCGGGGCTTCCTGGTCGGTGCGACGGCCGGCCGTACGACGCTCACCGGTGAAGGCCTGCAGCACGCCGACGGCCACTCCCCGCTGCTCGCCTCGACGAACCCGGCGGCCGTGCACTACGACCCCGGTTTCGCCTACGAGGTCGCGCACATCGTCAAGGACGGGCTGCGCCGGATGTACGGCTACGGCCTGGACAAGGACAAGCCGTACGGCGAGGACGTCTTCTACTACCTGACCGTCTACAACGAGCCGGTCGCGCAGCCGGCCGAGCCGGAGAACCTCGACGTCGCGGCACTGCTCAAGGGCATGTACCGCTTCAGCGAGGGGCAGGCCGAGGCCGACGCGCCGCGGGTCCAGCTGCTCGCCTCCGGGGTGGCGCTGCCGTGGGTCCGCAAGGCCCAGCAGATCCTCGCCGAGGAGTACTCGGTGGCCGCCGACGTCTGGTCGGTGACCTCGTGGAACGAGCTGCGCCGCGACGCGATCGCCGCGGAGGAGCACAACCTGCTCCACCCGGACGAGGACGAGCGGGTGCCGTTCGTCACCGAGCAGCTGAAGGACACCAGGGGCCCGGTCGTCGCGGTCAGCGACTTCATGCGCCAGGTCCAGGACCAGATCTCCCGCTGGGTCCCGAACGACTACACCTCGCTCGGTACCGACGGCTGGGGCCTGGCCGACACCCGCGCGGCGGCGCGCCGGCACTTCCACGTCGACGCCGAGTCGGTCGTGGTCGCGACGCTGGAGATCCTCGCCAAGCGCGGTGACGTGAAGCGCGAGGTGGCCGCCGAGGCCGCCCGCAAGTACCGGATCGACGACCCGACCGCGGTCGCCGGTGTGCAGCAGGAGGGCGCCGGCGCCTGATCGCGCCCGCTGCCTGATCGAAGGGCCGTCCACCGTCACCGGTGGGCGGCCCTTCGCCGGTCGAAATACCCATTCCCCGCCGTGGGCGAGATGGGTAAATCGTCCGACGCGGCCGCCCGTCCCCCGCTCCTACCGTCGAGGCACCAACCACGACGAGGGGGCACCACGATGGACACCGAACGGATCGAGACCGTCATCATCGGCGCCGGCCAGGCCGGCCTGTCGACCGGTTACCACCTGCGCAGACGAGGGCGGCAGTTCGTCGTACTCGACGCGAACGCCCGGGTGGGCGACAACTGGCGAGCCCAGTGGGACACCCTGCGGCTCTACACGCCGAGGCGGTACGACGGCCTGCCGGGCCTGCGCTTCCCCGGCACCGCCTGGTCGTACCCGACCAAGGACGAGGTCGCCGACTACCTGGAGTCGTACGCCGACCGCTTCGACCTGCCGGTCCGGACCAGGACCTCCGTGGAACGGCTGGAACGCTCCGCCGACGGCGGCTACGTCGTCACCACCGGCGACCGCCAGATCCTGGCCGACAACGTGGTCGTTGCCACCGGCACCTTCGGCCGTACGCCGTACCTGCCGGACTTCGCGGTCGACCTGGACCCGTCGATCCGGCAGCTGCACTCCAGCGAGTACCGCCGGCCCGCGCAGCTCAAGGACGGGCCGGTGCTGGTCGTCGGCGGGTCGCACTCGGGCACCGACATCGCCTACGAGGTGGCGACGTCGCACCCGACCGTGCTGGCCGGGCGCGACCCCGGACAGATCCCGGTCCGGCTGGAGAAGAAGGGCGCCCGGCTGTTCTTCCCGGTGTTCATCTTCGTCGGCAAGCACGTGCTGACCCGGCGGACCCCGATGGGCCGCAAGGAGATGCGGGAGATCCGGTACCACGGCGGCCCGATGCTGCGGGTGAAGCGCTCGGACCTGCTGGCCCGCGGCGTCGACCGGACCCACGAGCGGGTCGTCGGCGTCCAGGACGGGCTGCCGATGCTCGCGGACGGCCGGGTGCTGGACGTCGCGAACGTGGTCTGGTGCACCGGTTTCCGCCAGGTGTTCGACTGGATCGACGTACCGGTGATCGGCGCGGACGGCTGGCCGGACGAGCTGCGCGGCGTCACGGCGGCGGCGCCGGGCCTGTTCTTCTGCGGGCTGTCCTTCCAGTTCTCGTTCACCTCGATGACGCTGCCGGGCGTCGGCCGCGACGCCGAGTACCTGGCCAAGCGGATCGCGGCGCGATCGCGGTCGCTCGTTGCCGCGTGAACGGCCCGCGCGCGTATTCTCGGTCGGAGGGGGCGAACACGCGATGGGGATCGTCGACGATCTGGAGCGGGCGCGGAAGGCGTTCGAACGGCGCGACTGGGCCGCGGCGTACGACCGGCTGTCCTCGATCGACGAGCTGAGCCCGGACGACCTGACCTCGCTGGGCACGGCGGCGTACCTGGCCGGTGACGACAACGCCTGCATCAGGGCGTTCCAGCGCGGGTACCAGGCGGCGATCAGCGGCGGCGACCAGCTGCGGGCGGTGCGGTTCGCCTTCCTGCTCGGGCTGGTGCTCGACGTACGGGGTGAGGCAGCTGTGGCCAGCGGTTGGGTGGCCCGGGCTCAGCGGCTGCTGGCCGACCAGCCCGACGACGTGGTCGAGCACGGCTACCTGCTGATCCACGAGTTCTTCCGCTGTCTGGACCGGCAGGACTTCGCCGGGGCGTTGCGAGTCGGCACGGAGATGACCGAGCTGGGCCGCCGGTTCGGCAACGACGACCTGGTGGCCCAGGGCCTGGTCTGCCAGGGTCGCCTGCTGATCTACTCCGGCCGGGTCCCGGAAGGGCTGACGCTGCTCGACGAGGCGATGGTCGCGGTCGCGGCCGGTGAGCTGTCACCGATCTTCGCGGGCAACGTGTACTGCGCGATGGTCGAGGCCTGTCAGGAGGTGCTGGACTTCGGCCGCGCGTCCGCCTGGACCAGCGCGCTGACCCGGTGGTGCGACAGCCAGCCCGACCTGGTTCCGTTCACCGGCCAGTCCGCCGTGCACCGCGGACAGATCCTGCGGCTGCGAGGCGCGTTCGCGGAGGCGCTGGAGGAGTTCGAGCTCGCCAGCCGCCGGTACGCCGTACTGCACTCGCAGGGGGCCGCTGGGCTGGCCTGGAGCGAGCACGGCGACGTCCTGCGGATCCGTGGCGACCTGGCGCAGGCTGAGGCGTCGTACGAGAAGGCCTCCGGGTTCGGCTACGAGCCTCAGCCCGGGCTGGCCCTGCTGTGGCTCGCTCGCGGCCGTACGCCGGCCGCGCTCGCCGCGATCCGCCGCCTGCTCGCCGAGACGGGCGGACCGGTCCAGCGGTCCCGGTTGCTGCCGGCAGGGGTCGAGATCCTGGTGGCCGGTGAGAGCCTCGACGAAGCCGAGCAGGCCTCGGCCGAACTGACCGAGATCGCCGAGGCCTTCGGCTGCACGGGGCTGCGCGCGATGGCGGCGTACTGCGGCGCGCTGGTCGCGCTGGCGGCGAGCGATCCTGGACGGGCCCTCCCCCAGGCGCGGCTGGCTGGGCAGCTCTGGGGCGGCCTGCAGGCGCCGTACGAGGGTGCTCGGGCTCGGGTGCTGATCGGGCGAGCGTTCCTCGCGCTCGGCGACGAGGACTCCGCGACAGCCGAGCTGAGCGCCGCGGCGCAGACCTTCACCGAGCTCGGCACGACCGGCTGCCGCGAGGATGCCGAGCGCCTGCTCGGCCGACCGAACGCCGGCGGGCTCACGCCGCGCGAGGTCGAGGTGCTGCGGTTGGTGGCCGCCGGCAACAGCAACACGTCGGTCGCGCGGCAGCTGGTGCTCAGCGAGAAGACCGTGGCCCGGCACCTGTCGAACATCTTCACCAAGCTCGACGTGCCGTCGCGGACGGCGGCGGTCGCTGCCGCCCGCGAGCGCGACCTGCTGTAAACCGGGTGAGTCCGGCGCATCGCGGAACTAGGCTCTGCGGCATGCCTGAGCTGATCTCACCGACGGTCGCGTTGCGGGACTCCTGGCTGGAGTCGTCTGCCGAGTGGGGAGCTGAGCTTCAGCACGGGTCGGGTGTGCACGAGTCCGATGATGTGGGCAGCGTCGAGGGCTTCGGCGCGTGGGTCGAGCGGCTGCGCTCGGAGAGCGACGAGACGCGCGAGCTCGCGCCGGGGCGGGTGCCGGCGGCGTACTGGTGGATCGTTGACGACGGCAAGTACGCCGGCGCGATCACGCTGCGGTTCCGGCTGAACGAGAAACTGCTCGACGGCGGCGGGCACATCGGGTACGGCGTACGGCCGTCGGCGCGTCAGCGCGGTCTGGCGACCTGGGCACTCGGGGCCGTGCTCGACCGGGCGCGGGAGCGCGGTCTGGAGCGGGTGCTGGTGACCTGCGACGACGACAACGCTGCGTCGGCGCGCACGATCGAGCGCAACGGCGGGGTGCTGGAGGACGTCCGGGAAACGTGGCTGGGGCTCACGCGGCGGTACTGGATCACGCTCTGACACGGGCCGGGTGGCCGCTGGGTTGGGGCACCGTCTACCGTCGAGTCGATCTGTCGTCGATCTACGGGGAGTAGTCGAGCGTGTCGGAAACGCAGCAGGAGAAGACCTTCTTCGGGCACCCGCGTGGGCTGATGACGCTGTTCACCACCGAGCTGTGGGAACGGTTCAGCTACTACGGGATGCGCGCCATCCTGCTGCTCTACCTGACCGACCAGGCGCACGGGCTCGGCCTCGGGCAGTCGCTCGGCGAAGCGGTCGTGTCGATCTACGGCGCCTCGGTCTACCTGCTGTCGGTGCTCGGCGGCTGGTTCGCCGACCGGGTCTTCGGGGCGCGCCGGACCGTGCTGTACGGCGGCGCGGTGATCGTCTCGGGACACATCCTGCTCGCCGTACCGGTCGAGGGCCTGGCCTACGCCGGCATCGCGCTCGTTGCCCTGGGCACCGGTCTGCTGAAGCCGAACGTGTCGACGATGGTCGGGACTCTCTACGAGGACGGCGACGAGCGGCGCGACTCGGCGTTCTCGATCTTCTACATGGGGATCAACATCGGCTCGTTCAGCGCGCCGTTCGTGGTCGGCTTCCTGCGCCGCGAGTTCGGGTTCCACGTCGCGTTCGCGGCGGCCGCGGTCGGGATGACGCTGGCGCTGGTCGCCTACGTGCTCGGGCGGCGGACGCTGCACGGCCGCGGCGACGCGCCGCCGAACCCGCTCACCGCCGAGGACCGGCCGGCGATGCTGCGCGTCACCGGTGCCGTCGTCGCGCTGCTGGTGGTCGTGTTCGCGGTGTCGGCCTGGTTCTCCGGCGGGATCGGGCCGAAGCCGGTCGTCGACGCGATCTCGTACCTGTGCTTCCTGGCGCCGATCGCGTACTTCACGATGCTGCTGCGCAGCCCGCTGGTGACACCGACCGAGAAGCAGCAGGTCCGGGCGTACATCCCGCTGTTCGTCGCGGCGATGCTGTTCTTCATGCTGTTCGAGCAGGCGGCGACGACGCTGACCACGTTCGCGGCCGACCGGACGTCGCTGGAGCTGGTCGGGATCACCATCTCGCCGGAGTTCTTCCAGTCGGTGAACCCGTTCTCGATCATCGTGCTGGCGCCGGTGTTCGCCGCGGTCTGGATCAAGCTCGGCGACCGCGGGCCGGGGATCGGGCAGAAGTTCGCGACCGGGCTGCTGCTGGCCGGTCTGTCGTTCGCGATCATGGCCGTGGCCTCCGCCGTGACCGGTGACGGGCTGGCCTCGCCGTTCTGGCTGGTGCTGGTGTACGTCGTCCAGACGCTGGGCGAGCTGTTCCTGTCCCCCGTCGGGCTCGCGGCGACGACCGTGCTGGCGCCGAAGGCGTTCCTGAGCCAGATGATGGCGCTGTGGTTCCTCGCGCCGGCTGCGGGGCAGGCAATCACGGCGCAGCTGGTGCAGGCGACCGAGGGGGCGTCGGACACGGCGTACTTCGGTGGGCTCGCGGTGGTGACGATCGCGTTCGCGGTGGTGCTGTACTTCTTGTCGCCGTGGATCCGGCGACACGCTCGGCGCTGACCCGGTTCACTCTCGGGAGGGAGCCGAATCCCCCACGGGGGTGAGGTTTTCGGGGCTTTCGCCTTGCAAGCTTGAGGCATGAGCGAGAGAGCGCGTGGGACAGAGCGTCCGGTACCGCGATGGGCGGAGTGGTTGGCGCACGCGATTCCGTTCCTCGTGCTGCCATCCGGGTTGTGGCGGCTCGGACTGGTCGCCGGGTTCTCGATGGGGATGCTGGACGATGCCGGCCGCCCCGCGCAGCTGTACGGGTGGGGCGAGCACGTGTACATCGTCTGCCTGACGCTGTTCTCGGAGGCGGTGGCGCTGACGGCGTTCGGGCTGGTGCGGCGGTGGGGTGAGGTGGTCCCTGCCTGGATTCCGTGGATCGGCGGACGGCGAGTGGCGCCGTACGCCGCGATCGTGCCCGCGGTCCTGGGCAGCCTGGCGCTGATCGGGATCTGGACGTTCGGCTTCCGGGACGCGTTCAGCGGAGACTGGCTGCCGTTCAGCAGCGACGCGGCGGCGGTGCTGATGGTCGCCTGCTATGCGCCGCTGAACCTGTGGGGCCCGGCGCTGCTGGTGCTGACCTGGGCGTACTACCGGCGCCGGGTCAGCGGCGCCCGGCGGGAACGCGTGGTGGTGTCGTGATCCTGGAGCGTGGTTCAGCGGGCGCGGGGCCTTGGCTTGAGGCGGGTGCCGGGCAGCGGCGGCGCGGGGAGCGGGTCGCCGTCGTACCCCGGCACGCTCGGGAAGCGGGCCGATCCGCCGGCCTCGACCGACGCCATCCAGTCGTTGCGGGCGGCAACGACTTCCTCGTGCGAGCGGCCGATGAAGTTCCACCACATCACCAGCTGCTCCTCGAACGGCTCACCACCGAGCAGCAGCAGCCGGGCGCCGTCGGCCGACGCGGTCAGGTCGATCGCGTCCCGGCCGGTGCCGAAGTACGCCATCTCGCCGAAGCCCGGCGCGACGTCGCCCGCGCTGACCGACCCGTCGACCACCAGTACGGCGTACTCGAACTCCGGCGTCAGCGGGACGCTCACCGTCCGCCCGGGCTCGATCGTCAGGTCGGCGCCGACGAGCGGCGTGTACGCGGGCGCCGGCGACGTGACTCCCGCGACGGTCCCGATCATCACCTGACCGCGCGCGCCGTCGAGCTCGAGCAGCGGCAGGTCGGCGTACGCGTTGAAGGTGGGGGTGACCGTGTTCCGCGCCGACTCGGGCAGAGCGACCCAGAGCTGCGCGCCGTGCAGTGTCGGCGGTGCCGAGGGCAACGAGATCTCCGAGTGCGCGATCCCCGGGCCGGAGGTCATGATGTTGAGCTCACCCGGGCGGACCATCGCGTGCGAGCCGGCCGAGTCGCGGTGCTCGATCTCGCCCTCGAACAGCCAGCTCACAGTCTGCAGGCTGGTGTGCGGGTGCGGCGGGACGAGCATGCCGCGCTCCCCTGGTACGTCGTACGAGTCGACGCGCTGGGTCAGGTCGTCCGGCCCGTAGTGGTCGGCGAAGCACCAGGCGCCGACCATGCGGCGGTTCTTGTTCGGCAGCAGCCGGCGGACCTTCGTCGTCCGCCCGAGCACCACCTGCCGCGGCTCCAGCAGCTCCAGCACCGGCCCCTCGGCCACGGCCCCTTCGCAGACGACCTCGGCCGGATCCTTCTCCAAGTCGCTCATGCCACGAGTATGGACTCCAGCACCCAAGGCGTGATCCGGTAGACACACCCAATCCCGGAGGCCCCCGTGCACGACGCCCTCGATCTCCGCGACCTCGTCCCCGACGAGGCCGAACAACTGGCGAGCGCCGGCTACCCGGTCGGCGACCTCCAGGCCCGAGCCCGCCTGGCCGCTGCGGCCGGAGACCTCACCCAGCTTGCGGGCATCGAGGCGGAACTAGCGGCGCTGCACCGGGACCCGGACTGGCCGTACGAAGAACCAGAACCCACGCTGCTGACCCCGGCCACCCCGGGCGAGGCCACGGGCGCGCGGGCGTCGGCCAGCACGGGCGACGCCGCAGGCGCACTGGCCCCGAGCAGCACGGGCGACGCTGCAGGCGCGTTCCAAGTGGTGGAGGCGCCAAGTCGCGCGCACTCGACACCGGCTCTGGCCGACAAGATCCGCGGCGCCTGGCTCGGCCGGTGCGTCGGCAACACCATGGGCAAACCCGTCGAAGGCCTCAGCCGCGCCGACGTCCGCAGCTACCTCGAAGCCGCCGGCGACTGGCCCCTCACCGGCTTCGTCCCGTACGTCGCCACGCCCCCGCCCGGCATCACCCTCCACCCCTCCGCGGTCGATGCCTCCGCGGGCCGCTTCACCGCCGTACCGCGCGACGACGACCTCGACTGGACGATGCTCGGCCTGCACCTGCTTGAGACCTACGGCCGTGAGCTGCACACCGAGGACGTCGCCCGCGAGTGGCTCGACCGGATGCCGTTCACGCAGACGTACACCGCCGAGCGCGCGGCATACCGCAACCTCGTGCACGGCCTCCGCTCACCGGACACGGCGACCACGCGCAACCCGTACCGCGAGTGGATCGGCGCGCTGATCCGCGTCGACGCCTACGGCTACGTGAGCCCCGGCAACCCGACCGAAGCCGCCCGCCTGGCGCTGATCGACGCGAGCCTGTCGCACACCGCCAACGGCCTGTACGGCGCCCAGTGGGCCGCCGCCCTCGTCGCCCAAGCCCTCGTCGCCGACACGATCACCGATGCGCTTGGCACCGCACTGACCGTCATCCCGCCGCGCTCCCGCTTGGCCGACAGCCAGCGCGCCCTGCTCGACCTGCACGAGCAAGGCTGCTCATCGGACGACGCGCTCGACTGGATCGACGAGACGCTCCCGTACAACTGGGTCCACACGATCAACAACGCGGCGATCATCACGACGGCGCTGCTCTGGGGTGGCGGCGACTACGTCCGTACGCTCGCGCTCTGCGTCGGCGCGGGCCGCGACACCGACTCCAACGGCGCGACGGTCGGCTCGGTCTTCGGCGCCCTGCACGGCGCGGCGGCGATCCCGTCGGAGCTGGCCACCGCGGGCAACGGCGTGGTCCGCTCAGCCGTCCGGGGCTTCGACCGCATCACCATCGACGAGCTCGCCGACCGAACAATCGCGCTGATCGGCTAGCCGATCGGCGGCGCAACTGCTCCTACCGCGCGGGTGCCAGCCGACCTCGCCCTGGCGCGTCGGTACCGATCAGCTGTTCGTCCACTCCAGCAACTCGTCCATGTCCCAGGTGTTGATGACGTTCTCCGGCTCGACCCCGCACTCCTCCGCCCGCTCACACCCGTACGGCTGCCAATCAAGCTGCCCGGGCGCGTGCGCATCGGTGTCGATCGAGAACTGACAGCCCGTCTCGACCGCCAGCGTCAGCAGCCGCCGCGGCGGATCGAGCCGCTCCGGCCGCGAGTTGATCTCCACCGCCGTACCGAACTGCCGGCACGCCTCGAACACCACCTCGGCGTCGAACTCCGACTCCGGCCGCGTCCCCCGCCCACCGGTGACCAGGCGCCCGGTGCAGTGGCCGAGGATGTCGACGTGCGGGTTGGCGATCGCCTTCACCATCCGCTCGGTCATCGGCTCGGACGCCATCCGGAGCTTGGAGTGCACACTCGCGACGACGACGTCGAGCCGGGCCAGGATCTCGGTGTCGCAGTCCAGCGAACCGTCGTCGAGGATGTCGACCTCGATCCCGTTCAGGATCCGGAACCCGTCGTACTCGTCGGCCAGCTTCTTGTTGAGCTCCGCGACCACGTCGAGCTGCTGCAACCGCCGCTCACGCGACAGCCCGTTGGCGACGGTCAGCCGCGGCGAGTGGTCGGTGAGCGCGATGTACGAGTGCCCGAGCCGCGCCGCCGTCCGCGCCATCTCCTCGATCGGACTCCCCCCGTCGGACCAGTCCGAGTGCAAGTGCAGATCGGCCTTCAACGCCGCCCGCATCGCCGTCCCCGCATCAGTCAGCGCCGCCGCCCCCTGCTCCAGCTTCGTCAGATACGCCGGCACCGCGCCATCCATCGCCTCGAGAATCACCGCCTCGGTCTTCGGCCCGATCCCCGGCAGCTCGGTCAACGTCCCCGCCCGCTTCCGCGCCCGCACCTCCGACGCCGGCAACCCCTCGATCGTGTCCGCCGCCCGCCGGTAAGCCTTCACCCGATGAGTCGGCTGCCGGTCCCGCTCCAGGAAGTACCCGATCGCCCGCAGCGCCTCAACCGCCGCCACCACCCCAGCCTTGTCACTCATCCCCCCATCATGGCGGTTCCCACGGACCATTCCCGCCCAACCACCACCAGCCCACCTCAAGGCGCCGACGCCTGCGCTTGGGCTGCGCCGGACAGCAGGCCGAGATGGCCCCGATGGCAGACGGTTTCTTCCACCCCGACGCCACCCCACGCGGCGACCGGTTCCCCGCCAACCCACGGGCCGGCCACCCCACACCGCAGCACCTCGCCAACCTGCACCACTGACCAACCACGCGCGCAGAGTCCGACACGCCGGTCGACACGCCTTCTGCTGCACGCCAGGTGGCGTTGATCAGTGCTACAGCTCGGCTGCATGCCCGCGGGCGCACCGCACCACCCCAACCCGCGGACCTACACCACTGACTAACCAGCCGCACAGCGCCCGACACGCCGTCGACACGCCGGCCGGCCGGGGTGCCGGTGGTGGTTAGTGAGTGCTGGGTGTCCGCCGCGTCGCGCGAGCAACACCAGTCGAGCGCCGGGCCCGGCGAGCTCGATCGCGAGAACGCGACGCACGGCGAGCTCGATCGCGAGAGCACGAAGCACGGCGAGCTCGATCGCGAGAGCACGAAGCACGACGCACGGCGAGCTTGCCCGCGAGGAAGAGCGCGGTGAGGTGAAGCGCCCGGGCGCGGTGCGCGTGAGCACCGCGGCGCAAACCGACCCCGGGCACATGCGGCGCTGAGCGGCGTCCGTACGAGGCGCGGCTGCGCTGGTCCCCGCTCGGAGGCGGCCAGCGGGTGCGCGACCTGCACCACCACTAACCAGCAGCACGGCCGCGACACGCCGTCGACACACCGGTCGGCGAGGCGGGCGGCGAGTTTAGTGGGTGGTGGGCGTCCGCCTGATCGCCGCCTCGCGGAGGGTGCCTCGGGGTTTGGTGGCGCTGGGGCGCAGCCTGAGGACGTGGGGCTGTGCGGTGTCTGGCGGAGGCGGAGCCTCGGGGGCCCGCGACCTGCAGCACTGTCCAACCGGCAGTGCGGCGGCTGACACGCCGTCGACACGCCGGTCGGCGGGGTGCCCGGCGGTGGTTGGTCAGTGGTGGGTGTCGACGCGCCGGCAGTACGACGCGCGGCTGCGCTTGTCCCCGCTTGCAGGCGGGCCAGCAGGTTCGCGACGTGCACCACCCACTAACCAGCAGCGCGGCGACGACACGCCGTCGACACGCCGGGCAGCTGGGCGAGCGGCGGAGGTTAGTGGGTGGTGGGCGTCCGCCTGATCGCCGTGTCCGTGGAGGGTGCCTCGGGAGTTCGCGGCGCTGGGCGGCGGCCTGAGGACGTCGGGCAGCCCGGTGTCTGGCGCAGCCTGAGCGGTGTCTGGCGCAGGCGGGGGACGTGGGGCTCGCGACATGCACCACTGTCTAACCAGCACCGCGGCGGCGACACGCTGTCGACACGCTGGGCGGCGAGGCGTCCGGTGGAGGTTGGTCAGTGGTGGGTGTCGGACGCTTGGCGGTGAGTGGGCGGCGGTTGGGCGGGTTGGGGTGCGTGGGCCGGATGGCGGCTCCGTGTCACGGCGGCGGGTTGCACCTGATCGTCGAGTTGGGTCGGTGACGGCGCTGTGTCGGGGCGGCACGGTTGCGGCTGATCGTCGGGTGGGGTCCGTGGGCTGGGTAGCGCTTCGTGTCGGGGCGGCACGGTTGCGGCTGATCGTCGGGTGGTGGCCGTGGGCCAGCCCCGCGGGCGCACGGCGGTTATCGTCGGGGCGTGGCGAAGGTGAAGGGGCATGCGGCGCGGGCTGAGCGGTTGCAGGGGGCGACTGGCGCTCTGGCGACTGCGGCGATGGCTGCGATGGATGAGGAGTTGCCCTGGTTTCGGAGGCTTTCGGCGCAGGATCGGTCGTGGATCGGGCTGGTGGCGCAGTCGGGGATCACGGCGTTCGTGGACTGGTTTCGGGATCCGGAGGCGAACTCGTCGATGCCGACGCGGATGTTCGGGTCGGCGCCGCGGGAGTTCACGCGGGTGATCAGTTTGCACCAGACGGTGGAGTTGCTGCGGACGACGATCGAGATGATCGAGAACACCATCGGGGATCTGCTGCCGGAGGACGACGTGCCCGCGGTGCGGGAGGCGATGCAGCGGTACGCGCGGGAGGTGGCGTTCGCGGCGGCGACCGTTTACGCGCAGGCCGCTGAGATGCGCGGCGCGTGGGACGCTCGGCTGGAAGCGCTGGTGGTCGACTCGGTGATTCGTGGGGAGGCGGACGAGTCGGTCAGGTCGCGGGCTTCGGCGCTCGGGTGGACCGGGGCCAGTGGGTCGTCCGAGGTCGCCGTCGTGGTCGGGCGCGCGCTCGAAGGTGAGTCCGGTACGGCGAACGTCGCGGACTCCGTGCGGGCGGCGGCGCGGGAGGCCGGTGCGGACGCGTTGTGCGCGATGCAGGGCGACCGGCTGGTCGTGGTACTCGGTGGTACGAGTAAACCTGTGGAGATCGTACAAAATCTGGCCGGCTGGTTCGGGCCCGGCCCGATCGTCGTCGGGCCCGTCGTCAAGGACCTGATGTCGGCTGTCACGTCGGCCCGCGCGGCCGTCGCCGGACTTCGCGCGGCTCCCGCCTGGCCGGGCGCTCCGCGACCGGTGCAGGCCGACGAACTGTTGCCCGAGCGCTCCTTGTCCGGTGACGGTCACGCCCGCCGGCAGCTCGCGACCGACGTCTACGGCCCGCTCACGTTGGGCGACGGGGTCCTGCTCGACACTGTCAGCGCGTACCTCGACTCCGGCGGATCGATCGAGGCGACCGCCCGGACGATGTTCATCCACGCCAATACCGTCCGGTACCGGCTGAAGCGTGTGGGCGAGATCACGGGCTACTCGCCGGGCAACCCGCGCGACGCTTTCACGTTACGTGTCGCACTGGCACTGGGCCGCCTGCTCAACCCCGAGCCCGGATCGCACGTTTTGTAGGATCTCCACAAAGTCCAGGCAGTAGAATTCGTGCTGCTTCGTGGCCCACGAACGGCTCGGCTCAGGGAGAGTTGTCACGTGCTCGTCATCGTCGCGCCCGGTCAGGGCGCTCAAGCCCCAGGTTTCCTCGAGCCGTGGCTGGAGGACCCAGTCTTCGAGAACCGGCTGCACTGGCTGTCCGCGGTCGCCGGTCTCGACCTCGCCCACTACGGCACCAAGGCCGACGCGGACACCATCCGCGACACCGCGATCGCGCAGCCGCTGCTGGTCGCCTCCAGCATGCTGGCCGCGCTGGCCGTCTTCCCGCACCCCGGTGACGCGTTCCAGAAGATGGGCGCGCTGGCCGGGCACAGCGTCGGCGAGATCGCCGCGGCGGTCGGCGCCGGTGTGATCAGCGCCGAGCAGGCGATGGTCCTGGTCCGCGAGCGCGGCAAGGCGATGGCCTCGGCGGCCGCGCTGACCCCGACCTCGATGACCGCCGTCCTGGGCGGCGACCGGGACGAGATCCTGGCCAAGCTCGACCAGTACGGGCTGACCCCGGCCAACGACAACGGCCCCGGCCAGATCGTTGCCGCGGGCACCGTCGAGGAGCTGGCCGCGCTGGCCGCGGACCCGCCGGCCAAGGCCCGGCTGATCCCGCTGTCGGTGGCCGGTGCCTTCCACACCCGGCACATGGAGCCCGCCGTCCAGACCCTGGCCGGGTACGCCAACTCGATCACCACGCACGACCCGCGGACGCGGCTGATCTCGAACCGCGACGGCCAGGTCGTGCACGACGGCCGCGACGTCCTGCAGCGGCTGGTCCAGCAGGTCAACGCGCCGGTCCGCTGGGACCTGTGCATGCAGACGATGGCCGACCTGCAGGTGACCGGCATCCTGGAGATGACCCCGGCCGGCACGCTGACCGGGATCGCGAAGCGGGCGCTGAAGGGTGTCGAGACGTTCGCGCTGAAGACGCCGGACCAGCTCGACGACGCGCGCGCGTTCGTCGACAAGCACGGCAGCCCGTCGGAGATCGACGCGTCGCCGACCTGGCGGCTGCTGGTCGCACCGATGAAGGGCACCTTCACCCGCGAGGCCCAGGTCAAGCGGGAGACCGGCGACGCGGTCGAGGCCGGCGAGGTGGTCGCGACGGTGAAGAGCCTGCGCGACGAGCTCGAGGTCCGCGCGCCGCACGGCGGCATCGTGGTGGAGTGGCTGGTCGAGGAGGGCGACCCGGTCGCCCCCGGTCAGCCGCTGGTCCGGTTGCACCCCAGCGGAGGGAACTGACATGACCGGCACGATCAGCACCGTTCAGGGTGCGCAGCACACCGCCGTACTGGGCCTCGGCTCGTACCGGCCGCGCACGGTCGTGCCGAACTCGGTGATCCTGGAGCAGATCGACTCCAGCGACGAGTGGATCCGGACCCGGTCCGGGATCTGCGAGCGGCGCTGGGCCGAGCCGGACGAGACCGTGCTGATGATGTCGGTCGAGGCCGCCAAGGAGGCGCTGCGCGACTCCGGCATCGACCCGGCCCAGATCGGCTGCGTCGTGGTCGCCACCGTCACGCACCTGTACCAGACCCCGGCGATCGCGACCCGGATCGCGGTCGAGGTCGGCGCCCCGACCGCCGCCGCGTTCGACATCTCCGCCGCCTGCGCGGGCTTCTGCTACGGCGTCGCGATGGCCAGTGACCTGGTCCGCGGCGGCAGCGCGAAGTACGTGCTGGCGATCGGCGTCGAGCGGCTCAGCGACATCACCGACCGGACCGACCGCAGTACGGCGTTCATCTTCGCCGACGGCGCCGGCGCGGCCGTGATCGGTCCGTCCGACGAGCCGGGTATCGGCCCGGTGGTGTGGGGCTCCGACGGCACGCAGCACGAGCTGATCAGCCAGAAGGAGTCCTGGCAGGAGGCGGCCGGCAGCTTCAACTGGCCGCACCTGACGATGGACGGCAACCCGGTCTTCCGGTGGGCGGCGTTCGAGATGGCCAAGACCGCGCAGCAGGCGCTGGACGTGGCCGGCGTGACCGCCGACGACCTGGACCTGTTCGTGCCGCACCAGGCGAACATGCGGATCACCGACGCGATGCACCGCTCGCTGAAGCTGCCCGACCACGTCAAGGTGGCCCGCGACATCGAGCGCCAGGGCAACACCTCGGCCGCGTCGATCCCGCTCGCGATCAGTGCGATGCGCGAGAGTGGCGAGGCGAAGAGCGGCGACCTGGCGCTCATCATCGGCTTCGGGGCCGGGCTGGTGTACGCCGGCCAGGTGATCCGGATCCCGTAGTACCCCTCAGATGTCCGGGGCCCCGGTCCCGGCGTACCAGCAGTAGCAGAATCCGAAAGGGAAACCACACAGATGGCCAGCACCGAAGAGATCCGCAGCAACCTCGCCGAGATCGTCAACGAGATCGCGGGGATCCCGGTCGAGGACGTCCAGCTGGACAAGTCCTTCACCGACGACCTCGACGTCGACTCGCTCTCCATGGTGGAGGTCGTGGTGGCCGCCGAGGAGAAGTTCGACGTGAAGATCCCCGACGACGAGGTCAAGAACCTGAAGACCGTCGGCGACGCGGTCGCGTTCATCGAGCGCGCCCAGAACGGCTGATCGAGTCCTTCTCGATCGTGCTGGCCGTGTGCGCTCACCGGCCCCTCGCGGGGTCCGGTGAGCGCCGGCCGGCTCCCTCGCACCACCGCCGAGCCCGTACGCCGGCGTCCCGCACCCAGTTCTCTCGCCGAAGGATGAGGTAACCATGTCGAAGACCCGAGTCGTGATCACCGGGCTCGGAGCGACGACCCCGGTCGGGGGCGACGTCGCCAGTACCTGGGAAGGCCTGCTGGCCGGCCGGTCCGGCGCCAAGCTGCTGACCGCCGACTGGGTCGAGGAACTGCCGGTGAAGATCGCGGCGCCGGCCGCGGTCGAGCCGACCGAGATCATCGAGCGGGTCAAGGCCCGTCGCCTGGACCGCAACGCGCAGTTCGCCGTCGTCGCCGCCCGCGAGGCCTGGAAGGACTCCGGCCTGGCCGACGTCGAGCTGGACAAGACCCGCCTGGGCGTCGCGATCGCGACCGGTATCGGCGGCCTGCTCACCACGCTGACCAACTACGACGCCCTGCGCAACGGCCCGCGCCGGGTCTCGCCGCTGGCGATCCCGATGCTGATGCCGAACTCCGCCGCCGCGAACGTCGGTCTCGAGCTCGGCGCGCTGGCCGGTGTCCAGACCCCGGTCTCGGCCTGCGCCTCCAGCAACGAGGCGATCTCGCTGGCCGCCGACCAGATCCGGCTCGGCCGCGCCGACATCGTCGTCGCCGGTGGCGCCGAGGGGTCGATCGCCGGGCTGCCGCTGGCCGCGTTCGGCCAGATGATGGCGCTCAGCAAGCGCAACGACGACCCGGAGCGCGCGTCGCGTCCGTGGGACGTCGACCGCGACGGCTTCCTGCTCGGCGAGGGCGCCGGCGTCCTGGTCCTGGAGACCTACGAGCACGCGGTCGCCCGCGGCGCGAAGATCTACGCCGAGTTCGCCGGCTCCGGGATCACCGCCGACGGCCACGACATCGTGCAGCCGGACCCGACCGGTTCGGGCGCCGAGCGCGCGATGCTGATGGCGCTGCGCGAGGGCGACCTGGCCGCCGGGGACATCGTGCACATCAACGCGCACGCGACCTCCACGCCGACCGGTGACGTCGCCGAGGCGATCGCGATCCGCAAGGCGCTCGGCAGCGCGACCGACCACGCGATCGCGACCGCGCCGAAGTCGATGGTCGGTCACCTGCTCGGCGCGGCCGGTGCGGTCGAGTCGATCGCCACGGTGCTGGCGCTGCACCACCGCGTCGTACCGCCGACGATCAACCTGGACAAGGTGGACGACGGCGTCGACCTCGACATCGCCACCGAGCAGCGCAAGCTGGCCGACGGCGACATCGCGGCGCTGAACAACTCGTTCGGCTTCGGCGGCCACAACGTCGCCCTCGCGTTCAAGTCGGTCTGAGTAGTGAGCCGGGCCTCCGGGCCCGGCTCCCCCGCAGGCAGTTTCGCTAGCTGATCCCCTGGAGATGGCCATGACCACTGCCCCTGCGAAGCCGGCGAAACTGCCGCGCGAGCTCGATCCGCGCAACCCGCACACCCGGCTGACGAACCTGCTCGACCCCGGATCGCTCGAGCTGATCACGCCCGACGACCTGTCCGGCATGCTCGCCGTCCGCGGCACGATCGCGGGCGCGCCCGTGGTCGCCTTCTGCTCCGACGCCACCGTGATGGGTGGCGCGATGGGCGACGAGGGCTGCGAGGTCGTCTGTACGGCGTACGAGGTGGCCCGGCGCGAGGAGCTGCCGATCATCGGGCTGTGGCACTCCGGCGGCGCCCGGCTCGCCGAGGGTGTGCTCAGCCTGCACGCGGTCGGCAAGATCTTCTACGCGATGACGCAGGCCTCGGGCAAGATCCCGCAGATCTCCGTCGTGCTCGGCCCGGCCGCGGGCGGTGCGGCGTACGGGCCGGCGCTGACCGACGTGGTGATCCTCGGGCCGGAGGGCCGGATCTTCGTCACCGGGCCGGACGTGGTCCGCTCGGTCACCGGCGAGGACGTCGACATGCTGCGCCTCGGTGGTCCCGAGCCGCACGGGCGGCGCTCCGGCGTCGTCCACATCACCACCGACACCGAGGCCGCCGCGATCGAGCAGGCCCGCCGGCTGGCCGATCTGTTCGCGAACCAGGGCGAGGTCTCCGGCGACGTCTCCGACACCGACCTGTCCGGCCTGCTGCCGGAGTCGGCCAAGCGCGCGTACGACGTGCACCCGCTGGTCGGCGGTGTGCTCGACGAGGATTCCGGCGTCGAGCTGCACCAGCGCTGGGCGCCGAACATCGTCACCACGCTCGGCCGGCTCGGCGGCCGCACGGTCGGCGTGATCGCGAACAACCCGCTGCGGCTCGGCGGCTGCCTGGACGCGCTGTCGGCGGAGAAGGCGTCGCGGTTCGTCCGGATGTGCGACGCGTTCGGGGTGCCGCTGGTCGTGCTGGTCGACGTCCCGGGGTACCTGCCGGGGGTCGGTCAGGAATGGGACGGCGTCGTACGGCGAGGAGCCAAGCTCCTGCACGCGTTCGCCGAGTCGGTCGTGCCGCGGGTGACGCTGGTGACCCGCAAGACGTACGGCGGCGCGTACATCGCGATGAACGCGCGCTCGCTCGGCGCGACCCGGGTGTTCGCCTGGCCGCGCGCCGAGGTGGCCGTGATGGGCGCGGTGGCCGCGATCCGGATCTTGCACCGGCGCAAACTCGCCGACGTGGCGCCGGAGCTGAAGGCTCAGGTCGAGGCCGAGCTGGCGGCCGAGCACGAGAAGATCGCCGGCGGGATCGAGCGGGCCCGGCAGATCGGCGTCGTCGACGAGGTGGTCGAGCCGGCCAGGACGCGGTCGGCGCTGGCCGCGGCGATCGCCGCGGCCGACCAGCATGTTCGTGGGCGGCACGGCAACATTCCGCTCTAGAGCAACAGAAAGGGCGCGAACCCGAGGGGTTCGCGCCGCGCGGTTCGCGTACGACGAGCCGTACATCCTGGGCGGGGTGTTCGACGAGGTCCTCGTAAGCCGTTTCGACCGGCGGGTCGGCACCACG